>CASCUT010000001.1 GCA_949155365.1 uncultured Clostridia bacterium
ACGTACGGTGGTGTGAGAGGGGAGAAATTCACTAAGAATTATCCTCTACTCGATTAAATGAAAAAGCATGCCAAATTTTCTGACATGCTTTTTAAAATTATGATTTTAAATCGCATCATTCCGTACGAAAATAGCCGAAATACGATGCTGAGCACCAAACTTCACTGCAGATATAACATCAATTCTCACAATATCAGAAAAATCGATATCCTTGAAGGAATTAAAACAGTGTGCAACAAGATCTCTGCCTTTAATAAAAGATAGGTCGTGCTTACATAAAACATAGCTTTGTGATTCCTCAGAATAATTTGCTATTGTGATTTTGGCGTTAAATCTGACTTCTGGGAAGCTTTCATACAGCTTCAAACCATCAACAATCACTCCAAACCATTGGTCAGGGGTAGCACAGTCTTTTTTACGAAAGTATATAATTTTCGCACTATCAATGAACTGTGTATCAAATTTCATCAGCCTAAGCAAGGTTTCTTTTAACTGAAGAGCTTTTATTTGCAAGGTATTAGTATTGTGAATTCCATTTTTGTTAGGTAAAATAATATTTGCCATGTATAAACCTCCTGTTATATGACTACCATGAAAATGTTAATTACAAGTTACGCTCTTGCAAAAAGGTAAGAACAACTATAATTACTAGGTGTAAGAATAGTTTCATCAAGAGCTTTAATATTAATGACTAATGCATCACATTTAGATACATCACTGATCTTTTGAAAACAGGAATCTACAATTTCAAAACCAACGACTTTGTCCAAAACATGTCTTTCTTGTACATAGGAATTCTTAGAATCTGAATACATGTACGTTAGTACCTCTACCTGATAGGTAAGGTCCCGTGTGGATTTGAGCCCTCCAACATGAGTGGCGATTTGGTAATACCAGTCTTTTTTACTCTTGCATTCCTTGATATAAATAACTTTGAAAACATTAAGCATATTGGAAAGAATAAATGAGTCAATAAAATTGCTTAACTGCTGGTGTTTATTGCTTGTTTTTGGAACACAACGGTTGCTTGAAACTAATGACGTTTTAAACATGAGGGTACCTCCTTAAAATCATTATTTTAAAACAATTATCAATGTACTAGTTCAATTATAGCATAATATTATGTAAAACTCAAGATAAGCTATCAAATAAATAATATGTAATGTTAAATACCAGTATATAATGATAAATTTGGGATATTCATTCTCTTAGATAACAAGTAAAAATAATTTTTATGAGTAGGGAATAGGGGAATAGGGTATTTTCAATTATTATAGCTATTAAATAAAAAAATAAAAAATCTAAATAACAATTTCTACGATAAATTTCAAAAAATTTTATAAAAAATATTTAAAAGTATAAAAACAAAATTATAATTATATTTGTGTAAAGTTCGATTTACCAAATTCAATTTCAAACACGAACATTTGTATAATCAGCTTGTACTAAAATTATATACCAATTTTATATAAATTTTTTTAAAATTTGTTGTACAGATTTCATTGTATTCAAATACAAAAATATTTTATATTTATGAAGCTCTAAAATCGTTTTTAAGACATTTTTATATTTAAGTAATAAAATTCATTTTTTAATCAGATGTAATTTGTACTTTAAAATATCAATTATATAATATAAACGCTGTAAATACTTTAATATATGTAGTTTATTAAAATTGCTGAAAAGTACAAAAAAAGTGACGCACGAGAATCGATTTTAAGCCATTTTTTAAAAATAGGTATATAACTTGTTGTCTTGAAAATGCGCTAATTATTGAAATATAAGGGTTTGGGAAATTTTGATGAAATTTATTATAAAGAATTAAATAAATTTATATAGATATAAACTAAAATGTATGATAATAATAAAAACTTGGAACGAACTCAAAATAATGAGGCTTTAAAATCGTTTTTAAGAGGTTTTTATTAAAAAGGCATATAGTTATATTGGCTAAAAGTGGCTAGTATTAGGTAATAGCAAGAATTTCGGAGATAGGATCATATTGCATGGTTCTATTTTTGATCCTACTTCTATTTGCACAAAACTTTGATTTTGTGCAATGTAATGTTCTATTTTTTATGGAGTACTCTTTATACTCCCTCCTAATAATAAAAGCTAAATCATTTTCTTGGCTAATAATATAATAAAAAAAGACATATGTCAATAACCTTTTCTAAATTTATGCTATTTTTTTTCTAGCAAGATATATTCTTTTTCTCTTACGTTCTTTTTCTAGACGATACTCTTCTATTACGTCATAAGCAATTTTATATTCCCCATTCTTTTGTGCTAATAAGCCTTCATACGTATGAAATATTAAAGCGTTTCTTAAATCTTCCTTGATATCGTCTGTATTTACATTCCAAGTATTATGAAGATTAAAAGCATATAATTCTAAAGCACGTAATATAATATCTATTTGACCATCTAATAACTCAATTTGTTTTGGTATTATATTATCAGTATCAAACATTACTATCCCCCCTTTTCTTAACAATTATACTATGTTTATGTCAACATTTCAAGTGGTTCGACAAATTATGACAACATTTTCAATTTATTAATGCTATACTAATAATATTGGAGGTGAAAATATGTGGTTATTAATATTAATTGTTTTACTAATAATAGCAATTATAATTGAAAAGAAATTATCAATAAGAGAAAATGAAGAGAAAATTGTCACTACTACAAATCTATCAAATTATAAGTCAAATGGATATATTATGACACAAACGGAATTAAAATTTTATAGGGAATTAAAAAAAGTAACAGATAAACTAGAACTAACAATATTTCCACAAATAAACTTAGAAAGACTTATTGAAGTTGCAGACAATAATCTTAAAGATAGAAATAGAATAAAATCAAGAAGTATAGACTTCTCTATTGTAAACAATAAAAACTGTAAAATTGTTTGTTGTATAGAACTAGACGATAAAAGCCACTATACAAAAAAAGCTATAATAACAGATAACTTTAAGAACAATCTTTTTAAGCAAGTTAAAATACCATTATATAGGATAAAAGTAAATAACTATTATAACTTAGAATATCTTGAAAAAATAATAAAAGAGAGTCAGCAACCCTCTTCCTCTATTACAACTGAGAATAATTTGTAAATAAAAATAACTTATCATTATCGTTTAAATCATTATAATGAAAATCTTTTATCTTGCAAAAGTCATTTGAATAAGTCCAAAAATTATTCGTAATTGTGAAATCCTTTACCAAGTTACGTGCGGGGAGGTCATAAACCTCCGCACGTAACAAACCACGTGAACACATATAGATTTGATTGTGTTCATTTTTTATACATTCTTTTGTAATATACTTAGTTATATAATTAGCACATTTCAATATATCTTTTATTTTACTAAAAGAACAAAAACCAAGTTGCTCGTCAAAAAAATGAGAAGATATATAACCATATTCATTAATATAAATATCTGTATCTAACAAGTCACTAAAAAGACCATGAAAGTGAAATGCACCATTTTTATGTTTTTCTGTTATCAAGATATAGTGAAATTTAATCTTTTTTCTGCGAAAACGCATAGAATAATTATGTATAAGTCTTTTTAAATTATCTTGACATTCTTGTAAGCTAAATCTATCAGCATTTTTACTGTTAATAGTTAAAGTTACAAAATATTTAAAATCATTACATAAACAAATTTCTTTTATATTCCTTTTAGTTCTACTTAAACTAACTCTCTCTATCTCTTTCTGATTAGTTTCTTTTAATTGAGGAATATCATATTTATAATCAGACAAGTCATATAAATTATATCCATCAGAGACTGGCTTTTTAGCAACCTTCTCAAATCCTTTTTGCCTTTTCTTATAGTAGACTAATCGAAATACATCCTCTTGATAATGATATAATCTATAAACATCCTCATAAATATCAGAAGTTTTAAAAAAATCTAATAAGCCCATAAAATTTAACACCACCTTAACGTTCATAAGATGTTACTATGTCAAGTAAAGTAAATCTTAAAATGTATCTATCTCAAGCGCCGATGGGCTGTCCACTCCCTACGGGCTCCGCACTAGGACTCTCGTCCTGGTGCTCCCCTCGTCGCTTCGCTCCTCTATAGCTTCGCCATCAGTTAAACAATGTTTAATATCTCTTTTTAAGTGCATTGATTGAGCTAGTTAACGCAATCGTTTCAAATGTATCGTAACTTTCTATGATTGAAAGCTTACCTTTTGCAATATTTGTTTGAATAATAGGCGCAACAAAATCTTGTAGATCATTATCCCAACGAATCAAGTCACCGTCATTAATTTGATTAACGATAATAGCTAATTTGCTAAAAGGTAAAGACAACATATTACAACTAATTTGAAAACGAACATAACGCCTAAAAGTAATTTGAATTTCAGACCATTCTTGAGCAGTAGTAACAAAAATTATTTTTCTTTTACGTAATTGAGATATAAAGCTTAAAACTTCTCTACTTAAAGCCCCACCCTTCTCTAAAACAGTAAAAATTTCATCAAAGAATATCAAAACATTTTCATCATTATCTTTAAATTTTGTACAATACTTAATAATGTCTTGAATATTATCCATATAAACAGTATCCTCAAAAACTTTAAAACTCTTTACATTAGTAATAATTCGATAATCATTAGCGAGTTTTTGCTTTATACAAAAATTCACAGCAGAATAAGTTTTACCTTTGCCTTGCTTACCTGTATAACAAAAAAGACCAAATTTATTATCAACTTTCTTAAATCCTTTTCTAAAAAAGCTAGGAAAATCAACTCTAATATGATTTTTAATAATGTAAAGCATAAAAACAAAGAAAATAGCTATAAAAATTATTAGTATTGTCATAATACCCCCTCCTATGGTTTTAATTTGTTGTAAACATTCATACCAAAACGAACAGCTTGAATTGTTAAATATAAACCATATTTAATTAAAAAATAATCAAATAGGAATACAATAAGCCAGTGTGGTAAAAAGGTTAAATGTTCCAACATTTTTACAAGAAAAGAAACATAAGTAAAAATATAATCATTAAAAAAAGTAAGTATTGAAGAAGTCAATTGAGATAAATCAGGAAAAGCAAGTAATATAATACTTAAAATAGGTTGTAGAATAATACTAAAAAGCTTGGTTATAATAGTGAAAACAGCTTTAATTAACATACTAAGCATATATACATACCTCCTTCCTAAACCATATCTGCTTTAACATCATTGGTTATAGCAGTATCAACATTTCCACTTTTTATTTTATCTAAAATTTTTCTAATATCTCTTAAAATAAAAATACCTATTCCAAAAATCCAGAACATTGATAATAAACTTCGTAAAATAGAAAATCGACTATCAGTTAAAAAATTAAAGTCCGCACTTGAAACATTAACATGAGTATTCATAACATCAAAAGAAATTAATACATCATCTTTTACAGTTACAGAATTATATACTCCCATAAAGATAGTATCGAAAAAATTACTAGATGGGTCTTCTACCTCAACTGTAGGTAATTGGAAATCACTATCGTTAATAGAATCGTCTTTTAAAAAATTATTAGTATCTTGTTGCGTATTATTCAAATCATTAATGGAAGAGTTCAACTCGTCAAACTTCTCTGTGTAATCAGGAGAAGTAGGGTCTTCGGGTCCTTCTGGGACATATCCATTTATACTATCTTTTTCGCTATCATAATCAAAACTATTAAGTATATATTCATAATTTGAAACGTTGATAGAAGTATGGAATGCTCCTGTTCCTTTCAATTTACACATAGTTTTTAAAGTTGAAACAGGTATTCTAAAAACAAAATCGTCTAAAAACCAATAAGAACTCGACAAATTAAGAGTTATCTGGTCAACTAAAACATTACTTTCTTCACTCTCTTCATAATACAATTTTAAAATAAATGTTTGACAAGCCTCTTTTAAATCACCGAGGAAGATAAGTAGAAACATTTGCATACAAATCACCAGGTGCAATATCATAATACTCTATAGTAGAAAGTTCACTATCTAAAGCCTCACAAACAGGATAATCAACTGCAATTCTATTACTAAAAGAACTACAATAATTAGTTGTAAGATTTTGAGCAATACTTTCACTTGCAAATAATAAATTACAATAATTAAATAAACTAACACCAAACATATCATTTAAAGACTTCGAGTCAGGAGACTTATAATAAGTAGTAATAGAACTTGATTGCATATTTTCATCTAAAGTAAAATAATAAAATTTAACTTCATAAGAACGAGGAGAAACAACAATGTTAAAATTTGTTAAGCTAGCAACATAGAAGAATGGATAACTACTATTTAAATAGCCAAACTTAAAGTCATCACCAACAACAATATGATAAAAACCTGTTGTTTCTTCATAAAAAACAAGATAACACTTACTTCCACCAAGAGAAAAATTTGTTGTAGAAATGCCAGTCTTTTCTACAATTTTTTGTTCTATATAAGATTGCGTTCCAGTAGTATCCTCTAAACCATAAGTAGAAATACCTTCAGAAGCAAAAATATTTTTACATAATGAAAAAACTAATAAAACTATCATAATAATAGTTATTAGCCTTTTGTTTCTTAATAAATATCTAATATTTTTTAGCAATATATAAATTATGTCCATTTAAATAGCCCTCCTCTACTTATAAACTCAGTAACACAATTAAAAATAAGTATAATAACAAAGAGAAATGCAAAAGCAGTAATACAGATATTACTTGCGTCTTGTCTTGCGAAAAATGAATTGCTTACATTAACTTCTTGTAAAGTAGTTGTTGAATAATAATTATTAGTCACTTGAACCCTTTGTTGAACAAAGCCCTCACGATTCGTATAAACTCTTATATAATCGTAAGTATTATTAGCAGACAAAACAGATTCTTTAAATAAATCAATGTAATCAGCTGTACAATTCAACATATATTTATAATCTAAGTACTGCTTTGGTAAAAAAATACTATAAGTATTTTTTACGTCAAATATAGATTTTTCCATAAAATCCTCCTAATCATTAAATAGAAATTGCCTCAAATAGTTTAAAACAAACTTAACAGTAACAAAAGGTATCAAGACCTTAATAAATACTGTAGCAATTTGCCAAATATATTCCTCCATAAAAACCTCCATATAATAAAACAAGAGGCTTAAAGCCTCTTATACTAAGCTCTTCCGGCTTTACCAGATTTTGCAGAGTTTAAGTTCTTATTAAGAACTCTACGTCCAATTGCTACTAATGTAACAATTATGATAAGTCCTGCAATTGGGGCAATAGCTCCCCATAGATTGGTAGCAGAAAGACCCTCAGTTAAATTACCAACAAATCCAGATAGTCCTGTTGCTCCTTCCATAGACACACCTCCCTTCTAAGGAAAATATTTAGTAAATTTATCTATCTAAAACGAAGACAAATTTTAAACGTCCATTTTTGTAAATAACAGAAATGTTATTATCTACATTTTGAAAGTCTTGGAACTTTGTAAGTTCTTCGATGGCGTCTTTATTGTATTTCTCATAAATAGCAATAGTAGTATTGGAAACCTTGTCTAAGACGTTGATTTTTATAAAATCTTGGTCGGATATACGAACGATATCAAAAGAAATAAAATAAAAACAACTTTGCAATGATACTTTTTCGAAACGTAAATATTCCATAAAATCCTCCTTAATAATTATTTATTAAAGAGAGCAATGGGGCTCGAACCCATAACCACTGTACTTGTTACGATATATCTCAGCACTTTACCACTTAAGCTATACTCCCATTTAAACATAAAAAAAATAAGCCAAGAAAATTCTTAGCTTATTTATTGTAGATTAAAAATAAAGTTTTTACCTTGCACAAAATATTGTAAAATAACTTTGATTTTGTGCAAAGTAATATTCATAAAAATACTAAGTAGAAAATGGTTTTCTTCCTCTCTTCTACCTAATATTCTTATGGCTATTACTTTATTTCTAATCTTTAAAACGATACAAAAAATGATCTATTTTTTCGATAAATTCTTTATTTGTCTTTGTTTCTACCATTTGACTTAAGATTTGTTCTGTTACATCTGCGGTAGACATGCTTGATAATGCTTTTCTTAATGCAAATATGGTTTCTAATTCTTTTGGTGATAATAATTTTTCTTCACGTCTTGTTCCAGATTTATTAATATCAATTGCTGGGAAAATTCGTTTTTCAGATAATGAACGGTCTAAATGCACTTCCATATTACCAGTTCCTTTAAATTCTTCGAAAATAACATCATCCATCCTACTTCCTGTCTCAATTAATGAAGTAGCAAGAATGGTTAAGCTTCCCCCATTTTCTATATTTCTTGCGGCACCAAAGAATTTTTTTGGTTTATGTAGAGACGCTGGGTCGATACCACCAGATAATGTTCTACCAGAAGATGGCACTACTAAGTTATAAGCACGTGCTAATCTTGTAATACTATCTAGTAAAATAACAACGTCTTTTTTATGCTCTACTAATCGTTTGGCCCTTTCTAATACCATTTCAGCTACTTTTACATGATTTTCTGGCAATTCATCAAAGGTGGAATAAATAACTTCTCCTTTAATAGAACGTTTCATATCCGTAACCTCTTCTGGTCGTTCATCGATTAGAAGAACAATTAATTCTACTTCTGGATTGTTAGCAGAAATACTATTTGCAATTTTCTTTAATAATGTTGTTTTACCAACTTTAGGTGGAGCAACAATTTGCCCTCTTTGCCCTTTTCCAATTGGTGATACTAAATCAATCATACGCATTGCATATTCGTTAGGATACGTTTCTAGACGAATTCTATCTTCTGGATAGATTGGTGTTAGGTCGTCAAACTTAATACGTTTATATGCCTTTTCTGGCGCTTCTCCATTTACTTCACCAACAAAGATTAATGCTGGGAATTTTTCTCCTTCTTTTGGAAGTCTTGCAATTCCTTTTATTTTATCTCCTTTGTCAAGTTTAAATCTTCTAATTTGTACAGGAGATACATAGATGTCTTTTGGTGTTGATAGATAGTTTGGACCTCTTAAAAAACCATAACCATCTGGTAAGATTTCTAAAATTCCTTCTACAATTCGGTCATCTTCACTTGTTAATTTATATCCATCGCCTGCTTGAAGTGCAGGACCTTCTGGTGTAATTTCTTCGTTTACAAGAGGGTAAAATCTTCTTGGAGCATTCATTTTTTCTTCTTGTAGAACTTCTTCTTTTATCGTTTCTTCTTTGCTTGAGGATTCAAGAATTTCAATTAATTCTTCCTTTTTTAGTTTCGATACGTTTTTTACGCCTTGTTCTTTTGCTATTTGACGCAATTCGACTAATGTTGCATCTTCTAAATTCATATAATATAGCCTCCTATCTTTATTTCATTAAAATCAAATAATTGGAAATATGTAAGAAAAATAAATGTAATTTTGATTTGAACTCTCTTTATTATACTATAAATTTCCAAATAAGTAAAGAAAAAAGAGGTATTTTCTCCTCTTTTTTCCATTATTTCCCAATATCGATATAAACCTTTTCATTTGGCAAGTACATGCTTAGTTTTTCTCTTGCAATTTCTTCTATGTATTTTGGCGAATTTACGTTATCTTTCATGGCAACTAAAGAATCTTGTGTTTCTTGTGCTTCTTCAATTTGGCCTTCAAATTGATGGATTTCTTTTTGATAGCTATTTAAGGTTTGTTGTTGTGAAATAAAAATGCTAATAACATAAAAACCTACTACAACAAATAATATTTTTTTATATATTTTTTTTACTATTTTCATCTGTTTACTCTCTCTCTAAGTTTTTGTTCTCTTTTGAATTAAAAATTTTAACAATATTTTTAAAGCATTCTAATTATATTTTTCTACATTTCTTTTCAAAATCCTTCTTTCCGTAGTCATTTTTTCTTGTTTATTTTTCTTTTTCTTCTTATTTTCTATTTTTGAGTCAGATTTTGCTATCGTTTTTTGAATATTAATGACGAAAAATGGTAAAGGCATTAGTATTTTTCTTATGCAAGTCCATAATACTTTGATAGGAGCTAGCACTACTTTTAAGATACTTCCAATGATATGTTTGATAAATGTAAGTACTGCCACATTAATATGAATAAAGAATTTACTAATGGAAAGTAAATAAAAAACATTTCCTATCAATATCGCAATTATTTGATAAACTCGTATTTCTCCATTACTAAATTGAAATAATACAAATAATAGAAAAATACCTGTTAGAAGCCAAAACAAAATGTCTTCTAAATAAGTAACAAAATCTGGTGTACGAAAAGATTTTCTTAAAATGCGGAAAATGTCAAATAGTACCCCAATGATGATTCCACTAATTAGATAGATAAGGAAAGAATATAGTTGTAATAGGATTGTATTTTCCAAACTATCACCTTCTTTTCTTTATTTAAAAATTTTATTTAAAAAACTTCCTGCTTTTTTTTCTAAATCATTTTCACTATAAGCTAAATTGTAAATTTCACCCTCTACGACTACTTCCGATGTGTCAAGACTTAGTTTGTTGATACGCAAATTCTCTCCTTTTACAGTAAGAAGTCCCAACTCCGTTTCTACTATAACCACTTGATCATCAAAACTTAATACATCGAGTACTCCTGAAATACTAAGCTTTTCCCTATTTTCTAGTACTAAATTCTGAATAATTCCAACATTGCTATTTATTGTTTTTCTATCCTCTAATGCCATTTTTACTCTCCCCTCTCTTTTAATTTCCATCAATAATATATATTCTAGTCTTGTCTATTTTAGAACTAAAATTTATGTAATTCTTTTATTTATGAATGAAGAAGATTCGATGGTTGAGATTCTTTTGAATACTTAACCTCAATCATTATTTCAACCAAAATAAAAGAAAATAGGAAATTCCTATTTTCTATTCTTCGATTAATTCTTTATGCAATTGTTCTAAAATATAATTAGGAAGTTTTTGCGTAAATAAGAGTGCTATTTTAGATTCATTTACTTCAATATGATAAACTTCTAATTGATTTAGTTTTACTATTTTCATTACTTTCTTAAAAATAGTATCGTCATTTCGAATGCCATGTCCGACAATTGCAATTTTTGAAACATTATGATACGAACTATCAAAAGAGCTTAAGTCCTCTTCTAATAAATTTTGAAATTTGCTTAAAGAAGAAGCTTTTATGGTAAAGAAGATATTGGTTGTATGTTTACTTTCGTTTTGAATATGATTTACAGCTATTTGATGTTCTAGTAATAAAGAAAGTAATTGATGAAATAATTCCAATGAATAGGTTTCATATTTCATATTAACATAGATAATGTCATCATTTTTTACTATACTTTTTACTTTCGTATCTTCTATTTTATCTTGTACAATGGTACCTGCTTTATTATTGAAGGTAGATTTTGTAATGATGGGAATATGATACTTTTGCCCTACTTCAATCGAGCGATTGTGTAATACTTTGGCACCTTCGTTTGCAATTTCTAACATTTCTTCATAAGATAATGTTTCTAATTTTTTAGCAGTCGTAACTTTATTTGGGTCTGTAGTATAAACGCCATCCACATCAGAGAAAATGTAACACTGTTTTGCTTGAAGTGCAGAAGCAATTGCCACTGCTGTGGTATCAGATCCTCCTCTTCCTAAGGTAGTAATATCCCCTTTTAAGTTGATGCCTTGAAAGCCTGCAACAATTACAATATTTTCTTGTTCTAATTCTTTCTGAATTCGTGTTACATCAATTGTTTCAATTTTAGCATTTTGATTTAAGTCATTGGTGGCAATACCAGCTTGCCATCCAGTTAGTGAAACAGCTTTATATCCTAATCGATTTAATAAGATAGCTAATTTTGACATAGAGACTTGTTCTCCAGTAGAAAGTAAAACATCCAGTTCTCTTTCTTCTGGTAAATTGGATAATTCTTTTGCTTCACTTAATAATCTATCTGTTGTTTTCCCTTGTGCGGAAACAACAACTACTAGTTTCTTGTTTTTTTGATAAAAATCAATAATTTTTTGTGCGACAATGTTTAAGGTTAAATTATCTGCCATGCTACTTCCGCCAAATTTTAATACAATTACTGTGTCCATAGTAAAGTGACACCTTCTTTATTTTAGGTTCTGGCCCATTTAATTATAAAAAGAGCTCTAGTTTATTATATTCTTTTTTTCTTTGTATGGTGATACCTCTTCTTTTTTTATCCAAGTCTTAAATAAGCATTCATAAACGCATTTAAATCCCCATCCATAACAGAGGCTACATTCCCTACTTCATATCCAGTTCGATGGTCTTTTACTAGTGTATACGGGCAAAAAACATAAGAACGAATTTGACTTCCCCAAGCAATTTCCATTTGATTTCCCTTTAAATCTTCAATTTTATCTTTGTGTTCTTTTTCTTTTAAATCTAGTAATTTTGATTTTAGCATTTTCATAGCAGTTTCACGATTTTGAATTTGAGAACGTTCGGATTGACAGGAAACAACCACATTCGTTGGAAGGTGCGTAATACGTACGGCAGATGAGGTTTTGTTAACATGTTGGCCACCTGCTCCTGAAGCACGGTAAGTGTCTATTCGTAAATCATCTGGATTAATATCAATTTCAATATCTTCTGCAATTTCAGGAAGCACTTCTAAAGAAGCAAAGGAAGTATGTCTTCTTCCACCACTATCAAAAGGAGAAATTCGAACTAATCGATGGACTCCCATTTCTCCTTTTAAATACCCATACGCATAGGGACCTTTTACTAGAAAGGTTACACTTTTTAGCCCAGCTTCTTCCCCATCTAAATAATCAAGCTCCTTTATTTCAAAATCATTGCTAAGTGCCCATCTAGTATACATACGGTATAGCATTTGTGCCCAATCGCAACTCTCTGTTCCTCCTGCTCCAGGATGAAGAGTAAGGATAGCATTATTGCTATCATACTTTCCAGAAAAGAGTGTATTGATTTCTAACTTTTCCATTTCTTTTTCCATTTGCTTCATAGATTGCTGTAATTCTTCTTCTAAGCTTTCTTCTTTTTCAAGCTCTAAAAGTTCATTTATTTCGATTAGATTACCTAAATTTTGTTCTAACCTTTGAAAAGACTCAATATTACGTTTTAATTGATTCATTTCTTTTAGCACTTTGCTAGAATTCACATTATCTGTCCAAAAATTCACATCATTGGTTTGTTCTTCTAGTTGTGCTAACTTTGTTTTTAAATTTGCAATGTCAAAGAGATTCACCCAATTCTTTTAACTTGTTTTGCATTTGTGTTAGTTTCTTTTTATTTTCTTCTAAATCTAACATGTTCTTTCTCACGCTCCTTTTTTTCTTATTATACAGGAAAACAGAAAAAAAACAAGTCAGGAATCTGATATTTTTGACTTGAATTATGGCTTTACTTATGATATAGTATAGCCGTTAACAATAAAGATGCTATATCGTTAGTTGATATAGCAATAAGAAAAAGGAGGCAATCAATATGGGAAAATTTACAAAGCATGAAACAGGAATTGAAGGATTAGTTGTAATTGAGCCAACTGTGTTTGGTGATTCCAGAGGGTACTTCATGGAAACTTATAATTACAGTGATTTTAACGAATTAGGAATTTCGAATGTATTTGTACAAGATAATCAATCTTGTTCTGTAAAAGGTGTTCTACGTGGCTTACATTTCCAAAAAGAATTTCCACAGTCAAAACTGGTTCGTGTAGTAAATGGAGCCGTCTATGATGTAGCTGTTGACTTAAGAAAAGATTCCGCTACTTTTGGAAAATATTATGGAGTGGTGCTATCTGCTGAAAATAAGAAACAATTCTTTATTCCCAAAGGTTTCGCTCACGGCTTTGTGGTGTTGTCTGATGTAGCAGAGTTTGCATACAAATGTGATGACTTCTATCACCCTAATGATGAAGGCGGACTTATTTGGAATGACCCTACTATTGGAATTGACTGGCCACTGCAAGAAGTTGGCGGTCTTGAACAACTTATTTTCTCAGACAAGGATCAAAAATGGCCAACTTTTAAAGAATTATTTTAATTGGTAACTTTCCAATTGTCTTTTGTTCTCTGAGTAGAATAAAATGAAAACAACCAAGAAATTTCCTCTTGGTTGTTTTCATTTTCGTTTTCATCTTCAATTAATTTTCTCTTTTAAAATATCATAAAGAGAATAATTAGTAATTATGCTAAATCCATCTGGATTAAAATCGCATAGGCGCGAATCTGGAGTAATAAGTTTATCACACTCCAATCGCTTTATGGTCGTTTCTTTTTTTAAATTAACAATGCACAAGACTCCTTTTCCAGGAAGGTAAAGAAATCCTCTATCAACGGTTGCGTTTTGTACATCAATATCGTCTTCTTCTATTGATAGATACCATAGTTTGTACTGTGAATTTGATGATTCTACGGTGATTATAGTTTTATGGCTACTTATTACCACCCACAACCTTGTTGTTTTATCATACAAAATGCGATACTTAGAATTTTGGGAATCCGACTCAATATTACAAAGTTTTTCACTATTGCAATAAATAGTGTCTTTCCCATTTGAATCTCGCTTAATCAGCATGAATTTGGAATTGAACTTTACTAAAAATCCTACTGTTTTTTGTTCTGGCAAAAAGCTAATTTTACTCTTCTTTGCCTTGGCTTTTTTATTAAAGTCAATTTCATAAATCCTACTTTCGCTGTCACTATTTTGACTTAAATACAACGTATTATCATTTACTACTATAATATCAGATTCCTTATCATAGTTTTCTTTGAACACCTCTCCATCTGTTTCATAATCAAATGCAACGATTCTATCTTGGTAGACAACAATTGCAACATATTTCAACCAAAAGATGTCCATAATTTGCAGACAATCTGGAATATATAACTTATGAATTTCTCCATCCAAAAGCATAAATACATAATATTTATCACCACTACTATTAATTGTAGTATAATGATTAATCACACGTACAATATCATTGTCACCTGTATCATATAGATAATTTCTTTTTGCTACAAATTTATTGTTGATGCGAATTATCTCTTCTTCTGTCTCAAGACTATTGCCTTCAAACAGTTCATGATATTGCTTTTTAAGTTCTGGAACAATGCTTTCTCTGCTGTCTCCTTCAAAGATATTCAAGAATGCATTTCTTAAATCTAAATTCATCCAATACCATGGTTTTGCAATAGAAGGTGGAGTAATTCCATGATTTCCAAGAAGTGATAACCTACGTTCCATTTTCTCAGGAATCTCTAACATCCTATTTTTTTCTTTATAAACACCATTAAATGGATGAGTATAAGTTAAATAGTAAAATGCTTGTATTGCAAAAGAGTACCAATCATCTTTTGGCGTTATATGGTTTGCTTTCTGCGAAACTGGATCGATGTAGCCTTCTGTAGAAAAACGAGGAGCAATATTGTCTATGCCCATTCCATCGAAATCTAGGAAGTGTACATTTTTCTGTGCATCTATCAGAATGTTTCCTCCATTTAAATCACCAATATAGATGTTTGCTCTATCATGCAAAGTTTGAATTCCTTCTCCTACGGTAATTAAAATTTCAAAAATATCCTTTTGTGTGTATCCAAGCTTGTTTTGTACTTTTTCTGTGTCTTTCAGCGTAGATATCGCTACCCCTTTTACCTTCTCTTTCATAATATAACCAATCACATGATTTGTCATCTTATCTATGAGAATTTTTTGAGGAATGATAAACTTAAATGCATTTGTTTCTTCGTTTATCTGCTCTAAGATTTCCTTTTTCCTGAAGATAGCTCCAAGAATCTGAATTTTAAAAGAATAGTCTACCTTCTCATTAAACACTTTTGCAACAGAACCATCCTTTCGAAGATAAATATTGGACTCTCCTCCTGGCTTTAAGTGTTTCCATGTTGCAATTTCAGAAGAATCTACACATTCCTTCTTAATTTTCTGTGTGTTTGAAATATCGATACATTTCGGACAGAACACATCTTCTGAATGATAATAGTATTTATGAATCGTACAATACATCGTTAAGTCTTGAGCAAGATGTTCAAGATGTAGTACAATGTTTTTATTCTTTATATCGTTACAGTCTAATTCAATATTTGAATCCGAAGCAATGATTGTCCTTACATATTGATATAGCCATTTTATACTTTCTTCTCTTTTCTTCTCCTGTTGAAAACGGGGTGCTTTTTCTTTGCTTAAAAACTCAATATTGACGATTTGAACTTGTTTTTTATGATTAACACATAAGAAAACATCGCCAAAAGGGTTTCTATCAAAAGTATAGCCATCTAGAATAAGTAATTCTACTTGCCCTATTAAACGGATTAAACTTTTAATCTTCGGCAAGTTTTCAAAGCTTTCTACTTCTTTAAGATTTTTACAATCTTTGTCTTTAAAATCGATAGCAGAATAAAGATAGCCAATAAATTGATTGTTTTCATTTAATGCTTTTCTCTCTGGAATGAAACAGTCTTGTTTCATTTTTAGTTCTCTTCCTTTTAATTTCATTAGGATAATAGTATCGACGTTTTTCTCAAGGCAATCTAACATTGCAATATTATCCTTATAAATTTTGAGATTATAAGAGTCATCGTATTTATAATGAACTGCATACTCATCTTCAAATATTCTTTCATACCTTTGCTCAAAATTAGGCTCAATCATACGTCTTGTCCTCATACAAATGGGACACATATTCTTATGATGCGCATAATAAATCTTATGTTCGTCACAATAGGTATCCAAACTATTTGCATAATCAAGCAGTTCGATGATTGAAGACATGCCTCTTAAATCAAGAGATGTGAATGCATTTGGATTATAACCACGTTGTTCTAAATAGTCAAAGAAATGTTCTACTATTTCTATTTCTTGCTGAACGTAGTCTGTCGCTTGTTTTATTGAAGTCTTTTTTATTGCAAAACCAGAATCTAAGGTATCAATATAAAAAGTGAAATCATCCGATTTTTCATCGATGTTAATAAAAACAGAGTTCAAATAATATTGACCAAACTTTGCAATTAGCTTTCCCGCCACTTGCAATATTTGCTTATTGCTAAAAGTAAGCAGTAAATCACACGTCAAAGGAACTCCACAAACTGGTTTTGAAATATATCCTGCAACCAGATACAAGTCTTCAGAATCTAAGTTAGAAGAATAAATAAATTCGGAAATATTATTTAACTTCACATCCTTCGATTCTATCATACCAATTTTTTCAAGAATTTCTTCTTCGGTTTCCTGTATCTTTTGAAAGACTTTTGAAATATTCTTTGGGTGAGAAAACATTACTATTTTTCTGCCATCGAATAAAGTAACTTCCTTGCCTTTTTGAAATTTTATTCCATATTTACTTTCTACTTCATACTGAAATAGAAATGAATCCTTTGAATCCGGTTTGTATAAAATTCTATTGTCATAGGCCACACGATCATTCGTAGTTGCCATATCATAAGAAAGAAAATGATAAAGTGCCTGTGTCGCTTTTGGAAGATTAATCGGCCTTCCTACTACAAAATTAGCAAATTGTTTTGCTAAAACAGGACTTAAATAGCGAACTTCTTTCTTGCTTAAAATCAATTTTATGCTAGAAAGTGTTCCATATTTTCTTTCTAAATAAGTACGAAGCAATTTGAAGAATAACATGGTAATTTCTTCATGAATGATAGAGACATTTGTTTCCTGAAGTTTCTGCAAATCTTGAATCGTTCGAATTCGAATGCTATCTCTTATGAAGTTCATACCTTCTTTGGAATAAATAACATCTGTTTCTACATTGAAAATTTCATGCTTTACTTCTTCAGAAGAAGCACACAAATTATCAGAAGAAGCAAATTTTACCAATGCCTTATTCAGCTGTGAAACAAATTGAATAATATCACTTTGAAACTCAAACTGGCTCTCTAAAATAGGCTGTTCGTTTGTAAGTGCATCTAAGCTGTACTGATATCCAATTATATTCCCATCAAAATCAAGAATTGTATTTTCAAGAACTTCTCTTACAATAGAGTTAAGTTTCTCATAAATCAAATAACTATAAAAACAATGACTATACTTTTCAAGAAACTGTTTCTTGTTATCTTGTAAAAGCTGTTTCAGTCCAGAAGAAATCGGCTTCTTAAAGATTTTAATCGTTCCATTATAAACGGTATATTCCTCATTTTCTTCTGTTATGGAATAATATTGTTTACTAAGGTTTGGATTACTTACCAGTAAATAATGTTCCGCATTCTTCTCTTTCTCTTTCTTTATTATTGCATTTTTTTCATATTCTAAAACATATTCTAAAACGGTTTCTATATTCGTTGGAATAAATCCATCTATATAGTAATGGTAACACATTTGAATGATTGGCATTCTATAAGGAAAAGAGGATAACTGCGTGATTGCATTTTTCTTTATAATATCCCCATAGAATTCCTCTAAATTTCCTCCATGCGAAAGTTTATAATGAATATACTTGATAAGGCAAGCATTTGATTTTTCTACTTCTGAAGCATTGGGACTAAAAAAGGATAAGAAATCAGATATATTTTGACAAGTCTCATTGTTAAAAACTTGACAATCTAAATAATATCCTTTCTCTTCCATTGCATACGTAAAAGATACTAAAGCCCGTAGTTGATTTAATGCTGTTACATTTTTCCAAGGATAAGGAAACCCCGAATAAAGATCTACAAAAAACATTTGGACAGTATCGGATTTATCTGCTATATAGCCTCCCACTTGAAACTCAAAATAATTTGCAAAAATCCGAACATCCCAATCGATTAAACTTTTGATTATTGGGAAAATCCGCTTTCCTACTTCTGTATCTTCTATTACCACAACTAATTTACCTTCTCGATAATAAACTTCTTCTTTTCCAGGAACTTTAGAAATACACTCATAAGAAGCTTTGCTAAAATTTTGAAAGAAAAAAGAAGACATTTTATTTTTCAATTTGTTATGCATATGCTACCTCGCTTTTTTTGTTTATGGGGAGAATTTTTTTCTCCCCATAGTTGGTCAATATGTTATCAAATATCATCAATCCAAGAACGATCCTCTAATGCTTGTGCCGTTGTCTGCGAATATTCCTGAGACTGGCTCTGCTCATTTGCCTGACTGAAGAAACTTCCTCCCAAAGACTTCATACTTTTGGACTGCTCTTTGCAGGAATTGGAAAGCTCAACGCCAAGAAAATTAAGGAGTGCGCTACGATTTGTTACATCAATGGTAGCCATGAATCCCATTTTTTCCCCAAACTCGGCATCAACATCTTCTCCTAATGCCGCAAATGCAGTTGTGTACCCTGCGAAATTCATCTCTTCAATTGCAGTACGTCCGTCGGAAAAACTATATGGATCACTACAAGGCTGTCCATCTGAGATACAAATAAAAGTTACCCTAGGGATAATTTTCGTCCGTGTAACAAAATCGGAAACATAGTCTTGTAAAAGATCTTTTGCTTTAACAATGGCATAATTAAGGGCAGTTCCTCCTCCTGTAGAATACTTGGTATCTATTTCTGCCACCGGTTTAAAACTACTTGAATAAAATGATTCTGAAAATCTGCAAACAGATACAATGACAGAATTGGCAAGTTCAAAGTCTTCAAAACTTTCCCGGAACATTTTCAAGCCTTTTTTTACATTATAACAATCTCCGCCCATCGAAGCAGAACTGTCCACAAGTAGCAAGAAAATGTTTGCTTGGTCAGAAGTAATGTTAAAAAAGTTACTCATTTTTTGTCCTCCTTTTTATATGTTGTTGGTAAGTTACTTAAGAACACGAACCATATATCAGATTGATGCAATCCGTATCTTGTTTGTGTTTGTTTTCAAGTTACAAAGTACATGTTCTAAACCATTAAAATAAAATGAGTTTATGAATATGTTGCCACTTTCTACTTTGAAGTCAATTCTTAAACTTCTAAGTGTACTTGTTGCCTCTTCATCCTCCGAAGAAAATAATACAACATAGTCTTTCTGTGGAGACTCTAATACTAATTGCTTCTTTTTTAACATATCTTTTTGATTGCAAGGATACTTTACAATGTATTTTTCCATATGCTCACTTAAGTCATTTTGTGTGTTTCGAACAACCTCTAATACATCAAAAAGTAATAACAAAAAATAAATTTCTCGATACGTAATGTCGTTTGATAGTTGTTGCAGTAATTTAGTCATAAGTAACACACGTTTGTCATGTGTTTCTCCATAAATATGCATAAGTGCAAAATTGGCATTGGACTTTGGCGAAACTAAAACCTCTTTTTCGTTTGTCTTAATATCCATTCTATCAATTACCTTTACTGTTATCTTTTCTTCTGGTACTATTTTTTCTACTTTCAGCATTTCAAGTAAAGTTGACTCGAAATTTAAGTAGTCATTCCAGAATCTTACTTCCAACAGTGTTTGAGCAAAATTCTTAGAATATGTGAGCTCTATCAGTAGTTTTTCTGATTCACTTTTCAAAAGTGTATGTTGCTCCTCATCTGAAATAAATGGTAACAGTTCTAACAAGTCTGACAACTCATCTTTAAGATATGCAATAAAGGTTGTGACGTAATCAAATTCCTCAAATTCTTCTATTAGTACTAATTTTTGGATTCGCTCTTGTGGACTTTGTTTTGATGTACGGATACTGCATTTGAAGATTTCATAATCTACATAGGAGAGTAACTCCACTATCCGTTCTTTTTGTTGCACGTCAGACAAAATGTAATCCGATTTTTTGAATTCTTCTGCTAGTTCTCTTTCTAATTGTATCGCTCGTTCAAATTGCATACAAGCTTTTTGTTTTTCAGTTTCTTTTGCATGAAAAATCGATACGTTGTATAAAATATTCAATTTTTTAATAAGTCGCTGTAAGCGATTTGAGATAATGTGAAACTTTACTGTGCTCTCAATAAATACTTTGACATCTTTTTCAAGTCGTATTACTTTATTCATTATAGAAGAATCGCTTTCTGGGTCAATTTCAAAAGTGAATAATTTTTGCAGTTCTTCCAAACTGTAATTGTAAGAATTTTTTAATGCCTCAATTCTCTGCAAAAACGCTTGATATTCAAAAGGAAAATCTCTTGCAAAAACAGCAATATCCTGTTCTATCGTATACAGTCTTGTCATCAAAGTCCTTTTAGCAACATTAATCCGTTCTTCCAAGTCTTCTAAAGCTTTTTCTTCTTCAGAAAAATAGTTTGATTCTTCTGGATTTTCTGTTTGCTCCTCTATAAGAGTGTTATTCTCTTCTAATGGTTGTCCCACCAATTTGGAAAAGACGGAAGTCAAAAATTTACGGATGCTCAATGTTGTATCACTCCCTTCTTGTTATTGATATGCTCTGGAAATCGAACCAATAGAATGAAATCCTATTTCTGCCGGACCCATGAAATATTGGTCTTCCAGACAATAATATTTGGTGACGACTTTTTGTCTAAGAGATATTCTGGAAAAGCTATCTAATGCTTGTTCTTTTGAAGCTACTGAAGCATTGTCTGTGCCAGTGCCGATGCCAATAATTTCAATAGCATCTATTCGCACTTCTTCTGTTCCAATTGTCTCTGTTGTAAGATATTTGCTTAATACCAGTTTCTCTACTTCAAGTATGGCATCAAAGAAACACGATTTCTCATAGAAAAACACAGGTTCTTCTCTCATAATCCAATCCATAACATCGATTTCTTGAACAATATCTTGATAAGTCATAATAGATAGTAAGTCCGATGCCTTGTTAAGTGCATTTACGAGCTGTACTACCTTTTCTCTTTGCTCATTTACCTTTTTTGAATCTTCTATTAAGAGAATGGTAAGTGTCTTTGATATAATCCGTTTTCTAGGATAATAAACCTTTATAAAACTACCATCTTCTTTTTTTTCTACAACAGATGTTTTATAGAGTGTTGGTTCGTTGGGATTGATTTTGTGTACTTCCTTTTCAGGAGCATCCAGCAATCCATTTACCATCTTAAATTCAAAATCTGAATCTAAAACATTCTTTTGCTGTTCAGCTACTGGAACCTCTGCTATATTTTGTTCTTCTTGCTTAGTAGACTGCTGTGGTTTCTGTTTTTCTGTCTCTTCTTCGTTGTTTAAAGAACCCTTTTCCATCATCCATCTTTTCCTTTTCCACTTTTTCTGTTTCTCTAAATTCTCCATTCGCTTTACCTCCAAACATTCCAATTGTCACATCGTCAAAAAAGCTCATTCTTTGTCTCTTTATTTCCATTTCTATTAATGTTTTATTTCCATTTACAATATCAAAATCCAAACCTTTATTGTTGCCTTTGGCAATTGGCATAATTCCATCTGTAGCGATTGCTACTTTTTGAAATGCCTTTTTGTCAAATACAAATGTTTTGAACTGATAACCTGCAAAGCTTGGAGCTGATTGCGGGCAATACCGATAAGCAAAATATGGTGGACATTTTCCATAGGAAAACTTGATATAGCTAATTAAGCCTTTTTTGTTTTGTGTAATAATATAGCCGTCGCCAAACAATTTTACAATATAGGCGTCTTCTGTTTCAAAGCAAGCAATAATGGTAAACAAAAGATTTTCCATAATAAAATCTTTTTCCAAACTTTCTTGCGTTGGATAATAGTTTTTCATCATTTCAATAAGATAATCGAACACATCTTTTACATTATCTTCAAACTTTTCTAAGTTATCCCATTCCTCCTTCCGTGAGAAAAGCTGTGCAAACAATCTGGTTCCGGATTCTGCATAGGTTGCCTGACTACATCCATCTAAGATAAGCAACATGTCTTTATTGTCGTTTTCCATTCCGAAATCTTGATTGTTAATTCCATGAGTAAAGTGACCAAAACCCTGAGAAGTTATAATCATAATTTCCCTTTTCTCCTTTCTAATGTTTATAATTTAATATAACGGATACATAATATCATATTTTATGTAAAATTGCAACAAAAAAGAGCAAATTTTTCCAAAAATCTGCCCTTTTTGTCCTTACTTTATTTAACGTTCTATCTGAAGTTAAAACTTCAGACCAGTTGCTTCAGTTGAAGCCTCGTTCTTACTTTCCTTTAATGTTTCAATTGATTTTCCAACAATTGGTGAAACCTCCTCGATTGCAGTCTGCATTTTAGAAATTTCTTCTTTCAGCTTCGGAAGCATTGCTTCTCCCGTTTTGCCAATGTTATTCCAGCTATTTAAGATTGTAGTAAAAGCTGTTGTAGCAGCCTCAGCATCGTAAAAACTTGCATACATTGCTTTTTCTGTATCCTCTAAAGTGAGCCCAACAGACGTGCTAACGTCTTTGATAAGTTCATTGCTAAGGTTTTTGATCGCCTTTTGTCCCTTCACAACTTCATCAATCTGCGTATTTAATAACGCATTTCTAAGCTGTTGTCCTATTAATGCAATGCAATACTTAGCCTGCGTTTGAATTACCATCTGCATGTTTTGATTGCTTTTGGCCATCTCAGCTAATTGAGCGAGGCTTATATAATAAGCTCCCCTCATCTTTTCCAGGTTCATCATCGCCCGTTGAAATAACTCATAGCCATCTTTCATTTTCTGATGATCAAAGGCATATACCTGCAACCCTGTCTCTTCATGCTTTTTTTCGAGTTCTTCCATTTCTTTTACTGTACGTTCTCCACCAATGTATCCAGCAATAAGATATTTCTCTACTGCTACAACAGCACTAAAATCGCTTAATGCAGAATCCTGAATATCTGTCATTCCTTTTTTCAGAATTTCAGTCCAACCCTCATAAGAGTTTGCTAACTCAGTAAAAAGCGTATAGTTAGTTACAGCACTTTTTTGGATTTTGTCTGTTTTAGAAGTACTCTTGGAGCCACTCATAACCTTCAACACAAGCCTCTGAAAGAAGTTCGGCTGTTCCAGAACTAGATTGTTGAATTCATCATTACTCTGATTCGCTTTTTTAGAGAGTTCAATTACCCTCTTGATCACTTCCTGGTCTGCATAAGACCCTTTGGCTTCTTTAAGTATCCTTCCACACTGCTCAAACGTATCTTTAATTGCAGTTGCACCATAGCCCATCACATTCTCGCTTCTAGTAACATCAATACTATCCGCAAGTGCCAGAATTTCCTGCCGTTCTTCTTCGCTATAGCTAGCCAGAGCTTTCTGGTAATTAATCGGAGCAACGTCTGTCTGCGTAGGTACTACCTCTACCTGCACATCAAGATTTTCCACCTGAGCCATTAATTCATTGTTTGTTTCCATCGTCTTTACCTCCGTTGTTGTTTTAACATTAAATTTTTAGTTATTATAAAATTATGTTGCTATTATATCACGAACTTTAAATTATGTCAATTAGAATGATAGATTTTATTATACCTATTGGAAACATTTTATTATAAAAATTTCAGACTATAAAGATATCATTCTTTTTCCTCCTAACACAGAAAAGAGGTAAAGATTTAATTCTTTACCTTTGATTTTATAACTGCCACTTATTAATAGGATTCACTTCATTGCCTCAACAATCGATATTGCATCATTTATAAATTATGTGTTTGTCTATCACTTATTTTCTTAATTTTAGATATGTTTCAATAAATTTTCTGGATGGAGAATATAATTTTTCTGGTAAATTATCTAAGTCAAACCATTGCCACTCGTCTTCTTTTGATGGTTCCATTACTTTTACTTCACCACTATATTTTTTGCTATCACTTGTAATGTTATGTAATGTCTATCTAGTTGGATATCATCTGTTGCATTAAATAATTCTAAATCGTCTATTTCTAAGTTTGTTTCTTCTTTTACTTCGCGTTTCGCACCTTCAAAAAATGTTTCATTATATTCTTGCTTTCCACCAGGTACTGTCCAACAATCAACCTCATAGATTCCTCCAGTATCTTTTTTGTTCTTAGCTCTATGTCCTAATAATATTTTATTACCATCTAAAATCATTACCCCTATTCCAACTTTAATGTACTTATCCATGCTTTTCCTCCTAGCTACAACCACTTTTCTTATTCTTTTACTAAAAGTTACTCGTTGATGACAAATTGCTAACAATGTTATCTTTTTATTTATAATATCTTATTTTTTCTTTTTACACAATAGTTTTAGTTATAAAAAATTAAACACTCTTTTTTTCTATATATTCTAAGCACTTTTCTTCTAATAGCTTAAAATTCACCACATTTTTTATATAAGATACATCATAATTATTAATCTTTTGATTATATATAATGCTTGCATACTTCTTTATCATTTCTTCATTTTTTCCAATAAATTCAAGTTCCTTTTCAACTAATATTTTATAATTTTTGTTTCTTTCATATTTAGGTTCATATAATATCAATTCACTATCTGGAACAGGTATCATATTGCTAATTCTTAATGTTCCTTTTAAAACTGGTACATTATCGACTTCCTCATTTGATACAATTCTTATAATAGGAACAATAGATTTTCTTATTTGACTATCTTTATAATCACTTTTTTTAGGAGACGACATTGGTATATAATAGTTCATTTCATTTATTGTTAAAACTATACCTAAATATTTTCTCATTGCTTTTCTTCTATCTTCTTTATTGTCATAAACTTTATAATCAAATTGTCTTAAATAATCTATGTATTTATCTGTTACTGCATATAGTTTCATTCTTTCCTCCTAAAAAATATAAAAGGTAAAGACCTAGATCTCTACCTTTTGATTTTACAGCTCCCACTTATTGGTAGGGTTCACCTGATTTTTAACTGTAAATAGATATTAAATATCTATTTCTATTATATTCATTATAAGCTGTTTTTATGCTAATTGTCAATCATTTTTACTAATAAAATTTATAAAAGCAATAAGAGGAAAATTAATAACTATTTTCATACCAATCATCAACTTCATCTTCAGTTGTTCTTCAAAATTTGAAATTAATTTCTTCATCAATTCTTTATTTAATTAAAAATCCGCCCCACTATTCTCTGTAAGTATTGCTATTACTGATTTCTACCACAACAATTTTTGTATTTTTTCCCACTACCACAAGGACATGAATCATTTCTTCCTACTTTAGGTTCTGTATTTGTTACTGTTTTGTTTATACCTCCTTCTTTTGAAGAAAGTTTTTGTCCATCTACTAAATTGATTGCGGTATCTTCTAAACTAGCATTGGTAATTTTGGCTGTTTCTTCACGAGAAGCTACTCCCCCTTCTCTTTTTCTGGCATGTAATAAAAATCTTACTACGTCTACTTTGATATTTGCTGTCATTTCATCAAACATTTCACCACCAAGAAGTCGATATTGTACAACTGGGTCTTTTTGTCCGTAACCTTGTAAACCAATTCCATCTTTTAATTCTTCCATATTATCAATATGGTCCATCCATCTTTGGTCTACAATTTTAAGCATAATAACACGTTCTAATTCTCTTAGGTTCTCAGTTCCAAATTCTAGTTCTTTTTGTGCATAGCTTTCGTGAATTTTGTCTTTTATTTCCTTTATGATATTTTCCATGTTTAATTTTGTTTCTGCTAAAGAGGTTAGTTCTTCTATACCGAAAGTTGTTTTTACATCTTGCATAAAGGCTTCTTTATTTACGGTTTCTTCTGCCAAGTATACAGCAACTAATTCTTCTGCCACTGAATCCATCATTTTTAAGATACTATCTTTTAAGTTTTCTCCATCTAGCACTTGTCTTCTTTGTGCATAAATAATTTCTCTTTGAACATTCATAACATCATCATAAGAAAGGACATTTTTACGAATACTAAAGTTTCTTCCTTCTACTCTTCTTTGCGCTGTTTCTACTGATTTGGAGATAAGTCTTGTTTCAATTGGCATATCTTCATCTGCCCCTAGTAGATTATAAACTGCAGTTACTTTGTCTCCTCCAAATATTTTCATTAAGTCATCATCTAGTCCTATGTAAAATCTAGATTCTCCTGGGTCTCCTTGACGACCACTACGTCCTCGAAGCTGATTGTCAATTCTTCTGGATTCATGACGTTCTGTTCCTATAATTTTTAGTCCCCCTGCCATTAGTACTTTTTCTTTTTCTTCTTTGATATTGGCATCATGTTTTTCTTCTAGTTCTTTGAATTTTTTTCTTGCATTTAAAATTTCTTGGTTATCGGTTTCATTAAAGGCAGTTGCTTGTTCAATTAGTTCTTCTGAAAAACCTAATTTACGCATTTCTTGTTTTGCTAAATATTCACTATTTCCACCAAGCATAATATCGGTACCACGACCTGCCATGTTGGTTGCAATCGTAACACTTCCAAATTTTCCTGCTTGGGCAATAATTTCTGCTTCTTTTTCATGGAATTTTGCATTTAATACTTCATGTTTAATTCCTTCTCTTTTTAACATACTACTTAACTGTTCTGATTTTTCGATAGAAACAGTACCAACTAAAACTGGTTGCCCTTTTTCATGACTTTGCTTAATCTCTTGAATAACAGCTCTAAATTTAGCAGGTTCATTTTTATAAATAATATCATGATGGTCTTCTCTTACCATTGGTTTATTGGTAGGTATTTCGATTACATCTAAGTGATAAATTTCTTCAAATTCTGCTTCTTCTGTCATGGCAGTACCAGTCATACCAGATAGTTTTTCGTACATTCTAAAATAATTTTGGAAGGTAATAGTAGCAAGTGTTTTAGATTCATCTGCTATTTTTACATTTTCCTTTGCTTCAATGGCTTGATGAAGACCATTATTGTATCTTCTTCCATACATAATACGTCCTGTAAATTCGTCTACAATTAGGACTTCCCCATCTTTTACGATATAGTCAATATCTTTTTTCATAATACCATGTGCACGTAAAGCTTGGTTTACATTATGAACTAGTTCAGAGTTCTCAATATCATTAAAGTTTTCTAAATGGAATTCTTGTTCTGCTTTTTTAATTCCTTTTTGTGTTAAGGAAGCCGATTTTGCTTTTAAGTCAACAATATAGTCATAGTTCTCATTATCTTCTGCTTGTTCAAAGTCTTTGGCATCTTCTTCGATAATCATTTTTGCTTTTAAGCGTTTTACAAAATTATCTGCCTTTTTGTATAAATCAGAAGATTTGTTAGCTCTACCTGAAATAATAAGTGGTGTACGTGCTTCATCAATTAAGATACTATCAATCTCATCGACAATCGCATATTTTAGTTTTCTTTGTACTAATTGATTTTTGTAAATTACCATATTGTCTCTTAGATAGTCAAATCCAAATTCGTTATTGGTTCCATACGTAACATCACAAGCATATGCTTCTTGTTTTTGTTTTGGGTTCATACCAGAAATAACAAGACCAACAGTTAAGCCTAAAAAACGATAGACTTTTCCCATCCATTCACTATCTCTTTTGGCTAAGTAATCGTTTACGGTAATAACGTGAACGCCTTCTCCTGTAAGAGCGTTTAGATATACTGGCAATGTTGCCACTAACGTTTTTCCTTCTCCTGTTTTCATTTCTGCAATTCTACCTTGGTGTAATATAATACCACCAATTAACTGAACATCAAAATGGCGCATTCCTAATACTCTTTTGGAAGCTTCACGAACTGTAGCAAAAGCTTCTGGTAAAATATCACCTAAGGTTTCTCCATTTTGCAATCTATGTTTATATTCCTCTGTTTTTCCTTTTAATTCTGTGTCGGATAAGGTTTGCATTTGTTCTTCTAATCCATTAATTTTTGCTATGAATGGCATAATTCTTTTTACTTCTTTTTCACTATAAGTTTTAAATAGTCCCATGTTTTTCTTCCTTTCTGTTTCTCACATTTTCATGCTTTTTACTATATCATTAATAGAATAAAAAATCAAGAAAAATTCAAGTATATTTAGGATTTTCCTACATATACATTATTAAGTTAAAAATAAGATTTTAAAATTTTTTATAAAGGTTATATCAAGTAAGAAAGAGGGATTTTCTATGTTTATCTATCATTTCAAAGTAAGTGGTTCTGCTATGTTTAAAGTTGTTTTAGTCCTTATGATTGCCATTGTTATTGTACTGTGTACAAAAGTGGGAATTCGTATATATCAAGAAAGTATTAAGACACAAGATGAATTATCCGAAAAAAATATGGCAGTGTTAACCAATCAAAATTATGCTAGTATTTTACAGATGGTACATGAGGATATCCATTCGTATGTGGGACAAAAAATCAAATTTTCTGGTTTTGTCTATCGTGTATCGGATTTAACAGAAGAACAATTTGTGTTAGGAAGAAATATGATTATTAGTTCTGATTTTCAAAGTGTTGTGGTTGGATTCTTATGTCATTCTAAGCAAGCTATGAGTTTTCGTGATAATGTATGGATCGAACTAGAAGGAACAATTACAAAAGGAAGTTACCATGGCTCTGACATGCCTATTTTAGAAGTAAATAAAATAAAAGAAATTCCTAAACCAAATGACGAATATGTGTATCCACCAGATGAACACTATATTCCTACTTCTTGTATTCTTTAAAAAAGATTACTTTATATCTGAAAATAATAAAAGGAGAAAGACGAATATATGTACATTCGACTTTCTCCTCTTCTTTTTACCTTTTATTTCTTTATGGCGTTATCTTTGCGATTATTCTCTTTTATGGTATCGCATTATCAATCTGCCTCCATCCTGGTATATGCTGATTGAGATGTTTTCCTTTGTTCCCAAACGATGCATAATGGCGTGTGCGTTATACCCGTTTTTCACCATTGCATCTACCTGCATCTGTAACCGCCCATCCTGAACATTTGACTCATCTACAATTGTAATCTCCATAGCCTATTTCCTCCTTGTCTTTCTATGAGTTTTTATTGTGCATGTCTTACATTTTACATAAAATTTATTTAGAAGTCAAGGTGTTTTCTAAAATTTCTTAAATTTCTCTATCAAAAATTGATTTTGCTACTCCTTTATCAATCATACCACTAAAAATATTTTTTAAGATGATTAGTACAATTGGACCAATTAACATCCCTAAAATACCAATTGCTTTAAATCCTGTATACATAGCAATCAGTGTAAAAATAGGATGTATTCCAATCTGTCCGTGCCACTACCTTTGGTTCTAAAAACTGTTTTACAATTGCCATAATAGCAAGTAGTACAATTAGACTAACTCCTAATGTTATATTTCCCTCACAAGCACTAATAATTGCCCATGGTATCATGACAGTAGCGGATCCAAAAATTGGCAAGGCATCTACAAACCCAATTCCCAAAGCAGCAATCAACGGAAATGGAACAGGAAGCCCCGCCCATTTAAAAATGGTTAGTCCGTGCTAAACAAATACAGAAAGAAACAAAAACTAAAATAACTTCTGCTTTTAATAAACATCCTAACGATTTACTAATTTCCTTGATATGCTTTCCTATTTTTTTGACCCATATTTTTGGTAAGTGGTGCTCTAATTGATCAATCATATAAATTTTATCGGTACAAATAAAATAAAGAGAAAGCACACAAATGACAGTATAAATTCCAATTGCTGGTAAAGAAGTAATCATATTTAATAAACCTGTCAGTGCATTTTTTGCCCAACTAGCGATGGTAGCTAGCAATTCCTTCCCAGAAGATTGTATCATTTCTAAAATTTCATTGGGTAATTTTAGTTTGCTCAAATCCATACTAGAGGTAAATTGTGTAAACTGATAGGAAATTTTTTCGACATATCCATTTAAGCTATTTAGTAAATTTGAGGATTCGGAAATAAGAGCTCCAATTCCTAACGTAAGAATTCCAATTAAAATGGCTAAAACAAGGATAAATACCAAAATAGCACTTGTCCTTCTTTTCCACTTAAATTTTCTCATACAAAAGCGAATCATTGGTTCAATTAACAAAGATAGCATAAATGCAATTAAGAAGGGCATATAAAAAATAGCTAGCTTAAATGCTAGATAAATTCCTACAACAGAAAATAAAAGAATTAGTAATTTGCGAAATACCTTTGACCAATAATTCATATCTATTATCATACAACTTCCTCCACATAATTTGCTCTCTTTATCATTTTATGTAGGTTGTCCTTCTTTTATACCCCAATACCAAAAATTAGAAGTTAGAGATTTCTAACTTCTAATGGAAATTATTTATTCTGCATTTTTGTCTTGACATCCACATATATTTTCCAAGGTTTCACATACGTCTACTGTATTTACATTTTTACTATTACATAAATCACCAAGTGTTATAATTCCTACAATTTTATTGTTTTCATCTACAACAGGAAGACGACGTATTTGTTCATTTGACATGGTTTCTTCTGCTTTTTTTATCTCTTCTTCTGGAGAACAACAGCATACTTTACAAGTCATAATATCACTTACTAGTGTTGTTTTTGCATCTTTTTCGCAAGCAATGCTTCTTAGTAATACATCTCGATCGGTTACAAGTCCTACTATTTTTTGATTTGTATCACATATTGGAATACATCCTATATGCTTATTACACATTAATTTTGCACAATCTTGAACTGTACTATCTGGCGTTAAATAAGCCACTTCATGGCACATACAATCTTTTACTTTCATTTTTTACACCTTCCTTTTTTCAAATTTATGCACTTTTAGTTTGTGTATTTTTGCATTTTCTATACAGCATTCATTTTGAAAATTTGGAAAATTTTTCTTTTTTTATTGACACTACACTTTATTTTTGATAAAATAATAACAATTTTTAACAACCTTACTTATAAGTTTGCTCATTCAATATTGGCAACTTTATTTCAATTCCATGGGCCTTGTAGCTCAGTTGGTCGAGCGCTACAACCACAATTGTAGAAACTACGGAGGTTCGATTCCTTCCAAGGCCATTACAAATGGTATATTTGAAATAAAAAATCAGCAAGAAAAGTTTTCTTGCTGGTTTTTTATTCTCTTTGTTTCTTTAGACAACTAATTTATCTTAAAATTTCAAATAATCCTCATAATCTCTAGGTTGTGGTCTCATTGGTGGTCTTGGTCCTCCTGGAAATGGCGGTCTTACAGGTGGTCTTGGATGAGGTGGTCTTCCTGGAAATTTTCCTCCTAATATTCGGTTTAAAATTAAAATACGAATTAAATCGCGAAGTAATGGATTTTGTGGTCTTCTTTGTCTGTTTTCTGGCTCTTGCACTCTTTTTCCCGTTTCTCCCACCATTGTATTGGTTCGTATCGTATTGTTTTTGGTATTTATATTGTTATTACGATTTTCTATTTCTTTTGTTTCAGCTCTATTGTCAATATTAATACGAATACTAATTTCATGATTTTGTTCTACTTTTTCGCTTATTTTTTCAACCATCTCTTCTATTTTATCTCTTGTAATTGGCTTACTACAATTATCGCACATTTCGCATACCATAGGATATAGTACTTTATGAATTTCTGGATAGCAATCCTCTAATTCGTTTCTATCTTCATATAATACTTGATAATTTGGCATTTCTTCAAACAAATCCCTTGCATATGTACATTGATTTTCAACAGGGTAACCCAAAACGGTTCTCATATAGTCTTCAAAATTTTGATAATACATACTCTCTTTCCTCCTCTTTTTCTTCTGTATTATCGTATTCTTCTTTTCCTATTTTGGTGATACTATTTATCAATTTTTCCAAACAAAGAAAATGGCCAAAATCTAATCCATACAATGCTTTCTAGTTTTTCGATTGGAATACATCCAAATTTTCTACAATCCATGCTTTGGCTTCGATTATCTCCTAAAGCAAAAATGCAATTTTCTGGAACAATGAAGTTTTGTAGATACTCATTTTGCACTTCTGTTTCTACGGTTTCTTGTAGATAATTCTCTTCTAATTCTTCCCCATTAATATAGATTTTTTTATTCTTTATTTCAACCTGTTCTCCTGGCAAAGCAATCACTCTTTTAATATAGCTTTTCTTTCCGACTTCTAATACATGGTATGCAAATTTTCCAAGGAATCCTTGTGGTTCTTCTTCATAGGTTGCAATTACAGAGGTTGCTTCTAATTTGCTTGGTTGCTCAAACGTAATAATATCACCTCTTTGAGGAATTTGCTTTACTGTCCTTGGCAAACGATTCAAAATTAATCTTTGTCCCTCTATTAAAGTAGGTTTCATTGATACACTCTTTACTATGGTTGGTGTTCCTACAAAATACTTAATTACGAGTGCCACTACAATCGCTATTATTATACAAATTATCCATTCTAATATTTCTTTTGTAATCTGATTCATCTTTTTCTCTCCACCTTTTTAATCTAATTTATCTTTTATTATCGTATCGTCTAAAACACGAAAAACAAGTAATTTTCCCTCAATTAATTGCCCTACTTATTTTCCACTTGTCCTTTCCCATTATTTTTTATTTTTCCATTCGTGATATAAAATATCCTTTAAAACTAGCATACTGTCTAACATATTAAAGTCATATTCTTTTTGCAATTTAAGAAACATTTCTCTAATTTTGCTTGCATACTCTTCTATATTTACTTGCTTTTGATATTTTGCAAGAATTGGATATTTTTTACTCCAAGCATTTGTCCAATCTATTTTTTCTTCTTTTTCTTCCTTGGTATTTTTAATTACTTCTTCTATCTCTTTTAAGTCTACATCAAATTCAATTAATTCATCTAAAGATAGATTATAGAGTTTTGCTAATTTTTTGGCTTGATAAATATCTGGTACGGTTTCATCTGTTTCCCACTTTGAAATTGTCTGTCTACTTACACCTAATTTTTCTGCTACAGTTTCCTGCGATAATCCTACCTTTTTCCTTGATTGAAACAAATTATTTCCTAAATTCATTTTATCCACCTCCAAATTAAGTCTATCACATGCATTCATTTTTTTCTATCTATTATTTATTGCAATTATGCTATTTTTATTAACATTTTTCCATTTATAATTATTTCCAGCTTGTCATACCCTGCTACTCCAACAGCAGAATCTTTATCTCCCTCATATTTTAGCGTTTTGTCTTACTCGTTTCTGGGAATATCATATCAACCATATATTTTGCTACATTTCTTGGTTTTCCTTCACTTGGTTTCATATGCATATGTATTCCTGGCACTGTGTTGACTTCTACAATATTATACATATCTGATGTTTGTTCCCTTGTAATATCTTTACTCATATAGTCAATTCCAACATAAGCTAGTCCAGAGAATGTATTTAAAATTTGTTTGCAATTTTCTATCACAGAAGGATGTATTTTATCTGTATAATCTATACATAATCCCCCTTTAGCAACATTCGAGTTATGTCTTACATATACTTTTTCATTTTTCTTTGGAATATACTCCATCAAAATATGATACTTCTTCATATAGTTTTCTGTAATTTCATCCACGGCAATAGGACATAAGCAATTAACTCTCTCTTTTCTTTTTTTATTTTCTATTTCAATAAGCTCTTTTATAGAATGCTTTCCATCTCCTATAACATGAGCAGGTTCTCGATGTAAGACCGCATAATCTCCTGTTTTGGTTAAAAAGACTCGATATTCTTTTCCCTCAAATTGTTTTTCTATAATAAATGCCTTATTCAATCGATTGACAAATACTTTTCTTACAATTTCTTCTAGTTCTATCTCATTTTCAATATCCATATAAATATCATCTCCATGAGAGCCAAAAACTGGTTTTATCACTACTGGAAATCCTAGTTTTTTAGCGTATAAAATAGATAATTCCCATTCGTTTGGTAAAAATTTTTCTCCCATTGGTACACTAATATGATTTTGCTCTAGTATTTTCTTTGTAATATATTTATCACCACAAATAATGGAAACAGAGTATGGAGTAATAGAAGAATCTCTGTCTAAAATCCATTCTATGTGTGTTCCATACTCTGCTTTTATTAATTCTATTTCTTGATAGATAATTTGTACATCAATTCCTCTTGCTTGCATCTCCATGACAAATAACCTTTGATTTGTGTGCAATTTTTGTAATTCAGAATTGTCTAACATTCTCTTTCTCCTCTACCTTGTGTATAATCCTTCATCATATCTTGTTTAATTCTTGCCTTTAATTCTTCTTTAATATCTCTTACAATATCCGACTTTTCCTTTACTATTTCAATCTTCACTTCTTCTTTTATTTCTCCATATAGCTCGCTATACAATTCTTGCATTACTTGGCTTCTAATATCTCCAATATCTCTACTTTGTGGCTTTGTTGTTTGTTTTTCTGGTGTGTAAGAAGAATAGCAAGATGATGAATTTGTTCTACTTTCTCCACTACTTCTAGACTCTCCCCTATCACTACTATAGCTACGATAACTTGAATAGGAACTTCTAGATTCTCCTCCTCGTGACTCTGACATAAAAATCCCTCCTTTAAATGATAAGGATACTATCAATACAATCTTCCATAACACTAGGAAATGTTTTGTTTGTGCACATAATATCTAGCTTATCAAATACTTGTCTTCGTATCAGTGGATTATCAATTTGACTTCTATATTCCTTATTTTGAATATGGTATAAATAGGCACAAACAATTTGATTATTGTTTGTTTTAAAGTGTTTTATGATGTCTTTTACATATTTTTCTAGATAATTTAAGTTATTGGAATATAAGTCTTTGATGTAATCACTAATGTTTGACATTAGTACTATATCATAGTCCTTTTGGTTTGGCAAGTCATTCTTTTCAATATTTTGAAAGCTTTTATTTAATAATACAATTTGTTTTTCTTTTATTTTTTCTTTTGCTTCCTGATACGTTTCTTTATTTTTCAAATATAAGTTTGAGTTTCTTTTTAAAGTATTATTATCATATTGATTATTAAAAAAGTCTGAATTTCTCAATTGATATCCATCTTGCTGAAAATAATGATAAATTGTATTCCAATCTTTCGCGGTTCTTATGGTTAAGTGATTTCTTAATTTTTCTTGATATATGGTATAATCTAGTGCATTTCTATTTCTTTCTTTCTCTTTTAAATCATCTCTCATAAAGAACATTAAAAATTCTTCATAGGATAATTGCTCTAATGCTACTAATTTTAGCTCTGTAAAAATAAGAGATAAATAATTAATATCAAAACCTAACACTTCTTTTGCTCCCTGATAAAACGCGTTAATAATATGGTCTCCTGAAGCAGAGACAGTTAACACGCTTTTATTTGTAAAATCCAAATAAGGGAAATACCCTGCTATATTTTCTGTAGTAAAAGAGTACATTTGTGCTATTTTGTGAAATCCTTTTAGATTTCTACTCTTTTGCCAATCTATTTTCTCTCTTTTCTCTTTATATATAATTTTCATTCTTCTCTCCTACTTACTGGACATCCTTTTATTTGATTTTCTTTTATATATGTTTGATACTGTTTGATTGGCTCTGATTTTATAATTTCCGTTAAACTACTATTTTTTAATGTTAATGTTGATTGATATTCTGGATGTTTTGCTACTACCCATGTACAAGGGGATACTTGCCCTAAGTTGTTAATATATATAAATTTGCTTACTGCTGGACAACATTCTTCTGCTTGTATTGCTTTATTTTCTGTTAAACTATATTTCACTTTAATTTGTTCTTTGTATTTTTTCGCCAATATTTCTATTTCTTCTTTTACGCTAGCCGTACTTCTTTTTGAGAGAATTGTTTCATCTCCTTCTAATCTTCCAAGTGCTTCCATAAAAGAAAAAATAATTTCATTTGTTTTTAATTGGATTGCAAGTTTTACTACTTCTTCTAACGTATCTTCATTTCCTTTATAAATAACAGTTCCAATTCTAGTATAAACGCCATTATTTGTTAAATTACGAATTCCTCTTACTGTTTTTTCAAAGGTATTTTTTCCTCTTACTTCTTCATGAGTAGAGGCATCACTTCCATCTAAACTTACATGTACCATTGGAATTTTCATTTTACTAAGTTCTTGCGCCATTTCATTGGTAAGTAGTGATGCATTGGTCGAGACATCCATATCAAACCCTAATTGAGATGCATACTGCAAAATTTGTATCATATCTTTCCTAACAAATGGTTCTCCTCCAGTAAATTTAATATGGGTAAAATGATGTTCTTTTAATTCTTTTATGGTTTTCATTACTTCTTTTGTATTTAATTCGTCTTCTATTGTTTTAGACTCACTGCTAAACATACAGTAGCTACAATGATAATTACATGTGTTGGTAATTTCCCACAAAACTCGCCCACCATTTTCTGGTATTCGAAAAATGCAAAATGGATATCTTTTCATATAATTCCTTCTTTCCTTAATAGTTCCTCATATTTTTCCTTTTTTGGGTTATCGCTGGTATCTAACACAAAGAACTCTTTTCGTAATTTTCTTATTTTTTCTATTTTTTGCTTATTACTGAATTGCAAATTCATTCTTTTTATGATTTCTTCTTTTTTCAATTCTCCTCTTTCTAATCGTTTCATTTGTATGCTTGGCTTGCAATCAATCATAATTATACTATCTACGATATCAAATAGCTCATCTTCTATAAGCAGAGCCCATTCAATGAAGATAATTCCATTGTTTTGATCTATCTGTTCTTTTAAATAATCCTTTATTTTGGGATTGATATACTGTTTGTATCGCTTCATTTCTTCTTCATTATGGTAAATGATTTGATTTAATTGTATCGTATCTATCTTTTCATCTTTTAGAAGCTTTCTTCTTACCTCATCTACATCAATAAACCTAGCCTTTATCTTTTTCTCTTTTGCTATTTCTTTAAATTGATTTCTTGTATAACTTTTCCCACTTCCAATAGAACCAGTTATTCCTATTACTTTTTTCATTTATTTCTCCCAATCGATTCCATATTTTGAAGGACAAAATGATAAAAAACGAATTTTTCCATCCTTGTTTCTCAATTTCTCTAAATCTTGCCATTCTTGGGTATTTCGAATTATCCTATATCCTTCTTTTTCTAGTTTTTTTATTAAGATATCAATATCTTGTAATAATTCCGTATTATGGTATTCTTGATTTTCTAATAACGGCTTATCACTATGAATATATTGTGTAGGAAGTTTCTCTTTTTTCGATAACGATTCATAAATCTTAGTTCCCAATCGCAAGGTTAAAAAATGGCCTCGTATTTCATCTGGTTGCACTTCTAATATAAATTCGGTTGTTTTTTTCATATCTTTTTTCGTTGTAGTAGGCAAATCAAAGATAAAACTACACCTTACTCGATATCCCATTTGTTTTACTTCTTTTATTATTTTTTTACTTTCTTCTATGTTAAAGTTTTTATGATTCTGTTTTAATACTTCTTGACTACCGGATTCAATTCCAAAATGAACCCATCTAAATCCAGCGTTATACATTAGTTCAAATGTCTCTTTATCATAGGTATTAATACTTGATAAACACCCCAGTCGTATGTTTATTTTTTTCTGTAATAGAAGTTTTGCTATTTCTTGCATTCTTTCTTTATTTACGGTTGCATTATCATCTAAAAATATAATTTTTTTCGTATCATATTTTTGAATTAATGCTTCTATTTCTTTTACTACTTGTAGTGCACTTCTTCCTCTCCATTTTCCCCAATAAGAATAGGTAGGACAAAAGTCACATTGGTTGTTACAACCTCTACTTGTTAGTATACTTCTAATATCAATATAATTCGTAAGATTCACCATATCTCTATTTGGTATAGGCAATTTATCTAGCATATATTTTTCTTCGTTTGGAGGTGTTATAACAATTTCATTTTTTTCTTTCCATACAATTCCTTTGATATTCCTTAGTTCTTTTGTATTGTTAACCTCTTGTTTTAATATTTCTTGTAATGTTTGTTCTGTCTCTCCTATAATACCAATATCAAATCCTATCGTTTCTATTATCTTAGGATTATATGTTACTGTTTTTCCAATCATAATTGTCTTAATCTTATATTCTTTTATTGTTTTGCAAATATCCGTTATATTTTCTAATGCCTCTTGTGTATGGATAGGAATGTGATAATCATAAGAGATAATAACGATATCTGGCATAAATTGTTCTTTTAGATATATCTTCAAATCATCTTCGTTCATTTTTTGGCAATCCATATCTAAGAATCGAACATGATTATTAAATTCTTGTAAATAGGTAGCCAATGTTAACATATCAATTGGCTCTATTAATAATTCTCGCTGTGAGAAAGGTACATTAGGCGGATTAATTAGTAATATGTTCATTATTCAACTTCCTTCTTTTATTGGTATGGACACTATTCTATCATACTTTTCTCTTATTTGCCATATTATTCACATAATATTTTATATTGTTGTGAATACAAGTAAAAAAATCCTTTTATTTTATCTTTTGTCATTCAAAAAGTCACCCAGTGTGGGTGACTTTTCCTACTATTTTATTTTTTCGAAAAATACTTCGATACGATATTTCCCAAGAAAACTGCTACAACCAGTAAACATATGAAGCTAATTATATTCATTGGAAATCCCGCTATTGTTGCTATTATTGCATAGATAATATTTTCTATCGCTAGTATTGGCAACCAGACGTAATCCTTCAATGACAGAAGAATTAAAAATAAGGAATTTTTTCTGATTTTTTCTTCCTCTATCTTAAATAACTGATACATGCCATATACAAAGCATAGTGCTATTATTAAGATACATCGAATTGCTATTTCTAACAATAAAAAACCCGGTGTGCAGAGCAGGTTTTGTAAGTTCATACCCACAACATCAATTAATATCAATGCTACTATAATCCATACCACATTCTTCTTGTTCCGTGTAAAAGCGATTAATTTTTCTTTCATTCTGTTTCCTCCTTTAATATGTGTTATCGCTAATGTTATAAAATCTCGGTGACCTTTCCATAAATATTATTTCTTGAAATCCAACCATTAACATGATTATGATTGTTCGAAATCTGATAGCTTACATTGTTCCGGATTGCTGAAATTTTGTGAAGATAAAAATGTCCCTTTACTTTACAAAATACAATATCATTTTTCTTTAATATGGTGTCTTTGGTTATTGGATCAACCATAACCGTCTGTCCAGATCTTATTCTGGGAGTCATGGATTGACCGTAGCCTACTACTTTACATTTCTCTCCATTGAGCAAATGTTGCATGGTAATTACATTTTCTTTTCCTTCAAACATCGTCTTTCTCCTCTTCAATTATGAATGATAGGTTTCCTGTTACAATAGAATCTTATTTCATTTTATAATTTTAACACACTTTATGTATATTAGCAAGTATTTTTGATTTTTTCTATAAATATCGTTCCTTGTATCCTATTTTTTCTCCTTCCTAACGCAAAAATAGTGTAAAAAATGGTAGGCATTATTTTGCCTACCATTTTTTACACTAACTATAAATACTAGTTTTCTTCTTCGATTTCGAATTGGCTATTATATAAATCTGCGTAAAATCCACCTTTTTTTAATAATTCCTCATGATTTCCTTGTTCTACAATATCTCCATGGTTCATTACTAGGATTAGGTCTGCATTTTTTATGGTAGATAGTCTATGGGCTATAATAAAACTCGTTCTTCCTTTCATTAGATTATCCATGGCAGATTGTATTTGAATTTCTGTTCTAGTATCAATCGAACTGGTTGCTTCGTCTAAAATTAAAATTTTAGGGTCTGCTAAAATTACTCTTGCAATGGTTAGTAATTGCTTTTGTCCTGCGGATACATTGCTCGATTCTTCGTTTAATACCATGTCATATGCTTTTGGTAATGTTTTAATAAAGTGATGTACATGTGCTGCTTTCGTAGCTTCAATTACTTCGCTATCGCTTGCCTCTGGTTTACTATATCGAATGTTGTCTTTGATGGTTCCTCCAAATAGCCACGTATCTTGCAATACCATTCCAAACATTTTTCTTAAATCTTCACGTTTGAAATCTTGTATATTAATGCCATCTACTAAAATAGCCCCCTTATTAACATCATAAAAACGCATTAGTAGTTTTACAATGGTTGTTTTTCCTGCTCCCGTTGGCCCTACAATTGCAATCTTTTGGCCATCTTTTATGGTTGCCGAGAAATCATTGATAATAACTCTATCTTCGTCATAGCCAAATTGAACATGGTCAAAGCTTACATTTCCTTTTATTCCCTCAATTGACTTTGGATTTTGAACATCTTCTGCTTCCTCTTTTTCTTCTAAAAACTCAAATACTCTTTCTGCTGCAGCCACCATTGCTTGTAACATAGCAGATACTTGTGCAATTTGATTGATTGGTTGAGTAAATTGTTTATTATATTGGATAAACGATTGAATATTTCCTACTGTAATTTTCCCTTGGATTGCTAAATATCCTCCCAAAATAGCTACTGCCACATATCCTACATTTCCCACAAAATTCATAATAGGATGAATTAAACCAGATAAAAATTGTGATTTCCATGCTGAATGGTATAATTCTTTGTTGGCTTTGCTAAATTCTTCTACTGCCTTTTCTTCTCCATTAAATGCTTTTACAATCGTATGTCCTCCATAAATTTCTTCTACTTGCCCATTTACATGTCCTAAATAATCTTGTTGCTTTTTAAAATATTTTTGTGATTTTCCAACAATATTTTTTACGATAAAAATGGTAATTGGCAAAATTAAGATGGAGATGAATGTCATTTCTACACTAATGGAAAGCATCATAATGAGAATTCCAATTAAAGTACAAATAGCTGTTATAATTTGTGTAATGCTTTGGTTTAAGTTTTGTGAAACCGTATCAATATCATTGGTGATAATGGATAATACTTCTCCTTTTGCTTTTTTATCAAAGTAATACATTGGCAATTTATTAATTTTAGCTACTAAATCATTACGTAAGCGATACGTTAGTTTTTGAGATACGCCTGTCATCGTAAATCCTTGAATTAGTGAAAATAGTGCACTAATTAGATATAGTGTAAGTAGGGTAAGTAGAATTTGAGCAATCTTTCCAAAGTCAATTCCATTTCCACCACTTAATTTACTAACAAGTCCATTAAAAATTTCCGTCGTTGCATTTCCTAATATTTTAGGCCCTACAATTGAAAATATGGTACTTCCAATCGCAAATAAAATAACAATCATAATGGCTAGCTTATAGTTTGATAAATAATTTTTAATTAACTTTTTCGTCGTTCCTTTGAAGTCTTTTGCTTTTTCGGTTTGCTTTCCTAAAGGTCCTCTTGGACCTCCCATTGGTCCTGGCATTGCTCTATTCCACCTCCTTTTCTTTTTCATTTTTTAATTCTTCTTCTGATAGTTGTGATAATGCAATTTGCTTATATGTATCACAATGTTTCATTAATTCTTCATGTGTTCCTTTTCCTACCATTTTTCCTTCTTCTAGTACAATAATTTGCTCTGCATTCATAATGGTACTAATTCTTTGTGCTACGATAATGACTGTTTTTCCTTTTATTTCTTTATTAATTGCTTCTCTTAAGGCTCTGTCTGTTTTTAAATCTAATGCCGAAAAACTATCATCAAATACTAATATTTCAGGATTTTTTGCAATTGCTCTTGCAATGGATAAACGTTGCTTTTGTCCTCCAGAAACATTATTTCCTCCCTGTGCAATTTCGGATTGATATTGTTTTTCTTTGTTTAAAATAAATTCTTCTGCTTGTGCAATTTGGGCTGCCTTTTTCATTTGCTCATCTGACATTTCAGGGTTTCCATATTTGATATTAGATTCAATGGTTCCTGAGAATAAGACACCTTTTTGTGGAACAAATCCTACTCTTTTTCTTAATTCTTTTTGAGGTACTTCTTTTACATTGACACCATCAATATATAGTTCCCCTCTAGTAACGTCATAAAAACGAGGAATTAAGTTTACTACAGTTGATTTTCCACTTCCTGTACTACCAATAATAGCGGTAGTCTCTCCTGGTTTTGCTGTAAAATCAATATCATTTAAAATTTCACTATCGGCATCTGGATAACGGAAAGATACATTTCGAAATTCCACAAGACCTTTTTTCTCTTCTTGAAATTCCTTTGTTTCTTCTGCATCTTTAATGCTTGGTACTGATTCTAATACTTCATTAATACGTCTTGCTGATACTGCTGCTCTTGGTAGCATAATGGATATCATTGATATCATTAAGAAACTCATTACAATTTGCATTGTATATTGGATAAATGCCATCATATCTCCTACTTGCATGATTCCTTGGTCTACATTATGGCCTCCTACCCATATAATTAGTAACATGATAGAGTTCATAACAAACATTAAAGCTGGCATCATAATGCTCATTGCTCGGTTTACAAAAATATTCGTCTTCTTTAAATCTTGGTTTGCCTCATCAAAACGCTTTTCTTCTCTTTTCTGTGTATTAAAAGCTCGGATAACAGGAAGCCCTGTTAAAATCTCTCTTGCTACCAAATTTAATTTATCAATTAAATCTTGTAACTTTTTGAATTTTGGCATTGCAATAATAAATAGTAGTAGTACAATTCCAATCACGCAGATAATGGCAAGCCCTATAATCCATGCCATGGAAGTATCACTATTGCTTAATACTCTTAAAAATCCTCCTATTCCTATAATAGGGGCATATACTACGACACGGAATAACATTGAAATTAATCCTTGAATTTGTTGTATGTCGTTAGTACTTCTGGTAATTAAAGAAGCGGTTGAAAATTCTCTAAATTCTTTGGTAGAAAATCCAATTACTTTTTTAAACACTTTATCTCTTAACGTTCTTCCTAAATTAGCTGCAACTCGAGAAGATAATAGCATAATAGAAACAGCTGTTATCATACTAATAAGTGCAATTCCTAGCATTTGAAGTCCTGCAAAAAAGATATAATTGTTTTGGTATTTGTCTGTATCTATTCCAATGGCTTTATATTCTTCTTTTATGCTATTAATTGCTGCTTGTTCTAAGATAGATTCATTCATACCATTCAAATTTTCTTCTAACTCGCTGTACATTGCCTTGAATTGAGCTTCTGGCATTGCTTTGATTAATTCTAGCAATGACATTTCTTGCATTCTAGCAAGTGAAATATCCGTTTGATTAGAAAAGATATTTCCTTGTCCTTTTAATTCTTCTGGCATTGTTTCTTCATCATATTCTCTCATGCTTTCCATTGTCATTATCATTTGCTCTTTTATTGCTTTGGATTGTTCTTCATTATTTATCATAGAAAGTATCATGAGAGGTTTTGCCATTATCTTACTTACCATTTCTTCTTTATTTTTTTCAAAATCCAATAGGTATAATTCTTCCACTTCTAAAATTGGATACTTTTTCCTATATTTTTCATATTCTTTTTCTTCTAAATCACTTTTGGTAAGCAACTTATATTCTGCTAAAATTGTTTCATCCTCTTCGGTAAATAATAATAAAGTGTCCATTTGTGACTTTCGAATTACTTCTGGAACTGCATTCTCAATTCCTCCTTGTTGTATTCCAATATTCACAATTTTCGAAGTATAATCTGGTAATGTCAAATCTGCCCATGCTTGCACACATAGCAATAAGACAATCGCAATTACCGATAGCGTCGATTTTCGTAAATTTCTTAATACTTTAAACATCCTATTTTCTCCTTTTCATTTTTTCAATATTCCTATGATATGCTATTTGTCAATCTTTGTCAATGTTAGTATTGTAAATTTTGTGTAAATTCGCACCTCTTCTAGTAGCATATTTCTTTTTTCTTCTCTTATTTTATTTCAAAAATAACACCCCATTTCCTAATAGATAGGAGATGGGGTGTTTGTCTCTTACCAGTTGCTAAATTCGTCGTCTTCCTCGTCGTAATCATATAACTCATCTTCGTCTTCTAATGGAGTAGATGCCTGCTTTTTCATGGCATCTTTTTCCTCTCTTGCCCTACGTCCCTTTTCTGCAAAATAGAAAAGGAAGGATGCACCAAATACTACGCCTGCTGTGAATGAAAATAAGCATTTTTTCATGTTTGTTCTCCTTTAAACTTTTAATTTAGAACAATATTGTTAATAAGTTACGTTTCTATTATACTCTTTTTCTTTGTATTTGGCAAGTATTTTTTATGTTTACTATTAAAATTGATTTGGAATATTCGCAAACCATATGGTAACAAGAATTAAGGTAATAAACAAAATGGTTCTACATAGCCAAATGGTTCCATAGATAGAAATTCCCATAAATAAACTAATTAATCGAATTATGTACATATGAATTCCTTCTACTCCTGATTGTAATGTTTTTTGCTTAATCTCAATTATTTCTGCACTCGGAATCATATAAATCTCAGATAATTTATAGATAGCATCTAAATCAGGGAACTCTAAATCTCGTTCCCATTTCTTTATATTAATTACTTGTACATTTATCATGCCAATTTTGTTTACTAATTGCTCTTCTGTTAATCCTGTTGCTTTTCTTTGTTCATATAACCATTGACCAAAATCAATCTCATTTTTTTCTTTCTTTTTCATCTTTTGCCTCTTTTTTTCTATAATATTTTTATGATTTCTCCTACTTCTTTTCCTACTACCTTTGGAATTTGAAGAATTTCAAACTTAGAAATTTTATCTCCAAATTTAATTTCCACAATATCACCGCACTTTTACATCATAGCTTGGTTTTACTACTTTTCCATTTACCGAAACTCTTCCCCCATCTGCTGCCTCATTAGCAACTGTTCTTCTTTTTATTACTCTAGATACTTTTAAAAATTTATCTAATCTCACCTATTAACACATCCTTTTCCTTTTTTTCATGTTCAGTATAGCATAACTTCAAAACAGAAACAATATAAACTACAAAAAGAATTGGAATTATCCAATCCTTTTTGTGTGATAACAATCTTTTCTTTCGCTGTTTCTTGTTACTCAACGACTGCAATTGTTTGAATTTTCTTTTTAGCCTTATCCGCTGCCTCCACGATGGCATCAAATATCGCTTCCGACGTAACGTCGATGTCTTCTTCGACATTCAAAGATTCCGTGATGGAGTTAATCCTTCTGGCAGCCTTCAAAGGATTGAAAAAAGGTTCTACGAACTCTCTTTCTACTTTTTTCTCCCCTGTGCTGACTGTGATGGTGTATTTCTGCCGTCCTAAATATTCTGCTGTTACTGTGTACATGATTGTATCTCCTTTCAACTTAGGTTGTTTACTTTATAATATTATTATACTACTTTTTAAAAATTTTTTCAACCTTTTACTTTACATAATTCAAAAGAAGAATTGGGGTTCCAATTCTTCTTTTTGAAATCTCTTTAAGCCATTGCTGCTGACATCTTATATTCTCTAACTGCCAATCTTAATTGTTCATGTAAATTTCTTAAATTATTTAAATCATTTTCTACATTGATAAGTGAAATTGTCCTCTGCAAATCTGCAAGTTTACTAACATCTGGGCAATTTATTTTTTTCAATAATATAGCAAGTTCTTTTCTTGAAGGGATCATATAAAAATTAAAATTACTGATTTTTTCTCTTGCTTCTCTAGGATTTTCTCCTAGTCTAATCATAAACGTATACAAAGTATCACAATAACTGTCTAATGACGAACCCAGACTAATAATACGTGGAGCACATGGTACAAAATAATGGTCTACATCTGATTCGATTTTTATAGCAATCTTATCAATCACAAACTCAAATGTATTATTTCTAGTGCCTATAACTCTTCCTAAGCCCTCATAATTGTTTATTAAAACTCTATCCTCTACTACAATTTGCTTGTTTTTTAAATACAACTTCTTTCCAATAAGGTTTTTTAGATAATACTTTATGATATTATCCTTCCCTCCTATCATAAGTTGAACTGCTGAAGATGCCTCTTCTCCGCAAAAAATAGATGTTATAAAATTAATTTCTTCTTGTGAAATCTGTACTTTTCCCATTTCCTCAATTTGAGTATTATCATAGAAGTGCTTTAGTAAGCCATGGTTCATTAACCAGTCCTCGTATTCTTCAATTTCTTTTTGAAGCATGTGATACTCCTCTATTTTACTACTCCGTTCCATTTCATCTGAAATTTTTTCTAATCCTTTAAAAATTGCAAGTGAGCCTTGTTTTATTGATTTCGAAATACTATAATTGCTGTTTGCCATTTTGCTAATAGAAGAGGATACCAGGTTTGAAGATTCTAATATGGTTGCAGACATATTTCGTCCCGCTATTATATTAGATGCTCCAACCGTTTTACCTGCTTCTTGCACACTTTTCGCCAAAGCTTCTGTGTTGATGCTTACACCACCTTCTACCTTGCAACTGCTATTAACTTCTACTGCTTTCATATTACTTTCTTTTTTTCCCATTGCATTTCCTCCTTATGCTTTATAAATTATTTTGTATTGCTTTTATAGAATTAATAATATGACGCTATGGTTACTAACCAAGATAATATCTTGACCAAACCTCTGGATGATATGCCACTCCGATAAATAAAACTTTATTATCTTCTATTATTATTTCTGCATTAATCACCCTAGCATTTTTAGCAATCCATTCTACTGTTCTTAAAATTCTAGTTCCATCTTCGAATTCTATTTCAAGTTCATCCTTTAAGTTACAAGGTTTCCTTTGATTTTTTTCTAAGTCAACCAACTTATACTTAGCACCTATATATTTTTCATATTTTTTTAGTGCTTCATTCTGTTTTCTTATTTCTTGAAGGTCTTTTCTTACAATACTACTATAAATTTCATTTTGCATAGTTTGTACGATTGTGTTTTCACTTTCATCATTCAAATTGCTATGCTTCTGCAAAATATATTCTTTTATACCAATATATTGGATTTCTTGATATAAGCCATCTGTATAGAAAGTTAACGTATTTTTTAAAACCTCTAATAGGTTAAAAAAATGTACTTGTTTAGAATCTGCAAATTTTAAGCGAGGATTTTCTTCTTCCATAGATTTTAAATCAAAATTCAAGTCTAGCTCTAATTCCAGCTTTATTGGATTCTTAATATAATGCATCCTTTTATCTTTCCTGTTATCTATGGTATCAAATTCTCCTATTATAAAGCAGTCTTTGCAAAGTTTACCATATTCATTTTCGTAATTTGTTAATAATTCTTTTAGATATATGCAATTCCCTTGTGTTTCTTTTAACTCTTTTATAGAATTGTCATAGAAAAAAATTCCGATTCTCTTTTTGTCTTGAAGACTTTTATTCACTTATTTTCTCCTTTCCATTCTTAATTAAGATTGAAAATAATAAACCATTATCTTCTACAGTATACATAATTTCAGAAATAAAGTCAATAGAAATCTGTATTTTTTATATCCCTGCAAAAAGAATTGGAATTATACCTCTCATCAAGATAATAAAAAATTACTCTTCATTTTTAGTTTTTACTTTCTTAAAAAAATAACCGAGATGAAGAATCTCGATTATTTTATATGTTATAAACTATAATTTTTTATTTCACTTTGTATACGGCTAGTAAAGTCTTCTAATCCCATTTGTCCGATATCTCCTTCTTTTCTTGCACGTACTCCCACTGCATTTGCCTCAATTTCTTTATCTCCTACAATTAGCATGTATGGTACTTTTTCCATTTGTGCTTCACGGATTTTATAGCCTATTTTTTCTTGTCTTTCATCTAGTTTTGCACGAATTCCTTGTTCTTTTAGTTTTTTTGTTACTTCTCTTGCATAATCCATTTGTTTATCGGTAATTGGTAATATTTTTACTTGTGTTGGAGCAAGCCATACTGGAAGAGCTCCTTTTGTTTCTTCTAAGTAGTATGCAATAAAGCGGTCGATACTTCCTAAGATTGCTCTGTGTAATACAACTGGTGTTTTCTTTGCTCCATCTTTATCGATATAAGCTAAATTAAATTTCATTGGTAAGCAGAAGTCTAATTGACAAGTAGATAATGTATATTCATTTCCTACTGCTGGTTTTACTTGAACATCTAGTTTTGGTCCATAGAATGCTGCTTCTCCTATTTTTTCTTCATATTCAATTCCGATATCATTTAATACTTGTCTTAGGGTATTTTCTGCACTATTCCACATGTCATCATCTGGATAATATTTTACTTTATCCTCTGGGTCTCTTAAGGATAATTCAAAATGATAATCCGTAATATTTAATTCTTTATACACTTCTAATATTAAATTTACAACTGCTTGGAATTCAGACTCAATTTGTTCTGGTGTTACAAACAAGTGAGCATCATTTTGGCAAAAGGTTCTTACCCTTTCAATTCCTTTTAAGGTTCCACTTGATTCAAATCTACAATCTCTTGCTATTTCACCAATGCGAATTGGCAAATCACGATAAGAATGGATTTCATTCGCATATATCATCATATGATGTGGGCAGTTCATTGGACGAAGTACAAACTCTTCTCCTTCTACTTCCATTTTAGGGAACATACTTTCTTGATAATGGTCCCAATGTCCAGATGTTTTATATAAATCAACAGTTGCAATTGGTGGTGTTAATACATGATGATAGTCTAATTTCTTTTCTTTTCCCTTAATGTAATCTTCTAATAGTTCCCATACTAAATACCCATTTGGTAAATACATAGGAAGACCTTTTCCTACCAAATCATGGGTCATAAAAATTCCTAATTCTTTTCCTAATTTACGATGGTCTCTTTGTTTTGCTTCTTCTAATTTTTGTAAATATTCTTCTAACTCACTTGCTTTAGGGAACGAAATTCCATACACTCTTTGTAATGTCTTGTTTTTAGCATCTCCTTTCCAATAAGCAGAAGACATAGAAGTCAATTTAATTGCTTTTACCTTACCCGTTGATGGAAGATGTGGCCCACGGCAAAGGTCTACAAATTCACCTTGTCGATAGAAAGAAATGGTCTCTCCTTCTGGTAGTTCTTGAATTAATTCTACTTTGTAAGGTTCCTTTCTTTCTTCCATGAACGCAATTGCCTCTTCTCTTGAAAGTTCAAAACGTTCGATGGGTAAATCCTCTTTTATAATCTTTTTCATTTCCTCTTCTAATTTTTCTAAATCTTCTTCTGTAAATGGTCTTTCTACATCAAAATCATAATAAAAACCATGTTCAATTGCTGGACCTATGGTTAGCTTATCCTCTGGAAATAATCTTTTTACTGCTTGTGCTAGAATATGAGCTGTTGTATGCCAATACAACTTTTCCTCCACTTGCATTGTTTTTCCACCGTCTAGTTTAATCTTAAACATTTTTCCTTCCTCCTTCTTGTGACATCGGAAACCTTCCTTTTATCACATTTTTTATTGTAACAAGCCTTTCGTTACAAAGTTTGTATAACAAAAGCACCCCAGGTACTTTTGCTAATACCTAGGGGTGCTTTTATGACACGGTTCCACCCTATTTTTTACTTCATTATACTTTTAACGCAAGTAATACGTCTAGTTTTTGCTAGAAACAATGAGGTAGTTTTTCAAATATGTTTTCTTAGACAGGCTTTCAGCTGGTAACCTGTCCTCTCTTTGAAGAAACCTTTATTTTACTTTGTCTCATTTTTGTTTTTAATATATCAACTACTTATTATTATAAGCCCTTATTTTATGTTCGTCAAGATATTTTTTATTAAATTAGTATATTTTATTGGCCATCTATTATTGGTGCTTCCTGCTCCTGCATTACACCTATTTCCTTTTATGATATTCTATTAGTGGTGTCTGCTAGGCTATTTTCTTGCTTGTTAAGTTCTTGTCGAATTTGTCCATCTATTTGCTCTACTGCTTCTTCATAAGATTGTCTTATTTGCGTTGTGGTTTGCATTTCATTTTGTATACTATTCTGTGCGGTTACTACTATCATTTTTTCCATCACCACTTGCACGGTTCTTTCTGCAATTGCTTTCACTAACGGTTGTAATTGTTCCGTAGTATAATCATTTAATATACCACAATTGGACCTATTTAATTGTATCATACCTTGTATTTCATCTACAAAGTTCATATCTTGTTCATATTGAAGTGTAACATTTTTGTCTTCTTGGCTAAAAGTAACTTCTGCTGTTGTTTTTAAGCTGTTCTCAGAAGCAGAACCTGTATTAACGATATCCATGTTGATTCCCATTTTGTTATCGATATTTAATAGAATGTGATAGGTGGATTCTAGATTGCTTCTGGTCTCTTGTTCCTGTATTTCGATTCTATTATAATCTTTTGCTATATCTAAATTCTCAATTAATAAATAACGCTTGCTACTATTTTCTTTTGTTTCTCCATATAAAGTATACTTAAATTGGTTTCTTACAATAATCTCTGTTGTAATTACATTCCCCTGGTCTACATATACTGCTATGTTAATTCCTTCTTCTATATTGGTATTTGCATTTTGAATCGTATTAATTTGATTTTGTATTTCATTTGTTAATTGATTAATTGAAATATCATTTTCATTTAATCCTAATGCCTTTGCTTTTGTTGCTATCCTATCTAATGTAATGCTATCTTGTTTTAATACTTGTAGTAAAGCTATTGCTATTTGTTTGACTTCTTCTGCATTTAATGTTAGACGATAAGCAGTAGTATTATAATTTACTCCTTCTCTGCTCATTACTAAATTTTTCTCTTTTGAAAACTTCTCTTTTGCGATTTGCTCTTCCAAAACAGGAAGATAAGTGTCTTGTATATGCTGTTTTTCCTCTTCTGTCATAGAAAAAACAGAATTCAATGCGATTGATTGGATATTATTAGGAATTTTTGAAGTGTCTGAAATCCCCATTTTTTGTGCTAATACTTTTAAGTTTTCATTCTCAATTCCTAAAAAACCAGTTACTATTTCCTCTGATTTTAACGCATGGATATTATTACTATTTGCATACTCTAAAGAAAAAATATCTTGATTATCTTTCATTAATCTTAGTTTTGCATAAGCTTGTTCTTCTGGTTTATTTACTTTTGCCTCTACTCCTACTTTTAATGTTTCAAAGATGTTTTTGCTTCCATTTCCTTGTTCATCCTCATAGATGCAATTGAAACTTCCTTCTAGTTCATAAGGCATTTCTTGTTTTAATTCTCCAATTTCTGAAAGTTGTGTATTTTCTACATATCTTAAATCTTCTAATGCTTGTCCCATATACTTAAAAAACAAAGTTTGACTTGGCTTAAATAAATCGGTAGTAATATAAATAAAGCATCCTCCTACAGCCAATATAATTACTAATAGGATAACTACTATTGCTATGATAATTGCTTTTTTTCTTCCATAATACATATCCTTTTTCCTCCATTTCTAATTTCTACTATTTCTTTGTTTTACTGCTTCATATATCACAATTCCAGCTGATACAGAGGCATTTAATGATGTAACTTTCCCTTTCATTGGAATTTTTACAAAAAAGTCACAATTTTCTTTAACTAATCTACTAATTCCAAATCCTTCACTACCAATAACAAGTGCAATTGGTCCGTGTTAAATCTTGCTCATAATAATACTGCTTGGTATCCATATCTGTTCCACATATCCATAAACCTTCTTCTTTTAAGTATTTTATTGTTTCATTTAAATTGTTTACCCTCGCAATTTTCATGTGTTCTACAGCGCCTGCTGACACTTTGTTCACTGTGCTATTAACAGATGCCGCTCTTCTTTTTGGTATCACAATTCCATGGACTCCTGCTGTTTCTGCTGTTCGAATAATAGAACCCAAATTATGTACATCCTCTATTCCATCTAGTAAAATAAGAAATGGATCTTCTTTCTTTTCTTTTGCTTCTTCTAATATCTCTTCTACACTTACATATTCAAATGGTGGTACCAAAGCAATTACTCCCTGATAATTATCTGTTTGTGCCATTTGTTGCATTTTATTTTTATCGATTTCATTGATTAATACTTTTCGTTCTTTTGCCATTGCTATAATTTTATAAATAGATCCGTGTTTCTCTCCAGCTTGTACATATATTTTATTAATGTCTTTCCCAGATTCTAATAATTCCAATACAGAGTTTCTTCCTTCTACTTGGTCTTGATATTCTTGTTTTTCTTTCATTCTTTCTATTTTTCTCCTTTTTCTTTTATTTTCATCTTTCAGAGTCATTTGATAAAACATTACCCTTTTGTAATACTTTATCAAGAAACCCTGTTTATTTCTAATCAGATATTGACTTATGTAAATTTTTATATTATACTTATGTTGACAATATTCAACTCATTTTCAAAACAATACAGGAGGTATATGCATGGGGAACACATTTTTTGAAAATAAGCGTAAACAGCATTTAAAAAAGAAAATTACGAAGTTGGAAGCAAAGGCACGGCACACCTACACTTATATACTAACACTTCAGAAAGATGTACAGGAGTCTGAAAACCAGCTGTCAAAATCTATCTCCGAGAAAGATTTCGACTATTGGGAGCGCCGTAGGGACAATTGTAAGGCTCGTGTTGATACCAGTACTAAAAAGGCGAAAAATCTCCAGGAGAAGATTGCAACATTAAACGCAATCCTTTCGCAATTGTAACTTTTTTATCCTTATACTTTTGTTATGCTGGAAGCCTCTCATCTTTTGAGGGGCTTTTATCTTGCAAAAAATTTATTCTTCTTCTAATTTCAATACTGACAAAAATGCTTCTTGTGGTATTTCTACATTTCCAATTTGACGCATTTTTTTCTTACCCTTTTTCTGCTTTTCCAATAGTTTTTTCTTTCTCGTAATATCTCCACCATAACATTTGGCAAGTACATCTTTTCGCATGGCAGAAATGGTTTCTCTTGCAATAATTTTCCCTCCAATTACCGCTTGCAAAGGAATCGCAAACAATTGTCTTGGAATTGCAGTTTTTAGTTTTTCTATCATTTTTTTACCACGTTCATAAGAAGAATCTTTATGAACAATAAAAGATAATGCATCTACGCCTTCTCCATTTACCCATATATCTAGTTTTACCAATTCTGAGCGTCGATATTCCTTCATTTCATAATCAAAAGAAGCATATCCTTTGGTTCTTGATTTTAATTGGTCAAAGAAATCATAAATAATTTCATTTAATGGCATTTCGTAGATAATCGTTACTCTATTCTCATCTAAATATTTCATATCTATATAAACACCACGTCTATTTTGGCAAATTTCCATGATATTTCCAACATATTCTTTTGGTGATAAAATTTCAGCCGTTACATAAGGCTCTTCCATATAAGAAATCTCATTTGGCACTGGTAAATCCGATGGATTATATAATTCAGTCACTGTTCCATCTGTTTTATACACTTTATAAATAACCGATGGAGAAGTTGTAATTAAACTTAAGTCAAACTCTCTTTCTAATCTTTCTTCTATAATTTCTAAATGCAATAACCCTAAGAATCCACAACGAAAACCAAAACCTAATGCATTAGAGGTCTCTGCCTCATATTCTAATGCGGCATCATTTAATTTTAGTTTTTCTAATGCAATCTTTAAATTTTCATAATCACTACCATCCATAGGGTATAAGCCACAGTATACCATTGGATTTACTTTTTTATAACCTGGCAATGGTTCTTCTGCTGGTCTATTTTTAAGTGTTATCGTATCTCCTACACGAATATCCGACAAATTTTTAATACTTGCTGCAATATATCCTACTTCTCCTGCTTCTAGCATTTCACATGGTTCATAACGTCCTGGTTCAAAATGGCCAACTTCTGCTACTGTAAAAGCTTTATTCGTAGACATCAGTAAAATTTCATCTCCTACTTTTACTGTTCCATCTTTTATTCTAACATACGCAATAGCACCCTTATAATCATTATATAAAGAATCAAAAATAAGACAAGATAATGGTGCTTTCTCATCTCCTGTTGGAGCTGGAAGGTCTAATACAATCCTTTCCAATACTTCCTCCACATTTAGGCCCGATTTTGCAGAAATACAAGGACTATCCTCTGCTGGAATTCCAATAATATCTTCAATCTCTTTTTTTACTTCCTCTGGTCTTGCATTTGGTAAATCCACTTTATTTAACACTGGTAGAATTTCTAGATTATTATCAATCGCCAAATACACATTAGCTAGTGTTTGTGCTTCTACTCCTTGGCTAGAATCCACTACTAAAATAGCACCATCACAAGCAGCCAAACTTCTTGATACTTCATAATTAAAATCCACATGTCCAGGGGTATCAATCAAATTTAATACATATTGTTTTCCATCCTTTGCCAAATATCTCATACGTACCGCTTGAGACTTAATCGTAATTCCTCTTTCACGTTCAATATCCATATTATCCAATACTTGCGCTTCCATCTCACGTTTTGATAAAACGCCTGTCATTTCAATTAATCGATCTGCTAACGTTGACTTGCCATGATCAATATGAGCAATAATACTAAAATTTCGAATATACTCTTTCTTACTTTCCAATTTTCTCTCTCCGCTTTATATTATTTTACCGTTATTCTATCATACCACATTCCGAAAATCAAGAAAAATTAAATTTTAGGGACGGGGCTAAAAATTTAATAATAAAAAACTTTTTTAATATTGTTACATATCGTTTTTTTAATTTTTAGACCCGTCCCTAAAATTTAGTTAAAAAAATAAGTTCATATAGTGAGAAGGTAAGTAGTGCTATTAAGTGAATTAGTAGATCTATTTCTACTTGTTTTTTTGTTTTTTCTTGCTTTCTTGTTAAAATTTGATAGATACGAAATAAGTTTTCTCCTATTACAAATAGGATTATAATTCCAAAAGGATGAAATAAATAGGTAATATCTTCCCATGCTTTTGGTAAATTTTGAATATATCTTGTTCCACCACATAGTGGACATGGTTTTCCTGTTGTTCTTAAATAGGTACATTCATTAAATTGAGGAAAAATAGCTTTGATTGGAGTTGCTATAATAGGGAAAAGAATTATATATATGGTAAATAGTAATAATGTTATATTGACATATATATAATTCTTTTTTATAAAATAAATTATTTTATTCATCTTTTAATAATTAGTGTAATATTCATTTAATGCTGTCATGTAGTTTTCTGTTGCTTTATTAAGTTCGTTTGCATCTACATTATTTACTGCTACACCAAAAATGAATACCCAGAATATAATAACAACAATAGCGATAGCAGATAATACTAATCCTGCTATTGAAGTACCTTTCTTTTCCCCTTTTTTGCTTTTTAGGACAGTATCTACTATTCCTAGGATTAACCCTATAATTGCTGGTAATAATGCAATTGAACCACATAATGGGATAAATCCTACAATAATAGATATAATTCCTAAAATTAATGCTGCAATTCCCATGGTTTTTTCCTCCTTTTTTATTTTCTTTATCTATTATAATTAATTTTTATTTTTTTGTCAATTTCTATTTTTAATTTTTTATAAACATTTTCTATTTTTTTAGTAATCTTATCTTTTGGTTATATTTCAATTATACAGTGCCTTCTATTTTTCAATTTGTAGTATAATTCTCCCTTTTTTTGTTTTTCCCAAAATTTCTTTTACTTCAAATCTACCTTTTCCTCGAATTGTAATTTTGTCTTTTTCTTTTATTTCTTTTGTTTGCTTTGTTATTCCTTCAAAGTTAACAAAAACTTTTTCTTGTAACAACATCTCATTTGCTTTGCTTCTAGAACATCTTGCTAGTTCTGCCACAATATTATCTATTCTCATTGAAGAAACGGTAATTGTGATTTGTTCTTTTTCTATTGTTATTCTTCTTATACTTTTTAATTCTATTTCTTCTATTTTGGCTTTCTGAAATCTTGTTAGTTCTTGCAAATTTGTTTGGAGGAATTTTAAAACGTCTTGATGTACCAAAATATCTGCTCCTTCTTCTCTTACTAAAATGTCTCCTATTTTTTCTCTTTTGATTCCTAGTTTAATCATAGCTCCAAGATAATTTCTATGTTCGTATTTCCCTTCATTTTCATTAGGAAGTGTAATACGAAGTACTTTTATCCATTCATTAAAGTTTATCTTTTTTTCTTCTACTAACATTCTTAGTTTCTCTGGATAACAGATGAAAGCCTTTCTTTCTGCTTCTTCCACTCCCCCAAAAAACAAATAATTTTTTTGTTTTTGACTTTTCATTACTTTTTGAATTAATTCTTGCTGTGCTAAATCTAAAAAGTCACTTACTTGAATTTGATTTCTCGTTTCACAAAAAGAAATCTTATCATATATTTTTGATAAGATTAACTTTTCTTCTGGCTTTTTATATTGATTTAATATACTTCTATCCATTCTTATTCCTCTTTTAAAACATCTCTTTGACTTTTTCGACTATATTTTCTACCTCTAGCCCATATTGATTTTCTAATTGTTCTACTCTTCCATGTGGTATAAATGTATCTTTCCAACCAAAAGCCTTAAATTTTATTTGTTCGATTGGATGTTCTAATAATAATGTTTCCACTTGAGAACTAAATCCTCCAACAACAGTATTATCTTCTATTGTAATGACTCGTTTTGTCTTTTGAAGTGATGTGAGAATGGTTTGTTTATCTAATGGTTTTACAAAACGACAATTCACTACTTCTGCTGTTTTTCCCTGTTTTGCTAATTCTTTTGCTACTTGCATTGCTTTTTCTACCATTCTACCAATGGCAAGAATCGTAATGTCCTTTCCTTCTTGTAAGATTTCCGCTTTTCCTAATTGTATTTTAGTATGACTTTCTATCCTTTCTTTGGCTTCTTGTCCTCTTGGATATCGTATCACTACTGGTTTTTGTAAGTTAATTGCGAATGTTAACATTTCTTCTAATTCTTTAAAATCTTTTGGTGCCATTACCGTAATATTGGGAATCATGGAGAAGAATGATAAATCAAAAATACCTTGGTGGGTTTCTCCATCTTGTCCTACAATTCCTGCTCTATCAACACACATTATAACGGGTAATTGTGGTAAGCAAATATCATGGATTACTTGGTCAAAGGCTCTTTGATAGAAAGAGGAATAGATTGGTACAACTGGTATTTGCCCTTCTTTTGCTAGTCCTGCTGCTAGTCCTAGTGCATGTTGTTCTGCAATTCCAACGTCAAAAAAGCGGTTAGGAAAGATCTGTTTAAACTTTGTAAGTCCTGTTCCATCTGTCATTGCTGCTGTAATAGCAACAATTTTTTCATTTTCCTTTGCTAACTTTACTAATGTATCTCCAAAAACCTCTGAATAATCTTTTTCTTTTGGTTTTATTGGCTTCCCCGTTTCTTTTTCGAAACTTGCTGTTGCATGATAACTAGCTGGATTTTCTTCTGCTGGTTGATACCCCTTTCCTTTTTTGGTAATAATATGTACTACAACTGGCTCTTTTTCTTTTTTGGCTAAGTTTAAAATCCATTCTATACGTTCAATATCATGACCATCAACTGGTCCTAAATATTTAAAACCTAAATCTTCAAAAAACATATTGGGAATCATAAGTTGCTTAATACTATATTTAATTCTTCGTGCCAAATGAATAATAAATGTTCCTACTTTAGGTATTTTTTCTAATGCTTTTCTTATCAGATTATTGGATTTTCTATAAAAGCGTTTGGTTCGAATTCTAGTTAAAAAGCGAGAAATTCCTCCTACATTTTTGGAAATACTCATTTCATTATCGTTTAGTATCACAATGAGTCTTGTTTTACTATTTCCTGCATCATCTAATGCCTCTAATGCCATACCTCCCGTTAATGCTCCATCGCCTATTACAGCAACTACATGATTGTTTTTTTCTTCTAAGTCACGTGCTCTTGCCATTCCTAAGGCAACTGAAATAGAGGTACTACTATGCCCTGTATCAAAACTATCATAATCCGATTCTTTTGCTTTTGGAAAACCTGCTATACCATTCAATTGTCTAAGGGTAGACATTTGTTTTCTTCTTCCTGTCAGCATCTTATGCACATAAGTTTGATGTCCTACATCCCATACAATTTTATCTTCTGGCATATGAAATACGCTATGAAGAGCAATCGTTAATTCAACTACTCCTAAGTTGGATGCCAAATGTCCTCCTGTTTGAGCAACTGTATTAATAATTTCTTCTCGAATTTCCTTTGCTAATTCTTGTTTTTCTTCTTCTTTCATTGTTTGAATATCTTCTGGACGGTTAATTCTATCTAATATCATATTTCTTCCCTCCTGTTATAGCATTGTCGTTAAAATCAATGCTGTATAGATTGGTACAATTATATTATCGGTTCCTTTTACTGAAATCGCTTCTAATGCGGTAACACTAATAGCAATTAGAATTGATTTTAACATCCATAAATCTGCCTGTATACTACATAAGAAAATAGCAAGAATACAGAAAGAAACAAAAAACATGGTACTAGAACCTGCTATTGTCTTTTTCGTTTTTCCAATTTGGTATGGGAGACTTTTTACTGTTTTTCCTATTATACCTGCTAGTCCATCTCCATATCCCATAACTAGAATCGCACACAGACCTATTTCTGGTCTTTTTAATATACCAAAAGTATAGATGGCAAGGATAAATAAAGAAAGTGCATAATAGACGGTTCCTAGTCCATCTTTTTGATCTTTTTCTCGTTCCATTACTTGAATGATATTCTTTTTATAAGAAATGGCATTAATGATAACAAAACTAAGTGGTACCATACTTGCCCAAATAGGATTATCGAAAAAGTACATTGCCAAAAACCACCAATTAGATAGCATAATATGGATGAATTTTCGGCTTGCCTCTTTTCCTACTTTTTCAAACAATTTTGCAATTAGGATAATGACAAGAATAAATCCATAAGATAGTAGAATTCCTATAATATTTTTCATTACTAACAATCCCTTCATACTAATTATTTTGTATTTGCCTTCTATCCTATCACATTTTTTCACTTTTTTCTACTAAATCTTACAATTTTGTCATATTTTAAAAAACGAATTTAAGAAATTTCCATAATTATCTTGTATGGAGCTTTCTTCCCCTCGGTCCAAAGTTCCTACAATTAATCTGGTATGAAGTGTGCCAGAACCGTTACTTGGAAAAGTGTTCGAACAAGTTGGTTTAAAAGGATTTAAATACCATAAGCATTCTCCTATTTCATTTAATCGGTTTCCACTAATTGCCCAATCTGCAATGTAATAATGAATATCGGTTGGTGTCATATTATATACATTTTGTGGATTATATTTTCCATAGAGCTGTTCTCTTGCACAATCAAATTGTCCTTGCTGATAAATAATATTTCGAATACTTCCTCCTTGTGAAATTCTAGCATATTCTCCATTTGGTACATTGACTCTATTCATTACCACAGAAGTTAATATGCAAGAATTAAGACAATTATTAGCTATGTCTAGGACTGATACTTCTCGTACTGAAGCGTATAATCCTTATCCATCTACTGCTGATCTTCAATTACCTCTTATGCCTTATGCTGATATCTATAATAGAGTATCTGATACATCTATTTATCCTTTTAGGGTTACTTGTCGTGTAGCATATGGTAATGATAATAGTAAGGGAAGTGGCTTCTTAGTTGGTCCAAATTTACTTTTGACTTGTGCTCATTGTGTTATGGATGAAGATACAGGAGTTCAATTCACTAACTGGACTTGTTACCCTGGTTATAATAATGGACAAACTTATAAAGGTTATTCTTCTGGCTGGAGTAATATTTATTATCCAAATAGTTGGCAAAACAATGATCAATATGATTGGTGTTTATGTGTATTGAATAATAGTTTAGGATCAAATCTTGGTTATTTTGGATGTCAATCTTGCGGAACAAATAGCGAATTAACAAATGTCCCTATGCGATTAATCGGATATCCTCTTGCTGCTAATAATGCAAGAACTCAATGTTATACTGATGGTGTAACTTCAAATGTACATGCTAACTATTTTGATTCCTCTGCAAGAGCTATGAAAGGTATGTGCGGTGGTCCAGCTCTTCGTACATCTGACAACTATGCAATTGGTATTGAAAAAGGTGTTTATACAAATGAACCTACAAGAACTTTTTGTGTAAGAATAACTCAAGACATTATTGATTTAATTAATAGTTTACGTTCCTAATTTTCGGCAAAAAAGGGGATTTTTCCCCTTTTCAATATTTATATAGTAAACTCTACTGCAACATATTCTCCAACAATATTTCATTTTCATCCCTCTTCTTCCTATATCTAAATATATAATATCCTTTATTTTCTTTATTATCTAATTAATTATATCATAATTATTTTTCTCCTTATTTCTTCTTATTAAATTTTAGGTCTCATAATATCTTCATCTGTTACTACATCCATTTTAATTTCTCTAGTAGTACAAGCCAATTGTGAAACTGTCATATATAAGACTCTTCTAAGGGCTATTTTTTCTAGAATCACACCAGTTTGCTTATCAATGATAAACTTATTAGCTGAATATATATTACTTTCTTCAATTAGAATCACTTTCCTCCCAAACATTATCTTTTCTCCTAGATATTTATAGTTCAAATCATAATCTTTTTCTCTTTTAATTAATGAATAATCCCATCCAAATTGAAACATATCCTCATTCAGTTCTATATCATTTTTTACAGTAACATTTCCATTATTTATCGTAATCCTTTCATTTGTATTATAATTACTCCAACTTTCCAATTTTGAATTTTTATAAAATACTACTATATTATCTTTTATATAATGTTCTTGTTTTGTCTTTGTATTTGTATTTGAGCAAAGATAAAAATTAGTATTTTCTATTCCTTTTTCTATTAATGAAATAACTTCTTCTCTTGTCATCGGATTTGATTTGTCTAGTTTTCCATTACTATTGATTTTCACTCCATTTATGATAATGATGGTAAAAATAAAAGACATAAAAATCGTAAATGCAATTAGTATCACTAGTATTTCTCTTACTTTCTTCCTTATTATCGATAATAATTTGAATGTAACTCGCTTCGTTGAGCCATGTCTTTTTTGCTTTTCTATTCTTTCCTTATTCCATCTTTCTAATTCATCCCAATCTTCTTTATTTCCCATACGAATTTCCTCTTTTCCTATATTTATGAAATCCTATTGTTTATCGTTGCTAGATTTATTAATGCCTTTATATTCTCTTTATCACCACTAGCTAAAATAAAACCTAGTGTCTATTATAGCACTAGGTTTTGAAAAGGTAAGTGTTTTTGAAACTAAGTTTATTAGTTACATTGGTATTTCATACTGAAATTTTACGGATTAAATTGTGCTCTAATCCTTGTAGAACCCTGATAGACATTATAGTAAATTTTGTAATTTCCTTTCTTGCTAAACTTTTTTGATACTGTATGGGATTTATTTCCTCCCAATAAAAATGTTTCTGCAAAAGCCTTACCATCAGGGTCATACACTGTTATATACACTTCACAATCGCTTGATGAATCAAATGTTGATACAACTAACCTGTCATATATCCATCCCGCACTACCTTTCGCTTCAATATAGAAGCTTCCAGAATCACTTAATACTCCTGTTTCAACAGTAGTCTTGTCAAGCGACATAGGCACTACTTCTTCTACACCATCATCTGATGGCTCTGCTGCTAAAGCAGAAGTTGAAAATGCTGTTACTGCAATAGCTCCTGCAAGTGCGATTCCTGCAAATTTCTTAAAAAACTTTTTTTACTCTCTTCATATTGTTTTCCTCCATTTTGTCCACTTACCTTCTCGAGTAAAATTTCTACCTGTTTGATATTGTACTACCATAATTACAATTAGTCAATATTTTTATACATTTTTTCCCATATTTTTTATTTTTTTGTTTTTTATTTCCACACACTTTATCGTATTTTATCATATTTTGTCGTATTTTGTATTTTTACTTTTTTTTCCATTCAAAAAATTATTCTAATTCTTCTAATTTCTCATTTTTATGTTAATTCAAGAAATTGTACTTCGCTTTACTTATACAATTTCTAAAAATTCCCATAATTATCTTATACAGAGCTTTTCTTCCCTTCGGTCCAAAATTCCTACAATATAAAAAAGAAATAATCCTCAAATTTGATTAAGAGGATTATTCGTTTTAGTAATAACGTTGACTATTGGGAAAAGGATAAGGTGAAATGGTTACAAATTTAATGGAATAGATATCTGCATAAGTTAAAACTCCACTTTCTAAAGAACGAAGTAAAATATAACTTGCTCCTACATCTTCTAAAATTCCAATCCTATCTACTAAATTGTTGGTTCCTATTAAAAATTCTACCCTTACTAGCTTTCCAATTTGTTCTCTTAAAAAAGCTGGCGTATAAATATTATTGGTCAATACTTCTGGAGAATTTTGGTTAATTTCCACACCTTCTCTTGTTTCTCTTTGGTTTCTTTCGTTCATTTGGTTTTCTTGCATTTTTTCATTTCCTCCTTCTCTAAGTACTTTCATATTTTGTTGTTGGTCTATAAAAACAATGTTCTCCTAATCTGGTATGAAATGTGCCAGAACCATTACTTGGAAAAGTGTTCGAACAAGTTGGTTTAAAAGGATTTAAATACCATAAGCATTCTCCTATTTCATTTAATCGGTTTCCACTAATTGCCCAATCTGCAATGTAATAATGAATATCGGTTGGTGTCATATTATATACATTTTGTGGATTATATTTTCCATAGAGCTGTTCTCTTGCACAATCAAATTGTCCTTGCTGATAAATAATATTTCGAATACTTCCTCCTTGTGAAATTCTAGCATATTCTCCATTTGGTACATTGACTCTATTCATTACCACAGAAGCAACTGCTTTCATCCCATTATCCCCTTCTCCTCCTGCTTCACACTGTACAATTCTTGCTAATAACTCTCTTTCAGAATATGCCATTTTTTTCACCTCTTATTCTATCTTATGCCTTTTTCTGTAAAAATGTGTATATTTTATATCCATTGGACTAACACTTCTCACAGTATAAAACTCATTATTAATTAAGCTTTTACAATCGTTAAATCCCTATAATAAAAAACTATGTATATTCGATTATTAATCTACTAATACATAGGTTCTAATTTAATATTTACTTAGTCTTCTTCATCTTCTATTTGGTTTTCATATATCTTATTTTCCATTCCTTTTTAATTAAATAGCGGAGACTCTATTTTGAATCTCCGCTATTTTTATACTGTTTGTACAGTGTTCCGTGCTACACAGAAATCACAAGCCAACCTGAACTATCTAAGTATTCGCAATCAGGATTGTTGACACTATCCACATCTGCCAAAGGATACTCACTCCCATTGACATAGTAGATACCACCAATAAGTAAAAAAACACCATCTTCGTCACTTATAATAATCTTACATGTATTGGCAAGGTCATACCATTTGCCTACTTGTCGACTTCCTGTGTCTTCCATGTCTTGCTGTGCATTTTCTGAATCGCAGTAATGACCTAAATCCTTACTCTGGTCGCACACTGCTTTCCACGCATCCCTTACTGTATAAGCCTTTTCTTCTATAAGGTATTTAATCAGTAATCCTAAGAAACCTATTCTTTCCTTCCTGGTTCCAAGTCGACTTTCCTTTTCTGGCATGAAATCTTTCGCATTCTTTTTCCACCAATTGGCGGATTTTCCAACTGCTGGTTTCATACCTACCTTAAAGCAAATGTTGCCTTCTTCATCCAAGCAGGCATCCATTCTCTGTGCTCTAAAATCAGATAACCCTGACTTTATTGCCGAAGTTAATGCATTTTTGAACCTTGTCTGCTTCTCCGTCTGAGGCTCATATTTCAAGAATTCATCGTTAAGAGATAAACTGCTTGCTTTCACTATAGGAAAGTATTTTTCAATATATTCCTGTGTACCTTTTATCTCTTCTAATTTTACTCCCTTTGGAATAAGAAAAGTCTCGCTCTTTCTTCTCTTACTTTTTACCCGTGTAACTTTTCCTTTCTCTTCTATCACTGTCCTTTGTTCTACCGTCTTTCTCAAATCGTAATCTCCCTTCAAAAAATAATATTTTTTGTGAACAACAGTATCTTATAAAAAATATGCACTTGTATAATCATACCATAATTTTACATAATTTTCAAGTTTTTTTCTTTTGTTTTACAGTAACTCTCCTAAAAATTTGTATTCCCCTTTTTTCCTTTTATTTTATTGTTTCGTATTCATATTCTTTCATTTCATAATGCAATAAAGTATCTCCATCGTATTCATATTTAATGGTAAAAAAGGGAGCATTGGCTCTTATTTTTCTTAAGAAAATTTTATCCCCTTCCCATAAGTTTAAATTTTCTATTTTTTCCTTTTCAACCCATTGTAAATCTCCTTCTTTGCACTCTTTTGTCAAGTTTCCTTCAAAATCATCTGAAGTAAATAGATAAATGTATTCTGTTTCACAAATAGTAGAAACAAAAGTTAAAATTCCTCTTAACTGACAACTTTTCAAAGTAAGATTGGTTTCTTCTTTTACCTCTCTTATTATGCATTCTTCTGGGCTCTCCTTTTCTTCAAACTTGCCTCCAATGCCAAGCCATTTTTCTTTGTTTATATCATTTTCTTTTTTCGTCCTATGTAGCATTAAGTATTTTCCATCTTTTTCAATATAACAAATGGTAGAAAGTATCATTTCTTTTGTTCCTCCTATTTTACTTTTTTGTTTTGACTTTATTGTACCCTATTTTAGATATATTGGCAATAAAAAAGCAATTCATTCTTTTCTATTATCTGAGATAAAAATGAATTGCTTTTCTTTCTTTTTTTACTTATCTTTTGAAGAGTCTCTTCTTTTTAGTTCTATGATGAATTCCTTTCTGAATTCACCATCTTTTTGTGTAATAGAAAAATAGTCAGACAGATGCTCTTGAAAATACTCCATTATTTCTTTATAATACTGAGTTGGTATTCTCATTTCTTCCATATATTCTCCTAATTCTGCGTTATTTCCTAGTACATCATATTTTGGTCCAAAAATTCTCCTATTAGAAAAATTTTTACCACCTATTTCAAATGAAACCATTGGGGGATTACAATAAAATTCAGAGCCTTCCTGTTTTGTTATCCTTACTGCCCAAACTAATACTGTTGATTTTTTTGATTGATTAGAAATATTGAAAATTTCTAATATTTTCATCACTACTTCTTCAACAGCTTCTTTCTTCACCCTTTCACTTTCAATTCTTTCATTTGCTTCTTCTCTTTCTAAATAAATTTTCCGTGCTAACTCTTCTGCCTTCATTCTTTTTCCTCCTATTGCTTCTTAATAATAATTAATTGGCTACTAATATAAAGTTACTTGCAAATCATATCATGTTTCACATAATTAGTCAACTATTTTTTCTTTATTCTATATATCATTAGTCCAATTATGCTAATCCCTATTACAATACCTCCCATTACCCCTGCTATATTTCCCTTTTTCTTTTCTTCTTCCACTTTTCTATTTTCTTCTTTCTCTTCTTGTTCTAGCACAGCTGATAATTTTTCTGCTTGTATTTGTTGTTCTTGCTTATATTGCTGTTCTTCTTGCTCATTTCTTTGATGAACTATTATTTGATAGTTTTTACTAGTAACACCATCTTCTGCTAACACTTGTATTTGAATCGTATTATCTCCTACTTTCATGCTTTCACTTCCCAGGATTGTTACTTTTGCTTTTTCTTTTTGTGGAATAGCAAGCAAATCAATTTTATCGGTTTGCGATGGTATTTCTACTCTATATTTTGTATGGTTTGGGTCAAATTCAGGAATTAATGTTCCTTGTCTTATTGCTAAATTTTCCAAATTGGCATTTGCTAATTCTTTGTTTGCTGTTCTTGTTACCTGAATTTGATAGACCGCTTCTTTGCTTTTATCCTGTGACACAACACGAACTTCAATTTTATTTTCTCCCATTTTCAAATTCGTATTTCCTGTTATACTAACTGTCGCATATGGATTTTCTGGTATTGCTGTTACTTCTAAATTGGTAATACTACTATCTGCAATAAAATAGTAATCTTTTACTTCTTTTTCAAAGTCAGGACTAATTCCTTCCTGATTTAATCTAAGCACTTTCAAATTAGTGTTATTCTCTTGTCCTTTTACTTCTTCTTGTTCTATCTTCTCCTTTTTCTCTTCTCTTTCCTCTGTTCGTAGGATTAAACTTCTACTTTCTATCTCTACCGCTTCTCCTTTGGTATTATAAGCTTCTGCTAATACTCTCATATTACTGTTTTTTTCTTGTAATACTTTAAATACAAATGCTTCTGTTTCTAAATTTACTTTATCTTGTCCTGTTTCACTTACCCAAGTATATAAAATTCGATGATTTGCGTAGTTTGCATTCTCTGGTCCACTTAAATATTCTAACGGTTCCCTATCCCAATAAAGCTCTAATGTGTATGCACCAATTGGTACATCTCTAATTTGAATTTTGATACTAATTTCTTCCCCTTTTTGGATTAGTTCTTTATCTGGTATTATTTCTATTTTTCCTTGTGCATAACATCCTTTTGCTAGTATAAATAACCATAAAATAGAAAATAAAAATCCTATGCTCCATTTTTTCATCTTTCTTCCTCCTCTTTTTTATCAAATCGTTCCGCTTCTATTGCTTTTTCTCTCTGCTGAATTGGCTTTAATCCTAAAATATGTCTTTGGATTAATAACGAATCTAGAGAAGATGGATTTTTTCCATTTTTATTAATGTTTCCTGCTTTTAAATATACTCCTTTTAATGGTTCTATTTCTAAAATATGTCTTTGAAGAACCAACAAATCTGCACTATTAATTTTGCCATCTCCATTCACATCACCATAAAGAATAATATAATATTCCATCTTAATAACATCTTTTTCATCTACTAATTGTATTCTACTACCAGTTCCTATTCGCTGTTCTTCTGTTAATTCTTGCCCTTTATTATTATATACTTGTATTCTATAAGAAGTTTGTATTTTATCTTTTACACTCGCTACCTCTAGTTTTTCCATATCCCAACCTGTAATTTCATTTTGCTCTACTCGAAGCTCTTCATCAAACTTAATCTCTTCTTCTCCTAATTTTGGAACTACTGTTATTTGTATTTCCCTTGTTATCTTTGCTTCTTCTGTTTGCACCACAATTTTGGTGTTTCCTTCTTTCCTTGCTACAATGTTTCCAGTCTTATCTACCGTAGCAATTTCTTCCTTTTCTGAAGTATAGATTATATTTTGATTATCTGCATCAGAAGGAATACATACTGGCAAAATAACAAAACGGTCTCCCTCTTGCATTACCAAGCTATCTACATTAATTTGCATATCAGTTAAAGGAGTATATACTTGAAAACGTATGGAACTTGCTACATTATTCTCCTTTGCTTTTACTTTAATATCGGCCATTCCTGACTGAATTGCTAATAAATTTCCTTGATTATCTACCGATAGTATATTAGGATTGCTTGAACTATATTCTATCTCATGATCTTTTGCTTCTTCTGGTATTATTTCTACTTTTAAGGTTTCGCTTTCCCCTTTATTAATTACCGTTCGATTTACGGATAACTTTATCTGTTCAATTTGAACATTAGGGACCTCTTTTAGATAATTTTGAAACACATATCCCACAATGCCATTAGGAAGAATTACTCTATCCCATAACTCTCCTACCTGTCTACCTTTTTGAATTCTTGTCATAATCGTATTTCGGTCAATTCCGTGTAATCACTTCATAGGAGGTCGAAGGCCCACATCTAACATTTAATGTTCCTGTTACATCTGCATATACTCTTGTATTATCTGGTAAATAATCATTTTCATTTACATTCGGGTTTGGCGTTGATAACGTTGGCATATTTTCATAAACAGGAATAATAAATGTCATGCTATTATCTAACATACCAGTATTCACATAACCACTATAAATAGACCTAGACTCACTATAAGGTGCTAGTATATTCGTCATATATTGATGCCAAAACAACTCTTCATTGGTATTACTTGTAACATGAAATTTTTGTAGATATAAGGTATCTTGTCCTAAATGAATATAACTAGAACCAATAAAAATACCACCACCAGTAATTGCTTTTTCTTTGTTATCCCAAGGAATTAAATATTTGTCTTTAGTAGCTTGACTCGCTCCTTTTCCATCTCTTGCATACTGTAAACCATTTTTAATTGCTCCCATTGGTTCTGCTGAACTAGTTGCTCCAATATTATAGAAATTATAAAGTCCTTCAAAACCAGCTACTCTTCCACTAATTGAACTATGTGATAGAAAAGGGCCCACTTCTTGTTTAATACGAGATGCCAAATGATAAGTACTTACATTTGCCGTTCGTCCAGCAGATAAAATGAGGTCAGAATATTTACTGTTCATTGTGATAACATTTCCTGTACTTGTTACATAATCTACAATTCGGTTATAGAATTCTGTTCCATATAATACTTTTTCAATTCCTTGCAGATTGTTAGTTTTCTCATCATAAGATAACGCTTCGAACTGGAACATACGTACTTCGTTTAAAAAGTTTCTAGGGTCCATTGTATATTCTAATGCCCTTCTTGAGCAATCTACCCACCCTGCATCTACTTCAACATTATATTGTCCTGGTGTTGTATTTTTCCAACGGTCTGAATACGATTTTGGCACCAGACTTCTACCAAATTTATTTTCATTATCCAACACATAATTCCAATCTAAATTCGTATATACCGATATAAATCTCCAATCTGGATGATTTTTTTGTAATTCACGCAAATATGGCTGATAACTTTCTGGAAAACTTTCAATTCCCTCTCTTCTATCTGCAGCATAAGATGTCTGCATCATTGCTATTAAGATACTTATTCCTATTAAGATGAAAAGAATTTTAATCTGCTTCATTGCTTCTATTTCCTTCCTTATTTTCGATTGCTTGTACAATTAACCTATTTTGCGAATAATTAACACACGTGATTAGCGTTACCATTCTATTTCCATTCGTTTCTTGGTTAATTGGTGCTGTATTTTGAGGTTTTACTTTGTAAATATTACATATAGTATAAGCAATTTTTCCATTTTTATTATCTGTTAAATACAATTCATCTCCTATTTCCAAATCAATTAAATGGTTAAACATATTTTCTTTTTCATAATTATGACCTGCTATACAAAAATTTCCTATCTCATTTGGCTCTGGTCCCCAGAATTTTGAGGCACATACTTTCATTCCTTCTGAGTTATACTGTTTCAAAACATTTGTGTCTAACTTGATTTTTGGAACTTCCAATTTTGCAATTACTTCATATTCCAAATATGTTTCTGGAATTTTCTCTATTTCAATAGGAACTACCAACTTAGTTTGTTCTATGGTAATTTCTTGTTCTGGCACTTTACCTTCTTCTACTAACGGAACTCTATTTTCTTTGTAGATTCCAACACCAGCATAAACTCCAATGAAAAAGAGAAGTACTATAATACCTATTCGAAATTTTTTTCTAATATTTTGCTTTCTTCTTTCCTTTCTAGTTATTCTTTCACTCATAAAATTCCCTCTTATCCTTATGTAATTATCCAAACTTATTTATCCATTTTTATATTCATTCATAGGAACAATTAGTAGTTTCTTACTCTTCAAAGCCTTTTCTCTAGCAGACTTTTCTTTGAAGAGCAAGCACTCTACTAATCACTCCTATGTTTCTTTTTCAATCATCCTTTTCTCTACAATATTGTTATTCCATTCTTACCACTTTTTAGTTTTTATCTTTTCTTTTCAAAACAGCATAAGAACTAATTAAAATAGCAACGACAAGTATTAAACCTAAATAGATAGTATTACCCGTCTTTGGTAATGTTGTTGGAGTTTGTGATTCACTACTTGTTCCTGTTTCAGGAGTTGTTGGGGTTGTTGGTTTCGTATTATCTGGCGTTTCAGGAGTTTCTGGTGTCACTTGCTCTGGTGTTTCTTTTGCATTAATTCGGAACGTTTTACTGGCAATAACCGCATCTGAATTTTCTCTATCGATTAATTTTAAAGTAATCGCATATTCTCCTTTTGCTGTAAAAATACCTCTTGCTTGCATACGTTTTACCATATCTTTACCACCAATTTTATCTCCTTGAGGATCTCCCCATCCACTTTGAACAATATCATGCTCTAAGTTTTGACTATCCGTCGCAAGAAGTTTTACACTTCCTCCTTCTGGCGCTACCACTTCTGCAACAATTCTTGCCTTTTCATAATTTTTTCCCATACTAGAAGAAATGACAATTTCCATATCTTTTTCTTCATTTATGATAACATCTCCTGTATAATTAAGTGCAATTTTATAATCCTCATACACTGGCTCTACCATTACATCCTTTATAATTGGTGTTGTAACATCATCATAAGTAATAGAAGCATCTGGATTTGCTAGCCCTTCTAATGTAATACTAAAATCCGTTGGATTTGACGTTGTAATTGCGTCTTTTGCCTTAAAAGTAACAGACATACTATTTCGTGGTGTACTTCCACCTGTTTGATCATAATAATACGCTTTTACTTTTGTACCTGTATCATTCGCTGTTGCACCTTCTACACTAACATATTCAAATAAATTATTATCATAATCTACATTTGCTGTATAGGACCCTAAATCTTGTCCAAACGCAATATTCACAATTACATTTTCACCAGGATGAACGGTTTGTTTATTTGTTGTAATTTCAATTGTATCTAATGTTGCTGCATACATAGAAGTAGAAAATATAAGCAAAAATAAAACAGCAAAAATTGTTACAATACTTACTATTTTTTTCATAAAAATTTTCCTCCTTTTTTGATTTTATAGTAAATATTATGTCATTTTTTCTGTTTTTTAGTTTAGAAAGTTTTTGCGAACCAGGAATTTTTTTCCAATTTCAAATTTTAATTTGCGCCCTTAACATTAAAAAGAACTCCACCAAAGACATAATTCTGTCCTTGTTAGAGTTCTCCCTCGTTATCTTTTGCTTGTCTACTCCCCGCTCCATCTGTATGGTGGATCGCTTGAATAAAACGAATCGTATGTCATTTTATTGACTGATATAATTGTTTCAATATCAAATATAGTGCTTCTTCCTCTCACATAAGGATGATAGATTTCAACTTTCCCTTTTAAATCTTCTCCATCTCTATAGCTTTTGTATGTCTCATCATCCATAAATCCTAAAGCTCTTGAATATCCTAATGGAGAAGATTTCTCCCCATACATTACCTTTACCAACGTTGTTGCGTTTTCATACTTTACAAAATGATTTTCTACTGGCGTTATAGCTTCTTTTATAATAGGTCCAATCGTAAAAGCTACCATTGCCAATAAAACGATGACTGCCCAAGTTTCGTCAAACCATTTGTGAAACCGATTTTTATACTTTTTCGCTTGATGAACAGGTTTCATTATCATCTCTCTTTTCCTCCTTAAATTATAATTATTTTTTAAGTTACAAAGTATTACATTGCTATTTTATCATTTTTATGGATTTATGTCAACATTTATATCTAAATTTGTTATTCTTCACAATGCTCACAATGATGCTCTTTTAAACTACATTTTATTCTAATTTCTTCTTCTGTTAATTTTCCTTCTTTTCGATAATAATCTGCAATTGCTTCATGAATTGCTTCTTCTGCAAGAACAGAACAGTGTAATTTCACTGGTGGCAAACCATCTAATGCTTTTACTACATCTCCGTTTTTTAATGCTAATGCTTCTTCTAATGTTTTTCCTTTTATCAAATCTGTTGAAATACTACTTGTTGCAATTGCTGCTCCACAACCAAACGTTTTAAATTTAACATCTACAATTCGATTATTTTCCACTTTAATAAACATCTTCATAATGTCTCCACAAACTGGGTTTCCTACTTCCCCAATCCCAGAAGCATCTTCTATTTTTCCTACATTTCTTGGACTTGTGTAGTGTTCTACAACTTTATCTGAATATTCCATTATTTCATTTCTCCTTTTTCTATAAATTCTTCCCATAATGGGGACATTTCTCTTAATCTTCCTACAATTTCTACTAGACTTTCTACTAAATAATCCACTTCTTCTTTGGTATTATATTTTCCGATTGATATTCTCAAAGAACCATGCGCTATTTCATGAGGAAGACCAATCGCAAGTAATACATGAGATGGATCTAAAGAACCTGATGTGCAAGCACTTCCACTAGAAGCACAAATTCCTTTTAAATCTAAATTTAAAAGAAGTCCTTCTCCTTCAATAAATCGGAACGAAATATTGCTATTACCAGGTAGTCTATGTTCCATATCTCCATTTATCCTAATATAAGGAATTTTCTCTTTTACTTGTTGTACATAGTAATCTCTTAGCTCTTTTATTTTTTGATTGTGTTCTTCTAGCTTTTCATAAGCAAGTTCAATTGCTTTTCCCATTCCTACAATGCCAGGAACATTTTCTGTCCCAGCTCTTTTATTTCTTTCTTGATGTCCTCCTTGGATTAATTTATCAAATATAACTCCTTTTCTTACATAAAGTCCACCAATTCCTTTTGGCCCATAGAATTTATGGCCAGAAAATGAAAGAGCATCAATATTAAGAGCTTTTACATCAATTGCAACACTTCCTATTGCTTGTACTGCATCTGTGTGAAAGAATATTTTATTTTCTTTTGCCATTTTTCCAATCTCATCAATTGGCTGAATTGTTCCTATCTCGTTATTTGCAAACATAACACTAATCAAAATAGTAGATGGTTTAATTGCTTTTTTAAATTCTTCTAAATCCAAAATGCCATCTTGATTAACTCCAATATAACTAACTTCAAATCCTTCTTTTTCTAATTGTTTGCAAGTTTCAAGTACTGCAGGATGTTCAATTTTAGAAGTAATAATATGATTTCCTTTTTCTTTATAATGATACGCAATTCCTTTTATTGCTGTATTATCACTTTCACTACCGCCAGCGGTAAAATAAATTTCATTTGGCTCACTATTTAACGCTTTTGCTATCCTTTCTCTTGCTTCTTCTACTGCTTTTCGATTTGCTCTACCAATTTGATAAATAGAGGATGGATTCCCATAATTTTCTTCTAAATATGGTAACATTTCCTTTAGTACTTCCTCATCTAACTTAGTAGTAGCACTATTATCAAAATATATCTGTTTCATTTTTATCTTCCTTTCCTAGTAAACTAGTATGAATTATAAATCTCAATTCCTACTTTGTCAATAGGAATTAAGAAATTTAGAAAAACAACTTTAAAGACGGTTCTAAAAATTTCTTAATTGTAGATAACTAAATCAAGTTATTCACATATTAGAAATTTTCAGAACCGTCCCTAACATTTATTATTTCATTAAGTCTTCTAAGGTTTTACTATTTACATATTCGTTAATTGTATTGTCTAGTCCCTTCCAAAAAGCATGGGTTTTACAATTTTCTTTTCTTGTGCAAGTTCCTTCTTCTGTTAGACAGTCAATAGGAGTTAACTCTCCCTCCGTTGCTCTTAGGATTTCTCCTATGGTGTATTCATTTGCTTTTTTGGCTAGTCGATATCCTCCATTATTTCCTCTTGCTGTTTCTAAGTATCCCTTTTTCGCTAGTTTTGCAATAATTTGTTCTAGATATTTATTAGATATTTCTTGTCTTTCTGCTATCTCTTTTAAGGAGATAAAATTTCCATTTTCATTCATCGCTAAGTCAAGCATTACTCTTAGAGCATATCTTCCCTTTGTTGATATTTTCATTCTCTTCTTCCTCCTATTGTGATTATACTACTAAACTAGTAGGATTTGCAACTATTTTTCAATTTTACTTGTAATCCAATCTAGTACAAATGCAAAAACTTCTTCGCGATTTACTTCATTTAGCATTTCATGTCTGCCATTTGGAAATAGTTTTAAAGTAACATCATCTTTTCCTGTTTTCTTTAGCATTTGATAAACTCGTACTACACCTTTTCCTTTTTCCCCTACTGGATCTTTATCTCCTGAAAAAATTAGGATAGGAACATTCGGTGTTTTAGCAATATTCTTCTTTTTATTCAAGTACATACTTCCTGTAAATAATTCATAATAAGCACTAACTGTAAATTTGCAATTTGGATTCGTATCTTTGATATGTTCTTCGATTACTTTTTCATCACTTGTTGTCCAATCTACACTTGTTTTATTTGGTTTAAATTGACGATTAAAAGAACCTGTTACCAAAGAAGCAAGTAATTTACTTTTATATTTTTTTCCTTTGCATAACATGATGAATTTAGCAAGTAATTTTCCTGTTAACAAGCCTGTCTTCTGTCCACTTGTTCCAGTAATAATAATACCATCTACTTCATCTTGATATAAAGTAGCATATGTTCTAGTAAGCAACGACCCCATACTATGTCCCATTATGATATATGGAATTTCAGGATACTCTTTTTTTATTTTATTTTGCAAAATATGAATGTCTTCTGCTAAATAAAACCATCCTTTTTCTTCTGTAAAATATCCTAATTCTTCTTCCGTTTTTGCTGTCTTTCCATGTCCTAAATGGTCATGACCTACTACAATAAATCCATTGTTAGCAAGAAAATTAGCAAACTCATCATATCTTCCAATGTGTTCTTCCATTCCATGTACTAATTGAACAACACCTTTATATTCACTTACACTCTTATTCATCCATTTTCTAGCATAAATTTCTTTTCCTGTACTAGAAATAAAACTAAATTCCTCTATCATTTATCTTCCTCACTTTCTCAAACTTTTTATTATCTTATACCATAACTCCAAAAAATACTAGCAAAATTCCAAAATTCATGATAAAATATCCTAGTCAAAATTCAAATAAAGAAAGGAAATTACTTACAATGAATGAATATATGAAAAAAGCAAAACAAGAAGCCCTAGAAGGCATCACACATAACCACGGAGGTCCTTTTGGCGCCATCATAACAGACAAAAAAGGAACTATTATTGCAACTGGTCACAACCACGTACTAGACCAAAATGACCCAACAGCTCACGCAGAAGTAACTGCAATCCGAAACGCATGTAAAAAACTAAACACCTATGATTTATCAAACCATATCCTATACACCTCATGTGAACCATGCCCTATGTGTCTGTCTGCCATCATTTGGTCAAACATCAAAGAAATCTACTATGCCTGCACACGTGAAGATGCTGGAAAAATAGGTTTTCGCGATGATATAATCTATGATTACCTTGAAGGAAAAAACAAAAACCTAATTACGTTAACACAAATCGATCGAGAAAACTGTATTGATGTTTTTGAAACATATCAAAAAGAAAAGAAAACAATTTATTAAAAAACATATATGAAAGGGCTGGTACAAATTGTCCCATTTTCCCAATTAGGGACAGTCCCCAATTGGGAAAAAGTAGCAAAAAGGGACTGTCCCTAATTGGGAAAGAAGGAGGGAATGGATATGAAGCTAGAGTATATTGCTACTATTGATGATGCCAATAAAACCGTAAAAGATATTTTATTATCTCGTTTGCATATTTCACATAGATTGTTGATTACTTTAAAAAAGGAAAATGCTATTTTTTTGAATGGTATTTCTACTGTTGTTTATCATACAGTATGTCCACAGGATAAAATTGCGATTTCTTTTGATTATGAGGAAGATAATCGTAATATCGTTTCTAAAAAAATGCCTTTGGATATTATTTATGAGGATGATTGGTTTTTGGTTGTAAATAAGCCTCCTCATATTCCTGTTCATCCTTCCATGTTGCATTATGAAGACAGTTTGTCCAATGGTATTAAATTTTATTTTGATTCAATCGGATTGAAAAAGAAAATTAGACCTGTTAATCGTATTGATAAAGATACTTCTGGCTTAGTTGTTTTTGCTAAAAATGAATATGTTCAAGAAGATTTCATTCGTCAAATGAAGACAGGAGATTTTAAGAAAGAATATATTGCTATTATAGAAGGGTATTTTAAGGAAAAAATAGGTACTATTAATGCACCTATTGCTAGAAAAGAAAATAGTATTATCGAAAGATGTGTTCATCCTGATGGTGCTCCCTCTATTACGCATTATGAAGTACTAAGGGAATTTAGTATGCAGGATATTCCTATTTCTATTTTAAAATGTAGATTGGAAACTGGTCGAACCCATCAAATTCGCGTTCACATGGCTCATCTTGGGCATTCTCTTTTAGGAGATGATTTGTATCGTGGTGATACTAGTTTAATTAGTAGACAAGCTTTGCATAGTTCTAACATTTCTTTTTTGCATCCGATTAGCAAACGAGTTGTATGTTATCAAGCTCCTTTTCCAAGTGATTTATCTTTTTTACTTGAAACTAATATTAAAACTTCTTAATATTCGAAAAACGATAGGCTTAAACCTATCGTTTTTCATATTAATAAGCAAATCTATAAGCCGGGTTCTGTCGTGAATAGTCATTTATCTACTCCGTATATCACTATACGGCTCAAAGCCACCATGGTTAGAAGATGACGAGCAGTCTTAGCCTTCTGTTTACGGTGTTGCTCCAGATGGGGTTTACATGGACCCTCCAATGTTACCATTAGAAGCGGTAAGCTCTTACCTCACCTTTTCACCCTTACCTATCAAATAGGCGGTTATTTTCTGTTGCACTTTCCTTAAGGTTCCCCTCACAAGACGTTATCTTGCATCTTTGCTCTGTGGAGCCCGGACTTTCCTCGTACGCTGTCTTTCGACCTTGCTATACGCGACTATTCAATTTACTTATAATACTATTGTAGTATGAATTTCAAAAAAAGTCAAGAAATCATTTTTTCTTTTATCCTTTAAAATTCATTAATTCTTCCATTAGATTACGATATTTAATATAAAATAACTCCTTTTGTTTTTTATTAATACTATTATTTAACTCATTTAGCAATACATAAATTCTACTAATTTGACTTTGATTTTGATTTCTCTCTTCTACTCGGTTCATAATATTAGCAAAATAATTCGTTGCATTGGTTAGTTGTGCTTGCATCTCATCCCATTTTCCTTGTTCTAGTAAAGCATAACTATTTAGCACACATCCTTTTACATAGTCCATATTAATGCTTTGATTATCTTCTGATATCTGACTGCGATAATTTGGCAAAAACGCATATAAACTAGCCAAATTATTTAACGTTGCTACCTTATCTTCTTGCTTTACACTCACTGTCACTTGATCTAATACATTACTAAAATTCAAAATATCTTCATTCTTTACATTTAATTCATGTAAATCCAATACTAGCGTTGGCCAAGCATGATACAACATCTCAGTATTACTTTTAATCAAATCCCAATCCACTTCTTGACTTTGTCCCATTAGTACCCCATTATTCTTTAGTTCAAACTTTGTATTCTCTTTTGTATTACTTATCTCCTTACTTTTATTGCCTCCTGATTCACCAGAAGAACCTGATGTACTAGAGGAACCTGAGGAACCAGACGACTTAGATGAATCCGAAGAACCTTGTGAAGAACTTCCTTCTGAACCATTTGATTCCTGTTCTTCACTTCCATTACCGCCCTTGTGAATTCTGTTCGCCTACACTTTGTGTTTTCTCTTCTACTAACACAAAATTAGAAAAACTAATTTTATTTAACTGATTCATCATCGCTATCATTTTATCCTCTAAATGCGTAATTTCGTCTTCTGCCTTATGAAGTAAACTTTTTTCTTCTGGCTTGCGATTCATAAAAAAAACAAAAGCAATCGTAGCAAAAAGAAATAAAAAAAGGATAAAATTAACAACTATATGTTTTTTCATATTTTCACCTCATTTTGTAGTATGACAAATTTTCTCAATTTTATTCTACGTATAAAAATCACATGAAATCAAAGAATAATAACAGAAAAGGAGATTTTAAAGTGAAAGCATTTATTAAATTATTTAGTAACCAAAAAGGCGAAATCTATCGTTTTTTGCAACATTATTATCGTTCTTCTGACAATTTCTTTTTAGAAGATATTTCCTTATTAGAATTCGAAAAATCTTATCAAAATCCCATAGAAATGGCAGAAATAATAGGTGTTTTTATTGATAATATAGACGATTTCAAAATCACTATGTGGGTATGTTTAGACGAAGACGTTCTAATCAATGTAAATCCCAATAACGTCAACGACCTGATTTGTTATCTATATGAGCGTTTTCCTTACTAATATCATGAGGATGTCGCATTGGGGACGTTTCCTAATGCGACATCCAATGAGACACCAAAACCTTATTCTTTTTCTAACAAAATCGTAACTGGTCCATCGTTTAGTAACTCTACTTTCATATCTGCTCCAAATATTCCTTGTTGCACTTTTATATTTTCTTCTTTGCATTTTTGAATAAAGTATTCGTATAGTTCGTTTGCTTTGTCTGGTTTTCCTGCATTTGTGAAGCTTGGTCTATTTCCTCCTCTACAATCGGCATAAAGGGTAAATTGGGATATAATTAGTAATTCTCCTGCTATGTCTTTTATGCTTAAATTCATTTTCCCCTTTTCGTCTTCGAATATTCTTAATTTTACTAATTTTTGTACAAGGAAATCAGCTGTGTTTTTGGTGTCTTCTGGTCCTACTCCAAGAAGAACTAGAAGGCCTTTTCCTATCTTTCCTACTATATTATTTTCAACTGTTACACTTGCTTTTGTTACTCTTTGAATTACTGTTTTCATCTTTTCTTTTCCTTTCTCTTTATCAATCTTTTATTCGTTCTCCCTATAAAATGAATTCTTACTTTTTAGCAAAAGGATACTTTGAATATATGGAAAGAAGAGTTCCATTAAGAACTCTTCTTTATGCTGTTTTGATGATTGTGTTGTGCGATCCATTCCCGAATTTCTTCACTTGTACTCATAGCAAGTCTTACTCTGTTTGTCTTGCTAAGTATAAAATTATCTGTCTTCAACAATATAAGTATTACATTATGATTCGGTAACTCGTAAATACTCTTAGCTCTAAGCAATCTCTGTATTGCCATATTTATCGTGTCTGAGCTACAATCATTTCTTAGAAGAATTGCTAACTTCCTAACACTTTCATATTCAGAAAAAAGTGCTTCACTGAAAAACAAATCCTTATTTTCCTTAAAGAACCTTTTTTGCCCTGCCTCATTTAGCTGAGCAAACTGTATTTCCAGTGTTTCTACTTCTTCTTCCCGAACCTTCACTCCATTCATCAGTATTTGCATGTTTGCCTCCTTAAATATTTATTTAAAAGCTTCCTCCATTGGTTTTACGATAACCATTATATCGCATTTTTATACTTTAGTCAATTGTTATGTAAATAAAAAATTGTTTCTTAATTCTCTTTTATTCTGCCTTCTTATCTCTTGTCATTAACATTTTTACCCCTGTTTTAGGATTTAAGTTTTCGTACAATACTTGATATACTGCTTTTACGATTGGCATATCTACCTCATATTTTTTCGATAGTTCATAGGCAACTTCAATGTTGTCTACACCTTCTATTACCATTCCTATTTGCTGTCTTGCTTCTTCTAGTGTTTTTCCTTCTCCCATTAGTTTTCCAGCACTACGATTTCTGCTATGTTCACTAAGACATGTTACAATTAGGTCTCCTAGTCCTGTTAATCCATAGAATGTATCGTATTTTCCTCCTAGTATTACTCCCAGTCTTGCTATCTCACATAAGCCTCTTGTAATTAATGCTGCAAATGTATTATCTCCTAGCTCCATTCCTGCTGCCATTCCTGCACAAAATGCAATGATATTTTTTAAGGCTCCTCCGTAATTCTACTCCTTTTACATCCTCTGAGGTATATACTCTTAAGTTTTCATTCATAAAGATATCTCTTAATTCATCTGCTATTTTTCTATCTTCTGAAGCAATTACCATCGCAGTTGGAACTCCTTTGGAAACTTCTTCTGCATGACTTGGTCCAGATAATACTGCTATTTTTGCATTTGGTATTTCGTCTTTGATAACTTCATCTAAGGTTGATAAACTTTCTTTTTCAAATCCTTTTGTACAAATAACAATCGTTTGGTTCGTTACATATGTTTTATATCCTTTTACAATATTTCTTGTAAACTTGGATGGTGTTACATGTAAAATAATTTCGGTATCTTGAATTGCTTCTTCGTAAGATGTTGTACATTGAATTCCTTCTGGTAATGTTACTTCTGGTAAGAATTTGCATTTTCTTTCTTGGTTAATTAAATCGGCTTCTTCTTGCATAAAAGACCATATTTTTATTTGATTTCCTAATTTTGCTAAATGGATAGCTAATGCTACTCCCCAACTTCCACTTCCGATAATGGCTATTTTTTTCATTTTATTTTCTCCTTTTTATAGAAGTCAGATATGGGAAGTTAGAGGTTGGATTTTATTAACATCTAATTCCAACCTCTAACTTCTAACTTTCAACCTCTATTTAATCTTTTTAAAATCTAATTTATTTTCTTTTCCTTCTAATAAACGTTTTACATTTGCTCTATGATTAAATACCACTAAAACAGCAAGTAAAATACTATAAATGATGTAGCTTCCATCTACTAAATAAGCCGTGTGTGGCATAAAGATAATTAATACTGGAAAAAGAATTCCTGCTGCAACGGAACCCAAAGATACGATTTTGGTTAAAATCATTAATACTAGTGCAAATACCAAACAAATTAGGCCTATATTCCAGTTTGTTATCATTAAAACACCCAATGCTGTTGCTATTCCTTTTCCTCCTTTAAATCCAAAGAAAATTGGGAAAGTATGACCTAAAATAACTGCAATTCCTGCTATTTGAATTAGTAATGCTTTATCAATTCCTTCTTTTATGATAAGTCCTACGATATAAGCTACTAATACCGCAATAACCCCTTTTAAGATGTCACAAATTAGAGTAAGTATGGATGCCTTTTTTCCTACTGTTCTTAATACATTTGTCGTTCCTGCATTTCCACTTCCTTTTTCTCTTACATCAAACCCTGCCATTTTTTTACTAATGATGACAGAAAAACTAATACTTCCTAATAAATATGCAATAATCGCAATTACAACATATACTAACATTTTAATTCCTCCTCTTTATGCATCTTTTTCTTTTCTTTCTCTTACTATCATTCTAACTGGTGTCCCTGTTAATGTGAATTCTTTACGTATTTGGTTCACTAGATATCGTTCATAAGAAAAATGAAATAATTTTTTATCATTCACAAATACAACAAATGTTGGTGGTTTTGTAGATGCTTGTGTCATATAATAAATTTTTAAACGTTTCCCTTTGTCTGTTGGTGGTTGTACAATAGCAATCGCTTCATTTAATACTTGGTTTAGTACCGATGTTGAAACACGCATTGCATTTTGGCTTGCTACTTGATTGATTAATTCAAATAATTTATGTACTCTTTGTCCTGTTTTGGCAGAAATAAAGATAATTGGTGCATAAGATAAGTAAGCAAGTTCATTGTATACTTGTTTTTTATATTGTTCCACTGTATGCTCATCTTTTTCATATTCATCCCATTTATTAATGACAATAATGGTAGCTTTTCCCGCTTCATGAGCTTCTCCTGCTATTTTTTTATCTTGCTCGGTAACTCCCTCGTTTGCATCTATCATAAGTAAGCACACATCCGCTCTTTCTACTGCAAGAACACTTCGCATAACACTATATTTTTCAATTTTCTCTTCTACTTTTGATTTTCTTCGAATACCTGCGGTATCAATAAATACATATTTTCCAAATTCATTTTCAAATTCTGAATCAATGGCATCTCTTGTAGTTCCTGCTATATTACTTACAATAACCCTGTTTTCTCCTAAGATTTTATTAATAAGAGAAGATTTTCCTACATTTGGTTTTCCAATAACAGCAACTTTAATTACCGTTGCATCTTCCTCTTCTTCCGCTTCTGGAAATTGCTCGTAAATGGCATCTAGTACGTCTCCTATTCCGAATAGCATTAACAGAAGATACTGCATAAGGGTCTCCCAATCCTAAATTGTAAAATTCATAAATGTCATCTGTTGTTTTTCCAAAACTATCTGCTTTATTGCATACTAAAATGACTGGTTTTTTTGATTTTTTTAACATTAAGCTAATTTCTTTGTCACTTGCCGTTACTCCTTGTTTAATATCTGTAAGGAAGATGATAACATCTGCAATATTCATCGCAATATTTGCTTGTTCACGCATTTGAGAAACGATGATATCTTCTGATTCTGGCTCTATTCCTCCTGTATCTATTAAAGTAAACGTTCTTCCTTTCCATGTACTTTCCGCATATACTCTATCTCTTGTAACACCTGGTTCGTCTTGTACAATAGAGATTCTTTTTCCTACGATATAATTAAAAAATGTAGATTTTCCTACATTTGGTCTTCCTACAATTGCCACTATTGGTTTTCCCATTTATTTTCACCTCTTTTTACGTTTTCTATTTTATCCTATTTTCCTCCTTTCGTCAATCCAATTGTTGACTTTTCTTTCCATTCATGTTAATATTGTTCTGCTATTTATTGTCAACCTATTGCAATCATTATTGAAGGAGGTAGCGTTTATGGATGAAAAGTTAAAAAAAGAAATCGAAGAGTATGAAAAAGTTGGCTTGGATGTTGTTGTAACCCAAAAAGGAAAATTGTCTTATGCCACTAATGGAATTAAGCAAGACACTAACTATTGCGATTCTTGTCGGTTTTTAACATTCCAACCTGACCCTGATCCTTATGATTGGTTTCGGGACGGTGACCAAAAGGCTGTATGTCAGAAAATGAATGAAACCATTCAAGGTGCTTTAGAGCGTCCTAGTGAAATGGTACAAATTCGCAAACCCTCTTGGTGTCCTAAGCAAGAGGATAACTATTGCGATTCTTGTCGGTTTTTAACATTTCAACCCGACCCTGATCCTTATGATTGGTTTCGAGACGGTGACCAAAAGGCTGTATGTCAGAAAATGAATGAAACCATTCAAGGTGCTTTAGAGCGTCCTAGTGAAATGGTACAAATTCGCAAACCTGCTTGGTGCCCTCGTTCAGTCAAAGACTAACAGAGAAAGAAAAGAAGAAATTCGAATTTGATAAAAAACGTTATTCATAGTATGTTAAAAATAACGTAACTTTAGCACGATAAGGTAATTCACTATTATTTAAAATGTTATCCTTTTCTATAAAATAAAAATCGGAAGAAGTTGTTTTCCGATTTTTATTTTATATTGCAGAGAAATCTTCACTCAAAGAATTTTCTATTCTTGTTTTCTCTTTCTATTTTTTTTGAAAGAATATCCCAAAAGTAATATTCCTAACCCTATTCCCAAAACAGAAATTACCATTGATAATTTCATTTGCAATGTCCCCTCATAATGCAATTCTAATATTCCTTCTTGCATTTGTGGAAGTGTTGTTCCTAAAAATCCATTTTCTGTTTCATAGGTTTCTAATTCTATTACCTTATCTTCTTTTTTTAGTATTACTTCATATCCCAAATAATAAATATAGGGTAATTCTACTTTTGTATTTTCTACTACATTACTTAATTTACAAGTTAAATTTGTATTTTCTTTTTTTGCTTGTTCTATTTGTGCATCTCCTTCTATTACTTTTATTTCATCGTTCCTTGTCTCTAAGTAACTTCTATTTTCAAATGCTTTACATGGCAAATATTCAAAGCTAGCACATCCTGCATGAACTCTTCCTGTATTTGCTGTTACTGGTACTGTCTCAATTAATCGTTCTTCATTTAATTCTTCTGTATATGGCAAATGACTGGTAAAAGGTATACTTATTAGTATTAATAGGATTAGAATCATAGCAATGTCTCTATATTTTATTTTTCTTATTATCAGCTTTGCATTTACTGCTACAATAAAAGCAAAGAAGAAGGAAGAAAACTCTAGTAGTCGATAAGAAAATTGTATCATTTTCAATATGGATGGCAAATATTCAAATGGGAATATTTTTAATGTCATAATGACACACACAATGCCTCCTATAAGAGAAAATAGATAAAAATAATAAAAGTCTGTATGAAGCCACTTTTTCTTCAACTTTTTTATTGCAATCGGTGAGGCTAACAATAAAATAATGCTTAATATCCCAATTTCATATATCCAAATATGATGAGAAGGGGTAATAAATAATTCGAGTAGGTTTAATTTAAAAGCAATTAATACTTCTGTTCTTTCCATTCTTCCTGGTTTAAAAACTTCATAATTGATTGCTTGTTTATGTTCTAATAGAGGCACCCAAAAAAAGCTTGTTATCACAAGGATAAAAATAGCGGAAATAAGAATTTTATTTCTTATGTTTCGCTTTTTCAACTTCTTTCCTTGTACCATTAGATAAATAGCACATAAAATAGCAGTATACATGGTGATAACCGTATGCGTTAGTACTAATCCAATACTTCCTACTATTAATCCTACTTCTCTTTTTGGTTTTTCTTTTAGTATTCCATACAATCCACCAAATATCATAGGTAGAAACACAAAAGAGGTTAATTCTGCTAATGCATTACGGATATACATATCATTTAATCGATAGGGTGCAAAAATGTAGAATATTCCTGCTATTACTGCTATTTTGGTGTTCTTCGTTATTTCTTTTGTACAAAAATACATGGTAATAGCAGATAAAAAGGTAACTGCAAACATAAATAGTTTAATACAAGCAATAAAAGAAACTCCTAACAACTTAAATAACAATGGTACATATGCTGTAAGTGGGCTATAAAACAAGTTCCAAGAATAGCCAAACCCATTACAAAATTTCGACATGATAACTGGGAAAAATGTCCCTTCTTCTATGGTTTGATATGTGCCAATTAATCTACTAATGTGTTGCACTCCATCATCATAACCTATATTTAAGTTTGCATTTAAAAGAGGAAGGCAAACAAAAATGGAAGCAATACACAGTATCATAATATTTTTTAGGTTTTCTTTTTTTGGTATTTGCTTTATTTTTTCCATTTCTTTTTCCTTCCTTCTTCTTTTTATTTATTTTTCTTTTTTTCATATTGGATGTAAATAATAAATCCAATTAAGCTAATCGCAGATACTATGTAAGAAATTGTAGTAATAATTGTTCCTACATATTCTACTTTTATGGTTCCTTGTGTTATTTCTTTTGGTAATTTACAAGAAAGATAACCATTTTGGGATTCTATCGCTGTTATTTTCTCTATTTTTCCTTCTGTTTCTAAAGTTATTTCATAGCCTGGATAATAGTAATATGGGAATTCTAATATGGTATCTTTCCTTGCTTGTTTTATGCTTATTTCATCTTTTAAATTCTCTTTTCTTTCTTCCTCAATATCGGCTTTTCCTTCTAGTATGTAGGTTACCTCTTTTCGATTTAAGACATAAGTATGTTGCAACAACAATGCTCTTAATGGCATATAATCACGATTAATTTGTCGATGTGATATTTTAATGTTTTCTTTAATATACGTTTCATATTCTATATCTTTTTGCTTATCTGTTGTATAGAATTGTGACATAATTTTCATGCTAGCAGAAATAGAAATGACCATAATAAGCAACGAGATTAGGATTTCTATACTCTGTTTTTTGCTTATCTTCTTTATGACATAATATAAATTGCTTCCACATACAATACTTGCAAAGAAGATAAAAAATCCTAACATACGCCAAGGATACTGCAATTTACAAAGGAAGTTTGGCATAGTAATCCATGGAAAAAATCTTCCTACCATAAAAAGCGAAATTAAGGCAAAAATAACACTTAATAAATAGAATTCTTGATACTTTTTGTCTACTTTCGTAGCAACTACTATCGTAAGGAAAAACAACAAAATTGTTGGTATTCCAAGAACAAAGGTAGTTCCATTTTCTTCCCCTATGTCTTTTACTAGTTGCAAATAGGATAAAGTATTGGCAAAAGCAAATTCTTTATTGGTACGCATTACTTCATCATTCATAATGGTATATTCGGCACTTGTTGTTGCCTCTAATAATGGCATCCAAAAAAGCATACTAATCAATAATACAAAAATTCCATTTATGATACATTTTTTTAAGATTTCTTTGTCCTTTAACGCTTTTATATGAAATAGTATATACAAAATGCAAAAAATGGCGGTATATACCGTTGTTACACTATGTGATAACATTAAGCATGTTGCTCCAATTGCAATGTAATAGTGTTTTTTTCTATCTTGCTCAAATAAATTGTACAAGCCTAAAAATACAATTGGAATGAATACCATGCCAACAAATTCACCAATCGCATATCTTTTATAAACATTGGCTAGTTTATATGGTGCAATCATGTAAAAGACTGCTGAAAAGAACGCAATTGCCCTTTTTCCTGTTACTTGGTAGACGAATTGGTACATGGTTATTCCGGATAGCACAATCGCTATTACGGCAAAGATTTTTAATGCTCCCATATAGGTTTGGGTAAATAATTTAATAAGAAGCGGTAAGTATGTTACAAGTGGCGGATAAAATAAATTCATCGAATATCCTGCACCATTGCAATAATTTTGATTTATTAATGGTGGAAATTGCCCTATTTTTAAGGTATCTACAGTTCCAATCAAACGTAGCATATGAAGCGAACCATCATGCGAATCTCGAATCTGAACCAAATTTAAAAAAGGAATACTTAATATTATTCCTATTATTGCTATTAGAAGATAGTGAATCCATTTGTTTTGTTTGATTTGTTTTATTCCATTCTCTAAATATTTTTTTATCTTTATCATATGCGAAAATCCCTCTTTTATTTTTTCTTTATTATATCGTAGTAATTGTATGATATGCAACAAAAAAGCACAATATTTTTAAAATATTGTACTCCCACTTTTTTTATTAGTTTTCTTTTTTTGCTACTACTTCTTTTCCATTGTAGTATCCGCAATTAGAGCAAACTCTATGTTGCATCATCATTTCATGACAATGTGGACATGCTACTAAATTTTTATTCTCTAATTTCCATGTTGATCTTTTTAGACCTGTTCTTGCTTTTGACCATCTTCTTTTTGGTTGTGCCATTTTTTATTCCCCCCTTGTAATTTATCTTTATGTATCTATTTTTACATAGTTTTTCTTTTTTCAGTACCATAAAATTATACTAATTTTTTTATTCTTTGTCAATAGGTTATCAAAAAGTTTTTTTGTGCTTTTGTAAAAATGGAAAATCCCCTCTTCTTAACTACAAGAAAAGGGGATTACATTTACAATTTATGCTATTTTTATTAAATAACCTTTTTTTTGATCTTCTGGTACGGAATCAATATACTGTTCTACTATTTTGTTCCTTGCTTCTAACTCAACAGAAGAAAAATAATGATTTTCTTTGCATATTCTCAGAAATTCATGGATTGCCTCTTTGCCATACCGGTTTACCCAGTTTTCATTCGGAATTTCGATTGTTACATAGGCCCTCTCCTCTTTCGCCAGTTCAAAGACTTCTATCTTTCCAACTATTTTTCCTTTCTTCGATTTAATGGCTAAAATCCACTTGTAGTTTTCCGGTTTTCCCAGTTTTCTTATTTCTTCTTTGAGTTGCTTTATCTGTGCTTCTTTTTTATCTGGTTCCATAGAAAAAAACTGTAAATAATAATCTTTTACTTCCTCTGTTTTCATGTTACTAATGTCTAATAACCGTCGTATCCCTTTCTGGTTATCAAAATTGTGCATAATATGTCCTCCTTGTTTACATTTTATGATAACTAATTATACCATACCTTCATTGCTTTTTTCAATCCTTTTTTCATATTTTTTAATAAAATCCTATTTTACCTTGCTTTTTGTAGGATTTACATGGTATAATTATGTTATCTATTAATTATTGTTATAGGAGGCAATTATATATGGCAAATACCATTCGGCACAGACCACATAACCTTTATCATTTTGTGAAGGCGCATCCAGAGTTAAAATTAGAACTCATTTCTGAGAAAGAGCTTTCTGTTACTTTCCCCGAAAATTGTTCTACTACCACCTTGATTATGCATGATGGCAACATTGTTTTTCTCCAGTATGCTACCTTCGATTCACCCGAATTGTTTACCTATGATGCTTTAAAAGATTTTCATTACTATCAAAATCTTAAGAAACTTATTGCAGAGTTATCAAACTAAGTACCTTTAAAGAGGCGGAAACAGAGTCCCTGTTTCTGCCTCTTTTTCCTATTCTTTATTGTTTGGTTCTATTTAAAAATCTATTGTCATTTTTTCTTACTTTTGCATATACTATTAAAACAAAATAAATAGATTAGGAGGCTTTTATTTGTATGTGTGGAATTGTTGGATTTGTCAATTTTAAGCAAGAACGAGAACAAGAAAAAGAGAAAGCTATTTTATCTGCTATGTTAGATAAAATTTCTAAACGTGGGCCAGATGAAGATGGTTATTTTATTCACCCAAATGCTATGCTTGGACATAAACGTTTAATTGTTGTTGATCCTGTTGGCGGTGTTCAGCCAATGAGTTGTAAGTTTCATGATAATACCTATACAATTGTTTATAATGGGCAATTATATAATGCAGTTGAATTAAGAGAAGAACTTATTTCTCATGGTTTTACTTTTGAAACCAATTCGGATACTGAAGTATTATTAAAAAGTTATATTCATTTTGGAAACTCTGTTGTAAACCATTTGAATGGTATTTTTGCTTTTAGTATTTGGAATGAAAAAAAGAAAGAATTATTTTTTGCTAGAGACCATTTTGGTGTAAAACCTTTCTATTATTCTCTCCTTAATTCTTATTTTATTTTTGCTTCTGAAGTAAAATCTTTATTCGCCTTTCCTTCTCTTTCTCCTAGAATAGGAAAAGAGGGCATCTGTGAGTTGTTTGGTCTTGGTCCTTGTCATACTTCTGGTAATGGCATTTTCAAGGATGTTTTTGAATTACGTCCTGCTCACTTTGGCATTTATAATCAAGATGGTCTTCACCTTGAACGTTATTGGAAATTAGAAAGTAACCCTCATGAAGATAGTTTAGGAACCACTTGTGAAAAGGTAAGATTTTTATTGGAAGACTCTATTAAACGACAACTTGTTTCAGATGTCCCATTATGTACCTTTCTTTCTGGTGGATTAGATTCTAGCATTATTACTCTTTATGCTTCTAATTACTGCAAAGAGCATGGATTAGAACCTTTAAATACCTTTTCCGTTGACTATGTAGACAATGATAAGAATTTTCAAAAAACCGATTTTCAACCAAATTCGGATCAGTTTTATATTGATATTATGAAACAAAAACTAAATACCAAACATAAAACAATCGTACTTGATACGCCAGAACTTGCTACTTTTCTAGAAGATGCTATGATTGCTCGTGACTATCCTGGAATGGCAGATGTTGACTCTTCTCTTCTTTTGTTTTGCAAAAAAGTAAAGCCAGAAGCAACTGTTGCTCTAACTGGTGAATGTGCGGATGAAATTTTTGGAGGATATCCTTGGTTTTTTAGAGAAGATGCCCTAAGTAGTAATACTTTCCCATGGTCTATTGCTCTAAACGAAAGACAAACATTATTACATCCTAGTATTACCAAAGAAGTAAATTTAAAAGATTATATCGATTATCGTTATCAGGAAAGTTTAGCAGAAGTCGATATTTTAGATACCGATTCGAAGGAGACTGCCGAAAAAAGAAGAATTTCTCATTTAACTTTAAATTGGTTCATGCAAACATTGTTAGATAGAAGTGACCGAATGGCAATGTACAATGGTTTTGAACTTCGTGTTCCTTTTTGTGACTATCGATTAGCCCAATATGTATGGAATATCCCTTGGGAAATGAAGGCATTAAATGGAAGAGAAAAAGGACTTTTACGCTATATTATGAAAGATATTCTTCCTTCTGAAATTGTAGATAGAAAGAAGAGCCCTTATCCTAAAACTTGGAACCCTACTTACCTTGCTTGTGTAAAACAAATGCTAACAAATATTATGGAAGATAAAAATGCGCCTATCCATGGTTTGTTAAATCGAGATTACATTTTGGAAATTTTAGAAACCGATGGAAAAGCATTTAGTAGGCCTTGGTTTGGTCAATTAATGACAGGGCCTCAACTTATGGCTTACCTTTGCCAAGTAAATATGTGGCTTGAGAGGTATCAACCTAAGATTGAATTGTAATATAAGTAAAGTGGTCGCAATGCGACCGCTTTTACTTGCTTCACTCATTTTTTTATTCTCCTTGCGGTAATTTATTACTAGCAATTTTCTTGCTTTCTGTTTTTACTCTTCTTTCTAATTTTTTCAAGTCTTCTGCTGGTTTAAGATTTTCTGGTTTGATCCCTCTTTTATTTAACATACTTCTCACACTTAAATTATTATCTATGTGTTCGCCTGTTATGCTTTCTTCTCCATACATATCTTTTTCAGTAACATTATAATTTGTCATTTCTGTCGCTAAGTTTTTTGCTGCTATTGTTAATGTTGGTAAAAAATCTGCAAGAGGTCTATTTTCTTTTACTCCATATTTTTCCTTCATTTGCATTGTATTTAAACCTCCAAATAAAGCAGAATCTCCTTCTGAACGAATTCTTGCAAATTCTAAATCATCTACTCCTCTTTCATAAATATTTTTTGATAATTGTTTTTCTGATTCTTTTAATTTCTCTCTTGCTTCTAATCTGTTCATTAGTTTTATTCTATCTTCAATTATTTCTTGTTTTCTAGTTTGTACTGCAAAATAGCTTTGAGCAAATGCTATTTCTTCTTTTTTAGAATCTCCATTTTGAGCAATTAGGTAGCAACCATATCTTGTTAACATATAGTCTTGTAATTTTCTGTTTGCTCCAGAACCTATTTAAACCATTTTCGTAACCTTACGAAAATGGTTTTCTACACTTATACCAGCACTTTCGCAAGATTGCATTGCTTTTTTTATAGCTTCAATAAAATTTTCCCATCTTTTATAGCCAAGCTGATTTTGTAAATCTCTAGCATACCAAAATTCTACATTTTCATTTTCTTCTTTGTTAATAATAGCATCAAACTTTTCTTTTAACTCCACTATTTTTTCTTTTTTAAATTCCATATACATCACTCCATATAAAATACTCATAATAACATATTTGAAATTGTATATTGGTTTATTTATTGGTACACTTATCTCTCTGATTTATATGATATTATTGTTTTTATATTTCAAAACATTTGTTCTTGTTTGTCAAGTAGTTTTTTTCTATCTTTTCTTCCTGTTTGATATTTCTTTGTGACAACCAAACAAAAAATGTAGGCAACTGCCTACATTTTTTATACAAACGTCAATTCTTTTTTATATTGTAGCGTTTGTTTGTATTTGATTTGTTGTTATTTCGTTTGTTGTTATCTCATTTGTTGTCACTTCGCTATTGGTTGTTTTGTTATCCGTTGTTTCATTATTTTTTGAAGATTTTGTTTCATCATTTAATTCTTCTAAGTTTGTTATATTTTGATTTGCATATTCAATCACATTATAAGATGTTCCTCTGTTAACCATCGTATATTCTTCTCTTCCATTATTTATCGTAGAATACACTGTTTCTAGCCATGGTGGAACAAGTTCTCTTCCTAGCCAGTTTACAATACCATAATAGGTCACCTTTTTCTTCTCCGTTGTTTCAAGTTCTTTTGCTACTACAATTCCTTTAATGGCTGGAATGGTTAAAATATTATTGGTTGTTTTGTCACTTGCAATACACCCCATTCCATCGTACTCAATTGGTAAAATAAGGTTTCCTTTTTTGTCATACATACCCCATTTTTCATTTTGTTTTACTGGTATTGCGTGGTTATATAATAAATAAGGATTTTTTATGTTGCTGGTTTGGAATGGTTCTGCATTAATGCCTATTTGGTCATATTCTAAGTAAATTAATATTTTTCCGTTTTTTTCGATAACACCTTTTTTATCGTTGTTCGTTGCTAAATATAAGTTTAAGTCCTTATCAATTTGTTTTAGACTATCATATTGTGGTTGTACTTTTGTTTCTCCTTCTGATGTAATAATTCCCACTTTATTTTCTGTTGTTTTTACAATGAACTCTTGTGTACTTTCGATAAATTCAATGCTAGTATATTTGGTTCCTACGATTTCTTTATTATCTAATGTTGATATACCATAATGGATATTTTTTGTATTGTTTTTTGTATCTGTATTTTCTACATCCTGTGTTACGATTAATCCATATAACAATGCTTTTTGATTTTTAAAATTATTCGCTACTGATGCGTATGTATTATTTTTTACATAATAGTCTGCATAGTATGGTAATGTATAAATGGTAATTTGATTTTCTTCTGGTTCATAGTAGAATTTTAAATTACAAGCTAAGCTAAGTCCTTCTGATGTAATATATAATTTATTGTTTTTACGCTTAATTGGCACTTCTATTTCAAAATATTCATAATCCACTTCTTCTGCTGGTGTTTTATAAATGGTTGTTTCATCTTTTTCAAAAATACAAATTTCATTTTGTCCTTCTAAATAACATTTATCATTATCTTCTGTGTATTCTTTGTAGCCCCCATTATAATGTTTGTATCCTATGATAGGAGCAATATCTCGTAATGATACATAAACGGTATCTCCTTCATAAAGAAATAAATCATTTGTGGTTACAGAAGTTTTTACTCCATCTACATTAAACTTAAATAGTTGCTCTTTTAGATAATAAATGGTAATAAATAAGATGATACTAATAATAAAAAGTGCAATAATGGCGATTGTAATCCATACCATCATTTTTTTTGCTTTTCTATTTTTTTCTTCTTGATTTGTTCCGATGATTTCCATATCCATCCTCCGTTTTCTTTTGTTTTAATTTTCATGATAATATTTTGCATAGAACTCTTCTGCAAAGGTTCCTAAATTATCTCTCTCTATTTCTATTCTAACTCTTTCCATCAATTTCGTCAAGAACCTTAGGTTATGAATTGATAATAATCGAATTCCTAATATTTCATTTGCTTTTATTAAATGGCGAATGTATGCTCTTGTATAATTTCGACAAGTATAGCAATCACATTCTGGGTCTAATTTTGTCCAATCTCTTTCATAGGTTGCATTTCGTACTACTACTTTTCCTTGAGAAGTCATGGCTGTTCCATTTCTTGCAATACGAGTTGGAAGAACACAGTCACACATATCAATTCCTGCTTTTGCAGCTTCTATTAGATAGTCTGGCGTTCCTACTCCCATTAGATATCTTGGCTTGTCCTTTGGCATTAGTGGTGCCGTGTAACGTAGAATATCTAAAAACTCTTCTTTTGGCTCTCCTACACTAATTCCTCCAATAGCATATCCTGGTAAATCTAAAGCGATTAAGTCTTTTGCACTTTGCTCTCTTAAGTCTTTATAAAACCCTCCTTGAATAATTCCAAATAATCCTTGTTTATCGATGGTTGTATGGGCTTCTTTGCAACGTTTTGCCCATCTTGTGGTTCGCTCCATTGAATTCTTAGTATATTCATAAGTAGAAGGATAAGGACAACATTCATCAAATGCCATAATAATATCTGCTCCTAGGTCCTCTTCTGTTTCCATGACACTTTCTGGTGTAAATACATGTTTACTTCCATCTAAATGAGATTTAAAGGTAACGCCTTCTTCTGATATGGTACGTAGTTCTCCTAAACTAAATACTTGAAATCCTCCACTATCTGTTAAAATTGGTCTATCCCATTTCATAAAGTTGTGCAGTCCTCCTGCTTCTTTTACAATTTTACTTCCTGGTCTTAAATACAAATGGTAGGTATTAGATAATATGATTTGTGCTTCTACTTCTTGTTTTAGTTCTTCTGGCGTCATTGATTTTACAGTAGCTTGTGTTCCTACTGGCATAAAAATAGGAGTTTGAATATCTCCATGAGGAGTATGGATTACTCCTCTTCTTGCTCCTGTTTGTTTACATTCGTGTAATAATTCATAGGTAATTGCTTGTTTCATTTTTTTCTTCCTTTTCTTTGTTCTTTTCTTTTATTATACTAATTTTAGTAAAAAAAATCAATTGTTTCCTATGTTTTTTTACTTCTTACCTTTGCACTTTGCTATGTAAAATCCAAAACAAAAAGAGCAAACTCTTAGTTGCAATCACTTTCACGAGTTTGCTCTTTATTATATCATTTTCTTGTTAAATTTCTTGTGTTATAGTTAAGTCAAAATCTCTGTCCTGATGTCTAAAATCTCCGTCCCGATGTCTAGTCCCGATGTCTAACGATGTCAAAAATCTCCGTCCCCATGTCTAGTGTCTGTTATATAATGTAACTTTAGACTGTTATCTAAGTTAAATGACGCAATAGATGTCCATGCCATTACAGAATCTGTAAATCCATATGCATATAAAACTGCTTCATATTTAATATACACATATTTCCCTTCTATTTTATAATCTAACATCGATTTTGTATTTGTCATTTTGGAAGGAGTAGGTTTGTATTCCCATGTTGTAATAATATTGTCATTTTCATCGCATAAATGAAATTTTACTACTGAAGCTCCTACACTTCCTCCTCCTAATGCAGAAAGTTTATGACTGAAATCAAGTGAAACTAGATATCCCTCTTCTTCTTTTGGTGTTTTTGCTAAATATATGTTATTGCTTCTGCCATTCACCCTTTTCGTAGCATAGCCAGAACCTGCTGGTGATTTAGCTTCTCCTGATAAAGTACTAGAAGAACTCCATTGTGTGTTATATATTGTGGCGACATTGCTATAAATCATTTTTATGACACTATCTTTTCCTTCTTCATAATAAGATTGTATATCTTTTCCAGTTCCTATAATCTTTTCTCCTTTTACCCATGCTGTTTTCCCTTCTGCAATATTGTCTGCTGTTGCAGTTGCATCTTTTGTTACTTCTGCAACAATTCCTGTTATACTCTCTCCAAATATTTCTTTTTCTGCTGTATAGGCGGGTTTTATTCCACCTGCTTGTTCGATATAATCTGCAATTGCTTTCTTGAAATCATCTAGCTTTTGAATTGCATCATAATAGGAATCTGCAAAACCTCCTTCATTTTCTCCTATTTGTGTATAGAGTTCATTCAATTTTGTTTGTTCTTCTATCTGAGTAAGTTCCATATTTTCTTTTGCTTTCTTAGCAATTGAAACAATCCCATTTTCTCCTAAAGTAATATTGATGCTAACACCTGCTAAAATGATTAATATTATAATAGTTACTGCTAATGAAACTAATGTTATTCCCTTCTCTTCTTTCACTTTCCTTTTATCTCCTGTTTTTTTGTTTCATTATATCTTTTAGGAAATTGCTATTGCAATAAATTGATAGTATTTCGTCGTCAACAATTTTACATAACAATTGCTGTATCATTGAAAGTCAAATTGATATTTTTTTACTTTGTCACATAAATCAATAAGAGTAAACTCTCAGTTGCAATTGCCCCTGTAAGTTTACTCTTACTATGGTATTATTTTTCTGCGTTTCTTTTTTTATTATGGTTAAGACAAAATCTCCGTCCCCATGTCTATTCTCTCTTTTAAATTTTTAATATTCTATTTTATATCCTTCTAACGTTTCTTCTGTCTTTCCACAACCTAATGTATAATATGTCGAAGTTATCACTCCTGGGCAGTTTCTATGTTGTGTATCCTTCACCTTCTATTGTTACTGGTCCTTTTGCAAGTTCTAGTTCTTCTAGTATTTGTGCTTTTTTTTGCTCTTCTTTTTGTTCTTTTGCTCTTTGAAATATTCCATTTTTTGATAGCAATAAATTTGTACTTACTCCTGCCAATATGATTATAATTATTATTGTTACCACTAATGCTATTAGTGTTATTCCTTTGTTTGTTTCATTTATTTCTATCTTTTTCATCTGTTTCTTCTCCTTACTATCTTTTTGTTTTATTATATATTTGCAAACTTTTTTAAATCAATAAGATAGAGAAATTTTGGCAATTATTATTTTACATAATTTTAGTATTATCTATTCATTAACTGTCTCTATACTATCTATTTTCTTTTATTCTATAACCATCTTTTATCTTTTCTAAAGTTATATTTGAATTAAGACAGACAACAGGTCGTACGCCAAACCCTCTTTCAGTATGTGGAAAACTAGCTGAAAGATTACTCGTTCCTAAATAGAACATACGACTTGTAGAACCTGCATTTGGAGATGAAATCCACATTCCAAAGCTTCTATTGTTTGGAATTGAATATATATTGTTACAATCTGCCTCAATTGTTCCTCCAGCTGTTGATTCTGCATAAGATGAAGCACTATTTAATTTTACTGCATATCCATTTGCATTAGTAACTTTATATTCAATATATCTATTTGGATGTGTATCTTTATAAGATGCACAGAACAATTCAATGGTTGGTGTTCCAATAGCATAATCTGCATAACTTCCTGCATATACCTGCCATATATTTGTATCTAATAGATATGCTACTGCTTTCATTGAAGTAGCACTCTTTGATGGATTCTGTGTTAAATATTCATTCAACCATTTTTTTGCTTTACTATTTTCAGTTATCCATTTATTTCCTAAAAAATATGTCTCATCTGTATATATATCTTCAAAATATATTTGATGTGTGCCATATGAATTAGCTACATTTCCATTTAGAGAATTTGGCATCTGACTTTCTTCTATATAATCATCTGCTATTAAATAAATATTATTTTCATCAGCATAATAAATTCTCCACACTGCTACTCCATTTGATGTACAGGTATAATTCGTAACAATTTCTCCATAGTATTTTGTTGGATTTTCTTTAATATCACTAGCTTCTAGTTCCACTTTCATATAAAACTTTTCTAATGGTACTCTTTGTACTTTTCTAACCTCTTCTTCTCCTATCTTTCCTGTTATAATGAATTCTACACTCTTTTCCGTTCCATCTGTTATATATTCTACTTTTCCCTCTGTTAGTGTTCCTTTATTTATTGCTTCGAGAGTTCCTTCCTCAAAAGTTACATCAAATGTTATTTTTAAAGGTGTTCCAAATTCTACTTCATTTTCTTTAGCTTCTATCTCTGTTTCATTCTCTTCGTTTACCACTATTATTTTAATGTTTTTAACAATTGGTCTTGGTCCCAATTGACTAATGTCTATAATTTCTAAATTTTCTTCTCTAATTGTTACAATATAACCATCTATTATAACACTATAGGTTCCATCTTCATTATTTTCTGTATTTTCCATTTTTCCGGCATTTTGTTGTTCTTGTAAATAATCAGCTAATGTTTTATTATTTTCATGTCTGTTTGGAGCATATTCTCCCATCATAAGGCTTACTTTTTCCCTTACTTCCTCTTTCCCATATATTTTCTTTGCTACTTTTGCTTTTGTAACAATTCCGTTTTCTCCCAATAACAAATTAATACTAATTCCTGCCAGAATAATTAGCACAATAATTGTGACTACTAGTGCTATTAAGGTAATTCCTCTTTCTTTTTTCATTTTTCTTTTGTTCCTCCTCATTTCTCTCTAATTTCATTGTACATAATTTATTATGTACTGTCAACATATTTTTACATGATTTCTTATGTATTTATGCACATCACTTTTTATGTTTGTTATGATTTATTTATCTTAGTTTTAGTATGTTTAGGAGTAATGCTATGAGATTTAAAAGGATTCGAGATTTAAGAGAAGATCATGATATGTTTCAAAAGGATATTGCAAAACTACTTGGTATTTCGCAACAATATTATTCCGAATATGAAAAAGGGTATCGAACAATGCCAGTAGAGCATTTGATGAAACTCGCTAAGTTTTATCATACTTCTTTAGATTATTTAGTGGAACTTACTGATGATGTAAAACCATACAGAAAAAAAATAAAATAAGGAATGAATCTATTCATTTAAAATGAACTTATTCATTCCTTATTTTTATTTCTATCCGTTATAACATTCCTCTTTTACACAAACTTTAAATTTAAAAATTCATAAACTTTTCTTTTATCAAAAAAGAGTAAAATAATTTCTTATTCTACTCTCTTTTATTTACTATTCTTATTTTCGAGTTACCGCTTGCACCTTGCTTTCTTTAAATATATCTTGTGTTGTAGCATTTGCTGTTGTCCATCCTGCTCCTACATAAACAACTTCCAATCTTGGCATATAGCACAACATATTGTTCATATTTTGCACTTTGCTTGTATTAAAACTTGAAAGATCTAGACTTGTTAACATTACACAATTATTAAACATATGGTCCATATTTTTTACTTGGCTTGTATTAAATTTCAGCACATTTAATGTATCTATTTTTTGACAATTGTCAAACATATAGTTCATGTATACCACTTTGCTTGTATCAAAATTTGATACATCCAATGTATTTATTTTTTCGCAATGATTAAACATATATGCCGTATTGGTTACTTGGCTTGTATTAAATCCTGATACATCTAAGGATTTTAGATTAATGCATAAGCTAAACATAGCTTCCATATTTGTTACCTTACTTGTATTAAATCGTGATACATCTAGGTTTTCTAAACTAGTACACTCTTCAAACATATATGCCATATTTGTTACTTGACTTGTGTCAAATTTTAATACATTTAAGTTTGTCAATTTTCTACAATTTTCAAACATACTTAACATATTGGTTACATTACTTGTATTAAATGATGATAAATTTAAAGTAGTTAATTTTTCACAACCACTAAACATTCGTTGCATATTAGTCACATTTTTTGTATCAAATCCTGACAAATCTAATCGTTCTAGTTTTACGCACTCTACAAACATATATTCCATCGTTGCTACATTTCTTGTATCAAAACTAGATAAATCTAGTTGTATTAAATTATTACATTTTGCAAACATAGAATCCATACGTATTACTTTTCTTGTATCAAAATTAGATAGATTTATAGTAGTTAAGGCATCTGAATATTGAAACATATATGCCATTTGTTCTACATTAGTTGTGTTAAAATTAGATAAATCGAGTTCTGTTAGTGCCTTACAACCTTGAAACATACAATTCATATTGGTTACATTGCTAGTGTCAAAACTTCCTACATTGAGTTCTTTCAAGTTATAACAGTTCGCAAACATCGAATCCATGCTTTTTACATTTTTTGTATCAAATCCTGATAAGTCAATACTTTCTAAGCTTGTACAATTAAAAAACATTTTTAACATACTTTCTACATTATCGGTTTTTAAGTTTTCTATTTTTTCTATTGTTTTGATTTCTGTTAATCCACAAAAATAGTAATCGGTAGAAGTTGGGGCTATTTCGTCTTCAATTACAATTCTTTCTATTTTTTCATCTTTCCATGGTATGGTGTTTATTGTTCCATTCCAATTTACTGTAAATTTCATTTCGTTTACTTTTTCATATAACTTATCTGGCTGGCTTGCCTCCGCTTTCTCTTTGCTATTATAGTAGCTTAACACTCCATCTTTTATTCCTACACATATATAGGTTGGTTCTACTATTTCTTCTTCCTCTTTCTCGTTCTCTAAAATTTCTGCTGTAATGGTAAAAATATATCCTTCTACAGTTGTCACTTTTGCACTTTCATTATCTGGTAATTTTTCGATATTTCCAACTGGTACAATTTTATCTTTGTAAATTTGCTCGATTAGTCTATCTAGGGTTATATTTCCAAAATCAGTTCTAGCTACTGTTTTCTTAGCCACTTCAATTCTCTCTTCATAAATGGCTATTTCGTAATCTATTTTATCTTGTTTTGCCTTTCGCAAAATTCCATTTTCTCCTACCGCGGTTTCAATTGATATGGTAGCTAGTATAATTAGAACAACAATTGTGATTATTAATGCAATTAAAGTAATTCCATTCTTTTCTTTTAAATTTTTATTCATTTTCTTTTGTTCCTTCCCATTCTATTTAATTCTATTTTATAAAATTTGTGCTATGGTTGTCAATAATATAAAAAAAATACAAGCAAAAATTTTAAAATTCTGACTTGCATTTTTTAATTTTATTGAATAAACATAGCATCTCCAAAACTAAAGAAACGATACTTTTCTTCTACGGCATGTTCATATGCCTGCATAATATAGTCTTTTCCTGCTAATGCCGATACTAACATAATTAAAGTAGATTCTGGCAAATGGAAATTGGTGATTAAACTATTGATACACTTAAATTTATAACCTGGATATATAAAAATATTGGTATCTCCTTCTTGTTGCTTTACCATACCGTTTTCATCTGCAACCGATTCTAACACTCTACAAGAAGTGGTTCCTATTGCAATAATTCTTCCTCCATTTTGCTTTGCCTTATTTATTTTAACAGCATCTTCTTCTTTGATATAATAGTGTTCTGTGTGCATATCATGCTCTTCTATATTTTCTACCTTTACTGGCCTAAAAGTTCCAATTCCTACATGTAAGGTTACATTGGCAATTTCTACTCCTTTTTCTTTTAGTTTTTGTAGTAGTTCTTCTGTAAAATGAAGCCCTGCTGTTGGTGCTGCTGCTGAACCTTCATGTTTTGCATAAACGGTTTGGTATCTATCTTTTTGCTTCAATGTTTCATGAATGTATGGTGGTAGAGGCATAAGTCCAATTTGTTCTAAAATTTCATTAAAAATCCCTTTATATTCAAATTTTACTTTTCTATTTCCACCTTCCATTACTTCTAAGATTTCTGCTTTTAGTAGTCCATCTCCAAAGGTTACTCTAGTTCCTACTTTTAACCTTCTTCCTGGATGTACCATGGTTTCCCAAATATCTCCTTCCATTCTTTTTAATAGTAAAAATTCAATATTCGCCCCTGTTTCTTCTTTTATTCCATATAATCTTGCTGGAATTACTTTTGTATTATTTCTTACTAGGCAATCCCCTGGTTTTAAATAGTCTATTATATCTTGAAATATTTTATCTTCTATTGTTTTTTTCTCTTTATCTAATACCATCAAACGAGATTGGTCACGTTTTTGTATTGGTACTTGAGCAATTAGTTCTTCTGGTAAATCATAATTAAAATCTGCTACTTTCATGTTTCCCTTCTTTCTATTCTTCTACTATAATCTGTTGTGCTACCATAAATAATTTTCTTATTTTATTCCATATATTATTTAATTCTTCTAAAATATTTTCTGGCTCTTTAAAAGCCTGTAGTTCTCTTGAATAGGCAAAATTTGCTTCTTTTGCTGGTTTCTTAGTATAAATTAAAGATGGTAATCCAATGTTTCCTTTATTGGTTTTAATCGTTTGGTTTATATAGTCTTGATACCATTCTTTTAAGCCAAGTAATGGTTTATTCTCATAACCATACTCTTCATTACTATGAAGTTCTGGTCTTTGCTCTCCATATTCTTCTGCATTTCTTTCTAAAGTATGTAAAAACTCATGTATTAATACTTCTTCTGGAAAAATATTAATTCTTGTATCATATTTGTAAATATAATTACTATCATCATCTGGAAGCCTAATATTAGAAAAACCAATTCCTCGATACTCCATAGACCCAAGCCCTATCCAATCATTTACTGGAATGGCATTTCTTTGGTTAATATCTCCTGTTCGAAAAGCAATAAAGATGTGGTCATATTTTCCCTGTGCAAGATAAGAATCCATTACCTCTTTTACATTATAACCAGACACATAGTAACCATTTTCTTCATCATATGACAATGTCGTAATTGGGGTAGTTGTTTCTGCAATATCATATTTTACTTTCATCTTTCCCTTACTCATTTCTTCCATCGAAGTTTTAAAACGTCTCATGCAAATCGAAATATCATCTTTATCTGTTTGTGTTAATCTTAATTTAATATTCTGATTAGTTCCCTCTTTTTCAATATTAACATCCACATAATCAAATAATAGGCACAAAAAATTCCATTGATTACTCTCATCTGGCATTCCAGACTCCATTTTAAAATCAGAAAACCATGCAGTTCCCATACATTCATCTTCATAGCCACCCAGACGAAAACCAATATTCACTTGTGTCCTATTTTTAGAATTAAAATAAAAAGTTACGGTAGTCCAATCCGTTGTTCCTGTTACATTATCAGACTTTTCCAAGCTTTCTGCAATACAAATATGAGCCCCACTATCCGTATTTTCATTTTTACTTCGTACCTCATTCGTTTTTATTTTACAAGTTACTTTATAAGGAGTATTCGGAATTACTGGTACCGTTTCATAAAACATTGCATCATGATACGATGGATTTTCTATTTTATAACTATTGCTATTCGTACATTTTTGAAGTTTATCTCTCTCAAACTTTGAAATTCCCAAAGTATTCTCAGCTTTTACAAATTCATTAAAATTATATTTTTGATACACATAATATACCACTATTACAATTGCCACCATCAAAATCAACGATATCACATTTTTAACAATTTTACCTTTGTCTTTCATGTACTTCCTCCCTATTTCAAAGATATATAGAGACATGGGGACGGAGATTTTGTCTATAGGCTTTCCAGCTTTTTCCGTTTCGTTCCTTCTATTCAAAACGCTCTAAGCCTATAGACAAAATCTCCGTCCCCATGTCTTTAAACGCTCTAGGCCTATAGACAAAATCTCCGTCCCTATGTCTTTACTATGTTTTTATAGTTTTTCTACAAATATTTGTAATTTTTCTCCATTGATGGTTGTTTCTGTGTAATTTGCTTTTTCTTCGTGATAGAAGATATTGTTTGCTAATGTATCTTTTTGTATTTGCTGTGCAAATTTCTTGATGACATTTTCTAGTTTTTCGTTTCCAGTTACATATAGGTTAATTCTATCTAGTACTTCAAATCCACTATCTTTTCTCATGTTTTGAACTTTTGATAAAATTTCTCTTACGTAACCTTCTTCTTTTAGTTCTTCGGTTATGGTGGTGTCTAATACTACTCCTAATTCTCCTTCTCCACTAAAGGCAAATCCTTCTTTTCCTTGCATTGTAATTAGTAGATTTTCGTTGTTTAGTTCAATGGTTTCTTCTCCTATTGTAATTTCTTCTACTTCTCCTTTTTGAATTTTTAGTGCTAATTCCATTTGGTTATGGTTTGCTATTTCTTGTTTGATTTGTGGAATTAGTTTTCCATATGCTTTTCCTAGTACTGGTAGGTTTGGTTTGATTTCAAAGTTTACATACTCTGACATTTGTGCTCCTAATTGTACTTTTTTGATGTTTAATTCCTCTTTTACTATATCACCATAGTATTCTGGAAGGGCACTTGCAGAGATTAGCATTTCAGATAGTGGCTGTCTATTTTTTATATTGGCTGCATTTCTTGCACTTCTTCCTAGTTTTACGATGGTATAGGCTAATCCCATTTCTTCTTCTAATTTTGTGTCAATTGCACTTTCCTTTATTTCTGGCCATGTACATAAGTGAACACTTTCTGGTGCATTTTTATCTAATCCTACTACTAGATTTTGATAAATTTCTTCTGTCATAAATGGAACAAAAGGTCCTGCTACTTTAACTAAGGTTGTTAATACTTGATACAATGTGACATAAGCTCCTATTTTATCATCAGTTAGTGTATCTAACCAGAATCTTTCTCTGTTTCTTCTTACATACCAGTTTGATAGTTCATCTGTAAAGTCTTCGATTTCAAAGGCCGCTGATGTGATATCATATTTTTCTAATTTTTCATCTACTTTTTTTACTAAGGTATTTAGTTTTGAAATAATCCATTTGTCCATGATATTTTCAGACTTAAAGTCTGCATAAGCTAATGGGTTAAATTGATCAATCTCCGCATATAGTACATAGAATGAGTACACATTCCATAAAGTTGATAAGAATTTTCTTTGTGTTTCTTCTACATCTTTGGTAGAAAATCTTGTTGGAAGCCATGGTGCGGATGCAGTATAGAAATGCCAACGTGTAGCATCTGCTCCTACAGAACCTAGTACTTCAAATGGGTCTACTACATTTCCTAAATGTTTTGACATTTTTAATCCTTTGCTATCTAATACGTGTCCTAATACAATACAATTTTCAAATGGATTGGTATCAAAAATACAAGTAGAAATCGCAAGTAGTGTATAGAACCATCCTCTTGTTTGGTCTACTGCTTCTGAAATAAATTGTGCTGGGAAGTTCTTCTCAAATAGTTCTTTATTTTCAAATGGATAATGTAATTGAGCAAATGGCATAGAACCAGAGTCAAACCAACAGTCAATTACTTCTTTTTCTCTTATCATATTCTTTCCACATTCTGGACAAGTAATATGAATTGGGTCTAAATATGGTTTATGCAATTCTACATTTTCTGGCACATTTTGTCCCTTTTCTTTTAACTCTTCTCTACTACCAATACATTCCATATGACCACAGTCATGACATCTCCAAATAGGAAGTGGTGTTCCCCAATAACGATCTCTTGAAATACCCCAATCAATAACATTTTCTAAGAATTTTCCAAAACGTCCTGTACGAATAGTATCTGGCATCCAGTTAATTTTGTTGTTATTTTCAAGTAGCTTGTCACGAACTGCTGTCATTTTTACAAACCAACTTTCTTTTGGATAATATAGAAGTGGTGTATCACATCTCCAACAATGTGGATAGCTATGTGTATGTTTTGCAGAACTGAATAATTTGTTTTCATGAGCAAGCCAGATACAAATATCTTTATCACATTTTTTAACAAACTTACCTGCCCATGGTTCTACTTCGTCTACAAATTTGCCTTCTTTATCTACTAAGTTTACAAAAGCAATTCCATTTTGTTTTGATACAAAACTATCATCTTCACCATAAGCTGGTGCAATATGAACAATACCAGTACCATCTGTTAATGTTACATAGTCTCCATGAATTACAACAAAAGCTTTTCCTTCTACTTTAGCAAATGGCATAAGTTGTTCATATTTCATTCCTAACAATTCAGAACCTTTTACTTCTTTTATTACTTCATAAGGAATGTCTTTTAATACTACCTCTATTAAATCCTTTGCTAAAATATAAATTTCTTCCTTGCCTTCTTCTTGCATTTTACCATCAATAATTGGTTTTTCTACTTTTACATAGCTATAGGTATACGCTTTATTTACGCAAAGAGCTAAGTTAGAAGGTAATGTCCATGGTGTGGTCGTCCAAGCTAAGAAATATACATTTTCTTCCCCTTCTACTTTAAACTTACAAGTACAAGTTAAATCTTGTACATCCTTATACCCTTGTGCTACTTCATGAGAAGATAGTGCGGTTCCACATCTTGGGCAATATGGCATAACTTTATGGCCTTGGTATAATAACCCCTTATCCCACATTTGTTTCAAAGCCCACCATTCCGATTCAATATAATCATCATGATAAGTAACGTAAGGATCTTCCATATCAACCCAATATCCAATTTGGTCTGTCATTTTTTCCCACATAGAAACATAGGTGAATACACTCTCTTTACATTCTTTAATAAACTCTTCTTCTCCATATTCCTCAATTTGTTGTTTTCCAGAAATACCAAGTTTCTTTTCTACTTCCAATTCTACTGGAAGACCATGTGTATCCCAACCCGCTTTACGAATAACATCATAGCCTTTCATTACTTTATACCTAGGAATAATATCTTTCATAACTCTAGTTAAAATGTGACCAACATGAGGCTTTCCATTTGCTGTTGGAGGTCCATCATAAAAAGTAAAATATCGTTTTCCTTTATTTACCTCAAAATTTTTCTTAATAATGTCCTTTTCTTTCCATAACTCACTTACTTCATGTTCCATTCCCACGAAGCCATTTTCCTTAAGTTCCACCTTCTTGTACATCTTTCTTCCTCCTTTTATTCTTTGGGTATCCATTGGGGACGTTTCCTTTTGGGTAATTTGTCCCTTTTGGTACTTTATATTTCTTTAGGGGTCGTTTTAGAAAGCTTCTTTCTATTTTCCCCTACTATTTACTTTGTTTTAATGAATTCATTTTTTAGTTTGCTACCCTTTTTATATTTTGTAATTCAAATTTATATTTTTGTGTTACCTTTGGATATTTTTCATGGTCTACTTCTGATAAAAATATTTCTTTGGGTCTTACCCATAACGCTCCATCTTCATATAGTTTTCTATATACTACTACTTCTTGTAATGTTTCTGAATCTTTTGCAATGTCTTCTACTAAGTAATAATCTCCTTTAAAATGTTTGTATATTCCTTTTATTTTTAGTTCTTGCATTCCACTTCACTCTCTTTTCTTTTTTAATATTTCTATCTTTCTTATCAAAACGTTCTCTCAATAGACATCAAAAAACTCTATTTCTTCCTAGCATTTAGGACGAAATAGAGTTGAAATTCCGTGGTACCACCTAATTTATAAATTGCACTTTTGTACAATTTATCTCTTATTTTCTTTAACGCAGAACTACGTTTAGACTTACTTTTTGCGTTTTGTTCAGTCTAAAAACAACATCGGTGATAACAAATAAATTAGGTTCTACTAGAATTTCACCATACATCTAGCTCTCTAAAGACTTTCTTTATTTGTGTTGTCCTTGTTTTTGTTTTTTCTATTCTGTGCAATATCTTATCATGTTTTTATCTAAAATGCAATACCTCTTTTTTACTTTTGTTGCAAAATGTAGGTTAGGTTTTCGTTTCTACTTTCCAACAAACATTTGGACATATATTTTTCCATATTTTGAACCTTTAACTACTCCAATTCCAGTGTAATTAAAGCTACGGTTTAAAATATTTGCTTTATGACCTGAGGAATTCATCCATGCATTTACTGCTACTGTATTATTTGAATTTCCTGCGATGTTTTCTCCTGCTGTTTTGTAAGATATTTTAAAACGATTCAACATATCAAAAGGTGAACCATATGTTGGCGAAGTATGTGAAAAGTAATTGTTGTTTACCATATCTTTTGCTTTTATTCTGGCTACATTTTGTACTTCCCAGTCAATTTTTAGAGCAGTTAATCCATTTTTAATTCGCTCATTATTAATTAAATTAAATACTTCTAATTCATCGGTTGTTAGTTTTGATGTGTTGGTATTTCCTGCATTTGATTCTCCACCAGATGAACTACCTCCACTACTATTCGGATAGATTGCTTTTACATAGTCTTTGCTAACCGCACCTACATAGTCTCCTTCTACTTGTACGATATACCAACTTCCCACCCCTGCAAATACTCGAATATATTCATTTTTGTTTACCTTTGCCACTATTGGATAATTGGTTCCTGGACCGCTTCTTACATTTAATACACTTGCCGTTACTAATCCTGTTGAAAAATCCACATTATAATAGTGTTGCATACCAAAGGATGTTGTTAATTTGGTGACACTATATATAAATACAAACAATAGTAATATTTTTAGAATTGTACTTTTCTTTATTTTTATAACCTTCATATAACCTCCTAAACATCTTTATTAAAATTGTATGGTGTTTAGAATGTCCTTTATACTAAAAATATGGATTTGTTCTTTTGTATTTTTCACATTCCAATCGTTCTATAAAAAGGGTTTCTAATTCTATTTTTTTTGAAATTAATTCTTCTTTTTCTTCTTTTTTTAAGTGTTTTATCGCATATTCTAATTTTGATGCATGGACTCTATCCTCTGTTATCCATAATGCTTCTAATTTTATTGCTTTATGATATTTGGTATATTTGGCACATTTTTCATTTTGTGTAAAGTGTTCTTGCATTCGTCTTTCTATCTTGGTTGTAATTCCAGTGTAAATAGAATTATCTTCACATCTTAACATATAAATATAGTACATTTATCTCATCCCTTTTCTTTTCGTCTGATTCCATTCACTAAAGGGTTTAATTTTCTTGGCTTTACCTTATCTAATTTTATGATTGGAATTTCTTCTTTTTTTATGGTCTTAAATTTTGTTAGTTTTTCTTTTATGTTTTGGTGATTACTACTTTCTAATCGTTTCATTAGTTCTTCTTCATCTAGTAGGTATAACTCTTCATAAGATACAATCTTATTTTTTATTGCTTCTCTTGTAATGCTTGCTAGTAATTCCATCATATAGTTATCTTCATTCGAATGACAATAGACATCAATTTCTTCACTTGTTTTTAATACTAATTCTGCCATTTCTTTTGTAGTAAATCCTATTTCTTCTTTTCCTTCTTCATTAATAAATATTTGTATGTCTTTTATTACTTTTTCTATTTCTTCTATTGTTATATTTTTTATCCAATATAGTCCTGTTAGAATAACCCCATCTAATCTGTCGGCACATAACTTTGGTCTATCATTGTCTACAATACTATATTTTTTAAAGTTGATAACTTCTTCTATTGCAATGTTGTCTTGTTTTAAACATTCTTTTAAATACGCATCCTTTTGTAAAATAGCTTCTGTGTATTCTTCTGTGCTTTCTTGATTTTCATAATCTTTATTCATATAGTCAATAACATGAGAAAAGCATGGGGTTGCAATATCATGAAAAAGCCCTGCTAGAGTAGCTTTTTTATCTTTGGTATAATGCCAAGTTAGAAGGGCTACTGTTAAAGAGTGGTCATATCTTGTCACTTTTTCTTTAAATTGATAAATTTCTTTTGACGCATAGTCCATTCCACAAAAATAACATATATTTTGAAGCCTTTTTAGGCTTGGCATTTTTAAATATTTATCTAAAAACTCTGGTTTTAAATCATATCCTAGCAATTTAAAATATTGCGGTAATACTACATTTTCCATATTTTTATCCTTTCTTCTAGTTCTTCTTTTATTATCTTTTAAATTTTCTTTTAAGTCAATCGTTTTATTTATTTTCTTTATGCAAAAAAGAACTGGCTTCCCAATTCTTTTTTCTTTTTTACTCTGTTCTTAATGCTATAACAGGGTCTTTTTTGCTCGCCATTTTAGATGGAATTAATCCTGCTATGATAGTTAAAACGACACTAATTACTACTAATGTTATTCCTGCTCCCAATGGTACTGCTGTTACCACTTTTACATTTGTTAAGGCATAGATAACCTGATTGATTGGAATGGTTAGAAGTATGGTAATGCCAATTCCAATTAATCCAGAAATTAGTCCAACAATTAATGTTTCTGCATTAAACACTCTTGAAATGTCTTTTTTGGATGCTCCAATGGCTCTTAATATTCCAATTTCTTTCGTTCTTTCTAAAACAGAAATATAAGTAATAATTCCTATCATAATAGAGGATACAATAAGAGAAATAGCAACAAAGGCGATTAATACATAACTAATGGTATTGATAATTTGACTTACCGACTTCATCATAATTCCTACTACATCTGTGTAGTTAATTGTATTTTCTTCTTTTCCCTCTTCTTTTTGTTTTTGATTATAGGTTTCAATTGCTTCTGCTATTTTATCTTTTGCTTCAAAATCTTTTGGATAGATATTAATAGCAGATGGACTTTCTAAGTCGATGGCTGATAATTTATCTAAGTTTTTCTCATAACTTGCATTTTTATTTTCTGTATAAGCATTCATTAATTCTGCAATTTGTTCACTACTTAGTCTACTCATTGCCATTTTTTGTTCTGTGGATAAGGATTGATAGTCAAAGGTTCCTTCTTCTCCCTCTTTTGGAAAGGCTAAACCGGAAAAAACATTGATTTCTTCATTTTCTTTTTGTTCTTTTACAATGTCTGCCTGATTAGACTTATTTATTACATATTCTTTTAAGTCTTTTGTATAGCCTATCATACTAGAAGTTCCTTGTGCTACCGATTGTTCATTTTGCCTAATAATTCCTACTACTTTTACTTCTTCTGCTTCTTGCACTTTATTTCTCATAAATTCTTCCTCTTCTGATTTATTAATCCAGATTCCGTTTTCTTTGGTATAGTAATCTGAATTTAATAGTAATTTATAAGATAACTGTAAAAGTTCTTCATAAGTATAGGAGGTTTCTTTTGATTTTTCTACCATTTCTCCTTTTTCAATTTTTTTCATATTTTCTTCTAATTCTTTTTGGTCTTTTAATCCTAAGCTATATAGGGTATAGTCACTAATTTCATTATCTTTTCCTACGATTAATACTACTTCATTATACGCTTTTGGCCAATTACCTGCTAATAAATCGTAACTAGACTTTAGTAATTCTTGATTGTCTAATAATTCTGTCCAAACATCTGTGGTACTTACCATTCCAATTGACATCATAGAGGAATTGTTTCTTGCTGACATCATTTCTCCCATCCCCATGGCGTCCATTACTGTACTAGGATTTACTCTTACAATTGCTTCACTCGTATCTGGATGATATAAATTAACCTTTAAATTATATTCATATTGAATGGCATTGCTATTATTTTTTATTTCATTGTCCGTATCTTCTATATATTTTTTTAATTCTTTTAAATTATTTGTTTCTACTTTACTCGATATGGTAGACATCATTTGATCCATAATATCAGAAGAATATACTTTTCCTTCTTCCCTTTCTGTCTCTGGATCAATATCTCCCATCATACTTTCTATCATACTTCCCATATCAATGGTTGCTTCTTCTATGGTAATTGGGTAAGAAGATAATGTTTCTTCTTCTACTCGACTAATGTAGTTTTGTACTCCTGTAGAGATTGCTAATATTAATGCAATTCCAATAATACCAATACTTCCTGCAAAAGAAGTTAAAATTGTTCTTCCTTTTTTTGTCATTAGGTTGTTTAAACTTAAGCGTAAGGCGGTAAAAAATTTCATGGATGTTCTTTTAAACTTTCCTTCTTCTTGTTTCTCCTTTGTTTTTTCTTGGATTGGATTAGAATCATCGATAATTTTTCCGTCTAATATTTTGATAATTCTGCTAGAATATTGTTCTGCAAGTTCTGGATTATGAGTTACCATGATAATTAATTTATCTTTTGAAATTTCTTTTAAAATTTCCATTATTTGTATACTTGTCTTGGTATCTAAGGCACCAGTTGGTTCATCTGCTAAAATAATATCTGGGTTGTTGACTAATGCTCTTGCAATAGCAACTCTTTGCATTTGCCCTCCTGATAACTGGTTTGGCTTTTTATGAATTTGGTCTTTTAATCCCACCTCTTCTAATGCCTTAATTGCTCTTTGTTTTCTTTCTTTTTTCGAAACTCCTGAAATAGTTAAAGCAAGTTCTACATTGGACAATACACTTTGATGACCAATTAAATGATAACTCTGAAATACAAACCCAACCTTATAATTACGGTAAGCATCCCAATCTCGATCTTTAAATTCCTTTGTAGATTTTCCATTAATAATTAAATCTCCAGATGTATAGCGGTCTAGTCCTCCTATGATATTTAGAAGTGTAGTTTTTCCGCATCCACTTTGTCCTAGTATCGATACAAATTCCGATTCTCTAAATGAAATATCTACCCCTTTTAAAGCTTCGACTTTTTCTTCTCCACTTACATATGTTTTAGTAATCTTTTTTAATTCTAGCATTCTGCATTTCCTTCTTTCTTGTTTTTCTTTTTCATTCTTATGAATTTTTCTAAAAAATATCTATTTATTTTACTATTAAAATATGTTTATTTCGTGAATTTTCTATTATTTTTTCTAATCATACAAAAAGTCACTACTCTTGTGACTTTTGTAACATTATACATAAAATTGATATCCATCCTCTACTACTAAAATATTTGCATTTTCTTCTTTTTGCAACGTTTCTCTAGTCTTATCTCGCATATGTGTTGCAATAATTGGTTTTTTATACTTTTGTGTAAGATATTTTATGTTATTCATTCCCATATGACAGTTATCTCCTTTGATAAGAGAAGTATCTGCTATTGTAATTTTACTATTCTCTACTATTTTCTCTACATTATCACATAATTTACTATCTCCTGTACATCCTACACTTTGATTGATAACATAACCATATGCTGGTTTTTCTTCCCCATGTGATACTTGCCATGCTTGTACTTCGTAATTATGTACTTCTATTTCCTGTTCTTCTTGTTCTAATTCAATATATTTTATCTTCATTCCCTCTTGAATTTCTTCTCTACTTTCAAAACTATATGCCTCAAATAATTGTATCACTTTTTCTTCTATTCCTTTTGGACCTATTATAGTAATTTCATCTTTGCTGTTTGTCATATCATATAAATAAGCTTGTACGTATTTTAAAAAGAATGGTAAATCTGCCATATGGTCTCCATGTTTATGTGTAATTAAAATAGTTCTTATCTTTTCTGGTTGATACTGATTTCTTAATAATTGTTTTAATGTTCCATTTGGCATATCAACCATTAACTCTTCGTCTATTAATGTACATGCACTATGATATTTGGTATAAATAGCACCTGTTCCGATTACTTCTACTTTCACTTTTTATCCCTCTTTTCTTTCTTATTCGCTTTATTCTACCATTATCCTTTTTGTCTTGCAATAATTTTTCTCAATTTTTAAGCAAATTTGAAGGAAGGAAAGATTAGATGCTCAATAAAAGTGAAACAAAAAAAGAGCGTGTCAAGCGCTCTTTTTTCTATTTCACTTTTATTCTTCTTAATCTTAGTGCATTTAAAATTACCGTAAAACTACTTATCACCATTGCCATACTTGCTATCATTGGATTAATCTCTATCCCCATTGGTTTTAAAAATCCTATTGCTATTGGAATCATTAAGACATTATAGAAAAATGCCCAAAATAAATTCTGTTTAATGTTTCGTATTGTCTTTTTGCTAATATGAATTAAATTAATAATACAATATAAATCATTCCTTGTTAAAATAACATCCGAAGAATCCATCGCAATATCCGTTCCACTATTTACGCTTACCCCTATATCTGCCCCAGCCAAAGCAGGACTATCATTAATTCCGTCACCACACATCATCACAAATTTGTTTTCTTTTTTTAATCTTTCAATAACTTTTACCTTTTCTGCTGGTACTACATTGGCAATTACATTGTTAATTCCAATTTCCTTCGCTATTTTTTCTGCAGATTGCTTGTTATCTCCTGTTAGCATAATGGTTTCTATCTTGTTTTTGTTTAGTATCTCAATCACTTCTTTTGCATTTTCTCTGATTTTATCATTTACGCCAATTAGTGCTATTACTTTTTGATTCGCAACAACATATACAATACTATTTCCTTGTTTTGATAAGTTTTTTTCTTCTTCCTCATATGGATTTTCTATCTCATATTTAGCAAGCATTTTTGCATTTCCTAATAAAATTTCTATTTCTTCTATCTTTCCCTTTACTCCATAACCACTTATTTCTTTATAATCTTCTACTGGCAATAGCGGTATTTGACGTTCTTCTAACTCATTCACAAATGCTTTGGCAATTGGATGTGTTCCTTGTTTCTCAATACTACCTACTAATTGTAATAACTTTGTCTCCTCTTGTTCCTCCTTTTTTATAATATGAGCAATTTTTAAGGTTCCATAAGTTAAAGTTCCTGTTTTATCAAATACCATTGTGTTTATTTTTTGTGCATTTTCTAGAATTTCACTTTTCTTTACCAAAATTCCATTTTCTGCACATAACCCTTCACTTACCACAATAGCAAGTGGAGTAGCTAACCCTAAGCTACAAGGACAAGCTACTACTAAAACGCTTACTAGTACATTCATTGCGGTTGCTATTGAATGCCCTAATAGTAGATAGCCTAAGAAAGCTACTATTGCAATTAGTATTACAATTGGGACAAAATAGCCACTTACCGTATCTGCTATTTTAGCAATTGGTGCTTTGGTATTACTTGCTTCCATTACTAATTTTACAATTTCGGATATCGTGGATTCTTTTCCAATACGTTCTGCCTTATATTCCAAATAGCCATCATAATTGATGCTTCCAGCTAATACTTTTTCTCCCACTTTTTTCGAAACAGGTTTACTTTCTCCTGTTAAAAAAGATTCATCCAAATGTGCTTTTCCTAATACAATCTCTCCATCTACCGCTATTTTCTCTCCTGCTCTACTAATTAAAATATCTTCTTTTTGTATCTCATCTAAAGTTACTTTTCTTTCTTTTCCATCTTTTTTAATCGTTGCTTCACTTGGTGTTATTTTAACCAATTTTTGCAATGCCTCTTTCGTTTTGTCTTTACTAATTCCATCGATATACCTTCCTAGTTTTAAAAAGAAAATGATAATGGCAGATGATTCAAAATATAAGTTTTCTACATAACTTACCTCTCCTTTCATTATTCGAACCATACTATAAATGCTATAACCCAAACCACTTAGTACACCAATACTTACTAATGTATCCATGTTAGGTGTTTTATGGATTAGGTTCTTGTAACCATTTTTTAAAATGTCAAATCCATATAGAACAAAAGAACTAGTTAGCAAAAACAATACCATTGTATAAGGAATTGGATTTTTATGCATATCTAATATATGCCATATTGGAAGTCCTACCATATGTCCCATTGAAATATACATTAGCAAAACAGCAAGACCTAAGAAAATAAAAAATTTCACTTTTTCCTTTTTACTTTTTTCTTCTATCTTAATTTCTTTAAATAACCCTTTACTCTCAAATCCCGCTTCTTTTATAAATTCTTCTATTTGCTTTTGTTCCAAAATCGTTTCATCATATTCCACACTTGCATTTGCCATTACCAAATTAACACTTACTGTCTGAATTCCTTTTTGTTTCTTCAAATATCGTTCCAATCCATTCGAACATGCACTGCAAGTCATTCCTTCAATCTCTAATATTATTTTCTTCATACATTATTAGATGCTTTTTTTGCTTTTCCTAACATGCTAGAAAAACATCTTTCCTCCTTTTTCTTGTTTCTTTCTTATATCATAAATTTTTAAATAAAAAGCACCTTGAAATAAAGGTGCCTTTTCCTTAAAATCCATCCATTATCTTTCCTATCTCTGCACATACAACAATAAAATGAAGTGTTTATCTTACCTTAAATCCAATATTTTCTATTTTCTCTGTTATCTTCTCTAGATTAATTTCATTTGCTGTTATTTTAACAGTCCCTTCTTTATAATTTGCTACTACATTTTCGATTCCTTGCATATTTTTAATTGCATTTTGAATTCTATTTTCGCAACCTTCGCATGCCATTCCTTCCACTTTCAAAATAATCTCATTCATCTTTACTCCTCCTTTTTTATTTTTCGATAAAATCCATCAATGTATTACTAAATTGTGGTCCTTGTTTTTTCAAATTAATTGGCTTTAAATCTTGATTCGTAAAACAGTGTTTTGTTTCTGCTATAATAACTGTATTACCTGTTTTTTTATCTATCACATCATAACCAACTGTCATCCTAACACCTGTATATTCTGTTATCAAAACACGAATTTGTAAAACATCTCCAAATGTAACATGATGTTTATACTGACAGTTTACCCCAAGAACAGGGATAGTTATTCCATGTTCTTCTAACATTTCAAATGGCATTCCAATTTGTTCCATCCAAAAGCATCTAGCTTCTTCTAAATATCTGATATAATTAGAATGATGTACCACTCCCATTCTATCTGTCTCATAATAGTTAATCTTTCTTTCAAATATTAAATCCATTTTTTCTCTCCTTCTTTATTTATTAAATTTTTTAAATAAACTAATTAACTCATCAATAATTTCAAAATTTCCTTTTTCCAAATCATTGGATACGCAGCTATATAGATGATTTTCTAGTATATGGTTAGATAGACTTTTCACCGAATTTTCTACTGCTGATAACTGTATCAAAATATCATTGCAATACTTATCTTCTTCCACCATTTTCTTAATTCCTTTCACTTGCCCTTCCATTCTACTTAATCGATTTATAATACGTCTTTTTTCTTCACTATCTCGATATGTCTTTTTCTCACAACAATTCTTTTCTTTCATTTTTATCACCTATGCTATTATATACCCTACCATGGTATTTTGTAAATATGGGGGTATTTGTTTTTCTTGCTGAATTTTAATACTTTTTATTCTGTATACTTTTTCCAAAATTCGTTCATACTATTTTTAAATTTTAGGGACGGGCCTAAAAATTTATAAAATGTGAAATTTTTTTGATCATTATCTACATTTAGAAAAAAAGAAGGAGGAAATAAGAAATGGAAAATCAAAACTTAAATATTTTAGACGAGGTTAATAAAGGAGCTACTATGGGAATGGATGCTATCTCATTTGTTTCTGAGAAAGTAACGGATAATACTTTCAAAGAAGTATTAGATACAGAATATAACAAATACGAGAAAATTTCTGAAAGAGTAAATGAAATCTATGAGAATTATAGCTCCAAGGAACCACATGAAACCACACCAATGAATAAAGCAATGACCTGGTATGGAATCCAAATGCGAACAATGACAGATGACAGTACTTCCAAATTATCTGAATTATTAATGCAAGGAACCAATATGGGAATTATCGAAGGAAGACGTCTTCTAAACCAAAACCCTCATGCTGCCCATGATGTCAAATCTATTTTAAACGATTTTGTGGTAATGCAAGAAGATAGTGTTGAAACGTTAAAGAAATATCTATAAATTTTAGGGACGGGTCTAAAAATTTACAAGATGTGGAAATATTTTTGAATTTATCCACATTTAATAAATTTTTAGACCCGTTCCTAAAATTAAAAAACCCGAGTGCCTATATAAGACACTCGGGTTGGATAGATTTAGTTATTTTTTGAGTATTCTTCCAATATTTTTGCTTTTTCCTCGTCGGTCAGGTTTTCCCATGTTTCCTGATTTGCTTCAGGGTTTACTTCGATAATTTGGTTATTTTCACTCTCTAATACTGAGGTTCCTTTATCGAGTTCGTCCCTTTTTTCCTGCTCTTCTGAAACAGGGGTAGCAAAGGCAATGTTGTCAAAGGCTACGATGTCAACCGTTCCATTTTTGTCATCGATGTAACTGATTTGGACGGTATCGCCATCTCTTGTAATGGAAAGCTCTTCTGATATCATGTAGGATGCGGTAAAGATTTTGTCTTTTTCTCCTTCTACTACTAAGTAGTAATAGGTGGAACCGTCTTCTACAACACTGGAGATTCTTTCTACTTTTCCTTCGTAGGAATAGCCGTAGGCTTCAGCTGAGGCAACTACATGTGTGTTTCCATTTCTTGCAACAGACTGCAAGTAGGCTCTGCTTGTTTCTGCAAGTGTTGCTCCCTTTGCTGCAATGCTATAATTCTCAATGTTAATCATGGCATAGGATTTAATTAATCCTTCTTCATCTTTCATTGCCATTACATAAGTGGGAATTCCATTGATGTTTAATGGCAGTGGTTCTGTGGATTTATATCCAAAATCCTGAACTAATCCTTCTGCCGATTTCATAGCAGCTTCTTCTGTCGCACCGCTCATATATGCGATTTGTGCATGCTTGTTTCTTGTATTTACCATTATAAAGCCTACACATGACTCATCACTACCAACACTGGTCATTCCAGTAAAGTAATAGCAATCGCCATCTACATATACAGTTAAGGTAAGATCCGTCTTTTTCGTTTTATCCGTATTGGAAGGATTCCACCATCCATGAATCAGTTTCCCCCAATTATCAATTTGTTCTTCAACGATGGAACTAGGCTGGATAATGTCTACCCAATCTGGTGTATCTTCTACTGAATACCACTCTGTCTTTCCTGTTTGAGCATCTACAATGACTACTCCTGTTGCTTCTGCTGACTGCCACATTGTCCGATTTTTATAGGTAGTAACTACCCAATAAGGCCGTCCAGTATCATCAATCTCAAAAGTACATTCTGTAAGTCCTACTGTACGATATCCCTCATTTCGTATATGACGTAACAAGTCATGTCCAAAATAAGCTGATTTTTGATACTGAATGTTTAATTTTTCTCCATTTACCTCTGTTACAAAATCAACTTTGTTAGGGTTAGAAGCAGATACGGTAATGTATCCCGGTGTAGAACGATTTCTGTTCCATTTAAAGAATCCGGTATGTTCCAATGGTACTACATACATAATTTCTCCATTTACTTCCTGAATTGCTGCATCTCCCAACTTAACTCGCGAACCTAATGCAATATCTTCTCCTATCTTCTTGTCCGCCTGCTTTTGAGCTAACGCTTCATCTACAATAGGAATCTGAGAAGTATCGATTTGCTTAATCATATCATTATACTCCAAAACCTCTACTTCGCCTATTTGTTCTCTTTTTACGGAGCTGTTAAAAATTGCACTTCCGGCAACTAATCCTACTACTATTATGCCTAGCACAACCATAATTGATATTCCTACTGTTACTCCAACCGCTTCACCATCTTCTGACACCCACATCGCTATATTCGTGATGATAGTGCCTATTGCAATGGCAATAAAGATAAATCCTCCCAAATATGCAACTGACAAAGTGGGTAAGAGTAAGATATAAAATAGCCATAATGCCCCTGCTGAAATGATACTAATAACCAATTTCCCTGTTTTTGACATGTCATTTTCCTCCTCTTGCTTCATTGGTTTTCTAAGTAACTAATTGGTTTAATTCTATCCTCCTTCTTTTTGTTTTAGTTAAAACATTTTGTTTCTATTGAAATCAATTTCCATTATACCATATTTTATGGAAACTATCAAGTAGATTTATAAATTTTAGGGACGGGTCTAAAAATTTAAAAGCATAAAAAACTATAGCATTAATTATTATTACCTATATTTTATTAAATTTTTAGACCCGTCCCTAAAATTTACTTGCACTTTTTATTTTTTTTGCTTATAATAAGATGGTTAATATCGATATAGGAGTTTGTAAGATGGAACATTGGAGTGTTGAAGATTATAAGAATTTTTCGAATGGTGTAAAAAAGAAAAGCAAGTATCATGCTAATAAGGTGTCTATTGATGGACATACTTTTGATAGTCAAAAAGAAGCCGATTATTATTGTGAGTTAAAATTACGTTTACAAGCAAAGGAAATTAATGGTTTTTGTTTGCAACCTACTTTTATTTTAGCTCCTAGTTTGAAATACAAGGCTGATTTTATTGTGTTTCATAAAGATGCCTCTACTGAAGTTATTGATGTAAAAGGTTTTAAAACGAAAGAGTATATTGCTAAAAAAAAGGTTTTTGAAGATAAGTTTAATTTGAAAATAACGGAAATTGAATAAAAAACACACTAGAAAGTTTTTTCTAGTGTGTTTTTCTCTTTTTATAATTCAAATATATTGGCTTTTAATATGATTTTTGATATTTTACTTTTTTCACTTAGTGGTACATTCCATATGCTTCCTGCAATGGACCTTCCTTTTTTGTATTCTTTGGTAGGTTCTCCTAAAATTTTATTTAGTTCTCTTTGTAATTCTATTTTATTGGTATAGATGGAAAGTTCGTTTTCTCCATATAGTATATTAATGGTGGTTTCTGTCTCTGATTTATTTGCTTCTTTATATCTTTTTTTCTCGTTCTTTTCTTCTTTTATTATCTTTTTCATTTCTACATCCTTTTTCTTTGTTGTACCTCTTGTGTTGATTTCTGTTTATATTGTAACATATCTTTGCTCTTTTGCCTACTCTTTTTTGCATTTTTTAAGAAGGTATTTTAAAAACACCTTCTTTATACTTATTTTATTATTCTTCTGTTGTAATTTCTTCTTGCATCTCTTCTACTACTTCCTCTACTTCTTCTTTGCTAACTGTTGTAGCCATTGTATTTCCAAAAGAGAATACTTTCTTTGCTGATTTTTGTTTTTCTTCAAATTTTTTGTAGAATTCTTCTTTTGCTTCGTTTAATGTTTCTTGCATTGCATTAAACATTTCTTCTATATCTTGTTTGGTATAATCATAACTGTTACTTCTTGCCATTGGTTCTAATATTTGAATATCGTGTAATACATTGTTTACTCGCTTTCCTGCATATTCCATAAATTTGTTTCTTTTTTCTTCATTTACTTCTCTTTCCATTTTGTTTTTCTCTCCTTATTTTATTTTCCTTCTTTTTTAAGCGAATTTAAGAAATTATTTTTTGTTTTCCTTAAATACTAAAAAAATTCTTACTCTATAAAAAATATCACACTTCAAATGTTTTTTTAAATTTCCTTGCGAATTTTTGCCACGAAGAATCCTTCATATTGTTTGGTTGGTAGTACACAAAGTGTTCCTTCTATCTTGCTTGGTAGTAATGGTAGTGTTTCTTTTCCTTCGAATGTAATAGGGACAATTTGAGCTTTTCCTGTTTTTATTACTTGCTTTATTACTTCCTCGTTTTCACAATCCAAAATGGAACAAGTAGAATATACCATTTCTTGTCCCTTTTTTAATACTTGTAATGCTTTCTTTAGTAAAGCAACTTGAGATTGGATTGATTTTTCTATTAATTTAGGCGTAAATCTTTTTTCTAAGTTTTTATCATTTGCCGATAAGGTTCCGCTTCCGTGAACAAGGCGCATCTAGCAAAATTTGATCAAAGGAGAAAAAGTCGTCTATCTTTCTACTATCCATTGGCATTATATAGACAGAATTTGCTCCCTGCTTTTCAATATTGTATTTTAATCGTTCTATTCTAATCGGATTCATTTCGCAAGCTGTAATATGGGCTTTGTTTTGTGTCAATACTGCCATTTGCGTTGTTTTTCCACCTGGTGCTGCCGTCATATCTAATATGTCGTAGTTTTGCCTTGGATTTAATATAATAGGGGGTAACATGGAAGATAAACTTTGAAGATAAATTTCTCCGTTTTGATACATCTCTAATTCTTCCATTTCTTTTTCCCTTACTTCTTTTAATATAAAAGCTTCTTTACTAAAGCTTACTCTTTCCCATTCTATTTGTTTTTCTTTTAATCTCTTTTCTACTTCTTCTACTGTCGTTTTTAAGGTATTCACACGAAATGTTACTGCTCTTTTTTGATGATATCCCTCTAAAATGTTTTGTGTTATTTCTTTCCCATATTGCTTTTCTAGCATTTCACTTAAAAATTTTGGTATTCCCATTTTAACTCCTATTCTCTATTTTTTCATTCATTGTAACACAAAATACAAAAAAAGAATAGAGCTTTTTTACTCTATTCAGATAAGGATTTTATATTTTTTATGTTTTAAGCATCTTTTTGTATGCTTAAGCTAGTACTTAACTTATGCATTGTCATATCTTTATTTCCTATAAATACATCACGATTTCCATCTAATGTATGCATTTTGATAATGGTAAAATTAGGATAATGATATTCCATACTTCCCCCATCATCATAGGATTTCACATAACCAGCAGATGATGTTTCTGGAAAATCTTGGTTCGCTTTTGCTATTATTTCATTCATTGTTATTTTTCCTTCTAATAATGCTTTTCGTAATGAAATTTCCTCTTTTCCAATTAAAATATTGACATTCCCCTCATAAGCATAAATATTATAATCGTATCGTTCTGTTTCTGATTTGTTTATGATTATATGAAATTTTTCATCACTTTGTGGTTGTTTATCATAAAAACGAAGTTCAAAATTTTCTGCTGATTTTAATTCTATCTTTACTACATTAACTTGTGCAGGATAGGTTTCCATGACATATCCTGAATATGTTACTTTTACATTGGTTCCTACTTCATATATAGCATCATTATCTTCTCCTAATGAAATGCTAATTTTATCTGCTGATTTTCTAATTTCTTCTCCTTCTCTTGGTTCTACGATAATTGAGTTTGCATTTGATTCGATTACTGTTCCGTAAAAATTGTTTGTATCTTCTTGTTTATTTTGCTCTAGTTCTTCTTTCTTTGCTTCTTTTTGTACCTTCGTAATATCCGAGATATACAAGGATGCTATTATAATAAAAATAAGAGTTATCACAGCCATTATTCCTATCACTATTTTTTTATTCATTTGTATCACCTTTTCCCTTTCTATTCTTTAGACTCTTTTTCCCTTTCATTTTGTTGGTAATATTTTTTAATTTTGTCATTTCCTATCCTAGCAAAAAGAAGATGAAAATTAACTCCATCTCCTTTTTGCTCGTTGTTCATCAATAGATAGGCTGTAATTTAGTCCATTTTCGCTTTGCTTCGATTCCATTTTTTATTTTATCTTACTATAATACTTTCAAAAAATCTTTCTTGGAATTCTACTAACGCTTTTATTGCATCGTCTGAGTATTCTTTTTTCTCTGGTACTACCACCAATTTATCCTCATTATCGTTTGTTCTATGTATTACTGCGATACATTTTCCTTTAAAATTCTCAACTGGCTCAAATACTCCTAGCACATAACAATCAAGTTCTTCTCCATCTCCACTCATTGTATTTGGAACATATCCATAATTTACTGGATAGATAAATCCATGCTTAGGATGTTTTGACCCCATTGGTCTATCTATTTTTACCTTTATGATACTTCCGATATATTGTTTTGAATCCATTTTATTCTTTCTTCCTTATTTCAATTATTCTTTATTTCTACATGTTCTCTTGGCAAGGTAATTACTCTTTTAATATAACTTTTGATTTTAAATTAGCCTTTGCCCTTCTATTAGAAATGGTTTCATCGATATGCTTTTTTACCATTCCATTTATTCTAGTTTTTCTTCTTCCTCTGGTACAATTTCAAAATCTATTTGTCTTAAAATTTTATTAGCACTTTTTACTCTTATTTTTACTTTATCACCTATTTTATAAAGTTTCTTTGTTCTTTCTCCTAATAGAGTTTTTCTATTTTCGTCATAAATAAAATAGTCGTCTCCCAAATCATCAAAACGGATTAATCCTTCTACTGTATTTTCTAATTCTACAAACATACCAAAAGAAGTAACCGAAGAAACAATTCCCTCATATTCTTCCCCTATTTTATCTTGCATATATTCTGCTTTCTTGATGTCAATACTATCTCTTTCTACTTTTTGTGCTATTTTTTCACGTTCCGAAGATTGTTCTGCATATTTGGTCGCTTTTTCTGCATATTCTTGTTTCCAGTTTTCTTGTACATTGTATCCTTTTTCAATGTAATGTGAAATCATGCGATGAATATATAGGTCTGGATATCTACGAATTGGGGAAGTAAAATGGCAATAATAATTACTTGCAATTCCAAAATGACCTTTGTTTTGGCTTTCATATCTTGCTACTTTTAAAGTTCTTAAAATTAAAGTAGAAATGACTCTTTCTTCCTCTTTTCCTTTGATATCTTCTAGCACTTCTGCAAATGCTTTTGGATGAATGTTGTCTTTACTTCCTTTTATTTTATAACCAAAATTGTATAGGAATTTATTTAACTCCTCTATTTTTTCTTGCTCTGGCACTTCATGCACACGATAAATAAAAGGTGCTTCTAACCAATAAAAACGTTCTGCCACTGTTTCATTTGCTGTTAGCATAAATTGTTCAATTATTTCATTTGCAAAAGAAAGTTCATACTTCTTTACATCAATCGCAAATCCATTTTCATCTAACACAATTTTTGTCTCTGGTAAATCTAAATTTAAGCTACCTTGTTTTTCTCTTCTTCTTTTCAAAATTTGAGCCAACTCTTCCATTCTTTTAAAATGTTCCATATATGGCTTATATTTTGTTACCACTCCTAATTCCTTTTCTAATTTTTTAATTTTCTCTTTTGCCTTGTCTATTTCTTCTATTCTTTCGCCTTTTTCTTCCTTGTTTGCATATTTCAAAAGGATAGCAACATCAGAATAATTCATTCTTCTAGTTACTTGAATAATCGATTTTTGAATATCGGAAGAAACGACTTGTCCTTCCTTATCAATTTCCATCATGACAGATAAAGTAAATCGATCTTTTCCTTCATTTAAACTGCAAATTCCATTAGAAAGTTCTCGAGGTAACATAGGAATCACTCGGTCTAACATATAGATACTAGTTCCTCTTACGATTGCTTCTCTATCTAGCTGACTTCCTTCTGTTACATAGTAACTAACATCTGCAATATGAACCCCTAGCAGATAGTTTCCATTTTCTAATTTTTTTACTTGTACTGCATCATCTAAATCTTTGGCATCTTCACCATCGATGGTAAAGATTTCTTCTTCTCTCAAATCTAAGCGATTCGGAATATCTTTTTTGCTAATTTCCTCTTTTATACTCCTAGCTTCCTCTACTACTTTTTCTGGAAATTCGTAAGGGAGACGATATTCTTTAATTAAACTTAGCATATCTACGCCTGCTTCATTTATATTTCCCAGTACTTCAATAATTTTCCCTTCTGCGTTTTTACCTTTTTCTGGATACTTGGTAATTTCAACTAAAACCTTACTATTGTTCCTTGCTTTTCCCATATTTTTCTTCGAAATAAAAATATCGGTTCCAAATTTCCTATCATCTGGTACTACAAAGCCATAATTTTGACTTTTTGTAAACACTCCCACCAAAGAATCTTTCTCACGAGATAAAATCTTAACCACTCTTCCCTCTTCATGATGGCCATTTTCTCCTTCTTCTATCCTTTCGATTAATACCTTATCACCATGTAAAGCACCTTTTTTATTGGTTTTTCCAATGTAAATCTCATTTTCTCTATGTTCCACTTTAACAAAGCCAAACCCTTTTTCATTGGCACGAAAAATTCCAGCCAAATACCTTCCTTGTGCTACCAAAGAATATTTTGACTTTCTATTTTTCTGTATTTTATACTCTTCTTCTAAATGATTTAATACCTCTACAAACGTACTATATTCTGTTTTAGGTACACTTAATATACTTGCCATTTCCTTTGCTTTCATTGGTACATAAGATACTTCTTTCATAAAATCTATAATTAACTTTTCTTTCTCTTCCATTCCTTCTCCTTCAACTAACCAACTTCCCAATTAGGGACAGTCCCTTTTTGTCTTTTTTTCATAAATAAAAGATGTAGTGTTTGGTTTACTACATCTTATTTTTTCCTAAAAAATTAAATTACATACAATATTCCTAGTAGAATAGCAAATACCACAAATAGGACTCCTAATAAGATGGTAAATCTTTTTAGTTTTCCTTCTTTTGTTCTTCCTTTATTTTTTTCAAAGAAATTGCTTGTAGTAGAACCTGTAATTGTTCCTGATGCTCCTTGACCATCTTTTGTTTGAATGGTAGCTGAGATGATTAAAGCTACACAAATAATCAAATATATTCCTAATACAATGTATTTTACCATTTCCATTTTTCTTACACTCTCCTTATTTTTTCTTGACGCTTTTTATTGTAACACATGTATTTTAAAAATGCAATTGCTTTTTGTAATTTTCTAAGATATAATTGTGAAAAAGCTTACTACTTACTCTCTAAAATTCGTACTAACTAGTATGTATGTAGTAATACCTTTATTTTTATATTTTATTGGATGGTTTGTGATGAAAGTTATTGAAGTAAAAGAAAATCAAAATAATAAAAAATTGGATAAAATACTTTTTGATTGTTTTCCTAGTTTGAAGCAAAATACTTTTTTTAAGGCTTTACGAAAGAAAGATATTCGTATTAATGATGTTCGTGTTTCTGAAAATGTACTCGTTCACACTGGTGATAATATTAAAGTATTTATTTGTGATGAGCTTTTAGAAAGTTCTCCTTCCTTTTCTGTTGTTTATGAAGATGATTTTATTTTAGTTGTTGATAAACCTGCTCAACTAGAGGTTACGGATAGTGAAAATTCCCTTACTTCTTTGCTACAAAAGCAATACTCTTTTATTAAGCCTTGTCATCGTATTGACCGTAATACAACAGGTCTTGTGTTGTTTGCTAAAACTCCAGAAGCTTTGGATATTCTTCTTGCAAAATTCAAACAAAAAGAAATTGAAAAACATTATAAAGCTACTGTTTATGGTATTTTAAATAAAAAGCAAGAAAGGTTAATCGCTTATCTTTTTAAGGATCATAAAAAGTCTTTGGTTTATATTTCAGATGCTCCTAAAAAAGGATATCAGAAAATTATTACTTCCTATCAAGTAATAGCAGAAAACAAAAAAGAACATACTTCTGTATTAGATGTTAATTTAGAGACAGGTAAAACACATCAAATTCGTGCTCATCTTGCCCATATTGGTTTTCCTATTATTGGAGATGGAAAATATGGGGATTATGAAATTAATAAACACTTTTCTCAAAAAACGCAACTACTTCATAGCTCTTGTCTTATCTTTCGTTTTACTAGTCCTAGTGGTATTTTAGAATATTTGAAAGGAAAGAAAATAGAGGGGTAAAAATTTAAAATTGTTTATATCCTTATGCTTAAATCATAACCACCCGTAAAACGGGTGGTTATGATTTAAATTAAATATTTTTATTCAAATATTCTTTCAAATTCTTGTTCATTGATGGTTTCTTGTTTTAACAAAGTTTGTGCTACTTCATGAAGTTTATCCATATGTTCTAGAATTATTTTTTGTGCCTTTTGATATGCACTATCTAAAAGAATTTTCACTTCTGCTCCAATCGCATCTGCATATTTTTCTCCTAGTAGTTGTAGTTCATAAGGGTCTTTCTCTACATTAATAGAGATGGTTCCTACAACATCACTCATTCCATAGATTGTTACCATATCTTTGGCAATTTTTGTCGCTACTTCAAAGTCATTACTTGCTCCTGTTGAAATATCATTTATAATAATTTTTTCTGCTGCACGACCTGCCATTAGTACCATCAGTCTTTCTTCCATTTCTGTTTTTGAAATATAGTTTTTATCTTCATTTGTTTTATTCATGGTGTATCCACCAGCCATACCTCTTGGTATAATGGAAATTTCTTTTACTGGCTCTTGTGTTTCTAAATATTGACTCACTACCGCATGCCCTGCTTCATGATACGCAGTTAGCTTTTTATCTTTTTCAGAATATACTCTACTTGTTTTTTGAAGTCCTATGGTTACTTTTTTAAATGCTTCTTCGATATCTTCTTTCTCTATTACTTCATGTTCATTTATGGTAGCTAAGATGGCTGATTCATTTAAAATATTAGCAAGTTCTGCTCCTGTTAGCCCTGCTGTATCTTCTGCTATTGTTTTCAATTTTACATTTTCTGCTATTTTTTTATCCTTACTATGGATTTTCAATATTTCTTCTCTTCCACGTTTGTCTGGTACATTGATGGTAATTTGTCTATCAAATCTTCCTGGTCTTAATAAAGCTTTATCTAGCATTTCTGGTCTGTTGGTTGCTGCAAGTACAATAATGGTTTCCTCGGTATCAAATCCATCCATCTCTACTAGTAATTGGTTTAATGTTTGATTGTTTTCTGATTCTGCTCCATTTCCGCTGGTTCTTCTAGAGCCAATGGCATCGATTTCATCAATAAAAACAATACATGGTGCTACTTTTCTTGCTTTTTCAAATAATTTACGAACACGAGAAGCTCCTAACCCTGCAAACATTTCTATAAATTCTGAACCACTCATAGAAATAAATGGAACATTTGCCTCTCCTGCAATTGCCTTAGCAATTAACGTTTTTCCTGTCCCTGGTTTTCCATATAGTAAAACACCTCTTGGGATTTTTGCACCCATTTCATTGAATTTTTTTGGTTCTTTTAAGAATTGCACAATTTCTATCATTTCCTGTTTTTCTTCATCTAACCCGGCTACATCATCAAATTTCACTTTTTCCTTGCTTGCATCTTGATCGTATATTTTTCCTTTATCGCCTAATCCTTGCATTTTTAATACTACTACAAATAATGCTACTATCATAAGGGTTGGTAATAATGTAAATACCGTTTGTGAAATACTAACTAAGATATTTTGTGGCTTTTGGTCTAGTTTGATGTTGTTCCCTTCTGCTACTTTTTCTTGTACTAATTCAACAAATGCTTGTGTATTTGGTACAATGGTTACTTTTTCTTCTTCTACATTTTTTTGTTTCACTTTGACAGTAGTACTTCCTACTGTCATTTCGATTCTTTCGATTTCACCATCTGCAATTTGTTTAATTAAATCGGTATAAGCAAGCTTATTTTCTTCTGTTTCGTCTGTTTCGTAGAAAAATAGGAAATATCCTACAATTCCTATTGTTAGGATAATTGCAGTAATTAAAATTCCTAGTAAAATTTTATCCCTTTTCTCTCTTTTTTTCTTTTCTTCTGGTTTATTATTTTCCATCCTTCTTTTTCCTTCCTACTGATTGTTTCTCTCTTTTGGAATTTTGCTAAGCATTTTCTCCTTGTGGTTCACCCCCAAGGTTTCCTTCTTTTTTTTCTCTTTCTTCCTTTTCTTTTTTTCGTTTTTCTTCTTTTTGTTTCTCACGTTCTTGCTCTTCTTTTTGTCTTTCCTCTTCCTCTTTTTTCTTCTCCATTTCTTGTTTTACTTTTTCTTGTTCTTCTAACATTCTTATTAACTCTTTTTGATTTTTAAGAATATCGGATTTAATCATTAAAATCGCTGTAATAATATAGATATAGGCAATTCCCATATACATTACTTCACTGTATTGTATTTTAAAATGGAAAAAAGTATCCAATAATATTGCTACTGCATTTAATAAGATTGGTAATGTTAAACTATGAATGGCAATTTTGCACATTGCAGAAAAACGAAGATGTAGTCTCATGAAAAGGGCTGTTAAAAAGCCAAATACACCAAGTAAAATAATATCTCCCCATATACTAATGGCATATAGTAAGAATATATAAATAGCAAACATCACAAACATGCCACTATACATTAGAAATAAGTTTGTTCCTGAAAAGTATTGTAATACTTGTTCTTTGGTAAAATCATGAATTGGATATGTTTGTTCCAGTGAAGCATAAGAGTATTCTATAATTCCTTCTGTAACTTGCGTTTTAATAAACGCTTTTTCTTTTAAAAGAAGTATTCCATTTCCTGCTTTTTGCAAATTTTGTTTATAAGTTTCTATGGTTTCTTCCTCTCTTTCTTGGGTGTCTATCATAATTGTATCCATAAATAAGTTGTCCATATTTTCTATTTGAATAAGAGAATCCGAGTCCATCTTTAATTGTTTATTTGCATACGTAAATTCTGGAATTTGTTCTTCGATATATTTCAATCCATTTTGCAATTCTTGTGCCATTTGATACGTAAGAGCAAAAGCCGTCACTATCGCAAAAACAAGAAGTAATTTTAATAAATAAGATAAAACCACTCCCCATTTTTTACTTGCTAACTCTGGATATTTTTCAAAATCTTTGATACTTATGATTATTTTTTTAAAGAATGCGATTTCTTTTTCTTGATTCATCTTTTGCTCTCCTTTTTTGAAGTTGGAGGTTAGAAGTTGAAACAAGTCTTCATTTTTTTAACTTCTAACCCCTAATTTCCACTTCTAACTTCCTATCTACATCTTCTCTATGCTCATTCCGTCTTTCGTGTCTTTTACTTGATAGCCTTTTTCTTTTAGTTCATCACGAATACGGTCAGATTCTGCCCAGTTTTTGTTTTCTCTTGCTATTTTACGTTCTTCTAGTAATTTTGCAATTTCTTCTGGCAATTCTATTTTTTCTTCTTTTTCTAAATAAGTCTGTGCATTTTTAATGTCTAGTCCTAATATTTTATCAAATGCTAATAGTAGATTTGCAAATTGATTTGATTTTGTTTGGTTACGTACTACTTCCCATACGATTCCCATTGCAAGTGGCATGTTTAAATCGTCATTTACTGCTTCTAGGAATCTTTGTTTATAGGTTTCGATTTCTTCTTCGCTTACTTTTTCATTTGCTTTTGTGTGGGCAACATATCCCTCTCTTAAACGATTTAATGCTTTTTGTGAAGATTGTGCACTTTCAAAAGTAAAGTTTAATTTTGTTCTATAGTGTGCTGTATAGCAAAATAGTTTGTAAGCAAGTGGTTCAATTCCTTTTTCTTGTAATTGGTCTAATGTATAGGTGTTTCCTAAGCTTTTTGACATTTTTCCGCCATCTACTTGTAAGAATTCTACATGCATCCAACGTTTTGCTGGTATTTTTCCAGTTGCCCCTTTGCTTTGTGCAATTTCATTTTCATGGTGAGTTGGAATGTGGTCTACGCCACCAGTATGAATGTCAAACTGGTCTCCTAAATATTTTCTTCCCATTGCGGAACATTCTAAATGCCATCCTGGATAGGATAGTCCCCATGGACTTTCCCATTTCATGATATGGTTTTCTGGTGCTTTAATCCAAACGGCAAAATCGTATGGATTTCTTTTTTCTGGGTCTACATCTACTCTTGCACCTGCAATTTGATCCTCTAGGTTTCGATTTGATAAGACTGGATAATGGTCTAATTTCGAAATGTCAAAGTAAATTGCTTTTGATGTTTCATACGCATAGTTTTTTTCTATTAATGTGTTAACAAATTCTAACATATCGTTTATATGTTCTGTTGCTTTTGCTATGATTTCTGGTTTTTCTATATTTAGTCTTCCCATATCTCTGAAAAATATATCGGTATAATAGGAAGCAATTTCATAAGGATCTTTATTTTCTTTTCTTGCTGCTTTTTCCATTTTGTCTTCGCCTTCATCGCTATCGGATTCTAAGTGTCCTACATCGGTAATGTTCATTACATGTTTTAGCGTATATTGATTTGCTTGTAAAACACGTCTTAATGTATCCATAAAGACGTAAGCTCTAAAATTACCTATGTGGGCAAAACTGTATACAGTTGGCCCACATGAGTATATTCTTACTTCATTTCCTTCCAATGGTTTAAATTCTTCTTTTTTTCTTGTTAATGTATTATATAGTGTTAAACTCATATTCTATCCTTCCTTTATTTTAGGTGGTTGTATTTGTTGTAGTATTGGTAATTGTGTTTGTTATCGTATTGGTGGTCGTATTGGTGGTTGAATTTGTTTTGTTATCATCGACATTGTTTTCTGGCTTTTCTATTTTATTTACCGTTAATACAATTGTACTTCCCTTATCTACCTTTGTCTCTTTTTTTACACTTTGTTCTAATACTACATTTTCTTTTTGTTTTTTATCTTCTTTATATTTAATTTCTACCTTTAGTCCTAATTTCTCTAATTTTTCTTTTGCTTTGCTTAATGTCTCCTTTACTACATCTGGCACTACTACTTGTTCTGGTGCTTTATGCACATCACATTGTTCGGTTACTGTATTATATTTATCTCCTGCATTGGTTGACCACAAATTTGTATTTTCTTTTGCTGGTTTTACCAAATAGGTCTTCTCTTCTGTTTCTTTGCAATATTCATTTGCTATTTTTCCTGTTTGTTTACAAATCATTACTTTGGAATGTCCTTCACATTTTCCTGGCACAGTTCCTTTTACAAATACTTCTGATATTGTTCTTGTACAAGAGTTTGTTGCACTACATCCAGAGTCTTGGCAAATTTTCGCATATACCACATTGTTTGGTTTTTGGAACCTTTGGGTTGGTAAGTTTTTGTGTATGTCTTTCATTACACCTGCCCAAATGTTGGCTGCATTGTTTCCACTAAAGACTGGATTTTCTGAAGTATCAAATCCAAACCAAGTTGATGCGGTATAATATGGAGTAAATCCACAAAGCCATCTATCGATATAACTATTGGTCGAACCTGTTTTTGCTCCCACATCCATATTGGACATAGCACATACTGCGGCAGTTCCACTTCTTGCTGGTGCTGTTAATAAATTTTGTAAAATATAGGCATTGGCTTCTGATAGTACTCTTCTTCTTTCTTGTTTTGCTTCTACTACAAGATTTTGATTAGCATCTTCTACTTTTGTATAAAAGATTGGTGTAATGTATTCCCCATTATTAGCAATGGTTGCATAGGCCCCTGTCATATCAAGTGGACTAAGGTTTGCTGTTCCTAATGCCAAAGATGGTGCTTCGTGTTTTGGATCAATTTCTAATCCTAATTGTGCTAAGAATTTGATAGCATTGGCTGGCCCTAGTTCTTTCATAATTTTAACATGAACTACGTTAGAAGACTCTGCTAGTGCTTGCCTTATTGCCATTAATCCAGAATAGTGACTTGAATTGTGTGGAATATAGCCTCCTCCAAAATTAGTTTCTGAGTCATCGTATACGGTTCCTGCTGTAATAATTCCTTTTTCTAATGCTGGTGCTTCGCAGGCAAGTGGTTTAATGGAAGAACCTGTCTGTTTGGTTCCTTGTGTCGCACGGTTTAATCCTACAGGACTAGAATCACTTCCTAATCCACCTACTGTTGCTACTACTTTTCCTGTTTTATGGTCCATAATTACCATCGCTGCTTGGGTATGATTGTTGATTAAATTTCCGTCTTTATCTTTCTTTCTTCCACTTTTTATATATTTATCTTTTAAGAATTCTTCTTCCATTCTTGTTTGAATTGCTTTATCTTCTGTGGTGTATATGGTGTAACCATTGTTATATAACATGAATTCTGCCGTGTCTTCACTTACTTCTTTTTCTTTTGCAATGTCTTTAATAGCAGCTCTGATAGCAGCCATTGTATGATATGAGTATGAAGCTTTTGATGCAGTACTTCCTCTTGTGAAAGTTAATCCATCTTCTACTTTTTGTACTGCTATATTATATTCTTCTTCATTCGTAATATACCCTTGGTCTTTCATTTGGTATAATACTTCTTTGGTTCTTTTTCGAATAATTTGACTGTTGTCATCTTCTTCATCAAATGGATTATAACTGTTTGGTGTATGGTTAATTCCGGCAACAAAGGCACATTCTGCTAAGTCTAATTCTGCTACTGGTTTGTTAAAATAATATTCTGCTGCCATTCCCACTCCATAAACCGTAGAACCCATAAATATTTTATTTAAGTATAGTTCTAAAATTTGGTCTTTTGAAAGAATTTTCTCTACATTATAAGCTCTTGCCATTTCTCTTATTTTTCTTTCAATTCCAGCTGTTCCTTCGTCTGCTTTATCATCCATTAAGTTTTTCACTAATTGTTGTGTAATGGTACTTCCACCACCTGCAGAAGAATCTCCTTTATTTAATGCATACATTGCAGTAGCATATAGAGTTCTTTTAATATCAATTCCACTATGGTCGTAAAATCTTTTATCTTCTATAGCGATAAAGGCTTTTGGTAAATATTCTGGCATATCTTCAAAGGTAACAATTTTTCTGTTTTCATCTCCTGATAAAACACCAATTTGTTCTCCATTTATATCTAGAATTGCACCATTCATATTTTCTATTCTTAAATCTTCTTCTGATAGTTTGAATTTGTCGCTAAAGAAAATTCCAGCTACAATTCCTACTCCTACTAAGCATAATAAGATTCCCAACATAAAAATAATGAGAATTGCTTTTTTTAGTTTTGGATGTTTTTTCTTTGTTTTCCCTTTTTTACTTGTTTTTACTTTATATTGTTTTGTTTTTTCTACTTCCTTGTTTGTTTCTTTCTTTCCTTTTGTTTTACCCATTTTATTTTTCCTCCTTGGCACTACAAAATTGATAGTCTCATTATATTATAAATTCCTTAAAATGAAAAGGTTTTTTAAGAAAATTTTAAGAAAAAAATCGTTTTACTTGCTTTTCCCATAACAGGAATTTTTTTCCTATTCTGCTTGTATTTTTTATGTAAATATGATATACTATTCTTGTTGTAGAAACTAAATTGTTTTATAGAAAAAAGGAGGATTTTGTATGCTTCATTATTTACCCATTTGCTTCATCCTTGCCATACTTGGCACCTTACTTGTAAACCCTGCACTCTATTACAGTCCTATCTATATTCGGAAGAAGAATAAGCAGGCATTAAAAGAGAAAGAAGAAAACAACAAAGCTGGTATCTATTTTGGGGAAAAAACGAATTACACAGTGTTCTTCCCTGGCAATCATTCACTCACCGGCCTAATTGTTGGACAGATTGTTAGCTTTGTTCTTCTTTTCTTTGCCACCTCACTTTTATACTTTGTTGGGCCTGTTGTATTAAAGCCTTCTACTGTCTTAGCTTATCTTTGGTTTCCTGGAATTGTACATATTTTCCGGTATCTTGGCTATAATAATTCTTTCATAGATTCTTCTTTTTCTTCTGAAGTAGAAGAGATTATTGTAAAAGCTTCTCTTGTTCTTGGCATTCTCTTTTTTGCAATTCCCATTGCCATTGGATGTCATAAAGGGATTTATAATTATCTTTATCCTTACACTGATATTACCTTTATGGAAGAAGATTACCAGGAGTATCCCAGCGTAGATGAAACCACATTATTAAAAGAGGCTAACTTGGCAGCAGGTTCTTCATTGGGAAAATTCCAATAAGGACAAAATTTTTCTTATGGATTTCTTCAATAATTTTGTTGTATTAGATAGTCGAAAGAAGATATAAATTATTTAGTCAAATTTGTAGTGAAAATCAATTTATGGAGGTTTTAATTATGATAGAAATAACTTATCACAAAGAAGGAGATTATTTTGTTCCTGACTTATATTTAGAAAAGGAAGATTATGAAAATGATTATATTATTGGAAAGTATGGTCATTTAAGATTAGAGTATTTGAAAAATCACAAAAAAGCTGAATATATAATAATGTTTATGAATTGTACTTTAAGAAAACATATTGTAGAAACTGATAAACAAGCTAAACAAAGATTTGAACTACTTATGAAACAAATGCTAGAAAAAAATCCTATTGATGAAAACTTGAAAAATACTGATCCTTTAAAATGGACTGGGCTTATGAATAATTATAAAAATTCGGTGAAGGAGATTATATTTAGAGAATTAATTTATTGTTAAAGTTTAGAGAGTAGCTAATTAAGGTTACTCTCTAATTCTTTGGACTAATATTTTACCTTTTTACTAGATTAGTAATTTTGCTTAAAACAGAGCTTAGACTTTTTGATTGATGATCTTTATCAGCTTCTGTTTTTATATATTCTAATTGTATATCTATAATTGCTTTTAAATATTCATAATATTCTTTACTTTGTTCTTCACTTAATTCATGAATACTTACACTTAAAATATCATACAATTGTTTTAATAGGTGATTAATTCTTGGATCAAATTTATCTTTTACTGCTTTTATTTTAGTATCCATATGATTATCTTCTAGTTTAGAATTTCCTAAATAATAATTAATCATTTTTTCAAAAATTCGTCTTAAATATGTATAAGCACCTGCATAAAAATGATCTGCATAAGAAAAGTCTGCTTTCTTATAATCGTCATAGGCATCTATTTTTTCTAAAAATTTTCTATACTTATCAAATTCAAAACCCTTTACAGTTAACATTGAAGGATTTTGTCCTACTTTTCGCACAACAAATTTTCCGTTATTAAATTCTATTGAAATTAACATTGTATAATTATGGCTATAATTATTAGTACAAGAAAAATAGTATTCTAAATAATGTATTGTCCCATTTAGTAAAATTTCTTTTGAGTATGGTGGTTGTATTCCCTCAATATTTCCATTTGTTACATTTATCTTTCCACATGTTATATACTTAGTACGTCCTGGTCCATCACTGGTAACATCTTGGGTAATATCTATATTATAAATGTTACTTTTATAATTTTCTATCAATTTATATAACTCCTGATCTATATTAAAAGGAAATTCTTTTTTACATTTATGACACTTAGTGATTAATTTATCTTGATTAAAACCAATTAAACATAGAAATTTATCCAATTCTTCTTTATCTAATACATACTGTTCATTAGTATAATTAAAAACTGTAAATGTTTCTTTTGTATAAAGTGGCATTTCATTAAACAAATAATTTATATCTTTATCCATCGATAATCTCCTTATTTACTAAATTTTCATACATCTTCTCAATTCAGCTACGCAATCAGATTCAATCATTTTCTTCCAATCAAATCTGTACTTTATCATTTTTCAAACTAATTTAATGCTCCTGACATAATTCTAAATTTAGAAGTATTGTTCCAAATTTCTTGTAATTTACTAAAATTTTCATTAGGATTTAGCATTAAGCCTGCTAATTTATCTAATTCTTCATATTCATCTTCAGATAATTCAAATTTCTTATCTTGTATATATTTAGGCATATGTAAGAATATAATTTCATTATTCATTAGTGAATGGAAATCGTAAAATAATCCTCTTATTGAAGCTTTTAGTCCTAGAGTTGGTGGATCAGAAGAATATAAAATAGTTTCAGGTTTATATTTATTCTGTCTTACACCTAAATAAGCATTTGCACCAAATAAGAATTTATCATAAGGAATATCATTCAAATCAAATCCCATTTCATGGGCTGGACAGTGCTCATCTGCATCTACTAATTTCCATCTATTTTCTTTTTCATCAAAATATTCTGTAATCCAGTGGTCATAACATATTCCATCATAATGTATATATTCAGCAAATCCGCTTCTAACTCTAGCTGGTATTCCTTTAGCTTTTAATATACTTGCTAATAATATAGCTTGACTTCTACATGTAACATGAACTTTTTCTTTTGCTTCTCTTTTTGTAGTATAGTTAGGATTTTTTCTTAATAATTCAGCTATTACACTTTGTGCTGTTGGGAAAATGTCATCTTCATATTCTAATCTAGTAATTGGAACTTTAGTCATATCTCCCCAAAAACAGTCTTTTTTATTTCTAATTTCTTTATCTCTGAAAGCTACTGGATGAATTATTTGCATTCTTTGTAATATACACAATTGCTCAATATTGTCTGGCAAGTCTTTTGCAAAATCTTTATAATATCCTAAATCTGTAAAGTAACTTGTTTTTTTATAAAATTCTAACATTTCTTTTTCCATGTATTATACTTTCCTTTCACTATTTTTTACTAATCTTTGCAAACATTTATAAATTCTTTAAAAATGCTATTCATTTTTTCATCTTTAGCATATAAACTTTCTGGATGAAACCTAACTCCTATATAAAATTTTTTATTTTTAGCTTCAATAACATCTGGGTAACCATCTTCACAAAATGCAACTTTATCAAGCAGTGGACAATCTTTTATTGTTCTTTTATGTCTAGAATTTACCATCATTTCAGTTGTTTTGACTATATTATAAAATTTTGAACTTTCATCTATTTTGATGTTATGCACATATTCATCAAATGACTTATCATGCTTATCTGGGTTAGATATTTTATAGGTTGTTCCTCCAAGAGCTCTAGCAATATTATTTTGACCTGCACATATTCCTAATATAGGTATATCATTATCATAACAATATTTTGAGATTATACTTTCATAATTATCCGTTTCAAGACCACCTTGTAATATAATTCCATTGCACAATTTGATTTGTGCAATCAAATTTTCTTTTTCTTCTATTGATAAATTATCTTTCCATTCATCTCCACAATAATTAATGATTGATTCAGTAGGTAAAATTCCAATTGCTATACCACCATTATCAAATATAGCTTGTTTTATTTCATCTCTTACAAAAGTATCTATTTTATTTGATTTATATGTAGCATAGTGTTTTGATACAATGCCAATGATAGGTTTATTCATTGCTTTCCTCCGTATTATTCTTTTCTTTCAAATTCTTCTTATTTGCACTTTTCAATTTTTTTGGTTTGTTTAATTTGTTATCATCTAAATATTTATAGTTTAGTGCATTATTTTTAGTAATGACCGTTTTCCCTAATTTTTCTTCTAAATTATCCCTAGCTACTTTTGCAACATTTCCTCCCATCTGGGCTATTTTTATATTTTCTTTTAATCCATAAGGTTTATGTTCTTGTGCAAGTTCTCTTGTTGCAATTTCTCCTAGATCTGTTAGGGTAACTTCTATATCTGTCATATTATCTCTTAATGATTCTTTTCTAATTTCTTTAAATTCTTTGTATTCTGAAGCTTTCATACCAGACCATTCTTTATAAATTTCATTTGTAAGTATCCCATATTCAACATTTTTAGTTATGCCTCTTTCTTTCCATACATCTGTAAGTTTACGTCTATCAACTACTCCTGTTAATCTTTGCTTAATCCATTTGTCATCATATCCACGACTTCTATAATAATCAACAGCACGATTGATAGCAAGTTCTGGGTCAAATACTTCATCAATTCTCTCTTTTCCCATTTGAGCAAGCCAAAGTTTAAATGGCTCTGCTTTTGGACTTGGTACAGACTCTATTAATCTTAAAATTCCTTTTGTATCTAATGTATCTGTACTATAAAATTTTCCATCTGTTGATTTTAATTTCAGTTGTCGACATTTTGTCGATATCTCACTTTTTTCTTCTTCCGTCATCCTCTTCTTTAATCTATACCAGTAATCTTTTGCATCTTTACTTTCTGTTAAAGCTTCAATTACATCAACTACACTAAAGTAATATTCTTCTTTTTCACTATCCCAAATACTTCTTATTTCGCTACCTTCAAAAAGATTTGAAATTGTTTCTAATTTATTATTATCCATTTAGGCATCACTTTCCTTTATAAATTTATTATTATGCCCAAATTATATCAATTTTCTTCCATTTTTTCAATAAAAATAAAGAAATTTTTGTTGACTTTTGCCTAAAATGATGATATATTATGTGTACCATTTAATATGGTAACTGAAAAATTAAATAATGACACACATAAAAGTTACTTAGCATAATCCATAATTGTTTGGGTTTCCAGTCTGGGTTTAACTTGTTCCGATACAGTATATAGTGTATAGTTGCTAGTTTATAAGTAAAATGATAGTAAAATTGTCTAGTAATAGGTAAAGACCGTTTGGATATGTGCAAATATAATTAGTACAAAATTTATTGTTACTGATTTTATTTGTTATTCCAAATAGGTCTTTTTGTTATGCTAAAAAAGACTATATAGGTATTGCTCTATATTCTTACAACGCATAGCAGAAAGATACTGAAAAAATTTTATGCTAGGTAGCACAAAAATTTTTCAGTAGTCAAAATAATATTTGAATGAAATGAAAAATATTATTTTGATTTGGCGAAGCCAACATAAATTATCTATCGCAAGATTAGATAATTTATGAGTTCTCCGCAAGGAGCCCACTGGCACCTTTCCAAAACGAAGTTTTGAAAGTGTCATAGTGGGTTACATACTTTCG
>CASCUT010000002.1 GCA_949155365.1 uncultured Clostridia bacterium
TTTAATAATAGATGTTTCTAAGAAAGTGTGACATATGTTTGACAAACCTACAAAAAGAAATTATTTTCTTTCCTAATTCTATTGAAAAACAAAAGAAATCTTGGTATAATAAAGCCACCATGAAGATGGAGGATGTTAAATGATATTCAAAGATTATTATAAAATATTGGGTTTAGAAACCAATAAAGTAACCATAGATGAAATAAAAAATGCATTTCGAGAGCAAGCAAAAAAATACCATCCAGATGTAAATGGTGGTAGTCAAGCCGAAGAACGATTTAAAGACATTAATGAAGCATATCGTATTTTATCCAATAATAGTTCTAAAAGAAAATACGATAGAGTTTGGTATTCTCATGTAGGAAAAAGATTGGATAGAGAAAAACAAAAGGAAGAAAGAGAAGTAAAGCCAGACTTACTTACCTTGTTATTTGGAATCGTAAAATCAAACAAAAAAGAGACAAATAAAAAAATACCAATCAAAGGGGAAAATGTAGAAACCGAAATTACAATAGATGTGGAACAAGCCTTTTATGGAAGTAATAAAAAAATACAATTAAGAGCAATCGATGGCAAAATGAAAACCTTTAACATAAAAGTGCCAGCAGGCATTCGAAATGGTGAAAAAATCCGATTAATAGGACAAGGAAAACGAGGGCAAAATGGAGGAAAAACAGGTGACTTATTTATTAAAGTAAACATAGAAAATACCAAACAATATCGTTTACATGGGTATGACATTTATACGGATTTATGGCTAGCACCATGGGAAGCAGTCTTAGGCACAAGAGTAACCATAGACACCATCGATGATACAGCAAACGTTTATATTCCACAAGGAATTAGAAGTGGAGAAAAAATAAGAATTAAGCAAAAAGGTTATAAAGATGGAAAAGGTGGAAGAGGAGACTTAATTGCCGAAATTAAAATTGTAGTACCGAAAAATCCATCCGAAGAAGAACTAGAGTTATATCAAAAAATAAAAGAAATTACAAAATTTGAACCAAGAAAACAACAAACTTAACATAAAAACGAAAAAACATTGACAGATAGGGCATTTTGGGTGTATAATTATGTTTAGTTAGGAACAAAAGAGAAACTATGAAAGTTGGTTCATAGAAGAGGGGAGTAAACATGGAAAGTATACAAGGCAAACACTTTAGTATAACCGACCCAGAAGGAGTAAATACGGTTATTTATCGAATAAACAAAACTGCCAAAGAATATTTAGACGAATATCCAAAGTATACCGTAGAAAGACTACTATTTGCAGAAGAACTAAAAGGAAACTTAAAAAGAAAAACATTCTTTATCGATGAACCAGAATACGAAGAACAATTAGTTATCCTATCTTTTGGAAAAAATAGAGTAGTGGTTAACATGGGAATTTTAGAAGAAGACAAAATTAGAATTTCGAAAAAACCAATGCCTATCAAGTTCAATACGTTATACTCTGAAAAAGAAGAAGAATACAAAGACTTTCAATATACACCAAACTTAAAAAGACCATTTACGATTATCGATCCAGATACCACAGAAGAAATAAAGCCTGTATTATACATGGACAAAGAAACCAATGAAGTAAAAGGAAAATGCAAATTAAAACCATACAAATCCTATTTCTCGTTTGAAGTACGAGAAAAGAAAGACTAGAAAGGGGAAGTTGAAAATATGAATTCAACAATTGATGAATCAAAAGAATATATTGTAGGAGGAGGAACGATTTTACTACCAAACAAAGACAAAATCTTAGAAATGCCAGAAAAAGAAGCAAGAGATTTTGAAGAGGTAGCAGAAGATACCATAATCGGAAAACAACTACAAGAAATTAAAGTAGGAAATGCAAGAGCAGAAGATATCTTATCAGAAAAACAAATAAAAGAATTAAAAGAAACAAGAAAGAAAAGAAAGACAAAAGCAAGAATATTAGCAGAAAGAAAAGAAGCAAATCAAAGATAGAACCAAAGAAAAGGTGGAAAGCCAAATGGATAAATTTAAGAGAACAATCAAACAAAGTAAACGATTTTTAATTGTAATAGGAGTACTATGGGTCATTCTTGCCATAGTACTTGTTTCGCCTATAGCTTATAGTATTCGGAAAAGCAACAAATGAAGCAGGAGTATTTAGCTTAGATACTTTTATCAAAGAAGTAATTCCAGCAATTACAAGCTTTTCTGGAATTGCCAAAGTATTTGCAGGAGGGTATGTAGGAACATTCATGAAATGTTTAATAAACTATACTATCCTATTTACTATTTGCTCCATCATAGGATTTATAAAATCTAAGCCAAAGGGAGAATACCATGATATGGAACATGGTTCTAGTGATTGGAGTGAACATGGCGAACAATACAAAATATTAAATCGAGATAAAGGAATCATCTTAGCAGAAGATAACTATTTACCAGTAGATAAACGAGGAAACGTCAACACACTAATTGTAGGACGGATCAGGTTCTGGTAAATCCGCATCTTATTCAAAGCCAAATGCATATCAAATGCTAGGTTCCTATGTATTCACTGACCCAAAGGGAGAACTATACGATGATACCGCAGGATACTTAAAAGAGCATGGCTATGATATTAAAGTATTAAACCTAGTAAATCCAGCAAACAGTGATGGATACAACCCACTAATGCACGTAGCAAGCGAACTAGATGTAGACGTTATTGCCAATACCGTAGTAAAAGGACAAGCTACAGAAGGAAAATCAGACCCTTATTGGGATGACATGGCAGAAATGTTACTAAAAGCCTTAATCTATTATCTAATTGCCACAAGACCAGAAGAAGAACAAAACTTAGCCAGCTGTTCTGAATTAGTAAGGGCAGCCAATAACAACGGAGGAAGCAACTTACTTACCGAATTAATTAACCAATTACCTTATGACCACCCAGCTAGAATGTATTATAAATCAATTGAAATAGCACCAGAAAAAACCTATGGTTCTATTTTAAGTTCTTTGCAATCAAAACTAGGAAAATTCGACTCCAAGGAAATTGCAGAAGTAACCTCAACCGATACCATTAACTTTGAAGATATTGGAACCAAAAAAACAGCAGTCTATGTTATTTCTTCAGATACCCATACAGCGTATGACTTCTTATTAACCATTTTCTTCTCACAAATGATACAACAATTATACAACTATGCAGACTTAAATGGTGGAAGGCTAAAAATGCCAGTATTCTTCATACTAGACGAGTTCGCTAACATTGGTAGAATACCAGACTTTGATAAAAAAATATCAACTTCTAGAAGTAGAGGAATTCAATTTAGTGTTATTTTGCAAAACTTAGACCAATTAGAAGCAGTATATGAAAAATCCTATGAAACCATTATGGGTAACTGTGATACACACGTATTCTTAGGAAGTAACTCTTATAAAACAGTAGAATATTTCTCAAAGGCATTAGGAGAGAAAACCATCTTCAGACAGAGCAAGTCAACCAATCGTGATAAACATGCGCACAAGCAAGGCTTTAGTGATTCGGAACAAATGCTAGGAAGAGCATTAATGACACCAGATGAACTAAGAAGAATGGACAACGACTTATGTATTATCTTTGAAAAAGGAATTAAGCCAGTAAAAGCAAATAAATACTACTACTTCACCCATCCAAAAATGTATAAAGACTTACAAGCAAACAAACTAGATCACAACCATTTTGATGCAGGAGTAAGAGGCGAGTGGAGAAAATACAATCCATACAACCCATATGTACCAGAAACAAACAAAAAAGCATCAGAAAACTTAAAAGTAGAGTCTTTAGATGACTTATTTGAAACAGAAGAAGCGAACACAAAAGAAGAGGTAACAAAACAAGAAAAACAAACAGCAAATAATGATACGATAGACTTACTAGACTTTAATGACTTTGACGCACCAACTTTGCCACAAGAAGAGGAAAAACCACAATTATTTACCCAAGACTTACAAAAAGAATTAGAAGCAAAATTTGATGAATTATTTGGTCCAATGGGGGACTAGTAACGAATAAATAAAAAGATAAGAAAAAATGTGAGATTTTCTGGTGCGTCCCAGAAATCTCCAAACTGTCCGTTGAAGAAAAGGAAACGGACAGTTTTTTTATATATGCAGATATGGTAATTTATATTCTAGATAAAAACATTTATGGAATGTTATTCAGATATATTTTATTATTTTAGAAAAACAATAGTGGATGTGAGCAGTAACTGTGTAAAATTTTCTGTAGCAATAACAATCGATTAACAAAAGATAAGTATCACATTTTGTCGATATATTACGATGAAAAAAACTTGAAATTTACATAAAACTATGATTTAATATAAAGTATTAAATTACATAAAATTATTTTTCATTTTAACAAAAAATTGATTCAAAAAATTAGTTCAAAAATTTATTCTAAATAACCCAAAGTTGTTAAACAAAATTGATAGAGAGGAGGTATTTTTATATTTTATGCAATTTAAAATACAGAAGGAAAGGAAAAAATGTGGAAGAAAAACTAGAATTACTAAAACCGAAGATAGACGTAGTATTTCATGCTCTTATAAGGAAGGGAAATGAAAGAATAGCAAAGTCTATTATTAAAGCTACAACAAAAGAGAAAATAGAAAAGGTAGAATTAGATAATGATAGATATTTAGTAGGAAAATATCCAGAAGAAAAGTTAGGTATTGTAGATTTAAAGGCAACTCTAGATAATGGAACAATATGTGATATAGAAATTCAATTAGCAGATAATAAAGATACAGCAGAAAGGTTTCTATATTATTGGAGTAGAATATATTCAAGTCAGTTAAGAAAAGGTGATGATTACGGAAAATTAAATAAAGTAATAGGAATAATTATAATAGACTACGAACTAGAAAAAACAAAAGAAGTAAATAAGCTAAATACAAAATGGAAAATAAAAGAAGTATCAACAGGAAAAGAAATAGAGTTGACAGACGTACTAGAATTACATATAATAGAGATACCAAAAGCAAAGAAAATGTTGCAAAAAGAGCCAAATAACGAATTAGCACAATGGGTAATGTTTATCAACAATCCAAATGAAAGTGAGGTATCACAAATAATGGAAAAAAATAAAGAAATAGAAGAAGCAATGAATGAACTAGAGAAAATAAGTAAAGATAGAGAATTAAGAAGAGTAGCAGAATTAAGAGAAAAAGCAATTAGAGATGAAAAAAATGGATTAAGACATGCCAGAGAAGAAGGAAAAGAAGAAGGAAAAGTAGAAGGAATAAAGGAAACTGCAGTAAAAATAGCACAAAGCCTAAAAAAAGAGAATTTTACAACGGAAAAAATAGCAGAATTAACAGGACTAACTGTACAAGAGATAGAAGAATTATAGTAACAATAAAGAATGTATGTGATAGCATATGTTCTTTATTTTATATAGAAAGGAAAAAAATGAAAAGTAAAACTTAAAATCCGCTATAGCGGATTTTAAAACGATAATATTCAAAACATAATAAAACAAATGTTTTAAAACCATTGACTTTTTAAAAGGTACTCGATATAATAAATGAGAAAAATAAGGAGGAAACGAATGAAATTTGTACATATAGCAGATATGCATTTTGATACACCATTCCACATGTTAAGTGATAGAGCAAACTTAGGAGAAGTAAGAAGATTAGATCAAAGAAAAGCTTTTAAAAAGATGATAGAATATATCAAAGAAAATGAAATATCCTATTTATTTATAGCAGGAGATTTATATGACCATGAATATATAAGACAAAGTACCATTGATTATATAAACGATGGTTTTAAGCAAATTTTAAATACTAAAATATATATATCGCCAGGAAACCATGACCCTTATTTAAAAAATTCCTATTATGCAAAATACCATTGGAGTGAAAATGTGAAAATATTTACTTCGCAAATAGAGAAAGTAGAATTGGAAGAGTTGGACTTATATGGCTATGGTTTTGAAGATTTTTATTTAAAAGAATCAAAAATAGAAGAAATAAAGATAGAAAACAAGCAAAAACAAAACATCCTAATAACACATGCAAGCTTAGATGGTGGATATGATGATCAAAGAGTTTATAATACTATTTCAAGTAGTAAACTAAAGCAATTAGGATTCGATTATGTAGCTTTAGGACATATTCATAAAAGAAATTTAACAAATGACAATAGAACGATAATTTATCCAGGTTCGCCCGTTTCCTTAGGGTTTGACGAACTAGGAACACATGGAATGATAGTAGGAAACATAGAAAAAGAAAAAATAGAAATAGAATTTGTAAAACTAGATGAGAAAGAGTTTAAAGAAATAGAAATGGACATTACCAATATCAATGAGCCAGAAGAACTATTGGAGAAAATAGAAGAATTGGAATTAAACGAAAAGGATTTATACAAGATAATATTAAAAGGAAACCGAAACTTTGAAATAAATACATACAAATTATATAAACAAATAGAAAGAAGGAACATCATAAAACTAAAAGATAAAACAAAAATAGGATATGACTTAAACAAAATTGCCAATCATTCAACATTAAAAGGAATATTTGCAAAAGAAATGCGAAACAAATTGGAAGAGGGGAACATAGAAAAAGAACTATTAGAAAAAGCAATAGAAATAGGAATGCAAGCATTATCATAATAGAAGTGGAAAGAAAGCAAAAATTAGATATGGCAATGGTGAACGAATTTAGTAGCTAGTTGTCCTTCCAAAAATAAAAAGACAAGTAGGTGAAAAAAGTGAAAATTAATAAATTACAAATCAATGCATTTGGAAAGATAGAAAATAAAGAAATAGAATTTTCAGAAAAGATAAATGTAGTATATGGTAAAAATGAAGCGGGAAAATCCACACTTCTTAAATTTATTGTGGATAGTTTATATGGAATTTCTAAAAATAAAAGAGGAAAAGAATTTTCAGATTATGACCGATACAAACCATGGAACAAAGAAGAATTTTCAGGAAAATTAACATATACGCTAGACAATGGAAAAACATATGAAGTATTTCGAGATTTTAACAAAAAAAATCCAAAAATATATGATGAAGAATTAAAGGATATTTCAAAAGAATTTACCATCGATAAAACCTATGGTAATCAATTCTTTACAGAACAAACCAAAATAGACGAAGATACCTTTCTATCAACTTTAGTATCCATGCAACAAGAAGTAAAATTGGGAAAACAAGAGCAAAACACCTTGCTTCAAAAAATAGCGAATTTAGCAGGAACAGGCGAAGATAATGTTTCCTACAAAAAAGCAATGGAAAAAATAAATAAAAGGCAAATCGAAGAGATTGGGACGCAAAGAAGCCAAGGAAGACCAATCAATATAGTGAAAGAAGAAAAATTTAAGCTTCAAGATGAAATAGGAGAATTAGAAGAATATAAAGAAAAGCAATATGAAATAGAAGAACTAAAACAAAAAATAGAAGAAGAAGTAAAGCAAAGAGAAGAAAAACTAAAATTACTAAAAGAATTAAAAAACTTAGAAGAAATAGAAAAAATAGAAAAGCAAAAAATAGCATTAAATAAAAATATTGTAAATGAAAATAAGGAAAAAATAGAAAGATTAAAAGTAGAAAAAAATGAGTTGGAAAAGAAACAAAATGAAATAAAAATACCAGAAGAAAAAGAAGAAATAAAGAAAAAATATAATGTGAGCAAACTTAGCAATATAGCAATCCTTATACTAGGGGCAATCTTAGCTATAATAAGCTATAAAAATATAGTATTATTAATTGCTTTTGCCACGATAGCAATGGTATCACTGGCGATTCTGATATTTACGAACAGAAGAAATCGAAGCAAACAATTAGCGAAAAATAAAGAAAAACAAGAACAAATCAAGAAAGCAAACAGAGAAAAACAAGAATTACAAAGCGAAATAGACAAAATAGCCTCACAAATAGAGTTACTAATAAGAAACAAGGAAGAGCAAACAAAGATAATTGAAAATTCAAAGAATTTACTAAAAATACAAATAGAAAAGCAAAAACAAGAGATAGCCCAAAAGCATCAACTAGAAGAAATAGATAATATTCATATCGCATATGAATTAGAGAACATACAAAACAAAATCAATAACAACAAATTGGAAATTCATTCACTCGAACTAGATAAAAATAATATTTTGCCGAAACTAGAGAAACTAGCAGAAAAGGAAGAAGAGTTAGCAGAATTAGAGGAAAAAGAACAAAACTTATTAAACTTAAATGAGGCAATGGAACTTGCAAAACAAGTATTAGAAACAGCATATATGAAAATGAAAGAAAATGTTACACCAAAATTTACCGAAAATTTATCCAAAAACATAGAACAAATATCGGATGAAAAATACAAGAATGTTAGAATAAATGATGAAGAAGGTATTATTGTAGAAAAAGAAAATGGAGAATATATTTCAAGTGAAAAGCTAAGCATACGGTACAATAGATCAACTGTATCTATCATTAAGACTAGGAGCAATAAAAGAATTATCAGAAGAAAGCATGCCAATCATACTAGATGAAGCATTTGCATACTATGATGAAGCAAGACTTACCAACATATTAAAATACATAAGTAAAGAATTTGAAAATCATCAAATTATAATCCTTACTTGTACAAATAGGGAAAGAGAAATATTAGAAAATTTGAAATTGCAATATAGAAATATGGAATTATAAATAATAGGAAAGAAATGTTTTGCAATTTCTAAAATAGAAGAGATAGAATCGATAAAATTAATAGAAAATAGGATAGGCTCCATTCTGTTTAAGTATTGACAATTATGTAAAATAATAATATAATAGGGAAGAAACACAGGTAACATAAATTCTACGTTCTAAATTAGAAGGGAGAACATACAAAATGAAAACATTTAAAAGACGTCAAATAAAGGAAGTAGAAAACGCACGGGCGAAACTGTTAGAACAAATAGAAATGTTTGAAGCCGGTGCAAAGTATATAGCAGAAAACTATCTCGTAATAGAGCAAAGCAATTTCATATTTCCCAATACTCCAAGGAACCAGTTTAGCTTTAAGTGGATTGAAGAAGTAAAATCTGCAATAGACAATATTGACTTAAAAGACAACAAAATAGGAGGAAGAAAAGTAACAAGTACATTTGGAATAGAATTAACAATGGCACTATTGGAATATGTCGATGAAATATACAAGCCTATTCGGGAACAATTTAAGTCTTGCGCTAAGAAATCTACATCATTAGCTAAAATAATAGCAGAATATCACAGAGAATTGACATACATTTTAATTGTTTAAAAAGAGAAAAACTCACTTTTTCCTACCAGAAAGAGTGAGTTTTCTATTGAATAAATAAAAAAAATATAGTATAATACCTAAGAACAAAATAAAAAAGGAGAATTTTTATGTTTGATAAATTAGAGACAGTAGAAAAACGTTATGAAGAATTAACAAGCAAAATTAGTGACCCAGAAGTAATTGCAAGAACCAACGAATGGCGAGAATATATGAAAGAACATGCAGAACTAGAACCAATTGTAGCAAAATATAGAGAATACAAAAATGCAAAAAAAGCATACGAAGAAGCAAAAGAGATGATGAGTGACCCAGAAATGAAAGCCCTAGCAGAAGAAGAAATGCTAGCAAACAAAGAATTAATGCCAAAACTAGAAGAAGAACTAAAAATATTATTAATTCCCAAAGACCCAGACGACGATAAGAACGTTATCTGTGAAATCCGTGGAGGAGCAGGAGGAGAAGAAGCAGCCTTATTTGCTGGAACGCTATTTAGAATGTATACCATGTATGCAGAAAAGAAACATTGGAAATTAGAAGTTGTAAACGAAAACGAAACAGGTTTAGGTGGCTATAAAGAAATCTCTTTCATGATTACAGGAAAAGGAGCTTTCAGTAGGTTGAAATTTGAAAGTGGTGTACACCGTGTACAACGTGTACCAGACACAGAAAGTAGTGGAAGAATTCATACTTCTACTGCAACCGTAGCCGTACTTCCAGAAGTAGCAGATGTAGAAATAGACATTAACCCAGCAGATATCAAAATGGAAGTATATCGTGCTTCAGGAGCAGGAGGACAACACGTTAATAAAACCTCTTCAGCCGTAAGGTTAATCCACGTTCCAACCGGAATTGTAGCAGAATGCCAAACAGAACGTTCTCAAGTACAAAACAGAGAATATGCAATGCGTTTACTTCGTTCTCGTTTATACGAAATCGAAAAACAAAAACGTGATAGTCAAATTGCAAATGAAAGAAAAAGCCAAGTAGGAAGTGGAGATAGAAGTGAAAAAATCCGTACTTACAACTACCCACAAGGTCGTATTACAGACCATAGAATAGGATTTAACGTATATCAATTCGAAGACTTTTTAAATGGAAATCTAGATGAAATGATAGATAACTTAATTGCAGCCGATAGAGCGGAACGTTTAAAAGGAGAAGAATAAGAAAAAAGATACTTCAAAATAAAATGAAGTATCTTTTTCCTATTATAAGGAATAAAAAAATAAAAATATTGTGATAGAAGGATGGGAAATAAGATTTAATAAAATAAATTTTCACAAAATAAGAATAAAAAGAAACCTCTAAAATACACTAATAGAAAGACAATAGAAAAGGAGTTTTTCAATTGAGTGATATAATTAAAACAACATTAATTGGCTTATTTTTTGGAACATTTGGTACTACCATTGGAGGTATTATAGGAATCACTTTTCAAAGGACATCAAATAAATTTTTAAGTTTCATTCTATCGTTTGCCTCTGGACTTATGCTAGCAATTATATGCTTTGACTTAATACCAGAGGCAATGGAAATTTCTAGTATTATGAATGTGATGATAGGAATTATAGCAGGAATTATGGTGATGATTGCTTGTGATATTCTAGTTCAAAAAAAGTTTAATGTTTCTTCCAAACGAAATTTTAATACCAATCGTTTATTAAAGACAGGAATAATCGTAAGCATTGGGATTGCCCTACATAATTTTCCAGAAGGATTAGCAATCGGGTCTGGGTTTGGTGCTTCTATTACACTAGGCTATTCGTTAGCAATAGCCATATGTTTACATGATATCCCAGAAGGCATATCCATGGCAGTGCCAATGAAAAATGGCGGAATGAAAAAAGGAAAAGTAATTCTGTATGTGATATTATCTGGTATTACAACAGGGATAGGGGCATTCTTTGGGGCACTGGTAGGAGGGATTTCAGAGGAAATCATTAGTATGTGTTTAAGTTTTGCAGCAGGAGCTATGTTATACATTGTATCCGGAGAATTAATTCCAGAGTCCAATGAACTATATCATGGAAGAATGACAGCAATTGGAAATATGTTTGGATTTTTACTAGGAATGATGGCAATGAGTATAACCTAAAAAAAGAGCAGTTGTTTTTAATCAAAAACAACTGCTCTTTTCTATTTTAGTACATTAGAAAGTTCTAATATACAGATGTTGGAATTGTTAGTTTCTCTCATTATTGGAAAACAAAGCGTCAATTTCTGTAGCAGAAAGCATTCCTTTATCAAGTAAAGCACTTACTAAAAGTTCTAAATAATAATGGTTAGACTCCAGTAAGTCTTGGGCATATTCTCCTGCTTCAGAAACAATTTGGTCGATTTCCATATCAACGGTATCTCGAATTTTATCGCTATACATCTGTTCATGTGCTTCGTCCAAATACATTCGATAATAGCTTAAATCAGTGCCAAGCCCATACTTAGTAACCATGTTTTTGGCAATTCTAGTGGCACTTTCCAAATCTTTAGAAGCACCAGCGGAAAGTTTACCAGAATACATTTGTTCTGCAATTCTTCCGCCAAGCTGGCAAGCAATTAACTGAATGTAGTACTCCTTTGTTCTGGATGGAATGACATCAGTATCGATTTCAAGAACATTAATACCATAGTAATCTTCCGCAGGCATAATAGAAACAGCTAAAACCTGATAATCATAAAGTTCTTTTGAAAACCGATGTAACAAATAGTGACCAGCTTCATGATAAGCCAAAGCAGTTTTAATTTCCAAAGGTGTATTTTTGAAAATTTCTTTATTGGTATTGAAATTCTCTAGAATATCTTCTTTTGTTACTTCCTTTCCACCATACAATTCCGTAGTAGCCATAGATTTGTCAATCAAATCAAGAGTACGATCTGGATTTTTGGTTTCATAATTAAAGCAAGAAGCATAGAAGATAATAAGGTCAACCAGTTCCTTGGAAATGGAAACACCATGAGAAGCAGAAAGACGTGCAATCTGATTTTTAATCATGGGATATACCTCATGAATTTTCGGCTCTTTCACATTAATTCGTTCAAATCGACGTTTTAAAGCACCATCTTTGGAAAAGTAATTTCCATACTCCTCTAAGGTAGTAGCACCAATAACTCGCGTGGTTCCTCTTGCCAAAACAGGCTTTAATACATCACCTAAATCCAATTCCCCTTCTCGGCAAGCACCTGCACCAAGAACATCATGTATTTCATCAATAAATAAAATGCAGTTAGGTTGACTTTCTAAAAAAGCAACTAACTTTTGAAAACGTTCTTCGGCAGAGCCACGGAATTGGGTACCTGCTACAATTGCATTTACATCCAAAGAAACCAAAACAGAATCTTTAAATTTAGCAGGACAATTTCCTGTTACAATCATCCAAGTAAACTTCTCTACTAAAGCAGTCTTTCCGACGCCAGGTTCACCTACTAATACAGCATTACGTTTCGTGTCTTTTGCTAAAATGCGAATAAGACTGAGTGTTTCTTTATCCCGCCCCAAAATGTGGCAAGAAACTTCATCAGGAGAATACGTATCATTAAAAACAGTGAGACAATTGATTAATTCATGGGGGATTTTGATCATAGTGTTGGCCTCCTTATTTAATTGATTGTTTGGTTTTGGGTAGATATCACATTTTCTTAAAAGGCTTTCGAAAACCGTAGGCATACATTCCGACATGGCTGCTAATAATTCATTACAACCAAAAGCGTCATTCTCATAATATTCAGAAGCAATAAAAGTAGCTTTCTCAAAGATAGCTGACAATTCTTCTGAAATGAAGAAACTTTGGAGAGGATAAGGAAATGCCAAAAGATTCATTGGTTTTTGTGCATGACATAAAATTTTATTCTCATTCAAAATTTCTGTCATAATTCTCTCTATATCTTGACTGGAAAGTCCTGAGCGAATAAGCCGGCGATATAGAGGAGAATCGTTAAGAGAATTTAAAGCAACAAAGCAAGCTAAGTCAGTAACGCAGGGATGTTTGCATTTGATAGAAATTTGATACGCTAATGAAAAAACTTTTAAAAGTTCTGCGCTAAAACGAAAATTCCTTTGGTTATCATTCATATAAAATTCCTCCATCTTGTTAGATTATTAAAAGTTACATAATGCATTTTACTTCAAAATAGTATCAAATGTCAATAGGTAACATAAGAAAAAACTTGAATTAATACAAAAAAATAGTATAATAATAAAAAAGAAGAAGGGAAGAAAACAATGAAAATCATGTTTATTTGTACAGGAAATATTTGTAGAAGTGCAATGGCAGAAGGAATGATGAAAAAAATAGTAAAAGAAGAAAACATAGAAGCACAGGTTTATTCTTGTGGAATTTATGCAGAAACGGGAGATTATGCAACTTACAATGCGATAGAAGCAGTAAAAGAATATGAGGTAGATATTAGCTTACATAGAGCCACTAATATAAGAGAATCTCAAATAGAAGAAATGGACTTAATCCTTTGTGCCACCATATCTCATAAACAAAGTGTCCTATATTTACACCCTACGTTAGAAGGAAAGGTATATACCATGAAAGAATATGCAAACCTTGATAAAAACGGACAAGATTTAGATATCAAAGATCCATGGGGATATAATGAAAACGTCTATTATCATTGTGCATTAGAAATTGAGGAGTGTTTAACAAAGATAGTAGAAAAGTTAAAAAAGGAACAAAAATAGAACATAATTTAGAGAAAGAAACAATAACAAAAGGGAATTAAAAACAGCAAAAAAGCTAGAACAAATTTTTTGTGTAAATTTTAAATGTTCGCTAGACAAGTAAGAAAAAATAGTATAGACTAAGAAACATAGAAAATGCAATAACAGTAGAATACAAGAAAAAAATGAAACATGTCAATAAGGAGAAAATAAAATGCAAGAATTAATAGAAGGATTAAATAATAAACAAAAAGAAGCGGTACTACAGACAGAAGGACCATGCCTAGTGATTGCAGGAGCAGGAAGTGGAAAAACAAAAGTATTAACGCACAAAATTGCTTATTTAATAGCCGAAAAACATGTTACACCATGGAATATATTAGCGATCACCTTTACCAACAAAGCAGCCAACGAAATGAAAGAAAGAATTGAAAAACTAGTAGGAGATGTTGCAAAAGACATCTGGATGGGAACATTCCACTCTATTTGTGTGCGTATCTTAAGAAAATACATTGACCGAATAGGGTTTGACTCTTCTTTTATCATTTTTGATACCAGTGATCAAAGAACCTTAATAAAAGAATGTCTAAAAGCCTTAAACATCGATGATAAAATGTTTACGGATAGAAGCGTTTTAGCAGAAATAAGCAATGCTAAAAATGAAATGTTAGAGCCAGCAAGTTATTTAGCAAAATACACAGGAGATTTCCGAAGAGAAAAAATAGGAGAAATCTACAGTATGTATCAAAGACGTCTAAAAGAAAATAATGCCATAGACTTCGATGATATCATCAATTTCACCATCCGAATATTAACGGAAAATCCAGACGCTTTAGAATACTATACTGAAAAATTCAACTATGTATTAGTAGACGAATATCAAGATACCAACAAAGCACAATTCACATTAGTAACCATACTAGCTTCTCGATATGGAAACATTACAGTAGTAGGAGATAACGACCAAGGAATCTATAGCTTCCGTGGAGCAGATATATCCAATATTTTGAACTTTGAAAAAGACTTTCCAGGAACCAAAATCATAAAACTAGAGCAAAACTATCGTTGTACAGGAAATATCCTAAAAACAGCAAATGCAGTTATCAAAAACAATGAAGCTAAATATGAAAAAAAACTATGGACAGAAAATGAAGAAGGAAGTCTACCTTGTATTTATCAGGGAGAGGATGAATACGATGAGGCAAGATATATCGTAGAACAAATCAATCACTTAAAACGTGAAGAATACTTAAACTACAATAACTACGCTATCTTATACCGTATGAACTCGCAATCAAGAGCAATAGAAGATATCTTAAGAAGAGAAGATATTCCCTATAAAATAATAGGTGGACTAAAATTCTATGAAAGAAAAGAAATCAAAGATACCATTGCTTATCTACGTCTCATTGCAAATACAGCAGATAATTTATCCTTAAAAAGAATTATCAATGAGCCAAAACGTGGGATAGGAAAAACCAGTATAGACCAGATTGACCAAATAGCACAAGAAAATGGAATATCGATGTATGAAGTAATTAAACATGCAGACCAATATGGACTAAACCGTGTCTATGCAAACGCAAGAGAATTTATAGAATGCATCGAAGAAATGAGAAGCCAAAAAGAAGAATTAGAAATTTCGGAACTAATCAAACAGGTATTAAACAAAAGTGGATACACCAAAGCATTAGAATTAGAAAACACAATAGAAGCAGAAAGTAGATTGCAAAACATAGAGGAATTACTAACGGTAGCAATTGAATTTGAAGAAGAATTAGCAGAAAACTCTCTAAATGACTTCTTAGAAAGTATTACACTCTCTAGCGATATAGACAACTTAGAAGAAGCGGAAGAATCCGTAACATTAATGACACTTCACAGTGCAAAAGGACTAGAATTTCCAGTTGTATTCTTAGTAGGAATGGAAGAAGGAATTTTCCCAGGTTATAAATCCATTGGAGAACCACAAGAACTAGAAGAAGAAAGACGTCTATTCTATGTAGGAATTACAAGAGCAAAACAAAACTTATATTTAACTTGTGCAAAACATAGAACCATATTTGGTTCAACCAGTTACAATGCAATTTCACGTTTTATCAAAGAAATTCCACAAGACTTATTAGAAGGATTCGATGAAATAGAACCAAAAAAAGAAGAAACCTTTGCCGATTCAAACTATGGATGGTCATATGGAACCAATTTTGCTGGAAAAGTCAAAACCTACCGATTCGAAGAACCAAGCAAACAAGCAGTAGCAAGTAGTATATCCACATCAAAAGCAAAAAATGGGGAAAACGTAACAGGATTTGCGTTCCGAACAGCAGAAAGTTTCCTAAACAATTTAAATAAACCAAAAGGAGAAGTAGATATTACAGCTTATAAAGCAGGAATGCGTATCTATCATAAAAAATTTGGAGAAGGAACCATAAATACCATCGAGCAAGAAGGGGAAGATGCAAAAGTAGATATTAACTTTGATAAAGCAGGGCACAAACGATTAATGGCAAAATATGCAGGATTAGAAATTATAGAATAAAAGGAGAAAAAAATGAAAAAAATAATGGTAGATATGGATGATGTCATTTGTGAAGGCGGATTTTTAGCCTTAGTAAATGAATTTTTAGGAACGAATTACCAAAAAGAAGAAATCAAAACCTACTATATTCAAGACTTAATACCAAAAGAAAGATATGCAGAATGGGGAGAATTTTTTAATAGTAAAAATGTATATGATCATTGTAAAATGCTAAAAGATGTTTATGAAGTCCTAGAAAAGCTATCCAAACAATACGAAATTTATATTACAACAGCCTACATATTCCGTGATAATGAAGAATATTCTGCCAAAAACTTAAAAAATAAGTTTGAATATCTATACGAAAATTTACCATTTATATCACCAGAAAATTTCATTTTTACCACAAACAAAGAAATCATAGACTGTGAAATAAAAATCGATGACAAGCTAAGTAATTTAAAAGGAAAAGCAGAAACAAAACTATTATTCACAGCATATCATAACAAAGAAATCACCGAAGAAGAACTAAAACAACAACATGTCATACGTGTAAACAGTTGGAAAGAAATAGAACAAATATTATAAATAAAGAAAAAAGATAGAATTTTGTTAAAAATCTATCTTTTTTTATATTGGAAAAATAGAAAAATAAAAGAATAAGAAATAAAAAAAAGCAAATACTAGAAATAAAATGAGGAAAGAAAGGAAGGAAAACAATGGCAAATCTAACACAAGTAGAACTACAAAACTTAAGACACTTAATCGGTTCATACGAAACCTCCTATCAAAAACTAAATGTCTATGCCTCACAAGCCGTAGACCCGCAAATTAAGCAAATATTCACCAAATCTGCGCAAGACACTTTAAATACCAAACAAAAATTAATGTCATTTCTAAACAACTGACCATGGAGGATGTTTCCTTTTGGTTAATCTGTTCCAAAGGAACAAGAAAAATAAAAAACAAAAGACCAAAAGGGACAGATTAACCAAAAAACGTCCCCAATGGTCAAAAGGAGGAAAAAATGGATGAAAAAACAATGGTAAATGATATCTTAAGTAATGTAAAATCCAATCTAGTAATGTACCAAAATGTTATTTCAGAAGCAGAAAACATGCAACTTAGACAAGCTATTCAAGCAATACGAAATAATGATGAAAGTTTTCAGTATGAGCTATTTAAAGTAGCACAAACAAAAGGATATTATAAACCAGCAGAACCAGCTACTGCGATTGAAATAGAGACAGTAAAAAATGAATTACAAGGATAAAAGGGAGGTTGGACTTTCAATCTCCAACCTCAAAAAAAGGAGTATACCCATCAAAAAAGGAGATAATCCTACGGAAATAAGAAAAAACGTCAAAAATAGCGTAAAATAAAATTTGCCAAAAACGGGTAAAATTAGATAAAATAACACTATCAAATTAAAAAAGATAGGGGTTGTTAACAATCGGTACGATGAAAAAAGCCATTGTTCATATACGAACTTGGACTAAATTTACCATATTAATCACACTAACTGCTTTTTTTATGATAGGAGCAATTTCCTATATCTATAAACCAATTTATAGTGTAACATTAAAGGGAGAATTAGTAGGGTATAGTGAAAACAAAAGCAAATTACAACAAAGAATTAATGAATACATAGAAAATGGAAATGGAGAAAATATTGCATTTGTAGAAATAAACGAATTACCAGAATATAAACTTTGTTTCCTAAAGAAAAATGTTCCTACCAATGACGAAGAAATTTTTACGAAAGTCATTGCAGAAGGAAAGAACTATTATAAATATTATGCGATTGCAGTAAGCAATGAAGAAAAAGCATATGTGTCTACTTTTGAAGAGGCACAACAAGTAATAGATGGACTAAAAAATAAAAACAGTAATAATAAAGATAATTTATCCATCGTTGAGAAATATGAAACAGAACTAAAAGAATTTTCCAATGTAGAAAAATGTGTAGCAGATTTATATGTAAAAAAAGTAGTAAAAAAAGTTACATCTTCTTACGCAGTAGCGGCAAAAGGAGTTAATACATCAGGAAAAAAAGTAGAATTAGGAATTTCTTTAATTAGACCAGTTTCTGGAACCGTTACTTCAAGATTTGGAAGCAGATGGGGAAGAAGTCATAAAGGAATTGATATAGGAGCACCAAGAGGAAGTGGAATAAAAGCAGCAGCAGGAGGAACCGTTACAACAGTTCAAACTGGTTGTACTCATAACTATAATGGAAGTTGTAGTTGCGGAGGAGGCTATGGAAACTATTTAATTATTACACACGGAAATGGAGTGCAAACCTTGTATGGACACTGCACCTCAATCTTAGTAAAAACAGGTCAAAAAGTATCACAAGGTCAATCTATTGCAACTGTAGGAAGCACTGGAAATTCCTTTGGGAATCACTTGCACTTAGAAATTAGAGTGGGAGGCATAGCACAAAATCCACAAAACTATTTATACTAATCACTTTTTTGAATGTTTTCCCAAAAAACATAGGAAAAGAATAGAAAACATAGATAGAAAACAAAAACGAAAAAAGAACCAAAAAGATTAGAAAAACTTTAATCCTTTTGGTTCTTTTTTCATTTTTGTTTCTATAATAGAACAATTTCTATACTATGGCTTATTCGTATCCATAAGATAGAATATGACAAATGCATATCTAAAAATTTTGAAAAACATTAAACAAAATATTTCATTCCATGCTGAATCGCATTATGTTTTAATACTAGTGTTCCAGATTCTGCAAGTTTTGCAGTAAAAACTTTAGAATGACTTACAAAAACAGCAAATTCTGGAATGCAAGAAAATAGCCTCTTTACATTAGGAAAAGACAGATTAATTTCGCTTAACACTAAATAGTAAGTATTGTGATATTCATACAATAGTACTTTTTGTGCTAAATTGCTTGCCTTTCCGTAATGGTCTTTAAAAAAAGTAATAAAAGAGCAGAAATCATCAAAATTAGCAAAAGAATAAACCACTTGCGATTCCTCTGTACTTGCTCTTTTTCTTCTAATATGTACCTTTTTTCTGAGAGAATTCTTTGCTTTTTCCGGAAGGGTTCTAGTAACGGTTAATACAAAATCACCACCAGCTAAAGCTAATGCTTCAATACGAATCAGATAATCTTTCGTAACAAAGCCAATTTCTTTTTCAGCCTCTTCTAGCATATCGAAAAATAAATCTTGCGATTCTAAAGAATTGGACATAAAAGAATGAAAGTCAATGTCCTTTTTTACTAAGTCTTCTTGACTTAATGTAATCCTAATTTTATTTTCTTCTAATTTTTCAAAACGCATTCTATGTCTCCTCCTCATTGTTTATACCTATATTATAACACCATATTCATGCAAAAGAAATGAGTAATATTTGGTAATTATTATATAATATGAAATATCTTAAAAAAACGTACTATACAATATAACATAGATTCCAGAAAAAGGAAAGAGAAAAAATAGGAAAAAATCAGATTTTTTCTTGTACGTGCCTTGAAAAAAAGGAAAAATGAATATATAATAGGAAGCGTTAAAACAAAAGAAAGAGAAAGGAAGTTAAAAAATGGCAACAAGAGAAAAAAATATATGGATTTTATTAATATTTATTTTATCAGGACTAGTAATTGGGGGATTATTAGGAGAATTAGCAGGGAAAGTAGACTTTTTATGGTGGCTAAGCTATGGAGAAAGTTTTGGACTATCCAATCCAATCCAATTAGACTTAAACATTGTACAAATTTCCTTTGGTTTAATGGTAAAAATAAATATTGCAAGTATCATTGGAATGATTATTGCCATCTTAGTATATCGTAAAGTGTAGTAAAAAAATAGAATAGGGGCTTAAAGAAAGGAAGAATATGTTATCATTAAAACAATTACCAAATTCAGAAAGACCCTATGAAAAATTAGAAATGTATGGAGAGCAAACCTTAACAAATTCGGAGTTGCTAGCCATTATTTTAAAAACAGGTAGCAAAGAACAAAATGCCGTAAACTTAGCTCAAAACATATTGCGCTTAAAAGGAAATGGAAACGTAAGAAGTTTGCAAGAAGTTTCTTTGCAAGAATTGCAACAAGTAAAAGGAATAGGAAAAGTCAAATCCATTCAAATTAAAGCAGTATGTGAATTAGCAAAACGAATGGCAAGACCACAAAATTTACAAATTACCATTAAGGAGCCGAAAGATGTAGCAAACTTATTAATGGAAGAAACAAGATATGAAAAAAGAGAAATCGTAAAAATTCTAATACTAAATCACAAAAGTAAATTGCAAAAAATAATTGATATTTCTACTCGGAACAATATCTTCAGCCCAAATAGACATAAGGAAAATTTTTGAAGAAACGATAAAAACAGGAATGAGTAACTTTATTTTAGTACATAATCATCCTAGTGGGGATGTAACCCCAAGTACAAAAGATATGGAATTAACGAAAGAAATAAAAGAAGGAGCCAACTTATTAGGATTAAACCTAATAGACCATATTATCATAGGAGATGGAAACTATAAAAGTCTCATGGGAAGGAAACAAACCAAGGCCCAAAAATAGGAAAAGAATGGAGAGAAAACAAAATGAATTTATTTTCAATGAAAAGTAAAGATATTGGAATTGATTTAGGAACCGCGAATACCCTAGTATCCCTAAGAGGAAAAGGAATTGTATTAAAAGAGCCATCCGTAGTAGCAATCGATACACAAACAAACCGAATTTTAGCAACAGGACACGAAGCAAAAGAAATGCTTCGGAAGAACACCAGGGCAAATAAAAGCAGTAAGACCACTAAAAGATGGTGTTATTGCAGACTTTTCAGCAACACAGTTAATGTTAAAAAATCTAATCTCAAAAGTATGTCAAAGATATAATGTAATAAGACCAAGAGTAGTAGTAGGAGTACCCTCAGGCATTACTGAAGTAGAAGAAAGAGCAGTAGAAGAGTCTGTTATACAAGCAGGGGCAAAAGAAGTTTATTTAATAGAAGAACCAATGGCAGCAGCAATAGGAGCAGGGCTTGACGTAGCAGAGCCAAGTGGAAGCATTATTGTAGATATTGGAGGAGGAACAACAGAAGTTGCAGTAATATCCTTAGGGGGAATTGTAGTTAGTAACTCCTTAAGAGTAGCAGGAGACGAGTTAGACGAAGACATTGTCAATTACATCAAAAGAGAAATGAACTTAGCAATTGGAGAGACTACAGCAGAGCAAATCAAAATGCAAATAGGATGTGCACTTCCTTTAATGGCAGATACTCCAATCGAAATAAGAGGAAGAAACTTAAGTAATGGTTTACCAAGAAATATGACAATAGTTTCATCCCAAATACAAGAAGCAATGGCAGAGTCCATTTTTGAAATTGTAGAAAGTGTGAAACAAACCTTAGAAAGAACACCACCAGAACTTGCATCTGACATTATGGAAAAAGGAATTGTGTTAGCAGGAGGAGGCGCATTAATTCAAAACCTTGATAAATTACTTAGCCTAAAAACAGGAATGCCAGTATACATCGCAGAAAATCCATTAGATTGTGTCGTAAAAGGAACAGAAAAAACAATCGAAGACCTAGAACGCTTAAAAAGTGTGTTAATTAATAGCAGAAGAAGACGTTAACAAAAAAGACAGCAATTTTATCTAGAAATTTACCTAGAGAAAGGGTTTTAAAACTACAAAATCATAGGATAGCAGGAACCTATCTGCAAGTAGCAATAACCACAAGTAGTAGCAGTTACCAAAAGGGGAAAAGTCCAAAAAGGAGAGAAGCCAAATGCATAAGAACAGAAAAACAAGCATCATTGGAATTATCATTACCATTGTTATTTTAACAGTGATTGTCATTGTTTCAAATATCAAAATAGAAGACGTTAGTTATGTCGAAAGTGGAATCGGAAAACTTGTAATACCAATCCAAAATGGGCTTACTTACCTAAAAAATTGGATTTCTGGTAATCAAAACTTTTTTACGGATATTAGCAAGTTATCTGAGGAAAACGAAACATTAAAGCAAAAAAACAGAGAATTAGAGCAAGCGTTACGTGAATTAGAAATTATCAAATCAGAAAATGCAACCTTAAAAGAGTATGTTAATTTAAAAGACAAATACACAGACTATAACACCATTCCAGCCTATGTTATTCAAAAAGATATTAGCAATTATAGTGATACCATTATCATTAATATTGGTTCAAAAGAGGGAATAGAAGTAAATATGCCAGTTATCTCAGATCAAGGATTAGTAGGACATGTCATATCAGTAACCGATACAACATCAAAAGTACAAACCATCATCGATACAGCAAACACCATGAGTTGTGTTATTACTACCTCTAGAGATATGATGATAGCAAGAGGAACATTAAACCAAGATTCGACTCTAAAAGCAACCTTTATTCCAACAGAAGCAACCATTTTAGAAGGAGACAAAGTAGAAACTTCTGGACTAGGGGGAATCTATCCAAAAGGAATTCACATTGGAACCATAAAACAAGTAGTAAACACCAAAAACATAACAGACCGTTATGCCATGATTGAAACAGCAGTTGATTTTTCAAAACTAGAAACCGTTCTAGTCATTAAATAAAAGGAGAAAGGAGAAAAAGCATGAAAAAAGCAATTAGAATAGGACTATTAATGGTAAGCTTTTTGCTTGTTTATTTTCTCCAAGCAAACTTTTTTTCTTGGTTTACTATCGCAGGAGTCAAACCCAATCTTTTTATTATTTTTATCTTGTTTATTAGTCTATTTGCAGGAATGAAAGTAGGAATTCCTTTTGGCGTTGGAATCGGGCTATTTTTAGACATGGTAATCGGAAAAAAGATAGGTCCATCTGCCATTATGCTAGCAATTATTGGCATGATTGGTGGTTATTTTGACAAAAATTTTTCTAAAGAAAGCAGAATTACCATTATGCTAATGGTAATGGGAAGTACAGGTGTTTATGAAATAGGAAATTATTTACTCCAAACCATAGAATTATCCATTCATGTAGAGCCATTAGCATTTCTTATTACCTTACTAATAGAGGTAATTTACAACACAATATTAACCATCATTTTATATCCTATTATCCAAAAACTAGGATATCAAATAGAAGATGTTTTCAAAGGACAAAAAATACTAACAAGATATTTCTAAAAACAAAAATAGGAGGTGAATCGTTCTTGAATACTGGTAGAGATAGAAAAATAAAGCTAAGATATAATATCGTATCTATTTTTGTGTATTTAATTGGTATTGTTTTACTAGTTCAACTATTTAACCTCCAAATTGTGCATGGAGAAGAGTATAGAGAAAAATCGAATACAAGATTAACAAGAGAAAGTATATTAGAATCCGCAAGAGGAAACATTTTAGACCAATCTGGAAATAAATTGGCAACCACTCAAATTGGCTATAGTTTAGAATTATATAAAACCAAAATAGATAACCAAACACTAAATAATGCATTACTAAAAATTACACAAGTATTAGAAAAAAATGGAGATAGCTATGTAGACACCCTACCAATTACCATAGAGCCATTTGCCTTTACTATTCAAGAAGACTCCCAAAAGAAATGGAAAAAAGAAAATAATCTAGAAGAAGATAAAACAGCAGAAGAATGCTTTTATGCCTTAAAAGAAAAATATAAAATAAAAAATGAAAATTTACAAGAAACAAGGAAAATTATGACACTTCGTTACTATATTGCACAAAATGGATATAGTAATACTAGACCAGTCGAGTTAGCAACCAACATAAGTCAAACAAGTGTTGCAGAAGTGAATGAAAAAAACATAGAATTTCCAGGAAGCAATATTATAAAAAAAGCACTTAGAAAATATCCATCAGGTAGTTTAGCATCTCATATCTTAGGATATATTGGAAAAATAAACAAAGAAGAATTAGAAACCAGAAAAGATCGATACACACAAAATGACATCATTGGCAGAATTGGAATAGAATATATCATGGAAGACTATTTAAAAGGCAAAAATGGAATTAAGCAAATTGATATGGCAGTAGATGGAACCATTACGGACGAATACGTAGCAGAAGAAGCAATTGCAGGTTGTGATGTAATCTTAACATTAGATGCTAATTTGCAACAAGTGACAGAAAACACATTAAAAAGTAGCATTCAAAGTATCGAAGGATCCGCAGGAGTACAAATAACAGGAGCTTCTGCCGTAGTAATGAAAGTAAAAACAGGAGAAGTGCTAGCAATGGCAAGTTATCCAGACTTTGACCCAAGCGATTTTACCAGTAGTATTAGTACAGAAAAATGGAACTATTACACCAAAGAGGAAGAATCTGCCTATGCAAAAATGCATCCATTTGTAAACCGCGCCATTTCTTCCCCATCTTCACCAGGGTCTACGTATAAAATGGTAACAGCAATAGCAGGCTTAGAAACAGGAGCCATTAGCACAAAAGAAAAGATAAATGACGTAGGAATATACCGTCATTATGCAGACTACCAACCAAAATGTTGGATTTATAATTCCTATGGAAGAGGACATGGATACCTAAATGTAACTGGAGCCATTGTTCATTCTTGTAACTATTTCTTTTATGAAATAGGAAATAGAGTAGGAATTCAAAATTTAGAGAAATACACGAAAGCATTAGGGTTAGGAAAAAAGACAGGAGTAGAACTATTAGGAGAAGAAGCGGGATATGTATCAAGCCCAGAGACAGCAAAGAGACTAGGACAAGTATGGAATGGAGGAGATACTTTGCCAGCAGCAATAGGACAAGGAAACAATAGCTTCACTACCATTCAAATGGCAAAATACACCAGTATGCTAGCCAATGGAGGAAATGATATTGATGTTAGTATCATTAAATCGGTAGTAGATTCAGAAGGAAATGAAATACCAAAACAACAATTAGAAACATATCTAAAAGAGAAACTAAATCTACAAGAAGATAATAGTGAAAAAGTAACCTTCAAACAAGAAAATCTAAATGCGGTATTAGAGGGAATGAAAGGAGTTACTACGGAATCAGGAGGAACCGCCTATGGAACATTTAAAAACTTTAACATAGAAGTAGGAGGAAAAACAGGTTCTGCCCAAACAGAAAGAAAAGATGCAAATGGAAAGAAGATAACCAATGCATGGTTTGTAGGTTTTGCTCCTTACGAAGAACCAGAAATTGCGATTGTCATTATGATAGAAAATGGACAAAGTGGAGGAAATGCTGCTGTTCCAGCAAGAGATATTATCGCAGAATATTTTGGAATGAATGCAAACAAAGTAACAGAAAACATGACGGCTATGCCAACCACACAATTACAAAACTAAAAAAGAAATAGGAAAACAAATTAAATGGGAGGAAAAAACATGAATAACTGTATCACAATTCAACTAAAGAAAGAAGAAATTTGGGTAAAAATTAATGAAGAAGCAGAAGAAAAAGAAATTTTAGAAGGTTTAAAAGAAAAATTAGTAGAATTAAAAAAACTATACAAAGATGACACAACTCCCATAAAGGTAACAGGAAAAATACTAAAAAATAAGCAAATGGAAGAAATACAATCCATTATCAAAGAACAAATTGATGTAGAAATAGACTTTGAAAGCCCAACAACACTAGGACTTGCAGGTATTAAAAAAGTATTTCACCAAGAAATTAAATCCTCAGAAACAACGTTCTATAGAGGTTCCCTACGTTCTGGTCAAAAAGTAGAATTTGAAGGAAGCATTGTAATGATAGGAGATGTAAATGCAGGATCAGAAGTTATTGCAGGAGAAAATATCATTGTACTAGGAGAACTAAGAGGGCTAGCACATGCAGGTGCCAAAGGAAATAGACAAGCCATCATAGCATCTAGCAACATAGATTGTCCACAAATCCGTATAGCAGATAAAATCAAAGAATTTGAAAAAGAAGAAACCATGAAGAAATATGCTTTTATTGATGAAAAGAATGAAATTGTAATAGAATAAAGAAAGAAGCTATTTAGAAGAAAAACCATTTTCTCTAAATAGCTCTTTTTCATCTTCCGACTTTAGATACCAGTCATAATTCGCTAACGCTTGTACAACAACTGGTTTTGCTACAGGATACAGAAAGAATAACCCCCATTTTATTCTTTGAAAGATTCTATTAAAAAACTCGTTTTTTCTTTCATAAAATTGAAAAATAACGAGCAATGAAACACCTCCTTTATTTAGAAAGAAGAGGAAAAAATAAATAAGATATAAAATTTAGATGAGATGAATATACTTTATGTAAAACACAAAAGTCAATATGTTTTCTTGCTATGAAAAAGAAAATTACGAATAACATCAAATCAAGTAAAATACTCAGCTTAATAGCAATAAAATCAAAGCAATATATAAGTAAGTGTCTTTTACTTCTTCTTGATAGAGAAAAAACAATAAGGCAACAAGAAGTAAATCATCAAAATACAATTTAATGCCAAAAATTTCGAAACATTCTTCTGCCTCTGTCTCTTTATTTTGTTTTGTATTAGAAACAGGAGAGTGATTTGGAGATGGTATGGTAACAGAAGAAGCGTTGGAAAATTTTTTTTCATGATGAGCAGAACCATTAGGGAAATAATGGTTTCTAGTAGATTTCATAGAAGTTGGTACTGGATTAGGTACAGAATAATAAGGATAAGGTCTCCTAGCCATAGGAAAACCAAAAAAAGGATAAGGAGCCATCATTTTGTTTTTTCACCACCCATAGGATTTAAATTTTCCATGATACTACCCATATTAAAAAGTTGAATATACTGATCTACCTTTTGCTTTCTACTAGGTTTTAAATATGGTTTTAAAGAAAGAAGCAAATTAGACCTAGGGTCATCTTTACTCTGGTTCATTTTTTCCATTACTTGTTTTAACTTTAAAATGGTATTCATATCAATACTTCCAAAAGGATTGGAAGCAGTACTATCATGAGAGGTAGAATTCTCTTCCTGAAAAGAAGAAGTAAATTCTTCAAAGTTAGGAAAACCATTATCAAAATTCATATTACCATTCATTTAGACATCACCTCATACCTTATCATATGCAGACAAAAAGAAAACTGTGACAAAATAATGCATTGTAACAAAAATTTAATATTAGAACCCGAAAGAGAGCATCCGTAAAGGCAAAAAGAACAAGGGCAAAAAGCAGAAAGAACAAGTACTTGAAAAAGCAAAAAAAATATGCAAAAATGAAAAAAAAACTATAATAAAGGGGAAGTATGTCGAAAAGGTGCAAATCTTTAGAAAATAAAGAAGAAAATAAACATAAAAAGTTCAAAAAAAGACAAAAAACCATTGAAAAACATTGAAAAATGAAGTATAATTAAATATAGCGATAAAATTATAGAAAAGAAAAAATAGGAGGAAATTTCTATGGACAAAAAACAAATCAAAATCATAGCAAGTATGGTAATATTTATCATGATGTGTGCTTATTTATCAACAATTGGCGAAGTACTAGCAATGAGCTTAGAATCGCAAACAACCAAAATAAATAACACCAATATCGAATTCGATAGCTACTTTATCAAAGATAAGCAAAAAATACATACAGATGAGAAAAAAATAGAAGAAGAAAATCATCTATATACCGCTATCTCACTAAAAGAGGCAGGCTATTTAAAAAATATTAAAATAGAAATGGCAAATGCAAACTTTAAGATAGCAGAAAAAATAGAAGATGACCACATCGAAAAAGTAGAAGGAAATACACTATTTCTTGGACAAATGAAAAGCGGAGATACTGTAGAAATTGCGATTCCAATTCAATTATTAGAAGAGCAATATGCAGACACAGAAACATTTCATAAAACCAATAGTGTAGTACTAACTGCTATTCATGTAGATGGAAATGGAAAAGAAAAAGCAATTGAAAAAGAAATAGAAGTATCTTTAACATGGAAAGCAGAAAAAGAAGCAGAATTAAATATGCAAATTGCAAAATTTATTCCATATCACATCAATGGAAACAAAGGTGTTGTATTACAAACCATCGTAAAATCCTATTTGAAAAACAATCAATTACCAGTAAAAGAAAATCAAATAGAAATTTCTGTACCAACAATAAATAATGTGAAACCAAAACAAATAAAAGTAACAGCAAATACCACAAAAGCAACGAACGGTGATGAAACAGGAATGAATTTTACACAAGAGAACTATGCATATAACGAAGAAACAAACAAACTAACCATACAAGTAAACAACCCAGAAAACGAACAAGGACAAATCGTATGGCAAAAAGAAGCACAAGATGAATTTGTAGTAACCTATGTATATGCAGAAGAAGCATTAAATACTATGCCAGAAGAAGGTGCTAAAATTACAATAGAAGCAAATAGTAAACTACTTGTAAAAGAAGCACAAGAAGAAACAATAACAAAGCACTTTGTAGGAGAAGCAATACTAAAAGACCCAATTAGTAACTTAGTTGACTTTAGTATCCAAACAAAGGTAGACCAAATAAGCAAAGGGCAAATTTATGCCAATAAACAAGCAAACACAAAACTAGAAACAGAATATCAAGAAATGGTTACAGCTACAGTAGGATTAGCAGAATTAACAGATAAAATAGTACTAACGCGAACAACCGATAACTTCCTATCAGAAAATGGTTCTAAAATGGTAGCAAATTACTTATCTTACTACAAAGTATTAGAACTAGACAAACAAAATATGCACAAAATACTAGGAGAAGAGGGAAGTATTCAATTATACGTAGGAACTACCTTAGTAAAAACCATAAACAAAGAAACAGAAGAAAACGAACAAGGAAAAATAATTGTAAACTTAGCAGATTTTAATACCGATAAATTAACAATAGAAACAAGCAAGCCACAAACAGAGGGAAATCTTAATATCGTATTGACAAAGGCAATAAAAGGAGATATTCCTTATGCTAATTATCAAATAAAAGAAGCAAACAAATTGGAACTAAACTTACAAGGAAAAGCAATAAATGCAGAAATGGACTTTGTAAACCAAGTAGTAAGCAAAGAAATTACCTTAACAGAACCTATGTCTCAAGCAGAATTAAGCATTAGTAATTCAAACTTATCAACAGTTGTAACAAACGAAAATGTAAAAATAACAGCTATTTTAAAAACAGACACTTTGGATTGTATGTTATACCATAACCCAACCTTAACGATTACATTACCTGCTTATATTCAATCCATTAACATTAAAAATATTGAACTATTATTTGAAACCGAAGCTTCTAAGTTGAATATTCTTTCTTCTCAGCTTTTACATAATCCAGATGGTTCCAAATCCATCTTCATTCGTTTAGATGGCTTCCAATCCGAATATACTCTAGGCGCTGTTTCGAAAGGCATTAATATCGTCATTACCGCCGATATTACTCCTAACAAACTTACACCTAACAAACAAGACAACATTACAATGACATATTCAAACAGCAATCTTGTTTCTATCTCTCGTTCTGCCAACGTAGAAACCAATCAAGTTTCCACTCCTATTAACTTTGTTGCTCCTTCTGGTATGGTGACTACTTCTTCCATTCGTGACTACAAAAACAATGCGCAAGAATTAACTTCTATCAGTGGAGAAGAAAAAACAGCTACGATTGACACTATGGCAGATTCTAAAAACCCTACTTTTACCATGAATGTCATTAACAATTACAACAATTCTATTGACAATGTTATCATTCTTGGTAGAACACCTTTTAAAGGTAATACAGAAATTGATACAGGAAAAGATTTAAACTCTACTATGGATTTGAACTTATCTACTCCTATTCAGGTAAATGGGGTAGACCCAAGTAAAATAGAAATCTACTATTCAGAAAACGCTCAAGCTACAAAAGATTTAACCAACCCTGCCAATGCTTGGACCACTTCTCCTGCAAACTTACATACGATAAAATCCTATTGTATTGTCTTAAAAGACCACACGATGAACTCAGGAGATATGTTTTCTTTTAACTACTCTGCTATCATTCCTGCTAACCTTCAACACAACCAATCTGCTTATGAAAACTATGTTGTATACTTTAACAACAATTTAGCTACGGGAATGATTACCGACAAACAAGCTTCTGCTAAAATAGGCGTTACTACTGGTAGAGGACCTGTTTTAGAAGCTAAAATTTCCTCTAATACACCAGAAAATCAAGAAGTTTTATCTGGCAATGTGATTAAATATACCTTATCCGTTAAGAATACAGGTACTGAAACGGCTCATAATGTTTCTACCATCATTCCTATCCCAGAACAGCTTCAACTTGTAGAGCCTCAAGATGACATGGATAGACCATTCAAAGTAGTAGACCTTAAAGGAGAAACTTCTGCAACCATCTCTCTTGGAGATATTCAACCTGGCAATTCTGTAACGAAAGAAATTTACATGCTAGCAGGAAATCTTCTTGAAACAGAAGACACCAAACTAGTAGAAATAGGAGCAAATATTGTTGCTGACAATATTTCAGGACAAATTCAACTTCCTACATTACGTAACACCATTGCTAGAACTCATTATATTGTAGCAACAAGTGTCATGAAAGAAACAGAAATTTTAAAAGAAAATGATGCTTACACCTATTATATAGAAGTAATATCTTCAGATTTTCAAATAACCAAAGAAGATACTACTATGATCATTCAATTCCCAGAGGAAATTGAATATCAAGGAATTGAAATAAAAAATAGACAAGGAAATACAACGACAGATATTACTAATAGTATTTCTTCTCAATACGATAGTAAAACAAGAACATTAACAATACCTTTAGGAGAAGTATCTGGAGAAACAGCAAAAGGAATTACGTTAAAAGTAAAAATAGGAACATTAGAAGAAAATGTTTATGATAAAACAGTAACAATTCAAGCAAGCGTATCTGGAAAAGATGCTAGAATGCAACCAATTGAAGTAAAACCAGTTCAAATAGGAAAAATAGGATTAAAAGTAACACAAACTTCTAACATTCCTCAAAACACACATATTACAGCAGGAGAAGACTTAAAATTTATCTTTACCATTGAAAATTTATCAAGTGCAGATTTATATAATGTAAAAATTACCGATATTTTACCAGAAGAACTTACACTAAACTCTATGAAAATAGTAAAAGAAACAGGAAAGGGAGAAAGTTCTTACGAAAACAGCATAAAAGTAAATCTAAAAGGAAAAGAAAAAATAACATTAGAAGTTAACGTTTCCGTTAAGATGCTACCAGAAGAAAAAACAATTGCAAATAAAGCAAAAATAGAAATAGAAGGTATTACACCAATGGAAAGTAATACTTATACCATTATCATAGATAAATTTGACGAAGGTATTTTAGATGATGAAAACAAGCCAAATCAACAGAGAAAACGTATTATGGGTACCGTTTGGATTGACAAAAATCAAGATGGACAAAGACAAGAAGAAGAAGAAATATTATCGGATGTACCAGTACTATTATTCAATAATAAAACAGGTGATTTAGTACGAAATGATAAAGGAGAAGTGTTAAAAACAACAACAGACAAAAATGGAAATTACACATTCAGTAATTTGCTTCCTGGCAGTTATACCGTCATTTTCTTATATGATACGGCGAACTATAGTGCAACTGCTTATCGAAAAGAAGGAGTAGACGAAACGGTTAACTCTGACGCAGTTGATAGCAAAATAACATTAGATGGTGTTACTAGAGTAGCAGGTATTACAGAAGAAATTAAAATAACAGACAGTAATAGATACAATATCGACTTAGGCCTTGTTTCTAATCCTAAATTTGATTTGAAACTTGATAAGTTCGTATCTAGAATTACGGTACAAGATTCTACTGGTGCTAAAACATATGAATACAATGATAGCAAACTTGCAAAAAGAGACCTAGTTGGAAAACAAATTAATAATACTACTATTATTGTAGAATACAAAATGAGAGTAACTAACGAAGGTGCTATTTCAGGATATGTAAAGAAAATTGCAGATTATATGCCAAGTGAAATGAAATTCAATTCAGAACTTAACAAAGATTGGTATACTTCTGGAAATGGTATCCTTTACAATTCAAGTTTAGCAAATACCTTAATTAATCCAGGTGAGAGTAAAGAAGTAACATTACTATTAACAAAGAAACTAACAGAAAATAATGTAGGACTATATAACAATACAGCAGAAATTTATGAAAGCTATAATGATTTAGGAATTGCCGATGTAGATTCTACACCAGGAAATAAAATATCAACAGAAGATGATATTTCATCAGCAGATGTATTAATTACCGTAAAAACAGGTGAAACCATCCTAGTAATAGGATTAAGTTTAACCATTATTGCTACCATTGCAATTGGAGCATATGTTATCAAAAAGAAAGTATTACAATAGGAAGGAGGGAATGCGTAAAATGGAAAAAATGAAAAAATATACTCTTTTGAAAAAAATAGGAATTAGTATTCTTCTCATCATGAGTATGATTATACTACATCAAAGCGTAGAGGCAGTAACCGTAGAAACAAAAGTAGATGTAGAAAAATTATTTGATAAAAGTTCTATGATGCCAGCAAGAAATACCGCTGGTGGTTCTGGAATGTTACCACAATATTATGGAAGTGGAGCCAAAAGAAATGTAACATTAGAGGATAGCCGACTATTATTTCCAACTAATTCATGGAAAGCAACGATGGATGGAGAAGTAGTTTATTGTGCAGATTATGGTTCTTATGTTAGATATGCCAAATATGATGCAAACAACATTCACTGGCTAAAGCCTGCTGGAACAGTAATACAAGAGGCTAACATACCAATAAATGCAGAAACTATTGGCGAAAAGCTACAAAGATTAGAGACTAGACTAAATAAGAAATATAAAGATATGGCAGAAGCATGGGTAGGATATGTAGCAGGAAGCTATAAAATGGAAAAAAGTGTAAAATTACCAGGTCCATTTAATGCAATGGGATATTTAGTAGGTACAACAGGGGGAGAAACTGGTGATGACGACTTGTTAGGAATATTGCAAGAAATTGCCAGATCAGAAACAAATAGTCATACAATTATGGAAAACTTCTTGAAAGCATTAGGAAAAGAAATGTGGCCAGGCAGATATAGTTCTTCTATCGATGCTCAATATGGTGAACCTACTATAACAGCAACACAAGGCCCAGAAGTTGTAGTTATGGAACAAAGTTCTGGAGGAAAAGCTGGTTATGCCGAAACAGGAGGAACAACTTATACAAATGATAAAAAAGCATTTATTTTCTCAGCATCTGAAGATGCCTATGGTTCAAAAGATTATGCTTCTGAATATACATTAAACGATATTCAAGGAGCTTATTGGAAAGTATTAGAAGAAGAAGGTGGAAGAACGCCAACAACACATCTAACAGCAAATGCAATCCCACTTTACGAAAAAGCAAAAGAATATGAAAAATTTGGTGGAAAATTCACAGCTTCTATTGATGACTCTCAAGCACAAGTAATTGTAGATAGAGACAATAAAGAATATATTGTAGGACCTTATTCGGTAAGTTATCCTTTCTTTGAAGATATTTCTTATATGAAATCCATTGTTATCAATAATGATGAAAACTTATTATATGATGAATCTCATGATGGAATTGAAATTATCTTAGAAAATGGAAAAGGTACAGGAACAATGATACCAGGTTCTAATGGAATGGAAAAAGAATATCCAAGACCAGGACAAAAATTCTTTGTTAAGTTTTCAGCAGAAAAAGCAGGTTTTCCAAAAGAAGTTACATTAGATGTAAGATTTGAATACATCAATAGTACAAAGGCTACTCTAAATGCAGAACTTCAAGCACAAGCCAATATTTATAGATACTATGGTTATTGTCAAATATTAGGTGGATTATATCCAATGAAGGATGGATCAGCGAATTATACATTTTCTTGGCGAGTGAAACATGAGAGAACAGAAAATGTAAAAAATGAGGATGGAACAGATAAGATAGGTGCTGATGGAAAAGTTGAAACAACAACGACTATTTGGTATGAAACGATTGTTAAACATGCGAATTTTACAGTATATATGCCATATGTTATGATGAAACCAGAATACAAATCAGCAGATGCTCAGGAATTAAGCGTAATTGGAAAGGCAGAAAGAGAATACAAAATTGTAGGTTTAGGAAGTACCATAGGAACTGGTGGAGGAATTACAATTGATTTAACAATGGAACTTGGTGGATATGTATGGGTAGATGAAGATGGCGGAAAAGAGAGCCTACCAAATGGAATTGATAATGGAGAAACAAGAGTTCCTAATGTACAAGTTACTTTATATAAAGAAGGTGGCGAGCAAATTGGAACTACCAAAACAAATGCAAATGGAGAATATCGTTTCACTGATTTGAATTCTATGTATCAATACTATGTAAAATTTAGATACAATGGACAATACTATGAGCCAACCACTTATGCAAGTTCAGATACTTGGTATGATGCAGGATGGCAAACAAACTCTAATGCAACAGACAAAACTGGTGAAAGAGTAGCTTTTAATGCCAAATTTGCATCCATAGGCTCTTCCCCTGAAAACTATATGGGACCAAATAAAACTTATACAAGAGAAGAACTATTTAAGGCAGGTGCCATTGATGAATTTGGTAATCCAACAGGTGGCGGAGATGCTAGTATGCAACAATATGTACAAGACTCTTTAATGGATGCTTATACAGGACCAGGAAGTGGATCTTATGACTTATATCCAGTACCAAGTCTATTTGTTATCGATACCTTCCAATATCCTTGCTTGTATACACCAAATGCAGATGTATTATATCCAAATGCATACTACATTAACCTAGGTCTACATCCAAGACAAGATTCAGACCTTGCTATTAAAAAGGACGTAGACCATGTAGACTTAGAAATTAATGGACAAACACATCGATATACCTATGATACGATTGAAAATAAAATTGAGGCAGATAATTCTTGGACAATTGGTGTAAACCTTTCCGACGCAAGTGTTCTTAATACCGATAAAGGATGGAGAGAAACTCAAGTAAGCGATGCCTATAGAACAAACTATGGAACTTCTTACTCAAGAGAACTATACAAATCAGATTATATTTATAAAGCTAGTATGTATGGTGAAAAAATGACAGAACTTGGAAAATCAAAATCAGACGAACTAGAAATATATATTACTTATAAAATTATGGTACGTAACCAAGCTTTAAGTATTAGAGCAAGAGTAGATGAATTAGTAGATTACTATGACCAAGACTTAGAATACATAGATGAACGTTCTTATATTGAAGTAAAACGTAGCAGTCCAAATGCAGCACAAAAAGGTAGATACAGCGTAGGGGCAAGCAATACTACACGTTACTCTGGAAATACAGTAACTAAAATTAATGGATATGATAACTTATATGTAACAGGCTTAAGCACAATGGGTGACGAAAATAGTAGTTACTTAGCCGCTGGACAAACAGCCTATGTATACTTAACATTTAAAGTAAAGAAAGATAGAATTGACAACGAAGATTGGGTAAAACTAGATGAAGATGTAGTATCAGCAGCTGCAATCGGTGTAGGTAAAGAAAACATTGTAGAAATCAATGGATACTCTACCCAATATGCACAAGGAACACAAGTACCAAACGTTGGGGATGTAAGCTTTAAGCCAGCAGGTATTGTAGATAGAGACTCTAACCCAGGTAACTTAAATCCAGCAGATGTGCCAAAAGATGGAGCAATTAATTATAATAACTTTGAAGATGATACCGATAAAGCACCAAACATTAGAATTATCTTATACCGTGATGATGAAACTAACAGAGTAATTGTAGGAAATGTTTGGGAAGATGCAAGAACAGAAAGTATTGGAGTTACTACAACAGGAGATGGTATCAGACAAGACAAAGAGACTTTAATTAATGGTGTAACTGTACAATTAGTAGAATTAATGGAAAACGGAAAAGAATATGTATGGAGAGAATTTGGAGCTCCAGCAACACAAATAGGAGAAGAAATCGGAGGACCAAATACGATTGAAAAAGGAACTGGAACAGGTACCAAAGATGCAGAAACACCGATTATTAATTATAAAGGAATTGTACCAGATTACAAATTCGAAACAGCACACAATGGTCAATATGCATTCAAGTCCTTTATGCCAGGTAAATATGTAGTAAGATTTATTTATGGAGATACCGTAAGAACTGTAACACCATCTTCCTTAAAAGCGGGTGGATTAAATGAAAAATCTTACAATGGACAAGATTATAAATCAACCACTTACCAAGAAGGAATTAATCAAAATCTTGTATCAAACTTTAGAAAAGCAAACGTTTGGAAAAACGAAAACAACAACTTAAGATACATTTGGCATAAAGCATCAACATGGAACTTAGGAATTGAAACCTTAGGAGAAGTATTAACAGAAGTAAGTACCTTTAAAGCGGATGCATCGAACAATGAAACCGCAGTAGCAACACAAAATATTGCAGAGCAAAAAGGTTACGTATATGATATTACAGCTTCCGATGCAAAGAAAGATGTATCTGATGCAAAAGATATTGAAAGCAGAAGAAATGAAGTAGTAGACTACTCAGATAATGATGTAACAAACTACATTGCGGAAGTATTAGCTTCTCATAAATCAGACTATGACACCATGAATGATAGAAATCAATTACTAAAAGACCTAATGACCAATACAAAAATGAAAGCAGAAACAGGTATGATGGTAATTGAACTAGAATACGATAAACCAGGAACAGAAAATCAAACACAAAACAATAAACCAAGAAACTATAAAATTGAAAATGTAGACTTAGGACTAGAAGAAAGAGCAAAATCAGCCCTTGTATTAGACAAAGAAGTAACCAATGTAAAACTAACCTTAGCCGATGGTTCTATCCTATTTGACGCACAAGAAAAAGCAACTAACGTATTATGGAGAGACCATAAAGTATATGACACAGCTTACAAAGGAAACATCTTAGACGAAACCAAATTTAAAGACATTCAAAACATTAGAGAGAAAAACGCAAATAAATTTGGACTAATCCAATTAACAATGGACGAAGAATTAATGCATGGTGCAACCATAGAAATTACTTACCGAGTAACCGTTACTAACGTAGGAGAAGTAGATTACAAAGATAATGCATTCTACTACACAGGAAACAAATCCGGAAATGCAAAAGTAGTAACAACAAGAGCAGACCAAGTAATTGATTATGTAGCAAATAACTTACAATTCGACGCTTCAAGAAACAGTAATTGGAAAGTAATTGACAAAGACGAAATAAGGAATCAAGGTTTAGTAAATGAAAAACTAAAAGAACAAGTAAACAAATATAATACAATTATCATTACAGACAAACTAAATGCTGATTTAGTACCAAACCTATATAAAGAGAAAGTAGATAATAATGCAAAAGATAGTGTCAATGTACCATTAGTATTAACCCAATTAATCACAGCAGAAAATGATGCAGATGACTTAACCTACAAGAATATAGTAGAAATTGTAAAAACAAGCAACACAGTAGGTAGAAGAATGGAATACTCAGTAGTCGGAAATCAAGACCCAACCGAAAAACCACAAGAACTAGACTCTGACATGTCAGAAATCGTAAGAATTCTACCACCATTCGGAAACGCAGGAAGACCAATCATCATCATAGCAGTCACACTATTATCTGTAATAACTCTAGTAGGCGGAATCTTCTTTATCAAAAACAAAGTACTAAGAAAATAAGAAATGTCCCTTTGGGGACGTTCCCAAAAGAGACATAAAACAAAAATAGTAGAAGAATATCATCTTCTACTATTTTTCTATTTCTATCATTTTTTCTTTGAACCACTTGTATTTTTCCCTATTTTACGATAAAATACATAAAACAAAAGAGAAATAAAAGATAAAAAATAAAGAAAAGAGAAAAATATATCACAAGTTGTAAAAAACTTTTTTTGTTTTCGTACCAAAAACGACAAATAATGAAAACAGTTTGTACTAAAATAAACAAGCAAAGAAAAACGAAAAGAAAAAAGTAAGAGGTGGTAAAGGATGTTTCAAAATATAGCAAAGGATTTTGAAGAAAATCAAAATACCTATGAGGATGTTGAATTAAATAAAAAAATGAACATAAAGCAAGTACTGAAAAAGTGTTTAAGCAAGCAATTAGGGATAGTGTACCTAGTATCCTTTTTGCTTTCTTTTGTTAGTTTCGGAATGAATAAAGAACTAGCACCTTTCGGAATGGCAATATTAATGGCAACACTTAGCAATTGTATTCCGATTGGAATCGTAAGCATTTTGGTAGTTACTGGGACAAGCATTGCCTTTGGTGGACAAGCAACAGTAAGAGTGCTACTAACATTACTACTAGTGTTTGTTAGCATTTTAATAAAAGCTCCTAAATATGCAGAAGAATCTAATGAAAAAAGAAAACTAGGGCTTCGCTTATTTATTAGTTGCCTTGTTGTACAAATAGCGCAAATACTAGGGAAAGAAATCATGGTGTATGATTTACTAGTCTGCTTTATTCAGAGTATAGCAACATACATATTTTATAAAATATTTGCCAATAGCATTCCTGCTATTACAAGTATAGGAGAAAGAAAAGCATATTCGATAGAAGAAGTGATGGGAGCAAGTTTGCTATTTGCTATTAGTGTTTGTGCTATAGGAAATATCAATGTATTTGGCTACTCCGTAAGAAATATTTTATGTATTTTAATTGTTCTTATTATGGGTTGGAAAAATGGAATACTAGTAGGAGCAACAGCAGGTGTTACGATAGGTAGTGTGGTAGGTATTGTTGGAGAGGCAGAGCCAATCATGATTGCAACCTATGCCTTATCTGGAATGATAGCAGGCATATTCCATCGTTTAGGAAAAATAGGAGTAGTAATAGGATTTGTATTGGGAAATATTCTACTTTCCTATATAACAAATGGGAATACCTCTTCTATCATCGCACTACAAGAAATTCTAATTGCATCTTTAGGCTTATTAGCACTACCAAACAAAATGAAAATAGACATTGAAGAATTCTATGGAAATACAAAACTATTACCAGAAAGTAGTAGAAATACATTAGAAGAAAATAAGGAAGCAATTTATAAACTAAATAGCATGTCAGAGACCATCTTCGAAATGGCAAAAACATATAAAGAAGCAGCAGCTACCATTGTAGATGAAGACGAACGAAAAAGACAAGAAGAAGATAATTTAACCATTTTTGAGAAAGAATTGGAAAATAATATAGAAGGTTTAGAAGAAAACATTCTATTTGATGATATTTACACACCAGAAGATAATTTATTAGAAGATATTTTTGAACACTTATTAGAAAATGAAATCATCACCAGAAGAGATTTATTAACCATATTAGCAAACCATAATAATTATATCATAGGGTATGAAAGAGAATATATCAATGATGCAGTAGAACGAGATATTGCCCAAATGGTAAAAGCGATGAACGATTCTTATAAAGTAAGCAAACTAAACTTTATATGGAAGAAAAAATTAGATGAAAATAAAAAAGCGGTTTCAAACCAATTAGAAGAAGTATCCAAAGCAATAGGAGCATTAGCGAGTGAAATTGAACAAGAGGAAGAAGATCCATTTGCAAAGGAAAAAGAAGAAATCCAAATATTATTACAAGAAAAAGAAATAAAAGTACAAAATATTAATATTAAAAAAGAAACTTCAGGAAGAACAAAAGTAACCTTATACACAGATTGTTGTGAAAATGTGGAAAACCCAGCTTGTAATGTAAAGAAAATGACAAAAATGTTATCCAAAGCATGCAAAGAAAATATGGTACTACAAAAGCAAGAGTGTGCATTAAGAGCAAAAAGGCCAAACTGTCAATATACCTATTTGTCAGAAGATAAACAAATCGTTCAAATAGGAGTAGCAAAAGCTACGAAAGCAGGCTCGACAGTATCAGGAGATACTTCCATTCAAACCAGTCTAGAAGATGGAAAATATCTAATTGCATTAAGTGATGGAATGGGGTCTGGAGCAGAGGCAAGAAAAGCAAGTAAAACAGCAATTACTATGTTGGAAAAATTATTGTCTGCTGGCTTTGATAAAGATGCTTCTTTAAGATTAATCAATTCATGTTTAAACACAATAGGACAAGAAGACATGTATGCAACATTAGATATTGCCGTATTAGACTTATACGCCGGAAATCTAGAATTTATTAAAAATGGAGCTTGTCCAACCTATGTAAAGAATAACCGAAATGTCCAAGTATTAAAATCAGTATCACTACCTACAGGAATTTTAAGTGACATTGATTTGGTAGTCTATGATAAAGATTTGCAAGAAGGAGATATTTTAGTTATGTGTAGTGATGGTATTTTAGAGTCATCAGAAGAATACACAAACAAAGAACTATGGTTAAAATTCTTGTTAGAAGAAATAGAGACAAATGAAGTACAAAAAATAGCAGATATTATTTTACAAGAAGCAATTGACAACAACTATGGAATGGCCAAAGACGATATGACAGTAATGGTAGCCAAAATTAAAAGAAATCCACAAAATAAATAAAAATAGCGAAAGTACAAAAAAGAAGAATAAAGGGTTCCTTACATTTCATAAAAACATGCTGAAAAAAGAAAAACAAAAGAAACAAGGTGTAAAACCTTGTTTTTTTATGCCGAAATATGGTATAGTATAGGAGAAAAGAATTGCCTAATAATAAGGAGAGATTAATATGAGTAGAAATAGAACACGAGGAAGAAGATATAATGGAGATAAAAAATTAAACATGAAAAAAGTATTTGCTGTTTTGATAGCTATTCTTGTAATTTTTATGTTTATATTAGGAATGAAGGAAATCTTAAAAGGTGGATCAAAAACAAATGAAAAACTATTTCCACTAGCATATTATGCAATATATGAACAAGAAAAATGGGGGGTAATCGACACAAAAGGTAATGTGGTCATAGAGCCAAGTTATGAAGAAATGATTGTAATACCAGATAGTACAAAACCAGTCTTTATTTGTATGGAAGAGGTAAACTATGAAGAAGGTACTTATCAATCAAAAGCAATTAATGAAAAGAAACAAACGTTATATACAAATTACGATAAAATAGAGCCAATTTATTACCAAGATGAAAATCATACACTAAGCTATGAAACCAATATACTAAAAGTGCAAAAAGATGGAAAATATGGATTAATCAATTTAGAAGGAAAAGAGTTAATTAGTTGCATACAAGATAAGATAGAACCAATAGAAGGCGTAAAATCTGTTTTTGTAACAGAGATAGAAAAGAAAAAAGGTCTAGTAGATAGTATGGGAAAAGTGATAATAGAAAATAAATACCAAGAGATAACATCCCTTACGAATCAATATGAAAATGGATTTATTGTAAAGAATGAGCAAGGAAAATATGGTGTTATAAACTATGATACTAGTATGGCAATAGAGGAAAAATATGATGCGATTCAAAAAGTATATGGAAACAAAATGTATGTAGTAAAAGAAGGAAACATTTGGAAGATTGTAAACACAGAGGGAGAGTCTTTTATTGAAAACCGTTTTGAAGAAGTAATAGAAATGAATGGCGAGAATATTGTAATAAAAGTAAATGGAAAATACGGACTAATTAATACAAAAGCAGAAGAAAAACTACCAGCCATCTATGATGACTTAACCTATGCTTTTTCGGACTACTATATTGCAAAAAAAGATAATCGATATGGAATACTAACAAGCAGTAAGGAAGAAGCACTAGCGTTTGAGTATACCTACATTAATTATTTAAGTAATATTGGATTTTTACAAGCGGAAACAGAAACATTAGAATCAAAATTATTAGATCGAAATTTAACAGTAAAAGTAACCGGAATGATAACAGAAATAAACCAAGATAAAAACTACATTCGAGTAAGAGAAAATGGAGAATACCAATATTACAACTTTAAATTAGAGAAAAAAGAAAATACCGAAATATTAAAAACAAATACCATATTCTTAAGCAAAAAAGACGGAAAATATGGCTATGTGAATGAAAAAGGAATTGTAGTAGTAGACTACCAATATGAAGATGCGACAGAACAAAATAAATATGGATATGTAGCAGTAAAAAAAGACGGAAAATGGGGATGCCTAGATGCAAAAGGTAAAGTAGTAGTAGAACCAACATATTCATTAGAAAACAGCTTAGTAGTAGACTTTATTTCAAAATGGCATTTAGCAAGTGACTTAAATGCAAATTATTACACAAGATAATAAAAAAGCAGACAAGGGAATGAAGATAAGACATTCCCTTGCTACTTGAAACAAAGGAGAAAAAAATGAAGCAAAAGACAAAATATCAATATTCGTATTTTATTTATCCTTATATTATAGAAGAAGAAAAATATGAAAGATATTTATTAAAGCTATTAAGGGATAAACATTGTAAATTAAAAATATGGGAGAGAGAAAAAGATTTCAATATTTATACTTATTTTTTACCAAAAGTAAGAGAATATTTATTTTGGTCTTTTTCTTATTCGAAAGAGAAAAAAAGAAAATTAGAAGAGTTAGAAGTAAAAATGAAATCTACCTTGCTTGCGAAATATCCTTGTACGATGTTTGAATATACACTAGGGGAAGAAATACAAGGAAAAGTAGGAGAAGCAAATGGTATCTTTTTTGATATTCAAAAAATAGAAATTGTATGTTTTCAAACGGGAATTTGTTTTTTATTATTAAAAACAACGGTAGAAGGAGAAAATAATTTTTCAGATGTTTTAAACTTTAATTATAAGTTTCGTGATATTAATTCAGAGTTTATTTCATTAAAAAATTATGAAAATATTCGCTTACAAACAAATGCGTTTAAGGATATGAAGGAGTTGTCTACGGTAATAAAAGGGATAACAGGTAGTAATAAAGAAGCAAAAGAAATGAATTTAGAGAAAGAAAGATTTTTAACTTATTCGTATGTGTGTTTAGATGATATGGAAAGAAAGTTAGAAGAAGAGGATTTTTCTGACCTAAAAGAAGAGTTTGTGAAGTTTAGTAATATCTTACCAAGTAATTATCAAGTGAATTACAGTGAAGAGCGATATCGTAAGCAAATATGGCAACCCTTAAAATATACGAGGATGGGATTTACAAAGCAGGGAACGGTGTTATTAACGACGACTTCTTATCCGGAAAATTATACAAAATTGCCATTTGCGTTTGAAAAAGAATATTTGTATACCTATCTATTGACATTATATAAAAAAATTTATTTAAAGAAAATGAATTTAGAGTTTAAAAAGGGAAAAAAGACAAGAAAGTTCCAAAAGGCGAAAGAACAGTTTTTGGATTTTACAAGTAATGTTTGGATACAAGAGATAACAGAAGATGAGGAAGGTTGTAGATTGCATAAAAAATGGAAGGAAACATTGGAGTTAGAGTATTTATATGCAGAGACAAAAAATCAATATGAGATGATATATAAAGATTTAACTATTGGAGTGACAAGAAAGATAAATTATTTTTTGATGGCAGTGTTAGTGGGAACTTTGCTATTTGTTATGTTTCATTGGTTGTAGGAAAACGGTTTGAAGGGAATAGGAGGAAGTTTTGAGGGTTACTTGTGGAGTGGATGTGATAGAGGTAAAGAGAGTACAGGATTCCATAGAGAGAATGGGAGAGAAGTTTCTTAGTAAGGTGTTTACGCAGAAGGAAATTGCGTATTGCAATAGTAAGAAAGAAATGAGGTATCAGCATTTTTCGGCTAGGTTTGCGGGGAAAGAGGCTATTTTTAAGGCGATTTCTTCTTTGCTAGAGAATAAGTATGAGATTGGTTGGACGGATGTGGAGATTTTGAATGATGAGAAGGGAAGACCAGTTGTACATTTTTTGAAGGAGAATGGGTATGGGATTGAACAGATGGATATTAGTTTATCGCATTTGAAAGAGGTGGCGGTTGCTAGTTGTGTAGTTGTTAGTAAGGCGGATTGAATGGGGGAGTAAGAGGTGTTAAAGGGGCCACCCATTCGGAAGCATAGAAAACAATTTATTTCATTCCTCGGCTTCATTACAGGCTTTACCAATTCTAAAAGAAAAGGGAACGAGCCTCTCGCGATGCGCTTCCTCATTCCCTTTTCTTTAAGAATTGCTACAAGCCTTTCAATCGCATTCGTCATTCCATAAATTGTTTTCTATGCTTTCGAATGGGTTACTCTATAGGAGAAAGATAGGATTTTTTTATTGATAGTTTAGTTTGTTTTTTTATTTTTTGTTCTTTTAGAAGGAGGAGAGAGGTGTAGATGGAGTTTTTTGATTCGCATTCGCATTATAATGATGATAAGTTTGATGAGGATAGAGAAGAGTTAATTAGAAAAACGAAAGAGGAAGGAATTAGTCGATGGAATTGTGTGGGGTATGATGTGGAATCGTCTAGGTTTAGTGTGGATTTGGCGAGGAAATACCCTTTTATTTATGCTATTTGTGGGGTTTCGCCAAATGATGTGCCAGATGGGTTAGAAGGAATAGATACAATGGTGGAGCAGATTCGAGAGTTGATTGTGCAGGATGATAAGAAAAGGATTGTAGCTGTTGGTGAGATTGGATTGGATTATTATTGGAATAAGGAGAATAAGGAGATTCAGAAGAGGTTGTTTGAAAGACAGATTGAGATGGCAAATGATTATAGACTTCCTATTGTAATTCATACAAGAGAAGCGGTAGAGGATACATTAACAATGTTGAAAGAACATCCAGTAGAAAAACGTGGAGTGTTTCATTGTTGCCCTTTGAACCGTGAATTGGTTAAAGAAGCGCTGAAACTTGATTTTTTTATCTCTTTTGCGGGTCCTATTACGTTTAAAAATGCAAAAAATGCAGAGGAAATTGTGAAGATGGTTCCAATGAATCGAATGTTGATTGAGACGGACAGCCCTTATTTAGCACCTGAGCCAAAGAGAGGTAGTAGAAATGATTCGAGAAATGTGAGACTGGTGGCACAAAAAATAGCAGATTTTAAAGGCATATCGCTGGAAGAAGTAGCAGAGCAGAGTTACCGAAATGCGTTAACGATATTTGGTAAAATTTCTCAAAAATAATCATACTTTTAGTACAAGCTACATATAATATAGAGAGGGCAATGATTACACAAGTTTCGGAAGTTTTTGGAAAAATGGTAATTCCTCATGTCTCTAAGGAAAGAGAAAAACTAACAAAATTTGACACAAAATGGAATCAATGATATAATAAGGTTGTTGCATAAAAAGGAGGGAAAATTTTTTATGAACAAAAATGAAAAAGCATCCGGATCCTTAATTAAAATAATAGGAATTAGCTTAGTACTTATTTTCCTTACGGGAATAGGTGTTATGGCATCGAGTGCAAGAGTAACCAATGTGAAAATTATACTTTCAAACGATTATGAAATGACAGTATTAACAACGAAAACAAGAGTAGCAGATATATTGGAAGAAAATCATATCACATTAACAGCAGAAGAAATAACCATTCCTAGTTTGGAACTAGAAATAGCAGAGAATAGAACGATAAGAATTGTAAATAAAGAAGATGGAATAACGGAAATTGCCGAAGTAGAAGCCGTTATTACAGCAGAAGAAATATTAAGTTCTTATGGAACGATTACAGAGAAATTAGTAACCGAACAAGTTGTAATACCATTTGAAACCATTACAAAAGAAGCAACTGGGCAAGGAACAAAGCAAAATAGAATTGTACAAAATGGAAAAGATGGATTAAAAGAAGTTACTTACAAAATAAAATATCAAAATGAAATTGAAATAGAAAAAACAGAAATTTCATCTAAAATAATAAAAGAACCAGTGAACAAAATTGTAGAAGTTAGAACCATACAAATTACATCAAGAAGTGCAGGGGAAAGAAAGGCAACGACAAATCCAGCCGTAACAGCGTCTACCACATTAGCAAAAAAAGTAGAAGGAATTACACCTACGGTAAAAACATTCAATACCTCAGCTTACTGCTCTTGTGCAAAATGTTGTGGTAAAACAAACGGAATTACCGCATCGGGAGCAAAAGCATCCGCTTGGTACACGGTAGCAGCAGGAAAAGGTTATAAACTAGGAACTGTTATTTATATTCCAGCTTTAAAAGACAAGCCAAATGGAGGATGGTTCGTAGTACAAGATAGAGGAGGAGCCATTTCGAATAGTAAATTAGACGTATATATGGATTCTCATAGCAGTGCATTAAAGTATGGAAGAAAAAATGTAGAAGCTTATATTTATGAATTTTAGATTAAAACCAGTAGTAGATACTGGTTTTTTTGATATTTTAAACAAAAGTGAATTGTAACTAAAATTTAATAAAGAGAAAAGAAAGGAAGGAAAGTACTCTTTCCGCAAGCAAAAGGATTGTAATATCAGTGTAATACTTAAAAGAGATATTGTATTTATATTGTATAAAATATAAAATAGATGTAACAAGCATGCAAAATGAAAGGAGAAGAGAGAATGTCTAATAAGGTGAAAATAGGAATTAGAATTCTTGTAATATTAATAATGGTAACATTATTGATATTAGGATGGGAAAAAACGAGTTATACAATAACAATAGAAGGTACAAAATTGCCAGTAATAGGAGAGACAATAGAGGATAGCGATACTGGTTTGGTTTATCGAATTTTAAATGACCATGAAGTTGCCGTAATATCCTATATACTAGACAGTAGTAATATTGTTATTCCTTCAATGATTAGTATAGAAATGAGAAATCCAGACGAACAGACTTCAGGAACAAAAAGATATGATGTGACGCAAATAGAATGGGAAGCCTTTAGGGAAAGGACAATAGAAAGTATTAGTATTCCGAATAGTATTAGAATAATAGAAAATTCAGCCTTTAAGAACAGTACAATTAAGAATCTGTCTATTTCAGGGAATAATTTAGAGATAGAGATGAATGCTTTTCAAAATACTTATATAGATACAGCAGTGATAAATGGGGGAGCAAGTAATAGAATACAGGAAGCGGCTTTTCAAGGAAGTGTAATACAAAATTTAGAATTACAAGGACCATTAGTTGACTCCTTTGCATTTGTACAAGCTAATATTAGAAATTTAAAAATATCCAATCAAACAATAATGAGTTACAACAGTTTTTCGGATACACAGATAGGTAAGTTAGGATTTCAAGATAATACAAGAGAAATTGGGCAATCAGCATTTGCTAATTGTAGCATTGAAGAATTAACACTTCCAAGAAATGTTCAAATAATAAATCAAGCCTTTAGAGGAACTCAAATTTATCAACTTCTTATTAGGGAGGTAGGAAGTGTTAGAAGAGAGTGGTTTGAAGAAGCAAGAATACATACGATAACAATTGGTAGAGGAATTAATGAGATAGAACCAACCACTTTTGCGAGTAAAGGTATTGAAGAACTTATATTGGATGGCTCAGAAATAAATGTAATAGGAGAAGAAGCATTTGCACACAATGGCCTATCTAAAAATATAATATTTGAAAATGGTGCAAGAATAAATTTTATAGGAAAGAAAGCTTTTTACGATACAAGAATGACAGAATTAAACATACCAGGAACCGTTCAGGAAATACAAGATTATGCATTTGCTGATAATGTAAATTTACAAAGTGTAGAAATCGAAAGAGGAGTATACGTAATAGGAAACAATGCGTTTGAGAATACAGGAATACAAAAAATAAATATACCAAATACAGTAAATAGAATAGGAAATTTTGCTTTTTCTAATAATAGTAATTTAAACACAGTGACATTAGAAGAAGGAGTACAAATAATAGGAAGTAATGCATTTGAGAATACAGGAATAAGAACGATTACTATACCAGGAACAGTGATACAAATAAAAGAGGGAGCATTTGCCAATAACCCATATTTAGAAATTGCAATTCTAGAACAAGGTGTAAACTACTTAGGAAGAGAAGTATTTGAAAATGACAGTGCTCTAAAAAAGATAGTATTAAATAATTCTATTAATCAGATAGATATGCTAAGTTTGCCAAATGAAAATACGAAACTATACTGTAATAGTAATACCTATGTATCAAACTATTTACAACAAAACATTCCAACCAATAACATTGTCTTAGATGATAATGGACCAATGGCACAATTTTCACCAAATGGAACAACTAAACCAATTGACACAGATTCAATACAAGTTACAATACAAGTATCTGATATTGTAGGAATAAAAGAAGATTCATTAAAAGTATTGTTTACTACAGACGGACAAACACCAGGAGAAAGTCAGTTTAGAGATTCTTTCCAAAATGGACAAACATTGGGATATGGCCTTTCAACATCGTTTCCAAGCCAAAGTGAAACCATTTATATATGGGTATTAGCAGAAGATTTATTGGGAAATAAACAAATAACAAAAAGTCAAGTATTTCAAATTGACAGAGTAGGGCCTAGAATTTCTTTTTCACCAGATGGAAATGATTTTGTACAAAAAAGACAAGCTACAGCAGTTGCCGTAACAGATGATATGTCAGAAATAGACCCTAATTTAAAATATGTATGGACACAAAGAGATACGATTACTCCAGAGGAAAGTGAATTTACGAATTATTTTACCAATGGAAATATAATAGAAAAAGCAAATGGTGATGGAGAATGGTATTTATGGGTTTTAGCAAAAGATTCATTAGGACATAAAACCATACAAAGAAGTAATGCATTCTATATGGATAATACGATGCCTACCTTACAAGTGCAATATACAACACTAAGTCCAACCAATAGATCTGTTACTGCTACAATTACAGCAAATGAAATACTAAAACCAGTAGATGGTTGGAGATTATCTGAAGATAAACATACCTTAATCAAAGAATACACAGAAAATGCAGAAGAACAAGTAACCGTATCGGATTTAGCTGGAAATGAGCAAAACGTTACTATCCGTATTTCTAATATTATAAAAAACGGACCAAAAGTTACTTTTTCACCAAATGGAAGTACTATGCCACAAAAGAAAGCAGAAGTAAAAGTAGAAGTAATAAAGAACCTTGCCAATATTAATGAAAGCACACTAAAATATATGTGGATGAAGGGAGAAACAAGACCAGAAATAGCAGATTTTACGAATACATTAACAAATGGACAAAAAGTAGTAAAAGAAGGCGAAGATGGAAATTGGTATTTATGGATTTTAGCTTATGATGTATTAGGAAATGAAACTATTGAAAAAAGTAAAATGTTTAAATTAGATAATACAAATCCAAGCATAGAAGTAAGATATAGTAATATAGCACTTACCAATCAAAATGTAACAGCAATCATTCATGCGAATGAAAAAGTACAAGAAGTAGAAGGATGGAGTTTATCCGAAGATAAACAGACTCTAACAAAAGAATATAAGCAAAATGTAACAGAAACAATTCGTATTCAAGATTTAGCAGGAAATGAAACAATTACTAATATCATAATATCCAACATAGATAAAACAGCACCAATCACGAATATTACTTATAGTACAACAGAAATGACAAACCAAAATGTAATAGCAACCATCACCTCTAATAAAGAAATACAAGAAATAAGAGGATGGACTTTATCAGAAAATAAAAAGGTATTAACAAAAGAATATACACAAAATACAAACGAAACCGTTTTAGTAAACGATATTGCAGGTAATAGTGTATCCATGGAAGTTAATATTTCAAACATTGATAAAAAAGGTCCTAACCTACAAGTTGAATATAAAGCAAAAGAAAATAAAATCATTCTAGTATGGATTAAGAGTGACGAAGAAGTGCAAGAAGTAGAAAGTTGGACACGATCAGAGAACAAAAAGGTACTAAGTAAAGAATATAGTGAAAATACAAGAGAACTAGTTACTGTAAAAGATAAACTAGGCAATATCACAACAATACAGATAAATGTAACAGATATTGATGCTATTCCAGCAATTGTTGAAGTAAAATATAGTACAAAAGAAGAAACAAACAATCCAGTTATTGTTACCCTTGAGGCAAATGAAAGAGTACAAAAAGTAGAAGGATGGACGTTATCCGAAGACCAAATGAAGTTAACCAAAACATATGAGAAAAATACAACGGAAAAAATAATCATAAAAGATTTATCTGGAAATGAGACAGAGGTTCAAGTTAAAATAGAAAATATTAGAAGCATACAAAAGGGAGATATCAACAAAGATGGAACCGTGGATATTACCGACTTATTTCACTTAAAAAGACACCTTATTGCAGGGAACAAAACGAATTGGCTTCTTACTGCTGAGCAGAAACAATATGCAGATATGAATCAAGATAGCATTATCGATATAACCGATTTATTTTTAATGAAGAGAGTAATATTAAGAGGAATTTAAAAATAAAAGAGAGGAGAGAGAAAATGAAACAGCGAATAATGAAATCAATTTTAGCGATATTCATAGGATGCATTGCATTATATAGTATATCTTATGCAACAACAGCAGATAGCTTTCACTTAGCATTACAGGCAAATAAAACAACATTAAAAAAAGGAGATACCGTTGAAGTTTCTATCGTTCTAGATAATATTAAAGTAGAAAGTGGAGACAAAGGAATTGGAGCATATTCTGCCAAAATAAGCTATGATACGAATGTTTTTGGTGAAATAGAAAAAGTAAAAAGTGAAAACTGGGAAATTATGCAAAATGAGGGTTCGATGATTGCGAATACAAAAGACGGAAATTGCGTAACCAAAAAAACAGTAACAGGTGCATTTGAATTAAAAGTAAAAGAAAATGCAAAGATAGGAGAAACGACTATCAAAATAGGCGAAATAAAAGGTTCTTCTGGAGAAACCATAATAGGACAAGGAAATGAATTGAAAATAAAAATAGAAGACAAAGCCAATAACAACCAAGAAGAAAATAAGCCAAACGGAAATAATCCAGAGGATAACAAACCAGAGGATAACAAACCAGACAATAAACCAAATGAAAATAATAAACCTCAAAATAACCAAACCCCAAATGTGTCAAAAGATAAATTACCTCAAACAGGAGAAGGGCATGTAATAGCGATTGTATTAGTAATTAGTATCATTAGTAGTATGGTATTATATATAAAATATAAGAAAGCATATTAACAAAAAAAGTGCTATTTAGGAAAACAACCTAAATAGCACTTTTTTCTTAAAATTTTGATAAAACTATGTAAAAAGCAATAGAAATATGATATAATGCGAAAATCAAAAAATAAGGAGGAAGAAATGAAATTAATTTCTTGGAATGTAAATGGATTAAGGGCAGTGCTAAACAAAGGATTTATGGACTTTTTTAAGGAAATAAATGCAGATATTTTTTGTGTACAAGAGACCAAGATGCAAGAAGGACAAGTAGAAATAATACTAGAAGGCTATTATCAATATTGGAATAGTGCGGTAAAAAAAGGATATTCAGGAACTGCCATATTCACAAAGCAAAAGCCAATCCAAGTATCTTATGGAATGGGAATAGAAGAACATGACCAAGAAGGAAGAATTATTACCTTAGAATTTGAAAAATTTTATTTAGTAAATTGTTATACACCAAACTCAAAAAGAGAATTAGAAAGATTAGAATACCGCATGATATGGGAAGATGAAATCAGAACATACTTAACCTCCTTAGATAAGAAAAAGCCAGTCATATATTGTGGTGACTTAAATGTAGCACACAAAGAGATAGATTTAAAAAATCCTAAAACAAACCACCATAATGCAGGTTTTACAGATGAAGAAAGAGGAAAAATGACAGAATTATTAGAAGCAGGATTTACAGATATCTTCCGTTATTTATACCCAGAAAAACAAGAAGCATATACGTGGTGGTCTTATATGAGGAAAGCAAGAGAAAAAAATGTAGGTTGGAGAATAGATTACTTTATTACTTCAAATACCCTAAAAGATAAAATAGAAGAAAGCCAAATACATGCTAATATCCTAGGAAGTGATCATTGCCCAATTGAATTAAGAATAAAGGAATAAAGCAGACAATAGAAAGGCTTATTGTATCACACTGTTAGAGAAAGAGAACGAAATACAAAACAAGAATAAAAAGAAAGGAGAAACGTTAACAGATAACGTTAATAAAAAGAATGGAGAAGAAAACAAAAAATTGGACCAAATGGCTATATTGGTTTACCTTTGCAGTAGCTGTTATACTGGTATATAAAACAGCCAATAGTTTAGAACAAATTATAGGATGGTTATCAAATTTATTAAGTATATTAGCACCATTTGCAGTAGGAATATTAATTGCCTATATTTTATATATTCCTTGCAAAAAAATAGAAACTTTTTATAAAAAATCAAAAAAGATTAAAATTATTTCAAGAAAAGCAAGATTGCTTAGTGTAATAACCATATACATTGTTTTAATTTTATTATTGGTTTTATTAGTTAATTTTATTGTACCACCAATCTCACAAAGTATAGTGGATTTAGCAAACAATTTTAATAACTATTATGAAACCGCTGTCAATAAAATAAATGAACTACCAGAAGATTCTTTTTGGAAAACAGAAGTAATAACCAGAATTATGCAAGAAGTTCAAGGAATAGATATCAAACAAATTGTAAATATGGAAGCATTAACACAATATGCACAAGGGGCGATTAGTTTTGCTACTGGAATATTTGATGTATTTGTTGCATTTGTGGTATCAATTTATGTATTAAATAGCAGAAGCCAAATATTAGCCTTTTTCCGAAAATTAGCAAATGCATTATTTAATAACAAAATTTATCGAAATTTAGATAAATATTTTGAAAGAACGAATGAAATCTTTTTTCACTTCTTATCAAGTCAATTTTTAGATGCCATTATCGTAGGAATCTTAACCTCTATTGCAATGGCAATATTAGGGATAAAATATGCTGTATTATTAGGGTTCATGATAGGACTATTCAACTTAATACCATACATAGGAGCAATTATTGCAATAGTGATTGCAACCGTCATTACCTTATTAACAGGAGGAATATCACAAGCAATTTGGATGTTAGTAGTTGTTACCATCTTGCAACAAATTGATGCCAATATTATTAATCCAAAAATAGTAGGGGATTCCTTAGAAATTAGTCCTCTTCTCGTTATCCTTGCAGTCACAGTAGGAGGAGCTTACTTTGGCATTATCGGAATGTTTTTAGCAGTTCCAATCATTGCTATCTTAAAAGTACTAATAGAAGATTTTATCGAATACAGAGAGAAAAATAAAATAACAAGATAAAATAAAAAACCACCCAGATTGGGTGGTTACTATTTTATGTTCAAGACATAGGGACGGAGATTTTGTCTATAGGTTTTGAACGTTTTCTATAAGAGATAGGGACGAGGAATTTGGCTATAAAAACACGCTAAACTATACAAATAAGCAAGTTTTGTGATAAAATAGGTTTATGATACAAAGAATTTAAGAATTTTTTATCATACCTTAATAAAAAATTAATAAGGAAATTACTTTTTTCTTAAGAAATTTATGTTATACTAAAACGCAGAAAAAGGGGAGAAAAAGAGATGTACAATATATTAGTTTGTGATGATGATAAAGAAATTGTAAATGCAATAGAAATTTATTTAAGTAAAGAAGGATATCGTATCCTAAAAGCGTACAATGGAAAAGAAGCACTAAAAGTACTAGAAAAGGAAGAAATACACTTAGTTATTTTAGATATCATGATGCCAGAAATGGATGGGATGACAGTTGCTAGCAAAATAAGAGAAAATAAATCGGTACCAATCATTATGCTATCTGCTAAATCAGAAGATTATGATAAGGTAGCAGGACTAAATAATGGAGCAGATGACTATGTGACCAAACCATTTAATCCCATAGAATTAATTGCAAGAGTAAATTCTCAAATTCGAAGATATACTTCATTTCGTTCCTTTGAAAAGAGGGAAGACGAACAAGCAAACTTATATCAAACTGGGGATTTAATATTAAATGATGATACCAAACAAGTAATAGTAGAAGGAAAAGAAATAAAACTAACACCAACCGAATATAACATTTTAAAATTTTTAACCAAAAACAAAGGAAAAGTATATTCCATTAATCAAATTTACGAAAATGTTTGGGAAGATGAGGCATATGGTGCAGAAAACATTATCGCAGTACATATTCGTCATATAAGAGAAAAAATAGAAATTAACCCCAAAGAGCCTAAATATCTAAAAGTAATTTGGGGAATTGGCTATAAAATAGAAAAGATAGATGAAAAGTAAAAAGAAAGGAGAACAAACATGGAAAAAGTACCCAATAAATATGCAATGTTAATACGTATTGTTTGCTATATAGCGATTCCGATATTGATGCTTTCTATGTTACAATGTATTTTGTCAATAGCCTATTTTGCGAATCATAATCAAAGAATAGAGATAGATAATTATTTTGAAACAGAGCAATTTTCAGACCTATATATGTCTTCAATATTAAATAACATTGATAGCAACTATTCTTATTATACGCAAGGTCCAATTGATGTTAGCTACTTAGAAGAGGTTAGCCAAAATGGAATAAAAGAACAAATTAATTATAGAACTTACCTAGAAAATAGAAATTTCAAATTTTTGATTATCGATAATAAAACAAACACAGCATATACCAATCTACCAAGCACAATGAAAACAGATACCGTAGATAAAATAAAACAAGAATTAGCCAATTATAGTTACTATTGGAATTGGGAAAATGAAACCATAAATACAAACATAGAGCAATTATCTTTAGAAAATATAAAATATACAGGCAGATATGAAATGATAGTGCAAGATTACGATTGTACCATTTATACAGGAATGCAAAGTACATTAAGTTATTATGATGATTATTATAGCTCTTACATTGCCTATCAAATTGCACAACCAATGCAAAAAACAGCGTTTATTAATTTACCAATTTGCTTTGTATTAATAGTATTATGTGTATTACTAATTGGAATTTACACAGGAAGAAAAAAAGGAGAAAAAGAAATTTATTTGAATTGGTTTGATAAAATACCACTAGAAGTAGCAGGAACCTTCCTTTTGATTTTCTTTTTTATTGCGATATTTTGGTTTTTTGGTTTATTTGAAATAAACAATATTATAGCTATTATTATTATCATTTCTATTCTAGGTGTTTCTTATATAATAGGAATGATAGGATATGAAACATTAGTAAAAAGAATAAAATCCCATACATTATGGAAAAATACATTATTATATCGTTTAATAAGAGTCACGATTCATGGAACCAAAAAAGTATTTAACAATTTTGGATTAGCTACCAAAATAGTACTTGCTATCCTTGCTTTTGTTTTTATGGTTATTCTTTTAATACAATGGGATTTGATAGGAGTATTGTTATTAGTAGCAATGTGTGTACTAATTTTTAAATATACCTTTACACGTTTAACGAAATTGATAAAAATAAAAGAAACAGTAAAACAACTATATGAAGGAAACACACAAATACGTTTACAAGAGGAAGAATATGAAGGAATTTTAAAAGAATTATGCATCTATATTAATGACATAGCAGGAGGCTTTACCAATGCAATTGAAAAAAGTTTAAAAAGTGAAAGAATGAAGACAGAATTAATTACCAATGTATCACATGATATCAAAACACCATTAACTTCTATTATCAACTATGTAGATCTATTAAAAAAAGAAGAAATGCCAAATGAAAAAGCAAAAGAATATTTAGAAATACTAGATAAAAAATCACAAAGACTAAAACGTTTAACAGAAGACCTAGTAGAAGCCTCAAAAGCATCTTCAGGAAACATTAAACTAACCATGGAAAGATTAGATGTAAAAGAACTAGTAAAGCAAATTTCGGGAGAATTTGAAGACAAATTAAAAGAAAAGAAGTTAGAATTAATAGTAAGCATGCCAGAAGAAGAAACCATCATCATTGCAGACAGTCGATATTTATATCGTGTAATGGAAAATATGTATTCCAATATTGTAAAATATGCGTTACCAGATTCTAGAGTGTATGTTGACATTATGCGAAAAGAAAAAACAATAGAAATACAACTAAAAAACATATCAAAAAATAAGCTAAACATTAGTGCAGATGAATTAATGGAACGATTTGTAAGAGGAGAATCCTCAAGAAATATAGAAGGAAGCGGACTAGGGCTATCAATCGCACAAAGTCTAACAGAACTACAAAAAGGAAAATTCAATATCTACCTAGACGGCGACCTATTCAAAGTAACCATCAGCTTCGAAAAAAAATAAATTTTAGGGACGGGTCTAAAAATTTAAAAAAGAAACAAGGAAAAGAAACGAAAAGACACGGGACGGAAAATTAAAGACACGGGGACGGAGATTTTGTCTATAGGTTTATGCCTCTAAAGCATTCAAAGCCTATAGACAAAATCTCCGTCCCCGTGTCTTTATAAAATCTTAATGGAAGATAGCACCGATAGCGCCAAAGACGCCAGCAGAAGCAAGTCCCATAATAATACCAGCTAATACAACACCTGCCATAATTGCAATGCTACTCTTTTTGAAGTCCATATCTAAAAAGCTAGCAGCAAGAGTTCCTGTCCATGCACCTGTACCAGGAAGTGGAATTCCTACAAATAGAAATAAGGCAAAATATAAGCCAGGACCTGCTGTTTCTTTTAATTTTTTTCCACCTTTTTCTCCTTTTTCTAGACAAAAGCGAAAAAATTTACCAATTATTTTTTTGTCTGCTCCCCATAATAATACTTTTCTAGCAAAGAAAAAGATAATTGGAACAGGAAGCATATTTCCTATAATACAAGTTATATAAAGAGGAAGCAATGGAAGAGGGTCTCCGAATAGCTGACTAATACCAATTGGGACAGCTCCTCTTAATTCAATTAGTGGTACCATGGATACCAAAAAGACTAATACATATTTTTTTAGCATAATAATAAAACTCCTTTAATTTTTCAATCAGATTTATTGTACTATAAGATGAAAAAAAAGTCTACTCTTTTTCATATTGAAATTGTATGATTTTAAATAGAAAAAAGAGAGAAGATGATTTTTCTATTTTAATAACAAAAGATAAATAAAATTCTATTTTTATAAGCATAATTTAGAATAGAAGATTTATTGACTTTTAAAACAACGTGTTTTAAAATAAAGTAAGGGAGGACAAAAGAAAATGAAAAAGAGAGATGGAATTACATTAGTTGCATTAGTTGTAACGGTTGTTATATTAATTATTCTAGCAGGGGTAAGTTTAAACTTAACATTAGGAGAAAGTGGTATTGTTACGATTGCTAAACAAGCAAAAGAAAATATGGAGATAGCACAAATAAAAGAAGAAACCAAACTAAATGAATTGTATACACAGATTGAAGTAGAAGGAGGCATAACAGGAAATCTTAATTATGATGCAATAGAAAAATTACAAGAATTTAAAAGAGCAATCGCAAATGCAATTACCAATCAAGGAATCCCAACTTCGGAAGATGCAACAAAAGAAGAAATGGTAGAAAATATTAATAAAATAAAAGGAAACACAGAATTTAATGTTTCGCAACTATTATATAATTCGACCAAAAAGAATGAAACTACGCAATTTAAAGAAATAGCAGGGGGAAGTTTTACACAAAGTGTATATGCAGAAAATGGAACTTCTATGTATGCACAATCGCAACCAACAACAGCCAGAACGGACAAAATAAAATTGATAGAAATAAACAATGATTCCATAACAGCATTATATACATGCACATTCAGATTAGGTAGATCATTCAGCGAAGCTGGAAATCTTTATACGGTAACACCAAATTGTACTATTACTTTATATGATGCAAATGGGAATAGAATAGATTCTAAAAGTTTTACAGAAAATATACCACCAATCACATTTAGTTTGTTAGATTATAAAATACAAACAAATGAAATCTATTATACAGTATCAATGAGGGCATATGCTTCTACTCCACCATATCAAGGAATAAAAAATGTTATAAAAGGTACGTATACATTTAACACCAATGTTAGTCTTCAATACATTTCAAATAAATAAGTACTAACTATATTTAAAAATGAATAAATTAAATAAAAAACACTAGAAAATAAATGAACTAGTGTTTTTTTATTGGAAAATAAATATCTACAAACAAGAAAAAAGCCAAAATATGACAATAACAAAAAAAGATTGACAAGAAACACTAAAAAATTATATGATATTAGTATAAGGGAAAATACACAAAAGAAAATAAAAACCATATATGGGAGGTGAACAAATGAAGAAAAGTAAATTAAAGATAATAGGAATTATTATTAGTATATTATTAATGTTACATACAATATCTTTTGCGGATGTTGGTAGTTTTGATCGATATGATAGTGGCAGTTCTTGGAGTTCTAGTTCTTCTGACTGGGGTTCTAGCTCTTCTAGTTGGGATTATGATTATGGAAGTGATTCAAGTGGAGGTGTTGGCATAGCAGGAATGTCAGGATTTTTACTATATGTTGTAATTGTAATAATCGTAATTAGCATTATTGTAAAAGCAGACCAAAACAAAATGGAAAGAAGAAATAACTTATATCGAAACATGAATATAATGCCAAATGTAGATGTTAGCCAATCACACATGTATGCAGATAAAATCAAAGCAATCGATCCAAACTTCTCAGAAGAAAAAATGTTATCTTGGGCAAAAGATTTATTTGTAAAACTACAAAATGCTTGGACTGCAAGAGAATGGGAACCAATGAGACCATTTGAAACAGAAACACTATTTGAACAACATAAGTCTCAAGTACAAAACTATATTGATACCAACCGTATTAATGTAATGGATCGAATCGCAGTTAACTATGCAACAATCTACCGTTTTAGACAAGAAGGAGATAGAGATATTCTAGAAATAGCACTAAAATCAACGATGAAAGATTACATTATCGATGCAACTACAAAACAAGTACTAGAAGGAAATAAATCACAAGATAGAGTCAATGTGTACAAATTGACATTTGAAAGAAAAACAGGAGTCTTAACACCAGAAGGAACAGCAGAACTTAAAACGACAAACTGTCCAAACTGTGGAGCACCAACCACGATAACTTCTGCAGGAAAATGTAATTATTGTGGAAGTGTTATTACAACAGGTGCTAATACATGGGTATTATCAGGTTTAGAACCATTGAGAAATTAAAATAAGGAGGAAAAGATTATGGGATTAATAAAAGCGGCAAAAGATGCAATTGGAAGCACCTTACATGATCAATGGAAGGAGGCAATTCGTTGTGAAGATATGACAAACGATATATTAATGGTAAAGAAAACGACCGATACAGGAGTAATTACCAATAAAAGTACTATCATTGTAGCACCAGGACAATGTGCTGTTATTTATGATAATGGAAGAATTATTGATGCAACAGCAGAAGATGGATTTTATACATTTGATGATTCTTCATCACCATCATTCTTTGCAGGACAATTTGGAGACGTATTCAAAGAAATGTGGCAAAGATTTACCTTCAATGGAGCAACTGCAAAAGAGCAATGCGTATTCTTCTTTAACATTAAGGAAATTATAGATAACAAGTTTGGAACACCAGCTCCAATACCATTCCAAGATTGGTCACATCCAATACCAAACCAAATGACAAATACCATAACACCATTAAGAGTAGAGATAAAATGTTTTGGAACGTATACATTTAGCATTATGAATCCAGCATTGTTTATGACAAAAATTGCAGGAACGGCGGATATTTATAGAAAAACGCAATTAGTAGAACAACTAAGAAGTGAAGTAATTGCGGTATTCCAAAATGTAACAAATGAATTAGGAACTAGCAAATACAAAGTACCAGTATTAGAAATGCCAAGCCAAACAGATGAAATTAGAGAAATGATGGATGAAAAAGTATTTGACGAAAAAATGCGTGAAAGAGGAATTAAAATCGAAAGCTTTGCAGTAGAATCTGTTACACTAGATGCAGAATCAGAAAAGAAGATAGATGATTACGAATTAAGTTCAAATGCTTACATGCAACAAGGAAAAATGGTAGATGCCTATGCAGAAGCAGTAAAAAGTGCAGCTAGCAACAGTAATGGAGCAATGAATGGCTTTATGGGAATTGGTATGATGAACATGTCAAGTGGAAATGTTATGGGGACTGCAGTGCAAGGAGCATGGCAAAATACAGACAAAAGTAGCATTGACTTAAGTAAACAAGAAAATGAACAAGAACAAAAAGAAGAAGCACAAACAGAAGAACCAAAAGTAGAAACATGGAATTGCGAATGTGGTACACAAAATGCAGGAAAATTCTGCTATAACTGTGGAAAGGCAAAACCACAAACTTGTAAAAAATGTGGAACAATCGTACCAAAAGATGCTAAATTCTGCAGTAATTGTGGAGAAAAAGTAGAACAATAAAGAAATAGATAGTGTGAGAACAACAGAAAGATACTACCATATAATTGATAGATTAAGAAAGAGTAACCGAAGATATGACACTAAGGATAAGACACTTAAAATCCAAAATACGATGTATTAATGGATAACAGGAAAATTCTAAAAAGGACTATTTATAAACAGTAAATAGTCCTTTTTGTATATAAATGAAAGGATATTAAGAAAATAAAAAACAATAGATTAAAGTAATAATAAAATAAGGAGAAGGAACAATTAAAAAGTATGAATTATCTTTCTAAAAATAGCAAGATAAGAAACATAGAAAACGAAGAAAAAATAAGTAAATTTCTTCCAAAAAACTATTGACAAGCCTATCTAAAATAAGGTATACTTAATGGTATAAGGAGTTTTATCGCCTAAAAACAAAGATAAAACACAAATATTAGCTCCAAATCCTAGAAAATAGTGAGGTTGGTTAATATAAAAAGAAAAAAGTTAACTTCAAAAATGAAATAAACAAAAAGCAAAAGGTAGTTGGTAAAAAACAGAAAAGTTACCAGCTAGCCTTTTTATTGCCTAAAATTTGATACTTATGAAAATATTAGGAAGAAGCGGAATTGTACTTCTTTATTGAACCAAAAGGTAGCTTTAAGTAAGCAGGAAAGCGAAAATTTGCTTCAAAAAGAAGAAACAAGAAGGGCTTCGGAATAATCAATCTATTTTATTCACAAAAGTAGCATCCAATGTGGAAAACAAGATGCTAAAAAGTTTTAAATCTGCTTTAAATTCAAAATAGGGGTGATTTGTTTTGGTAAAAGATATCAAACATGAAAAATGCACACGTAAAACGTTTGCAAAAATTGGCGATTTTATTGAAATGCCAAATTTAATTAAAGTACAAAAAGACTCATACGATTGGTTTGTAGAACAAGGACTTGGAGAAGTATTACAAGATATTTCCCCAATCGTAGACTATTCAGGAAATTTAGTACTTGAATTTTTCGACTACTATATGGAAGAAAAAACAAAATATACAGTAGAAGAAGCAAAAGAAAGAGATGCAACATACTCTACTAGACTACATGTAAAAGTACGTCTAATCAACCGTGAAACAGGAGAAATTAAAGAACAAGAAATCTACTTAGGCGATTTTCCATTAATGACGGAAAGTGGAACTTTTATTATCAATGGAGCAGAAAGAGTTGTTGTCAGTCAGTTAGTACGTTCACCAGGATGTTACTATGCTTCTGAATTTGACAAAACAGGAAAGAAAATATTTACTTCCACTGTTATGCCAATTCGTGGTGCATGGATTGAATATGAAACAGATGGAAACGATGTATTCTGGGCAAGAGTAGATAGAACTAGAAAAATACCAATTACCTGCCTATTAAGAGCAATCGGTTTAGCAACAGACGAGCAAATGATTGCATTATTTGGAGAAGAACCAAAATTAATGGCAAGTTTACAAAAAGACACCATCAAAACGGTAGACGAAGCTTTAATTGAAATTTACAAAAAATTAAGACCAGGGGAATTACCAACCGTAGATGCAGCAAGAAACTTATTTAATGGACTATTCTTCGATGAAAGAAGATATGATTTAGCAAAAGTTGGTCGTTATAAATTCAACAAAAAATTAAGCCTAGCTTCTAGAATTGCAGGAAAAGTAGCATTTGAAGATATCATAGATCCAGAAACAGGAGAAGTATTAGTAGAAAAAGATACGGTTATTTCAAAAGAAGTAGCAGAAGATATTCAAAATACAGGATTAAATATTGTTGATGTTAAAATCGGAGAAAACAAAGTAAGAATTATCGGTAATGGAACCGTTAACATTCATAAAGTAGTAACCGATATTGACATTTCAGACTTACACTTCAAAGAAGAAGTAAACTACGAAGTATTAAAATCAATCTTAGAAACAACAGACAAAAAAGACTTACATAAAATATTAAAAGAAAGAAAAGAAGAACTAATTCCAAAACACATTACAAACGAAGACATCATTGCATCCATCAGTTACTTATTTAACCTAGACCATGGAATTGGAACATTAGATGATATTGACCATTTAGGAAATAGACGTATTCGTTGTGTTGGAGAATTATTACAGAACCAATTTAGAATTGGTCTAACAAGACTAGAAAGAGTTGTTCGTGAAAGAATGACAATTCAAGACTTAGATGTAGTAACACCACAAACCTTAATCAACACAAAACCAATTACATCTTCCATTCGTGAATTCTTTGGAAGCTCTCAATTATCACAATTCATGGATCAAACCAACCCATTATCAGAGCTTACCCATAAAAGAAGAATTTCTGCATTAGGACCTGGTGGTTTATCAAGAGAAAGAGCAGGATTCGAAGTACGTGATATTCACTATACCCATTATGGAAGACTTTGCCCAGTAGAGTCTCCAGAAGGACCAAACATTGGACTTATTTCTGCATTATCTTCTTTTGCTATCATTAATGAATATGGATTTATCGAAACACCATACAGAAAAGTAGACAAAGAAACAGGAAAAGTAACCGATATTGTAGAATACATGCCAGCAGATGAAGAAGATAACTACATCATCGCACAAGCATCTGAACCATTAGATAAAGATGCAAAATTTATGAATAAAAGAATTCGTGTACGTCATAAATCAGAAATTACAGAAGTAGATAACACACAAGTAGACTATGTAGATGTTTCACCAAAAGAACTAGTATCAGTAGCAGCAGCCATGATACCATTCTTAGAGCACGATGACGTAAAACGTTCTCTAATGGGATCAAACATGCAACGTCAAGCAGTACCACTATTAATGCCAGAATCTCCAATTGTAGGAACAGGAATTGAATATAGAGCAGCAAAAGACTCTGGAATTACAGTTACCGCAAACAGTGATGGAATTGTAGAAAAAGTAAGTGCAGACGAAGTAAAAGTACGTAACAGTAAAAATGAAATTGAAACTTATCGCTTACGTAAATTCAAAAGAACCAATGGAGGAACTTGTATCAATCAAAGACCAGTGGTAACAAGAGGAGAAAAAGTAAACAAAGGAGATATCTTAGCCGATGGACCATCTACCAAAGATGGAGAAATGGCACTAGGAAGAAACGTATTAATCGCTTTCACAACATGGGAAGGTTACAACTACGAAGATGCGGTATTAATCAGTGAAAGACTAGTAAAAGAAGATGTATATACCTCTATCCATATTGAAGAATATGATTGCGAATGTAGAGACACCAAATTAGGTCCAGAAGAAATTACAAGAGATATTCCAAACGTAGGAGATGACAGTTTAAAAGACCTAGATGAAAACGGAATTATCCGTATTGGTGCTGAAGTAAGACCAGGAGATATTCTAGTAGGAAAAGTAACACCAAAAGGAGAAACCGAACTTACTGCAGAAGAACGATTATTAAGAGCTATCTTTGGTGAAAAAGCAAGAGAAGTAAGAGATACTTCCTTAAGAGTACCACATGGAGAAGCAGGAACTATCGTAGATGTTAAAATCTTCACAAGAGACAATTCCGATGAATTAGGACCTGGTGTAAATCAAGTTATTCGTTGCTATATTGCAACAAAGAGAAAAATCTCTGTTGGAGATAAAATGGCAGGACGTCATGGTAACAAAGGTGTTATTTCCAGAATTTTACCAGTAGAAGATATGCCATTCTTAGAAGATGGAACACCAGTTGACATCGTATTAAACCCACAAGGTATCCCATCTCGTATGAACTTAGGGCAAGTACTAGAAGTACATTTAGGTATGGCAGCAAAAGCCTTAGGATGGAAAGTAGCAACACCAGTATTTGATGGTGCTACAGACGGAGAAATTAAAGAACTATTACGTGAAGCAGGATTAAGAGAAGACGGAAAATCCATCTTAGTAGACGGACGTACCGGAGAAAAATTCGATAACCCAGTAACGGTAGGAGTTATGTACATGTTAAAACTACACCACTTAGTAGACGACAAAATTCATGCTCGTTCAACAGGACCATACTCACTTGTTACCCAACAACCTCTAGGAGGAAAAGCACAATTTGGTGGACAACGTTTTGGGGAGATGGAAGTTTGGGCATTAGAGGCATATGGAGCAGCTTACACATTACAAGAAATGCTAACGGTAAAATCAGACGATGTAGTAGGACGTGTAAAAACTTATGAAGCAATCGTAAAAGGAGAAAACGTACCAGAACCAGGAGTACCAGAATCCTTCAAGGTATTAATCAAAGAACTACAATCATTAGGACTAGACGTAAAACTATATTCTGAAGATAATCAAGAATTAGAAATCAAAGAACATATTGACGAAGGAATTGATTATGAAGAAGCAAAACTAGGAGAAAACGTACTAGACGAAAGTGAACTAGAAGATAGCTATATCGATGCCGATGAAGACACCGAAGAAATGCTACTAGATACAGACGAAACAGACGAACTATTTGCAGGACTAGACGATGATGACGAAGACATCTTTGGAACAGATTTAGCAGAAGATAATCTAGACAATGATGGAGTAGAATAAAAAATAATAGATGAGAAGATAAAAGGCGACAAATCGTCGCCTGCTCATCAAAACCCAACCAATTAAATAACCTTTCAACAAAATAAAAAAATAGACAAAAAGGAATTGCACAGCAGTGGATTATTTTTAAATTTTAATGAAAAAAGAAAAATAAAAGAGAAAATGGAATTCATTAAATTTGTAAGGGGGGCAAACTTAAAAAGTGGATGAATTAGAAATATTTGATAAAATTAAAATTGGCTTAGCATCAGATGAACAAATTAGAGAATGGTCAAAAGGAGAAGTAAAAAAACCAGAGACCATTAACTATAGAACATTAAAACCAGAAAAAGATGGTCTATTCTGTGAAAGAATATTTGGACCAACCAAAGACTGGGAATGTCATTGTGGTAAATATAAAAGGGTAAGATATAAAGGAATTGTCTGCGACCGTTGTGGTGTAGAAGTAACCAAATCAAAAGTAAGACGTGAAAGAATGGGACATATCGAACTTGCAGCACCAGTTGCTCATATTTGGTATTTTAAAGGAATCCCATCTAGAATTGCACTTATGCTTGATATCTCACCTAGAAACCTAGAAAAAATTGTATACTTTGCTTCTTATATCGTAACCGATAAAGGGTCATCAGGGCTTATGAAATGCCAAGTATTAACCGAAAAAGAATATCATGAAGCAGTAGAAAAATATGGCTTTGGAAGCTTCAAAGCAGAAATGGGAGCAGAAGCATTAGAAAAACTATTAAGAGAGATTGACTTAGAAAAATTATCTGCAAAATTGAAAAAAGAATTAGAAAATGCAAGTGAGCAAAAGAAAGCAAAACTAGTAAAACGTTTAGATACAGTAGAATCTTTTAGATTATCTGGAAATCGTCCAGAATGGATGGTAATGAACGTAATACCAGTTATTCCACCAGAATTAAGACCAATGGTACAATTAGATGGTGGTAGATTTGCTACCTCTGATTTAAATGACTTATACAGAAGAGTAATCAATAGAAATAACCGTCTAAAAAGATTAATTGAATTAGGAGCACCAGAAATCATTAAAAGAAATGAAAAAAGAATGCTTCAAGAATCCGTAGACGCCTTAATTGATAACTCAAGACGTGGTCGTCCTGTAACAGGAGCTGGAAACAGAGCCCTAAAATCCTTATCTGACATGTTAAAAGGAAAACAAGGTCGTTTCCGTCAAAACTTACTTGGAAAACGTGTTGACTACTCTGGACGTTCCGTTATCGTAGTAGGACCAGAACTAAAACTATATCAATGTGGTCTTCCAAAAGAAATGGCAGTCGAATTATTCAAACCATTTGTTATGAAAGAATTAGTAGGAAGAGGAATTGCACACAATATTAAAAACGCAAAAAGAATGGTAGAAAGATTACGTCCAGAAGTATGGGATATCCTAGAAGACGTTATCAAAGACCATCCAGTTATGCTAAACCGTGCGCCAACATTACATAGACTTGGTATTCAAGCATTTGAACCAGTATTAGTAGAAGGTAGAGCAATAAAACTACATCCATTAGTATGTACGGCATTCAATGCTGACTTCGACGGTGACCAAATGGCAATTCACGTTCCATTATCACCAGAAGCACAAGCAGAAGCAAGATATTTAATGTTATCGGTAAACAACCTATTAAAACCACAAGATGGTAAACCAGTAACCATTCCAACCCAAGATATGATTTTAGGAAGTTACTATTTAACTATGGAAGTACCAGGAGAAACAGGAGAAGGAAAATACTTCTCATCTCCAGAAGAAGCTATCATTGCTTATGAAAACAAAGAAGTAGGAATGCATGCAAAAATACAAGTACGTATGAGCAAAATAGATGAAGAAGGAATGGAAAGACATAAAAAGGTAGAAACAACCGTAGGAAGAATTATCTACAACAAAGGAATTCCACAAGACTTAGGATTTGTAGATAGAAGTAATCCAGAAAACGAATTTGAGCCAGAAATCAATTTCGTAGTAAACAAGAAAAAATTAGGAAAAATCGTAGAAAAGAGTATTAACCAATATGGACTAAATCCTTCTGCAGAATTATTAGACTATATCAAATCAACAGGTTTCAAATATTCAACAACAGGTGGTATTACCGTTTCTATCGAAGACGTAAAAGTGCCAGAAGCAAAGAAAGAGCTTCTAGAAAAAGCACAAGCAGAAGTAGACAATGTCTTAAAACAATATAGACGTGGTTTAATTACCGAAGAAGAAAGATATCAATCCGTTATTAAAATCTGGGAAAGAGCAACCGATGAAGTAAAAGATGCAATGAAAGCAAACTTTACTGCATTAAACCCAGTATTCATGATGTCAGACTCTGGAGCTCGTGGTAACTTAGACCAATTGAAACAAATCGCAGGTATGCGTGGTCTGATGGCAAGTACAACAGGTAAAACTGTAGAAATTCCAATCAAGTCATCTTTCCGTGAAGGTCTAGATGCTCTAGAATACTTCATTTCTGCCCATGGTGCACGTAAAGGTCTATCCGATACAGCGCTAAGAACAGCAGACTCTGGATACTTAACTAGAAGATTAGTAGACGTATCACAAGACATTATTGTAAGAGAACATGACTGCTCAACCCATGATGGAATTAGTTTAACTGCAATCAAAGATGGAAATCAAGTCATTGAAACATTACAAGAAAGATTAATTGGACGTTATCCATTAGAAGATATCAAACATCCTGAAACAGGAGAAGTAATTGTAGATACCAATACCATGATTAACGATAAAACAGCAGATGCTATTGTAGAAGCAGGAATTGAAGAAGTATCTGTACGTTCGGTATTTGGATGTAGAACAAAACATGGAGTATGTTCAAAATGTTATGGTATGAGTTTAGCAAGCCGTGAAGAAGCAAACATTGGTGAAACTGTAGGTATTATCGCAGCACAATCCATTGGTGAGCCTGGTACACAGCTTACTATGAGAACCATCCACTCTGGTGGTGTTGCTGGTGTTGCCGATATTACACAAGGTCTTCCTAGAGTCGAGGAATTATTCGAAGCTAGAAAACCAAAGGGACTAGCAATTATTACAGAAATTGATGGAACCGTAAAAATTGAAGAAGACAAGAAGAGAAAAAGCGTTGTAGTTACTTCAAAAGGAGATAGCAAATCTTACGTTATCCCATTTGGTTCAAAACTAAAAGTAAGAGAAGGAGACGAAGTAAAAGCAGGTCAACCTCTAACAGAAGGTTCTGTTAATCCAAATGAACTATTAGCGATTAAAGGACCAGACGGAGTATATAACTACTTAGTACAAGAAGTACAAAGAGTATATCGTAACCAAGGTGTTGATATCAACGATAAACACATTGAAGTAATCGGTAGACAAATGCTTAAGAAAGTAAGAGTAGAAGACAATGGAGATACCAACATGTTTGCAGGTTCTCTAGTAGATATGTATGAATTCGAAGACATGAACAAGCAAGCAATCGAAGAAGGAAAACGTCCTGCAACAGGAAAACGTATCCTACTTGGAATCACAAAAGCATCTCTTGCAACAGACAGCTTCTTATCAGCAGCTTCTTTCCAAGAAACAACAAGAGTACTAACAGAAGCAGCAATCAAGGGAAAAGTAGACGAACTAATCGGACTAAAAGAAAACGTAATCATCGGTAAACTAATCCCAGCAGGAACAGGACTAAACAAATACAGAAATACACATATTAATACAGAAGCACAAGAAGAAACAGAAAACACCGAAGAACAACAAGAAGCAGTAGTAACTGAATAAGAAAAGGAAAAAAGAGATTTTTAGGAAACACCTAAAAATCTCTTTTAAAATGCTTGAAATCCTTTTAAGTATGTTACTTTTTTATTACTAATTAAAAAATTAAGAAAAAACAATATGCTAATTTAAAATACTTTTAAAAGTAAATTGAATAAAAAAGATAAAAAAAGAAAAAATAAAAAAGAGGGTGGAGAGATGAAAGAAAAAATTAAAAAATTACAAAAAACATTAAATGAATGGAATGAAAAAAATATATTAGTAAAAGAAGAAGGATTTTTGAAAAGCAAATATAAAATAGAAAAAATGAAATATGATATAAATTATGAAATACTAACCATAATAGGAAAAGAAGAAAGATACATAAAAATTAATTTAAATCAAATATATAAAATAGAACAAAAAGGCAACCAAATAAAAATATACTTAGATAATGATATGACAATTTCACTAGAAGTAGAAACGTAAAAGATAGACAAAACTGTCTACCTACCTTTACGTTTCAAATTTTCTAATTGCATTTTATCCTGTTCATCTAAATTACTCATGGAAAAAGAAAGCAATGATATTACAATCTTATTAAACGATAAATTTTTAAGATCCGCCAGTAATTGAACTTCTTCTACAATATCTTCTGGTAGACGAAGAGTTTTACTAACACCACTATGATTTTCTGGTATTTTTAATTTATTCATACACTACCTCCTGCAAGTATTCTACAATAGAAAAACACACAAATATGCACCCAAAAACGCTTGCAAACAAAATGCAGATATGGTAGGATAAAGAAAATAAAAGGAAAGGTAGAAAACAAATGAAAAAAATAAAAAACAAGTTACAAGAAGAAAAAGGAATTACCCTAATAGCACTAGTAATCACCATTATCGTACTAATTATTTTAGCAGGAATTAGTATTCAATTATTGTTAGGAGAAAACGGAATTATTACAAAAGCAAAAAAGGGAAAAGGAGACTATCAAGAAGCTTCAGTAAGAGAAAAAGTAGAGATGGCACTAGTAGATTATAATTCAGATAAAATAACAAATGGAGAAGATGGCAAAGTAGAGGAAGCTTTGAATAAATTGCTAGATAATGAAACGTTTGAGGATATCGAAATAGAAGAAAATATAGGAGTAATTGATGACTATGAAGTTACTTTGTCCAAAGAAAAGGGAGAAATTATCATAGAAAGTATTGATAAAGTAACAGGGAGTTTAAGACTAAGATGCAAATTAAGTACAAGAGAATATACGAATGAAACTATAACAATTAATGTAAAGGCTACAGGGAATATAACGAAAGTAATCAAGCCAGATAACACAGAAACAACACCAATAAATGGAAAAGTAGAGATTGATTATCCAGTAAACGAGAATGGAACTTATACATTTAAAGCAGAAGATACAGAAGGAAATTCCGTGGAAAAAGAAGTAGTAGTAAATAACATTGATACATTACCACCAAAAGACTTTAGCATAACAGTAGAAGAAGCAAATAAAAAGTTAATTATTATAGGAAATACAGAAGATGAAGAAGAAACAGAAACGTCGGCATGTAGTGGAATTGATAAATATGAATATTTCGTAAAGAAACCGAGTGAAGTAGAATATCCTCAAATGCCATATACAACAAATGAAATAGAAATCACAGAATATGGAAATTATATAGTGAAAGTAATTGCTTATGATAAGGTGGGAAATAGAAAGGAAAGCACTGAAATAACAATTAAAGTAAACGTAAAATTTGATAAAGTGTCAGTAGGTAGTAACCATATTTTAGCAATAGATACAGAAGGTAATTTATGGGCAGGAGGAAGCAATTCATATGGACAATTAGGAGATGGAACTAAAATAGATAGAGTAACTCCGATTCAAATAACGACAGAAAAAAAATTCAAAGAGATAGTGGCAGGCGATTACCATTCTTTAGCAATAGATAAAGAGGGAAAATTATGGTCTTGGGGTAGAAATCAAAAAGGGCAACTAGGAAATAACACTACAACAGATTCTAATAATCTTATTAGAGTGCAAGTAGAAGATAGTATTTCTTTTAAAGCGATTGCAGCAGGTATTATAAATAGTATGGCGATAGATGAAAATGGAACTTTATGGACATGGGGAGATAATAGTCATGGACAATTAGGAAATGGAACTACATCTTTAGGAAAAGTACCAGTAAAAATAAAAGAAGAAACGAAATTTAAAAAAGTAGTTTTACCATTAGGTATTACAGAAGTACAATGTTTAGCAATAGATGAAGAAAACAATTTATGGGGATGGGGAAACAATGCATGGGGACAAGTAGGTGATGGAACGAAAACAACAAGAACTTCCCCAACCTTAGTAAAATCAGGAACAAAGTTTAACGAAGTAGGTGCTGGATTTTGGGGAAGTATGGCTCAAACAACGGAAGGTGAACTATGGTCTTGGGGGTATAGTGGAAATAATGGTCAGTTAGCAGATTCAACAAATCAAATTAGACCAAATCCATGGAAAAATCCAACATGGAAGAAGCTTAACTCTTTTACAACACGTTATCAATATGGTGGTGGAATAGATGAGGAAGGAAACTTATGGCTTTGGGGAACAAATGGTTCAGGACAAATAGGGGACGGAACCAAAACAACTAGAAAAGAACAAACACTAATAAGAACAGATGTAAAATTTAAAGAAATGTCAACGGGAAGTCAGGCTAGTGCTGCAATAGATAGAGAAGGAAATCTTTGGACGTGGGGTTATATTCTTAATAAAACAGTATTAATACCAACGAAAGTATTTTAGTTTTTTTGATTTTGAGGATATACCAAAAATCTAATTTTGAAAATGAAGATGGAGATTTTGTTTATAAACAAAATCTCCACTCTTATGTTATGTCTAAATAAGGAAAGTTTTGAGTATACGAAAACTTTCCTTGACTTTTTCAGGAAAGTATTAAATAATAAAAGAAAAAGGAGGAGAGAAATGAAAACAGTAATTAAAAATGCAACCTTAATATCCATAAGTGAAAAAAGAGAGAAAATAGAAGAAAAAGTAGATATAGAAATAGAAAATACACAAATAACAAAAATAGAGAAAAACATACCAATAGATGGAGCAGATAAAATAATAGATGCTACCGGAAAAATCGTAATGCCAGGGCTTATTAATACACATGCTCATGTTCCAATGAGTATTTTTAGAGAAACCGTAGATGGGTATTCTTTACAAGAGTGGTTAACACAAAAAATATGGCCCATGGAAGATAAACTAACAGAGGAAGATATTTATGATGCTTCCTTATTATCCTTTATTGAAATGATAAAAACAGGGACGACCACCATTAATGATATGTATTTTATGACAGAAGACATTATTAAGGCAGCGAAAAAGGCAAAAATAAGACTTCAAACTTCTAGGACACTAATGGGGCAAGATGACGAAGCAGGAAATAAAAGAATAGAAGAATTAGAAGCATTACTAGAAAAAGAAGCTGGAAAAGATGAACTAATTACATTCAATGTAGGTGTACATGGGTTATACACAAGTAGTAGAGAATATGTGAATAAGTGTGCTAACTACGCACAGAAAAAAGGACTTCCAATCCATATTCATTTCTGTGAAAACACAAAAGAAGTAGAAGACATTAAGCAAAATTATCAAACTTCACCAACAGAAGTATTAAAACAAGAACTAAGTAATGTAAAACTAATTTTAGCTCATAGTGTAAAAGTAGACGAAAAAGAGATAGAAGAATTAAAAAAATTAAATGTCAGTATTTCTCACTGCCCTATTAGCAATCTAAAACTAGGTTGCGGAGTTGCTAACATAACCGAAATGCTAAAACAAGGAATAAATGTTACCATAGGAACCGATGGACAAGGAAGTGGAAGCAATTTAGACTTATTTGAACAAATGAAATATACAGCCTTACTACAAAAAGGAATACAAGAAGATGCTACCGTACTTCCAGCCTACGAAGTACTAAAAATGGCAACCATCAATGGTGCAAAAGCATTAGGGCTAGAAGAAAAAATAGGAAGTATCGAAGAAGGAAAAAAAGCAGATATTATTCTATTAGATTTAAACGAAGCTGTAACAAATCCAATAAACGATATATATTCTGACATTGTATATAATGCAAAAGGAACAAATGTAGTAACCACCATCATAAATGGAAGAGTCGTGATGGAAAACAGAAAAATAGAACAAGAAGAAAACCAAATATATGAAAAATGTAAAAAAATCATTGATAGAATAAAGGCTTAAATAAATAGCATATTTTGACATTTTTTGCTTTCCAGTGTATAATAGAACTAGATAGGCATATGCAAAGGAGGAAACAATATGAGCAAACGAATGAATATTGATAAAAAAATAGAAGAAAGTGCTAAAAACTGGTTTGTAAGAAATCAAAAAAAAGAAAATCAGGCTTTAGCTAAAACGTGGTTTAAAGATAATAAAGAAGAAGTAATAGAAGAATATCTAGAAAAACATCCTAAAACAAAGGAAGAATATCAAAATAAAAAGAAAATGTTATTAAGAATAAAACTATTACTTGGTAGTGCAGGACTAGTAGCAACTACTCTAACAGGTGCTTATGTAGCAAAAAATCATCAAAAAGAAGATAATACAAGAATAGAACAAGAAGTAGAAAATAGAATAGAAACAGAAGAAAACACCTATGAAGAGTTTTTTAAAGAAGCAAGAAACATAGAAAATATAAAGAAAAGAGAAGAATTCATTACCAACCAAACAAAGCAAAATATAGTAGAAGCTTATAATCAAGAACATGAAGAAAATCCAATCACAGCAGAAAGATTAGAAACACTAATCCTAAATGAATTTGTATTACAAAAAAAAGATAGAATAGGAAACTATACCTATGAGCGAGTTCCTCAAAATGTACAATATGAGCAGACAGAAACGCAAAAACTAGTAAAAATTGGTGTACTATATGACTTTCGAGTAGATGGAAAAACAGTAGCTGTATTTAATCGAAACGGAGAAGTAATACAAGACAAAAACATAGAAAAGCAAGATATGAGCTTTCAAAAAATGGTAAGTATGGTAAAACAATCAGAAAAACTAAAAGAAATATATCGTTATCCAAGTAATGAACAAGAAAAAAGAGAAGCAGAACAAACTTATCAAGAAATATCAAACAACCTAACAGAAAAAAGCGAACCAGAAAATAAAGAAAAAATAATAGATTAAATTTTAGGGACGGGTCTAAAAATTTAATAAGGATAGAAAACAATATTTTATCAATATTAGAACCTTATTAATTAAATTTTTAGACCCGTCCCTAAAATTTATAAAAATCTTATAAAATGCTTGTACAAATAGGAAGAATATGATATAAATAGTATAAAATAAGCACAGTAGAAAAGAAAGGCGGATTTTCTATGGAAGAAAATTTTGATAAAAAAACAATTCTAATTGTGGATGATGAAAAAACAATTGTTGATATGTTAGTATATAATCTACAAAAGGAAGGATATAACACATTAGAAGCAAATGATGGAGAAGAGGCAGTTCGTATAGCACTAGAAGAAAAGCCAAATTTAGTATTATTAGACATTATGCTTCCAAAAATGGATGGATTAGCAGTTTGCAAAAGAATTAGACAAACTTTAAATATTCCAATTTTAATGATATCAGCAAAAGATGAAGAGATTGATAAAATATTAGGCTTGGAGTTAGGTGCCGATGACTACATCACAAAACCATTTAGTGTAAGAGAATTAGTAGCAAGAGTAAAAGCAAATTTAAGAAAGGCAGAACTTACAACAGGTGGTGCAAAGGTAAATGAAAATGAGTCAAAAGTAGAAACGAATGTGATTACAGTAGGAGATTTGAGACTAGATTTAAACAAATTCGAAGTAAGAGTAAGAGGCGAAGTGATGGATTTGACACTAAGAGAATTTGAAGTATTAAAATATCTAGCAAATCAACCAGGACAAGTAGTAACAAGAGAAATATTACTAGAAAAAGTGTGGGGGTATGAATATTATGGAGATATTCGTACGGTAGATGTTACTGTACGAAGAATTCGCGAAAAAATAGAGAAAGATACCTCGAATCCAAAAATATTAATTACCAAAAGAGGCGTTGGTTATTATATCGCATCAAAATAGAAAAGAATAAGGTGCACGAAAAGTGGAAAGCTCTTTTTGTGCATTTCGTTTTTGTATAAGGAGAAAATACAATGTTAAAAAATGTACAATTAAAAATTATATTAATCTTTAGCATATTGGGTATTGTCCTAATTGGAGGATTAGGAAGTATTTTTATTTATGATTTGCAGAATATTAATACAGAAACCATTATGCAAGGAGAACAAGCAATTCAAGAATACCAAGTACTGATTTCCACACAAGTACAAAACATGAAAATGATTACTATTATTTTGATTTCTGTTTTTGGACTTATTTCCATTTTAATAGGAGTTTTCGTAGCCAAAGTAATACTAGATCCAATTACAAAATTAATTGATAGTGCTCCTATTACAACAAAGGACGAGAAAAATAAAGGACAAGAAAATGTAGAGGGAAAAAGGAAAACAGAAGTAGATGAATTAACGGGTGCTTTTCAACGAATAACCAAAGAATTAGAGGAAAAATTAGTAGAAGTGAATCGCCAAAAAAGACAAATTGAAACTATTTTACTTCATATGACAGACGGTATTATTGCATTTGATATGGAAGGAAATATTACACATATCAATCCAGCTGCTACAGAGCTATTACGATTAACGCATCAAGATAATTCTTTTGAAAAGATATTTGGGAAAATTAACATTGATATCAATTTGGAAAAAACCATTTATCTAGAAAACTGGACATCATCAGAACAAAGAGTGCAAGTAGAAGACCGCTATTTAAATATTTTCTTTGCTTCTTTCCGCGATGAAAAAGAACGCCCATCAGGCATTATGGTAGTAATTCAAGATATTACAGAACACGTAAAACTAGATAATATGCGAAAAGAATTTGTGGCAGATGTATCTCACGAATTAAAAACACCAATTACTTCTATTATGGGATATGCAGATACCTTATTAGAAGGAGAGTATGAAAAAGAAACACAAGACAAATTTTTAAATGTGATTGCTTCAGAAGCAAGAAGAATGGCAAAATTAGTAACAGATTTACTAATACTATCTCGTTATGATAGCAACAAAGTTAAGAAAGAAACCAGTGAGTTTGATTTAGGAGAACTAGTAAAAAGATGTCAAGAAAAACTACAATTGGAGATCAACAAAAAAGAACATCAAGTAGAATGTTTCGTAACAGCAAATGTACCACCAGTAAAAGCAGATAAAGATGGAATAGAAAGAGTAGTATTAAATATTATGACCAATAGTATCAAATACACACAAAATGGTGGAACGATTAAAATATATGTTGGATTTGTTTATAATGATGCTTATATTAAAATTATCGACAATGGAATAGGCATTCCAGAAGATGACTTAAACCGTATTTTTGAACGTTTCTACCGTGTTGATAAAGCACGAACTAGAGAAATGGGAGGAACAGGATTAGGACTTTCTATCGCAAAAGAAATCTTAGATCAAAATAAGGGAAGCATTGATATTAAGAGTGAAAAAGGAAAAGGAACGGAAGTAGTTATTCGTATTCCTACCAAATAGGACTGGTTACTACTTTCGGAGAAGAGAGGGAACTCTAAGGATAATTTTTCAAAAAATATTGCGAAATATTAGAAAAAAAGGTATAATAAACAAAGAACCAAAAGAAGAGAAGAGGAAAAGAAACATGATTCATATGAATGATACAGTAAAAGAAATATTAGAGTGGACGTATTGCATTATCATTGCTATCGTACTTGCTTTAATTATTCGCTATTTTGTAGGAACACCTACTATAGTACAACAAAAATCAATGTATCCTACTTTAAAACAAAGTGAAAGACTAATATTAAATCGTTTAGCAAGAACCTTTCACGAGATGCCAGAAAGAGGAGATATCATTACTTTTGAAGCACCAAATAAATCCGCAGTAACAGGTGTAACAGCAATTTATGACAAAGAGCCAGAAAATTGGTTTCAAAAATTTACTTACTACGTACTAGAAATCAATAAAATGAGCTACATCAAAAGAGTGATTGCATTACCAGGAGAACATGTGCAATTAAGCGAAGGAAAAGTATTTATTAATGGAGAAGAATTACAAGAAGAATATTTACAACCAGAGGTAAAAACAGAAGTAAAAAATACAAACTTAATAGATTTTGTTGTACCAGAAGGTTATGTCTTTGCTATGGGAGATAACCGAGACTATAGTTCGGATTGCCGAGAATTTGGATGTATTCCGCTAGAAAAAATCGAAAGTAAAGTATGGATTCGTTTTTGGCCACTAAACTTATTTGGAAAAATCGACTAGATGTCCAATAGAGGCGTTTCTTTTGAGTAATCTGTGCCTTTGGGACAAGAAATATAAAGAATAGAATAAGTGACTGATGAGCCAAAAAAGAAATGTCCTACATAGAAAGAAGAAAAAGGAGTGGAATTCTTGAGTTTTAAAAATATCATAGGAAATGACAAAATCAAAACATTTTTAACAAAATCAATCGAAGAAAACCACATATTGCATAGCTATCTGTTTACTGGAATAGAGGGAATTGGAAAGAAACTATTTGCAAGAGAAGTAGCAAGAAAATTATTGTGCTTAGAGCAAGAAGAAACAGAAGATTGCCTTTCTTGTATAAAATGGCACTCAGAAAATCATCCAGACTTTTATCAAATAGAACCCGAAGGTAGTACTATTAAAATAGAGCAAGTACGTAATATGCAAGAAAAAATAGCGGAAAAGCCAATCACATCAAAACGAAAAGTATATCTTATTATCGATAGTGATACTATGACAAAAGAGGCACAAAATTGTCTATTAAAAACATTAGAAGAACCACCAGAGTATGCTACCATTATATTAACATCATCCAATGAAAGTAAATTGTTGAATACCATTAAATCAAGATGTATCAAAATTTTCTTTCAAGGAATTGAGAAAGACAAAATGGAACAATACATGAAAGAGAAATATGAAATGGAACCTTCTAAAGAATTACTAGAAGCGAGCCAAGGGAGTCTTGGGAAAATGATTCGTCTGCAAGAGCAAAAAGAAATTTATGAGCAGATTGACAATTGGTTAAACCAGATAGAAAAAGAAGATTTTATCACTATGACAGAAAAAGCAGAAGTATTATATAAAGAAAAAGAAAATATCCAAGAAATACTAGAATATATTGTAGTATCCTTATACCATACAAAAGAAAGAAAAAAATTAAATGCAATTCAACATATAGAAGAGACAAAAAAGAGAATTCTAGCCAGTAGCAATTATGATATGTGCATTGACTATCTCTTAATGAAACTATGGGAGGAAATGAATGAAAAATATAGTAGGAGTTCGATTTAAAAAGCCAGGCAAAATTTACTTTTTTGACCCAGGAGACTTACAAATTGCAAATCACGACTTTGTGGTTGTAGAAACAGCACAAGGGCAAGAATATGGAGAAGTAGCCATTAGTAATCGAAATGTACCAGAAGAGACCATTGTAAAACCATTAAAAAAAGTAGTTCGTATAGCTACTTATAAAGATAAAAAACACTATGAAGAAAACAAACAAAAAGAAAAAGAGGCATTTGAAATATGCAAGAAAAAAATAAAAGAACATAAGTTAGATATGACATTAACAGAAGTAGAATTCAAATTTGACAATAGCAAAGTATTATTCTATTTCACAGCAGATGGAAGAATTGATTTTAGAGAATTAGTAAAAGACTTAGCTTCTATTTTTAGAACCAGAATAGAACTTCGCCAAATAGGAGTAAGAGACGAAGTAAAAAGAATTGGTGGAAATGGAGTCTGTGGAAGAGAATTATGCTGTTGTTCTTTCCTAGGAAACTTTGAAACAGTATCCATTAAAATGGCAAAAGAGCAAAACATGTCATTAAATCCATCTAAAATATCAGGTAATTGTGGAAGATTAATGTGTTGTTTAAAATACGAACAAGAAGTATACGAAGAAAAAATAAAACGTCTTCCTAAAATAGGAGCCATTGTAAAAACAGAAGATGGAGAAGGAACAGTCGAAGGGGTAGAAACCCTAAAAGAAAAATTACGAATCAAATTAAAAGATGATAATGGAGAATATTATTATAAAAAATATGAAGCCAAAGATATCAAAATTATCAAAAATGTAGAAGAAGATATTTTAAACGAAGAAGAAAAAGCCAATTTAAAAGAACTACAAGAACTAGAAAAATTAGAAAAAATGGACAAGAAAAAACGACAAGAAGAGGAACTATCATAATAGAAAGAAACAACAAATAGAATAGAAGAAGGACTAAGAAGGGTGGTGAAAGAAATGGCATATAAAATAACAGAAAAATGTATTAAATGCGGAGCATGCGCAGCAGAATGCCCAGTAGGATGCATTTCTGAAGGTGATGAAACATACGTTATCGATAAAGAACAATGCATTGGTTGCGGAACATGCGCTGGAGTTTGTCCAGTAGAAGCACCAGAAGAAGAATAATAAATTTTAGGGACGGGTCTAAAAATTTAATATTTATTAAATTTTTAGACCCGTCCCTAAAATTTAAAATTATTCTCTATTAGTTAATTCTTCTAAAGTTAAAAGTTCTTGCCATCTTTTATCGACTTCTTTTTGGAATTCTTCAATCATCCATTCGTTTCCTGGTTTGAATAGATGTTTAAATCTTCTTTGTGGACGTAAGAATTCTTCAATTGGTAATTTTTTGGCAGGTTTATAAGTGATTTTGTATTTGCCATTTTCTACTTCGTATAAAGGCCAATAGCAAGTGTCAACTGCTAATTTGTTGATTTGCATTAACATATCTGTTGGGTATCCCCAGCCTCTAGGGCATGGTGCAAGTACGTTTAAGAAGGTAGCACCTTCTGTATAGATTGCTTTTTCTGCTTTTTCATATAAGTCTTTAAAGTTCATAATAGCAGCAGTTTGTGCTACATATGGTAAGTGATGTGCTTCCATAATTTCAGTTAGATCTTTACGAACTTGCATTTTACCAGGAACTACATTTCCTGCTGGTGATGTAGTTGTGTCAGCAAAGTGAGGAGTAGCAGAAGAACGTTGAATACCAGTGTTCATGTAAGCACCATTGTCATAACATACATAAGTCATGTCATGCCCTCTTTCCATGGCGCCAGATAAACTTTGAATACCAATATCATAAGTTCCACCATCTCCACCAAAAGTGATAAATTTAAAATGTTCTTCTTTTGGAAGTTTTCCTTGTCTCATCATAGATTTGTAAGCAGCTTCTACTCCAGAACAAGTAGCAGCAGCACATTCAAATGCAGTATGAATGTAAGAAGAACTCCAAGAAGAGTATGGGTAAATACAAGTAGATACTTCCATACAACCAGTTGCATTTGAAACAACTGCATGGTCTCCTTCTTTTAATGCTCTCATAACCATTCTAGCAACAGGTGGTGCACCACAACCAGCACACATTCTGTGACCAGATTCAAAAACGGCAGGTTTTGTTGCTACAATTTCTTTTACATTATATGCCATTAATTATCACCTCTCTTTAGTCCAAAATAACGATAAGGATTTTCTATTTTTCCTGTTTTTACGATTTCTTGTAAATCCTCATAAACTCCTAAAATATCTTTTGCAGTGGTATCTCTTCCACCAATTCCATAAGTATAACCAACGGTTAATACGTCTTGATGGTTCACATATAGACCAGAAGTAACATCGGTAAATAATGGACCACCACAAGCATTTAGAGATTCTGCTTTATCTAATACAGCAACTGCTTTTACATGAGATAGAGCTTTAGCAATTTCTTCTGCTGGGAAAGGTCTAAATACTCTTAATTTTAGAAGACCAGCTTTTATTCCTTTTTCTCTTAAGGAATCTACTACGTCTTTGGTAGTTCCTGCTGTAGAGTTCATACAAACAATAGCTATTTCTGCATCTTCTAACTTATATTCTTCAAATAAACCATATTTTCTTCCGGTTAATTCTTCAAATTCTTTGGCAACTTCTAAAATAACTTGTTTTGCATTTCGCATTGCCTCTGCTTGTTGGTACTTATGCTCGAATAAATAAGCTTGTAAATCCATTGGACCAACTGCAATTGGTTCCTTTGCATTTAATAAGTAATGAGCAGGATGATATGTTCCAACAAATGCTTTTGCTTTGTCATCCTCTAATAGTTCAATATTTTCAATAGAATGTGATGTGATAAATCCATCTTGACAAACAGCAAGAGGAAGCATTACATCTTTATGTTCTGCAATACGATGCGCCATTAATAAGTTGTCATAAGCTTCTTGATTGTTTTCTGAAAATAGCATAATCCATCCACTATCACGCATTCCCATAGCGTCAGAATGGTCATTATGAATATTTAATGGTCCAGATATTGCACGGTTTACAAGTGGCATTACAATAGGAAGTCTAGTAGAAGAAGCGATATAAATCATCTCCCACATTAATGCTAAACCATTAGAAGAAGTAGCTGTCATAGCTCTTGCTCCTGCAGCTTCTGCCCCAATACAAGCACTCATTGCACTGTGTTCACTTTCTACTGTAACAAATTCGGTATCTACGGTTCCATTACTAACAAAAGTAGAAAAATATTGAGGTATTTCCGTAGATGGTGTAATAGGGAATGCAGCTACTACATCTGGATTGATTTGTTTCATTGCGATAGCAGAAGCTTCATTTCCACTTAAACGTTCTCTTATTCCCATTTTGATTCTCCTTTCTATTCTTCTTTCATCTCAATTGCACCAAATGGGCATACTTTCGAACATACACCACATCCTTTGCAATAATCATAATTAAAATCTCTTCTCTTTTGGTCTTCCCCTACAGGGATAGCGTTATCTGGACAAACAGGGAAACATAAGCCACATTGTTTACATTTATCTGATAAAAAAACAGGTTTAATACTTCTCCAGTCGCCAGTTTTAAAAGTTAATGAATTTCCTGCGTCGTAGATAGTTCCACCAGGTGTTAAATCTTGCCATGGTGATTCTTTATTAATCTTCATTTCTGACATGATAAATCTCCTTTCCAATTTTTTGTGATTTCTATAGATAGAAGCAAGTAATAAAATGCTAATTCTAAAGATATTTTAAAAATAATCATAGCATCCTTGCTACATAAAACAGTGTAAAGGGATAGGCTAGACTACTAGTAAAAATCTCCTTTTGTTTCGCATATAGAGAAAACACTAAATTAACTTAATTTCTTGTAAAGCAAGTTGTAGGGCTTTCATATTTCCATCAATTACTTCTGGTTTTTTAGCAAATTTATGCTGAAAAGAACCTTGCATATCATCTAAAAATTCTTGCTCTGTCATAATTTCAGAAACTTTTACAATAGATGCTAACATAGGAGTATTTGGAAAATACTTTCCAAGTGCTTCTTCTGATATTTTTCTAGCATCAATGGTATAAATTTTGCCAGAGTATCCATGTAATAGAGGTTTTAATTCATCTGCTGTTTTAGTGGTATTAATGACAATAGCACCAGACTCTTTTAAGCCATCTGTAACAGGAACTGTTTCTAATAAAGTATCATCTACAACAACGACATAATCTGGTTCATAAATATTACTGTGTAGACGGATAGGAGAGGTGCTAATACGATTATAAGCAGTAATAGGAGCACCCATTCTTTCTGGACCATACTCTGGAAAACCTTGAATATATTTTCCGGTATTAAAAGCAGCATCAGCAAGTAGCAAAGAAGCTGTTTTGGCACCTTGACCACCTCTACCATGCCATCTTATTTCAATCATGTTATCCATGTGTTTTTCCTTCCTTTCATTAAAATTAAATACAATCTTTCTTTTATTGTGTTTTTAGTATATGCCTAAACATCAGGAATGTCAAGGGAAAAATAAGACTGACTGGTCGAAAATAAAACACGAAAAAAGGAAAAAAATAAATATTTTTGGAAATTTGTGATACAATAAAGAAAAATAGAAAAAAAGATTGAAAAGAGAAACAACTTAAGGTACAATAAAGAAAAACAAAAGAAGGGAAAATTGAAATAAAGAATGAAAAAGAAATTAATAAAGCAAGAAAAAGGAGCCATTGCAACACTAGTAGCATTTACTGTTTTTATGTTTGTTGTCATCTTATCAGGAGTTTATTTTAATATTACTACCAGAGAAAAATCACAATTAAGAAGTGATACAAGAATTGGTGATATTTATGGTAAAGATATCGAACAAATCAATAAAATATACAAAGAACAAGTTGTTAAGGTAGCATCTTATGATAAACCATATATCCCAAATGGTTTTGAACATATAGAAGGAACATGGAATAATGGTTTTACCATCAAAGGCATTACACAAAATGTAAATGACGAATTTGTATGGGTACCATGTGTAACAGACCAAACAAGAGTAAAACAGGGACATACCGTTGTAACTTTTGGAAAAACGACAAGTGGAAAATATAATGAGAATAATTTAGAAATATTACCAACCAATACAAATGTAGAGGCAGAAGATAGTAGTGTATCCGAAATACGAGAAAGTGTAAAAAAATATGGAGGATTTTATATTGCAAAATATGAAGCAGGAATCAATGGAATAATAGATAATTATAGTTTAGCCACAAAGACACCAATAACAGAAAAACCATTATCACAAGCAGGAAAAGGAGTATGGAACGGTATCACAAGAGAAGATGCTCTAACCGTATCAAAAGCAATGTTAAATAAGGAAACAACAGGCGTAAAATCAACTTTAATTAGTGGAGAAGCATGGGATACCACCTTGCAATGGATGGTGAATGCCTCCTATAGAAATGAAGAAAACAAAGGTTATGATGAGGATTCAACAGGAAAAGGGTGCTATAAAGACGTATCTGGTGGTAAAGTTAAGACAACAGGGTACTATCCAATAAATAACATCTATGATATGGCAGGAAATGTATGGGAGTGGACAACAGAAAACGCACTGAGTGATGAAACTAGCTACTATATAATTCGTGGTGGCAGTTATGGAGTGCCAGCTTTGACACGTCCAGCATCTTATCGCGCAGCCTGTGAAAGTAGTATGGATGACAATGCTCTTGCATTCCGCGTAGTGATTTACAAATAGCAATCAATTTTTTTAAGAAGTAAGAAGAGATAATTAAATAAGAAAAAAACAATGTAACAAAAAGAAAAAGGACATATCCTATCGCCACGAAACAATAAAAATACGTGGCGATTTATTTTTTTTGTCCGTATTTCATTGACTTTTTGCCGTTTTCATTATATGATATAGGCATTAAAAATATGCACTTTTTATAATATAAAAAAGGACTTACAAAGTTCAAGGAGGAAAAAAATATGGGAGAGGTTATCGTTATCACATCTGGAAAAGGTGGAGTTGGAAAGACAACCACAACAGCAAATTTAGGTTCAGCATTAGCATTAAAAGGAAAAAAAGTAGTATTAATTGATACAGATATTGGACTACGTAACTTAGACGTTGTGATGGGACTAGAAAATAGAATTGTATATGATATCGTTGACGTGGTAGAAGAAAAATGTAAATTAAGACAAGCACTAATCAAAGACAAACGTTTTAATGAATTATTCTTACTTCCAGCAGCGCAAACAAGAGATAAAAGTGCAGTAAATGAAGAACAAATGAAAGAATTAACCAATAAACTAAAAGAAGAATTTGATTATATTTTAATCGACTGTCCAGCAGGAATTGAACAAGGGTTCAAAAATGCGATAGCAGGTGCAGATAGAGCAGTTGTTGTAACTACTGCAGAAATTTCAGCCATTCGTGACGCAGATAGAATTATTGGATTACTAGAATCTTCTGAAATAAAAAATCCAGAACTAGTCATCAATCGTTTAATAAATAGAATAAGACCCAACATGGTAAAAAAAGGTGAAATGATGGATGTAGAAGATATTGTAGACTTACTATCCATCGATTTAATCGGAGTTGTACCAGACGACGAATATATCATTACCCAAACGAATAAAGGAGAGCCAGTTGTATCGAACCACAAAGCTCCTTCAGGAAAAGCATATACAGAAATTGCAAGAAGAATTTTAGGAGAAAATATAGAGGTTTCAGTTCCAGGCAGAGAAAAGGGATTTTTTGCCAAACTAAAAAATATGTTCTCAAAAAAATAGACAAAATAGAGTAACGGAGGAAATAGGATGTTCGATCATATTATAAATTTTTTTAAGAAATTTTCAAAAGAAGAAAAAGATTCAAAAGACACAGCAAAAGAAAGATTACAATTGGTTCTAATGCAAGATAGAGCCAATGTATCGGCAGACTTCATGGAATTAATGAAACAAGAAATCATTGAAGTTATCAAAAAATATATTGATGTAGATGAGAATTCCATTGATGTAAAACTTACTAACAAAGTAAATAGCGATGGAACAACAGGAGCTCCAATGCTATATGCTAATATTCCAATTCTAAATGTAAAAGATGATACCAAACAAATCAATACCGATAAAACAGAAAACGAACCAAAACAAGAAAATACTACTTCAAATGAAAAGAAAGAAAGCAAAAACGAAGAAATAGAAGAACCTAAAAAAGAAGTACAAAACAAAGAAACCACAGACCAAAAAGAAGAAGTAGAAGAAAAAATCGAAAAAGAACCAATAACAGGGAACGAACCAAAACAAGAAGAAATAGAAGTAGAAAAAAAGGAAAAAGAAGAGGAAGAAAAGTAAAAATTCAAATCAAGTAGAGGTTAAAGAATGAAAAAAAGAATCTTAAAAAATATAGAATGGGGAATTCTAATTTGTGTCATTCTACTAATTACCATAGGAATAATTGCCTTATATTCTGCTACCAAAGAGGCAAATGGAGAAGAATTAAAAAAGCAAATCATATGGCTCATCATTAGTATTCCCGTAATGATTCTTGTGATATGTATTAATTATGAGGTGATTGCAAAAATATCACCAATTTTTTATGGAATCTTTCTAATATTACTAGTAGCCGTACTATTTACCGAATCGGTCAATGGTGCAACAAGTTGGTTTGAAATAGGAATATTCTCATTCCAACCATCAGAGTTTGCTAAAATATTTGTTATCCTACTATACTCACTTGTCATTACCAAAATACAAGAAAGAGGAAGAGATGAAATTAGTAAACCAACTAAGCTACTACTATCCTTGCTAGTCATAGCAGTTCCAGTCGTACTAATTATAAAACAGCCAGACTATGGAACCGCATTAGCCTTTCTAGTAGCAACCGTCTTCATCTTATTTACAGCAGGCATCAAAAAAAGATACATTTTTGGGTCTATCCTACTAGTAGCAATTGCACTACCACTACTATACTTTTTCATTTTGCCAGAACATGCTAGAACAAGAATTGACGTCTTTCTAAACCCAAACTTAGACCCAAGAGGAGCAGGCTATAACGTCATCCAGTCCAAGTTAGCAGTAGGTTCAGGAAAACTATTAGGAATGGGACTATTAAAAGGAAATCAAACACAACTAGGATTCCTATATCCCAAAACCACCGACTTCATCTTCTCTGTCATAGGAGAAGAAATGGGATTCTTAGTAACTGCAGGAATTGTACTAATCTATGTTATCCTAATTACAAAAGCAATCTACGTTGCCAAAACAGCAAAAGACGACCTAGGTTCATACATTGCCATGGGAATCGCTGGAATCTTCCTATTTCACATGCTAGAAAATATTGGAATGACCATTGGTCTATTACCAATTACAGGAGTTCCACTACCATTCGTAAGCTACGGAGGAAGTTCCCTTCTAACCAATCTAATCTTAATAGCCCTACTACTAAATATCAGTGGAAGAAGACAAAAAGCCATTTTCATAGAATAAGAAATAAAAGCATACAAAAAGATAAATAGAAAGAAAGCAAAATAATAAGACAATAATAAAGGATAATAATAAAAGGTAATAATAAGATAATAAGAGAATAATAAAAAATAATAATGTAACATGTAAAAATAAAATAAAAAAATAATCAAAACCAAGAAAGAGAAGAATACCCAAACTTAAGCCAAGACTCTAAAAAGAAAAAACAAGAAAAAAACAAGCAAACAACAAAAAAGAAAAAACAAAACCAAAATAGTAGAGAAACCTTTTGAAAGGATGGAAATGATGATTTAAGGAATGACGAATGCGATTGGAAGGCTTGTAGCAATTCTTAAAGAAAAGGCAATGAGGAAGCGCATCGCGAGAGGCTCGTTGCCTTTTCTTTAAGAATTGCTACAAGCCTGAAGTGAAGCCGAGGAATGGAATAAATCATCATTTTTATCCTTTCAAAAGGTGGCCTCCCTCTGTGCAAAACAAAAAACAAACAGACAAAAAAACAAAAAACAAAAAAGAAAACGAGGAAAAAACAAATGTACCTAAACCAACTAAAAATAGGAAACATAACCCTACCAAACAACATCATCCTAGCACCCATGGCAGGAATTACTGACCGAGCCTTTCGAAAAACCTGCAAACAATATGGTGTAGGTCTAGTCTGTACCGAAATGGTAAGTAGCAAAGGACTATACTACAAAGACGAAAAAACAAAACAAATCTTAAACACCCAAGGAGAACAAAGACCAATTTCAATGCAAATATTTGGAAGTGACATAGAAACTATGGGATACTCTGCCAAATACGTTTCAGAATTAGCAGATATCATAGACATCAATATGGGATGTCCTGCTCCAAAAGTAGTAAAAAATGGAGACGGTAGTAAACTTCTGTTAAACTTAGATTTAGTAGAAGAAATCGTAAGGGAAGTAGTACAAAACTCGAAAGTTCCCGTCAGTGTTAAAATAAGAAAAGGCTGGGATGATGAAAACATCGTTGCAGTAGAAGTAGCAAAGCGAATAGAAAAAGCAGGAGCAAGTAGTATCACCATTCATGGAAGAACAAGGCAAGAATTCTACTCACGGAAAAGCAGACTGGGATATCATCAAACAAGTAAAACAAAACGTATCCATTCCCGTCATAGGAAACGGAGATATCAAAACAAAAGAAGATGCAAAAAACATGTTTGAACAAACTGGAGTAGATGGCATCATGATAGGAAGAGCCACATTAGGCAATCCATGGATTTTCGAAGAAATCATTTCCTATCTAAAAGGAGAAGAAATAAGACCAATCACACCAAAAGAAAAACTAGAAACAATATTAAACCATATTGCATGGGAAGTAGAAGAAAAAGGCGAAAACGTAGGAATCAAAGAACTAAGAAAACACATGTCAGCCTACATAAAAAACATGCCAGATGCCACAACAATGAGAGAAAAAATAAACAAAATCGAAACGAGAAAAGAATTAGAAACAAGCCTAAAAGAATACTTTACATCCTCCAGAATATAATAAAAGAGAATAGGAAAATCCTATTCTTTTTATATGGAAAAACAAAAAGAATAGGACAAAATACATTTCCAAAAATTCATAATTGCTATAAAAACTAGCAAAAAGAGGAGGAGAAAAAGTATGAACCCTAAAAAAATCATTATCATTTTAGGAATTACCATTTTAATCATTGGCATAACAATTTTTTTCATTTGGAATTATAAAATCGGAAAAAATGGAAACACTATGATTAACAAATCGGAAGAAGAAATAGTAGAAACCATTTTAACTATGAAATCTTATCGTGCAACACTAAACATTACAGTAGAAACAAACAAAAACAAAACACAATATACAGTAAAACAAAACCTAGAAAACGGAAAAGCCAAACAAGAAGTAATAGAGCCAGAAAACATAGCAGGAGTTATCACAGAATATGACGGAGAAAAAATAACCATAAAAAACAACAAACTAAACCTAGAAACCACATTTCAAAACTATCAATATATTGTAGAAAATGGATTATGGTTAGACTCCTTTATCGAAACATACCAAAAAAGTGGTAGCACAACAAGAAACGAAACAGAAATTATATTAGAAACAAAAAAAGAAGATAATCCTTACCAGACTTACCAAGCACTATACATCGATAAAAAAACAGGAAAACCAACCAAAATGATAGTAAAAGACATTAACCAAAAAACGCTAGTCTACATATTATATACTGAGATAACAATCTCAAAATAAATAGTTAAAAGATAGAAAAAAAGAAACTTTCGATATGGAAAAATAGTAGGAGTGATAAACAAATGGTAATAAAAAGAGGAGATATGTTTTATGCAGATTTAAGTCCAGTCGTAGGTTCAGAACAAGGCGGAATAAGGCCAGTCATCATCATACAAAATGATATTGGAAACAAACACAGTCCAACCGTTATCGCAGCAGCCATTACCTCACAAACCGGAAAAAACAAGTTACCAACCCATATTGAAATCGCAACAGGAGATAGTGGCTTAAAAGCAGATTCCGTCGTACTAACAGAACAAATCAGAACAATCGATAAAAGTAGACTAAAAGAAAAAATCGGACACATCAACGATAATGCCGTTATGAACAAAATCAACAACGCCTTGGGCGTAAGTTTTGGTTTAGACGAATAACCAAAAAAGCGAAACACAAAATTAATCAAAAAACAAAAGAAGAAAAGAAAAAAGGAAAACAAAAAGAAAAAAGAAGAAAAAAAACAAAAAAAGTAGAGTAAGCTTTGAAAAGGATGAAACTATCATTTATGCAATGACGAATGCGATTGAAAGGCTTGTAGCAATTCTTAAAGAAAAGGCAATGAGGAAGCGCATCGCGAGAGGCTCGTTGCCTTTTCTTTTAGAATTGGTAAAGCCTGTAATGAAGCCGAGGAATGGAATAAATGATAGTTTCATCCTTTTCAAAGCTGGCCTCCCTTCACCGAAAACCACAAAAAAAAGAACAATAGAGCAAAAAACTCTATCATTCCTATACCAAACTCCAAACAACAATCAAACACGTAACTTCTTAATAATCTTAATCTCCTGTTGTAACTTTTCCCTAATATCCTGCCTAAGAATAACCGCCTCTCGATACTCCGCTAAAACCTGCTCATAATTATCAAACGTCTCACCTTGCGAAAAAAGCATTCTCATCCCTTCCTGATAATAATCCTGTTCCTTTTCCTTTTTAGCCTTCTTTCGTTTCATATCATACTTTTCAATCTTCTCCAAACGTTTAATCTGGTCATTCAAAAAATCAATATACTCCATCACACAACTAATCTCATATAATGTATCATCAATTACAACCTTAAACAAAGCTTTTAACGCTTTAGCATTAATCTTCCCAACCTTATAATTCTCCTTCAAAGCATCCAAAGCCACAGTTTTTAAATAATCGGCTGGTCGAGCATCCTTAATCAATTCCTTTAACGTCTCCGAAATATTAACATGAGTCGTATATTGCCTTTTCGTAACAATGGCATCATATTCATCCGCAACACGGATAATCTGTGCAACATAAGGAATATCCTTTTTTGTCAAGCCACTAGGATAACCACTTCCATTCAAAGCCTCATGATGATACAAAGGACCATTCGCATAAGGACGTAACTTTAAATCCTTCATACACATTTCATAACCAAGCGTAGTATGCTTTTTCATAATCTCATACTCTTCAGGAGTTAATTGATCTGGCTTATTCAAAATCTCTGTTGGAATAAACAACTTCCCAATATCATGTAAATAAGCACAAATCGTAGCATGAATCGTAAACACCTTTTTACAATGCAAATACTCACAAATACGACATACCAAATTCGCCACATTTTCACTATGCCTTCTAGTAAATACATCTAAACGGTCTAACATAGATAGCTGATATTTCATAATAGCATCTAAGTTATAAGACTTTAAATTCGTAGAACTATAAAAATCTATTTTCTCATTTTTCATCAATCATAATCCCTTTCTTTTGTATAATTTCATCATAGCATACCATCCAAAAGATTGCAATAAGATTTCATCAAAATGCTTGATTGCAAATGAGGTAAAAGAGTGGTATAATAAAAATAGAAACTTTTTCACTCCGTTTTCCATCAGGAGTAAAACCAGAAAATAAAAAAACTTTTTTAGGAGGAAAAAACATGAGAAGACTTACCACATTATTAGTAGCAGTAGCACTTTTTATCGGGAGTTTGCTTGGAAACCAGATGACAGTTCGGGCGGAAGAAACAAAAAAAGAAGAAATATCCGTTGAAGACAAGCTGGCTTATTATGCAAGTTTGCAGAAACAATCGTCTATGGAGGAAAATACGAAGCCTGCTTATGAACTTTGTTATTTAGCAAGTAGCTGGGAGGAATACAAAATTGCATTTGAACAGTTCGAGCCAGAGAGAGATGACACCACAGGACGTGTTCTGAAAAAATTACCGGAAAATTTAGAAGGATTATCTACCTTTTCCGCATGTGGCGTTGCGATAGAAGATGAGGATGCAGACGAGCTGAAAGAAGCCATAGAACATGCCGTTTCTCTTTATAATCAGCAGGGAATCTTAACTTTTTCTGTTTCAAAGAGAGAGATAGAAGGTCCCAATGATGGTATTTCCATTACAGCAAACAAAGAAAAATTAACACATTTGGGAAATGTAGTATTAAGCGCTAAAGTACCATACTACAAAGATATAGATGACTGTAGAAAACAGAAAAATGCGTATTATCATCAAAAACAAATCTTATGTTACACTTGTAAGGTAGCGTATTGGAACCCAGATGGAACGTTAGAAAAAGTAGATGAAATACCGTTTGCGAAACTGGCAACCTTAAAAGACACCGAAAAGAAGCAAATTGATACTGAATTTGATGGTATCACAATAGTTCTTCTCTGCACAACAGATGAAATACTCGGCTGGGCAAATATAGAAGAATTATATCAATATGAAGATGCCTATGGTAACATGGAATTTTACAAGCCAGAGTTTATCAAATATTACGAAGAATAAGGAAACAAAAGGAGAAATATGGCTAAGTAGAAACAAAGTAAAGAGCCCTGACAATACAGTCAGGGCTCTTTTCAGTCCAAAGAAATAATAGTAGGGTGCTTTTCTAGGAGTACCTTGACTTTTTCGAGTATAACCGATATAATTTGTAGGAAATTAGCGAAAAACAGAAATATAGATAAAATAAAAAGGTGGAACTAACATGTATTTAAAGAGGCTAGAATTGCAAGGATTTAAGTCCTTTGCCGATAAAACGATATTAGAATTTAAACCAGGAATCACATCCGTTATTGGACCAAATGGCTCTGGAAAAAGTAATATATCTGATAGTATTCGTTGGGTATTAGGAGAACAAAGTATGAAATCCCTAAGAGGTTCCAGCTCTTCTGATATTATTTTTGCAGGAACTCAAAACAGAAAGTCGCTAGGGTTTGCAGAGGCTTCTATTGTCATTGACAATTCCGATGGAAAATTACCAATTGAATACAATGAAGTAACGGTAACAAGAAAAATTTATCGTAGTGGGGAAACAGGATATTTTATTAATAAAACACCTTGCCGTTTAAAAGATATCTTAGAACTTTTCATGGACACAGGAATCGGAAAAGATGGCTATTCTATTATAGGACAAGGAAAAATTGATGAAATTCTAAGCAACAAATCAGAAGATAGACGTCGCATCTTTGAAGAAGCGGCAGGAATTGTAAAATATCGAACAAGAAAGCAAGAATCAGAGAAAAAGTTAGAACAAACAAAGCTAAACCTACTTCGCATTAACGATATTTTAACCGAAATCGAAGGAACCATTGAACCATTAAAAATGCAATCCGAAAAAGCAAAAAAATTCTTAGACTTAAGAGAAGAATTAAAAACAGTAGAAGTAGGATTATTTTTATACAATATTGAGACCTATAAAACAAAATTACAAGAATTAATACAAGATGAAGAAATTATGCAAAATCAATATGAAGAAGAAAATGGCAAATTAGAAAAAGTAAAACAGCAAAAAGAAGAGTTAAAAAAGCAAGTAGAAGAGATAACAGAAAAAATAGAAAATATGCAAAATATAGGATTTGAAAGCACCAATAAGATAGAAAAAATTAATTCTGATATCAATGTTGCCATCGAACGACAAGAAAACAATAAAACAAATGCAGAACGTTATACAAAAGAAATAGAAGACACCAAAATAAGAATGCAAGAATTAGAAGAAGAGAAAAAGCAAAAGCAAGAGAAAAAAATGAATTTGAATCAAAATCGAGAAAAATTCGAAAAAGAACTAGCAGAAAAGCAAGAAGAATTAAATGGTTTAATGCAAAAAATGTCTACCAAAGAACTAGAAATGGAGCAAAAAAAGCAAAAAGTAGAGCAAAATGTAGACAAAAAATATGAAGTAGCAGGAGAAATCAATTCACAAGATGTTAATCTAGAAAATTTAGAAAAAAGACAAAAAGTAGTAAAACAAGAACTACAATCTACCATATCAGAATTAGACCAAGTGCGTATGGAAAAACAAGAAATGGCAAAAGGATTTTATGAAATCGAAAATAAACGTAATACGGTAGTCAAAAAATTAGAAGAGGGAAAAGCAAAGAAAGAAGAAAGTGATAGAAAACGAAAAGAATTTAGTGATACCATAGACCGTATCATCTATGATATCCGAATGAAAGAAGCAAGATATAAATTCTTAGTAGAAACAGAAAAAGAAAAAGAAGGATATAGTAAAAGTGTTAAAAATTTACTATTAGAATGTGAAAAAAATACCAGTTTAAACAAAGGAGTACATGGCGTTCTAGCAAACATAATCTCAGCACCACAAGAATACGAAACAGCAATTGAAATGTGTCTAGGAGCAACCCTTCAAAACATTGTAACAGAGACAGAAGAAGATGCCAAAAAATTAATTGAATATCTAAGAAAAGGAAATTTAGGAAGAGCATCGTTCCTTCCAATTAGTTCGGTAAAAGGAAGAAAACTAGAGGGAATTAAGCAAAAAGGCATAGATGGTGTTATAGGGGTCATTTCAGACTTAATCCATTACCAAACGAAATATGAGCAAATTGTATTAAACCTACTAGGAAGAACAGTGTTAGTAAAAGATATGGATACGGCAATTAAACTAGCAAAACAAAATGGACATTCTTTCCGTATTGTAACATTAAAAGGAGATTTAATAAATCCATCAGGAGCCATTACAGGTGGTAGTGTAGCGACGAAAACAGTTAATATCTTAGGTAGAGGAAGAGAAATTGAAAGCTTAGAAAAGCAAATTAAAAAATTAGCAGAAGAAAAAGAACAATTAGAAAAACAAAAACAAGAATATGAAGCATCCATAAAAGATGTGCTAGACCTAACAGAGGAATTAGAAAAAAACTTACAAGAGATGGATATTATCTATGCTACAGAAAAACAGAAGATGGTATCTATTGAAGAAAATATTAACAAAATTGAGATAAGACTAACAAGACTAAAAGAAGAAAATACTAAAATTGATAGCGAAAAGGTAGAAAATAGAGAAGTCAAGAAACAAAAAGAAGAAGAAATAGCACAGTTAACAAAAGAAATAGAAGAACTAAACCGCGTAATAGAAGAATTTACAAAATCAAATAAAGATAACCAAGCATACCTAGATGATTTGAATTTTGATATTACCAATTTAAAAATTTCAGTATCTTCTTTTGATGAAAGTAATACTTCTATTGATGAAATGATTGAAAGAATTGACAAAGACATTCAAAATAATCAAATAAGTATCCAAAACAAAGAGAACCAAATGACACTTCTAAAAGAAGAAAATAAAGAGTTAGAAAGTACAATAGAGAGATTAAAACAAGAGATTGAAAGCATTCAAAAAGAAGTGCTAAATAGTTCTCAAAGGGTAGAAGAACTAAAGAAAGAAAGAACAAGCAATAATGAAAAATTATCAACACTAGAAGAAGAAATTTCAATTAAATTTAACGTAATAGAAGAATTAAAAGCACAATTAATAAAATTAGACGTTAAGAAAACCAAAATAGAGCAAGATATGGAACAAATTGTAAATCACCTATGGGAAGAATATGAAATTACACCAAATAACAGTGAGGGATTTGAAAGACCAAGTAATATCGCAGTAGCACAAAAAGAAGTACATCGTTTAAGAAATCAAATCAAAGAATTAGGAAGTATTAACATTGATTCCATCGAAGAATATAAAAAGACAAAAGAACGTTATGATTTCATTAGTGAGCAACGTTTAGACTTAGAAAACACAATTGCAAAATTAAGAAAAGTAATTAGTGATATGACCGAAACCATGAAACAGCAATTTGCAGAGAAATTTGCTGTTATAAACAAAAACTTTAACGAAGTATTTGTGGAATTATTTGGTGGAGGAAAAGCAGAGCTTATTTTGGAAGATGAAAGTAATATTCTAGAATGTGGAATTGATATTAGAGTGCAACCAACTGGTAAAAAACTTCAAAATATGATGTTATTATCTGGAGGGGAAAAAGCGTTTACGGCAATTGCTTTGTTATTTGCTATTTTAAAAATTAATCCAGCACCATTCTGTATTTTAGATGAAATAGAAGCAGCACTAGATGATGTTAACGTATATCGTTATGCAGACTATTTAAAGAAATTCAGTAAAGAAACACAATTCTTAGTTATTACCCATAGAAAAGGAACTATGGAATCCGCAGATACCGTTTATGGTATTACCATGGAGGAAAATGGTATTAGTAAATTACTTTCTATGAAATTGTCACAACAATAAAAGAGGATAGATAGCAAAAATCAATGAAAAAAGAACAAGGGCTTGTTCCCTTGTTCTTTTTTTAGCGTTTAAAGTCATTTTAAGATAGGTCCTTGTTTATTTTACAATTTACACAAACTTCGAAACTTTATTCCAAGTTCTGCTTTATGATTTTACCAGTAGAAAAGCATAATGCCGATATGAAATTCACAAAATAGGTGGCAAAAAGTATAGCAGATGGAAAAAATGACCATGTACCAATATAAAATTCGAGAATTATTAAGATACATATCAAGAAGGATGTAATGGACCATCCAATAGCACTTCTCATTGTTTCCTTTAGCCAATACCGGCAAGAGAAGAACAGAAATAAAATAAAGCATAAAACAAAAAATAAATGTACAAAATTTCCAATAAAAATTGTTCCTGTAGCCATTTTCATAAAATTTCCCTCCCTAATGAGTAATTACTATAATTGGAATTGTTACGATAAATAATACTTATAGTATACTATAAGTAACATAAAATTACAAGAGGAAAAAGCAAACTAATAGATTAATTTAGCAAACCCAATAAAGATAAGTAAAAATCCGGCTAAAATACTCCAAATGTTTTCTGGAATATTGGAAATAGTTTGTATTTTTCTTCCTAAAAAATTTCCAAAAGATAAGAAGAAAAATTGAAAAACAGAAACGCAAAGAGGGAAAAACAAAACGGGAATATTCAGCATACTGCTACTAATGCCAATTCCAATCGTATCTAAAGAAAGGGCAAAACCTAAAAAGATAGCTTCTTTCCCATCAATATGCTTCGAATGGTCAAAGTCAGAATTGGTAGGATTACGAATAATTTGTATGGTAATTCCTAAAAATTGAATAAAAAATTGATACACTTTAGGAGTTTCTTTGTCTAGCATTTTCTTATTCTTTTTTGGCCTTTCCTTCTTAAAAGAAGAAAGAATAAAAAAGCTACCAATAAAAACTAAAATGAGAGAACTAAGTGCATTCGTAATATAATCAGGGAAAATCGAAGAAAAACAATTTCCCAAAAAAAGCGATAATAAGGACATCAAAAAGCAACAAAGAAAAAGGATAATTTTAGCACTAAATAAAATATGGGTATTTTTTAAACCATAGGTAATACCAATACCAAATGAGTCTAAAGTAGAGCAAAATGCAAGTAATATGCAATGCAAAAACATAATATCACCTCTTGATATTTTATGAGAAATAAAGAAAAATGTGCGAAAAAGAAGGAAAATGGCAAAAGAAAAAAATCGAAAAAATAGAAGTTTTGTAGAAGAATAAGAACTTTAGAAAAAAGTCTTGCAAGAAAAAAATAAGATGGTATAATACAAGCATGTAATGCATGCAAAATCAAAAAAGAAAAAGGAGGTGAGAATAGAAATGGAAAAAGAACTATTACAAAATATCTTAACCATTGTAACGAATACAGAAGAATCAGTGACAGAACTGCATGAGGAAGTAAAAGAACTAAAGACGAAAATGAATAACATTGAAGTAAGAGTGGGTGGAATTGAAAATAAAATTGGAAGAATGGAAGAAACAATAGAAAATATAGAAACAAAAGTACAAAATATAGAAACAAAGATACAAAATATAGAAACAAAGATACAAAATATAGAAACAAAGATTCAAAATATAGAAATTAAGATACAGAATTTGGAAGCTAGGATGGATAATATAGAAGAAAGAATAGAAAATATAGAAAAAGAGTTGACAGAAATTAAATTACAAATTCGTTATTTATGGGAAGACTTTCAACTATTAGAAGAAAGAGTACAAAAGAAAGAATATTCAGAAATGAGATAATTTATATCAAAAAATTAGTTCTTAACGTTAACCGAACAAAAAATAAACACTTTTCAAAATTAATCGGAAAAAGAAGTTCATAAAATATGGACAAGTGCATATATATTAGTATGCAAATTCAAAAGATTAATAAAGGAGAGTGTTTTTTTATGTGGCAAGCAAAAGATATCCATGAAATGGAAAAGAACTTTAGGACAAACAGAACCTATGGAATTTCAGAAGAAGAGGCAAAAAAGCGATTAGAGCACTTTGGTGAAAATAAACTGGCGGACAAAAAACAAGAACATATTTTAATCAAATTTGTCAAACAGTTTAATGACTTTATGATTATCATTTTAATCATTGCTTCTATCATTTCTGCTGTGGTAACAAAAATAGAGGGAAGTAATGACTATGTGGATTCTATTATTATTATCGCAATAGTAGTATTTAATGCCATTATGGGATTAATTCAAGAGGCAAAAGCAGAGAAATCCTTGGAAGCACTAAAAACAATGACAGCACCAATTGCAAAGGTGAGAAGAGAAGGAAGATTAAAAGATATTCCAAGTGCTGAGGTTGTACCAGGAGATATTATTTTATTAGAAGCAGGGAACTATGTACCAGCAGATGCAAGATTAATTTCATGTTCTAATTTAAAAATAGAAGAATCTAGTTTAACAGGAGAAACTCTGCCAGTACAAAAAGAAGCAGATGTGCTATTAAAAGAAGAACAAGCAATTGGTGATATGGTAAATATGGTATTTTCTTCTACTGTTGTAGTAAATGGACATGGAGAAGCATTAGTAACAGAAACAGGAATGAATACAAAGGTAGGAAAAATTGCCAATATGATAATGACAGATGAATCACCTCAAACACCAATTCAAAAGAAACTAGCAGGAGTAGGGAAAGCTTTAGGAATGGGATGTCTTGGTATTTGTCTTGCGATTTTTGTGATTGGATTATGGAAAAAGATTGAACCAATTGAAATGTTTATGACATCAGTAGGACTTGCTGTAGCAGCTATTCCAGAGGGATTACCAGCCATTGTTACGATTATGTTATCCATTGGGGTAACGAAAATGGCACGAAAAAATAGTATTATTCGAAAATTGCCAGCAGTAGAAACATTAGGGAGTAGTAATGTTATTTGTTCTGATAAGACAGGGACGTTAACACAAAATAAAATGCAAGTAGTAGAAGAAATGACCTTTGATTCTAAGGAAGAACTAATTTGTTTAGCTTGCATGTGTACAGATGTACAAGTAGAAGTAAGAGAAGGAAAAAAAGTAGCAGTAGGTGAGCCAACAGAAGTAGCTTTGGTAAACCAAGCAATAAAAGAAAACATAGATAAACAAGAATTAAATAAGAAAAGAAAAAGAGTAGCAGATCTTCCTTTTGATTCAGGAAGAAAAATGATGTCTACCATTCATCAAGAGGGAAATGAATATCTTGTAATTACAAAGGGAGCACCAGATGTTATTCTAGGAAAGTGTAATTATTATAAAGAGCAAGGGAAGATAGTAGCATTAGATGAAATAACAAGAAGAAAAATAGAACAAGAAAATGCCAAAATGGCAGAAAGAGCATTAAGAGTTATTTCTGTTAGTTACAAAAAAATTCAGAGAATCCCTTCAAAATTAGAGTCGAAAGAACTAGAAAATGACTTGGTTTTTGTTCGGTTTAATAGGAATGATTGATCCACCAAGAGAAGGGGTAAAAGAAGCAGTCACAACATGCCGAAAAGCAGGAGTGAAAACGGTTATGATAACAGGAGACCATCTGTTAACAGCCAAAGCAATAGCAAAAGAACTGGGAATTTTAAAGATGAAAGATGGAGCAATGAGTGGAAAGGAACTAGACAAAATATCACAAAAAGAATTAGAGAAGAATATTATGAATTATTCTGTATTTGCTCGTGTTTCGCCAGAGCATAAGGTTCGTATTGTAAAGGCATTTCAGGCAAGAGGAGCAGTTGTTGCTATGACAGGGGATGGAGTAAATGATGCTCCTGCTTTAAAAAATGCAGATATTGGTATTGCAATGGGTCAAAATGGAACAGATGTAGCCAAAAATGCGGCGGATATGGTGCTTGCAGATGATAATTTTGTTACAATTGTGGAAGCGGTAAAACAAGGAAGAAATATTTTTGATAATATTCGAAAGGCAATTCATTTCTTAATTGCAACTAATATAGGAGAGATTGTAACGATTTTTATGGGATTAATATTAGGGTTAAAATCACCACTACTTGCCATACAATTATTATGGATTAATTTAGTGACCGATTCTTTGCCAGCAATTGCTTTAGGATTGGAAAGACCAGATGATAATATTATGAACCGAAAACCGGTCGATTCGAAAAAAGGGTTATTTGCAGATGGATTATGGAGTAAAATCTTTATTGAAGGAATAATGCTAGGAATGCTTACGTTATTTGCCTTTAGTATTGGAAACAATTTATATAGCTTAGAAGTAGGAAGAACAATGGCATTTGTATCCTTAGGAATGTTAGAATTAGTACATAGTTTTAATATCAAATCAGAAGAATCTATTTTTAAGGTACGGAGTTTTTGAAAATAAATATCTAGTGGGAGCTTTTCTATTAGGAGCATTCATGCAGGTAGGAGTGGTTGTTTTTGAACCAATTGCGAATATCTTTAAGTTGGTACCATTAAATCAAACACAATGGTTATATACCATTTTGATTTCTTTTGTTCCTCTTCTTATTATGGAAGTACAGAAGAAATTTAATGAATTTAAATTTGGAAAAGTAATTTATCAGAAACAAGAGAAAATTCATACAAATTAAAAAAGAAGAAGGGGAAAAAGATTGACAAAATTATGTAAATGGGATACAATATTTGCAATAAAAAAGGTAAACACCAACAAAGTAGGAGGAAAGCTTATGACATTAAAGGAAGAAATGCAGAAAAACCGTGATGAGGAAATAACAAGAATGAGGGAAGAAGATATAGAAAGAACAAAAAATGCAATACGGAAGTGGTTTTTAGACGAGCAATTAAAAGATAAGAAAGAATCGGATTTTCAAATATGTATAACTTGGTACGAGGATAAGTTAATTTTAAATTATGATCTAGCTAATACTCTGACTGATAGAATCGTACCTGAAAAAGCAAAACAAGAATTTATAGAAGGCTTAGAAGAAAAGTTAGACGAGGAAGGAATTGAAATGAACCCCAAAATAAAAGAAATAGAATGGGAGTTAACAATCAAATTGTCATAAGAATTGGAAAGATAGAATGGAGGTAATTAAGTCTGTTCTATCTTTTTCGTTGGGAGGAAGCCGTGAAAGAAGAAGCTTCTAGAACTACTCTACAGATTTTATGCTTAAAATGAATTTGTTTTTGTTGGAGAATAAATTGAAATTTTGAGTATTTGGGAGAATTTGTGAGGAAATATTAGGAAATGATGTGTAAATGTGGTAAAATTTAATGAAAATCTTGAATAGGAAGATAAATTTTAGTAAAACTAGAATACTTTGTTTGCAATTGTTTAGAATATATAGTATAATATTATTGTTGCGTGAAACGCAAGAAGGAGAGTGAATTTATATTTTAAAGATAAAATTAAAAAACTATACGAAAGATATCATAAGGGTACTTCGCATTGTAGCAGTAGCATTTATTTTAATTTTAGCAATTGTTTTATTAAAATATAAACCAAGTTATGAAGTCACAATTTCAGGAGAAAAAGTAGGCTATATTACCAATAAAAAAGAATTCGAAAAGATAGTAGATAATCAAATATTAAATCCAGAAGATGTAAGTATTGCCTATGTGGATATAGATGAAATGCCAGAGTATCATTTTTTATTGATTCAAAACAATCAAGAAACAGCGGAAGAAGAAATTTTCCAGAAGATACAGGAAATGGCAGTTCCGACCTATAAAATGTATGCGATTACTTTAAATAATGAAAATACAACTTATGTTAGTACAAGAGAAGAAGCAGAAGAAACGATTAACAAAATGAAAGAAGAACAAGCAAATCAATTAGAAGAAATTGAAATTGGAATGCAAGAAATATATACGCAAGATAGAGAGAATATTCAAAGTACAGTAGAAGTTGCTTCTGCCATAAATGAAACAGAAGTAAAATTAACGGAAATTGTAGAAGAACAGACAAAAAGAAAATTGGCTACTTTGGATGGCGTCTATTTTGAAGTGAAACCAGTATCTGGTACGATTACTTCTCGTTTTGGAGCAAATGAAAGTATTCGTGATCATACTCATAAAGGAATGGATATCGCAGCACCAGCAGGAACTCCTATTAAAGTTGCAGCAGATGGAGAAGTAACATATGCAGGATGGATGGGAGGCTATGGGAATTTAGTCATTGTTTCTCATGGAAATGGGATTCAAACCTATTATGGACATTGTAGTAAATTATATGTTTCAAAAGGAGAGACAGTAAGTGCAGGAGATACCATTGGAGCAGTAGGAACAACTGGATATTCAACAGGAAACCATTTACATTTTGAAATTCGAAAAAATGGATCACAAATTAATCCACAAAAATATTTATATAAGTAAAGAAAAACGGTTACATCATTGTGATGTAACCGTTTTTAATATGATAAAGTTTGTAGTTTTATATCAATGCGGATCTATTCCCCAAATTCCAAAAGGACAGTGATCGGTATCGATTTCGTGCAAAACTTTTTCAACAGAAGGCATACAACGTTGACAATAATGCCAATCAACACGCCTACCATTTACGCCATAGCGATAAACTTCCCACATTTTTTCTCTTACATATTCTTCGCCACAAATGTGACACTTTGTTGGAAAAAATGCATATTTAGCTTTGATTGCTTTTAACCGTTTTTGATGTTTGTCAATTTTCATATGAAATGACCTCCTAACAATTGTTTTGTGAGATAAAAAAGTTCATAATGAGATTATAGCATATGTTATGTAAAATGTAAATAAAATTTTTAGATTTTTTATGATAAAGTCTTCTTAGACAACGGGATTAGACAACGGGACGGAGATTTTTGACATGACATGGGGATAGACATGGGGACGGAGATTTTGTCTCGCCTTTCGCATAATATTGTTCATAATAAAAAAAGTAGCTAAGTTCTTTAGCTACTTTCGAAAATAAAAGGGGATGTTTTTCTGATTTAGTTAATAAATAAAAAGGGTAAACATATTTATTAACTATGATTATAATATATCAATGTTATTTGTCCTTTTTGTGAACAAATAGGAAACATTTTGAGGATAAATTCTTAATATTTTATTGTTCTTGCAAAGTAAGTTTTATTTCTTTTTCACTATTGTTACGATAAATCGTTAAAGAAATTTCATCTCCAATTTCATGAGTATTTTTCACTTCATTTAATTCTTGCATTGTCGTAATGTCTTTGCCATCGATTTTGGTAATGACATCTCCTATCTTTAAACCAGCTTTTTCAGCAGATGAAAATTCCTCAACAGAAAGAACATAAACACCAACAACTAAATGATTGGCTTCTGCTGTTTTTTGGTCTAAATCTCTACCAGAAATTCCAATATAAGGTCTTTTTACTTTATTAAATTGAATTAATTGTTCATAAATAGGAGTGGTAGCGTTAATTGGAATAGCAAATCCCATTCCTTCAATTCCAGAACCAGACATCTTTAAGGTGTTAATACCAATGACCTGCCCTTTACTATTTACTAAAGCTCCACCACTATTTCCAGAATTAATAGCTGTATCGGTTTGAATTAAGTTGTAAGTTTTTCCATCTGTTGTAACACTTCGATTAACCGCACTAATAATACCAGAAGAAACACTGCTTTGCATTCCTAAAGGATTTCCAACAGCCATAGCAAACTCTCCTACCTGAAGACTATCTGAATTACCAAGTTCAGCAGCAGTTAGCCCTGTTTTATTAATCTTGATAACTGCTAAATCTGTTTCTTCATCAGTTCCTACAATAGTACCTTCATATTCGGTTTCATCTTGATATAAATAAACAATGATTTTATTGGCTTTTCCTACTTCATAAAAAGAAGAACCAGAACTAGAATTAAGAATATGGTTATTTGTTAAAATATAGCCATCTTCACTAATAATAACACCAGATCCTTCCGCAGTTGCAGTGCTAGTTTGTCGATAAAAAATAGAAGAAACAGAATATTCTACTTTAATACCAACAACAGAAGGTTGAACTTTTTGTGCAACAGAAATGCCAGTAGCTGAAAAATCTTCTAGCGAAATAAGAGAAGTATTAAAAGAAGAACTAGTATTGTTACTGTTAGTCAAAGGGCTACTACTTTGTTTGTCTGTCTGAAAGAATAAGTGAGTACGGATACTAGGAATCGCTAAGACCCCTCCTAAAATAACGCCAGCACCCACCATACCAGAAACAAATGGGATAACTACTTGCTTTCCAAAATGAAAGTTTCCCTTTTTTGATTTATTAGAAAATTCAGAAACCGTAGTATAAGACTTATTAGAATTTTCTACTTTTTCTCCCTCTATAAATTGATTTTCGTTTTCCATAACAAAACTCCTTTCTATCTGTGTGTCCAAAAGGGACGTTTCTTTTTGGATAATCTATCCCTTTTGGCTACTTTTTTCTATTTTTGATAATATAGACAATACCATTTGGGACAGATTACCCAAATGGAAACGTCCCTTTTGGACATTATCATACAGGACAAATGTGAAAATTGTGTGAAAATAATGTTATAAGATATTGATTTTGTTTTCTAATCAAGATATAATAAAGAAACTACAAAAAGGAGGAAAAATAGATGAAAAATCAAAAGGGAATGGGACATCTAATGTTAATTCTATGTATTGTCATCATTCTATTAGTAATGGGAACTATCCTTTATTTTGCAAAAGAGAAAGTAGAAGAAGAGACCATTCAAACGTATGAGACAGATATGCTGTTAATTCAAGGAAAAACAAAAGTATTATCACAAGAAGCTACGATAGAGAAAAAGGATGAATTGCTAAAAGGAAGAAAAATAGAAGAGTGTTTGGAAGAAGAAGAAATAAAAAACTTACTAGAAAAACAAATTTTATTACAAGAAGAGCCTAGTTTTTCGAAATATTATATTTTAGAAAAAGCCAATTTAGAAGAAATGGGATTAGGGAATATTCAATTAAAAGAAGGATATTTTATTGTAAACTATGATACCGATGAAATTATTTATGCCAAAGGAATTAAAGTAGGAGATAAAACATATTACAAATTATCAGAATTAAAAGAAGAAACAGAAAAAGAAGAAAAATAAGGAATACAAAAAGAAAAATTTTGACAATCAAAACGCAAATTGTCAAAATTTTTTATTTTCGTGAAAAGAGGAAAATAAAATGAAAGAAAAAGAAATAGAAAGATTAAGCATACTAAAACAAATGGAAATGAAACTTTATGAAGAAGGAATAGAAACGATTTGTGGGATTGATGAAGCAGGAAGAGGGCCACTAGCAGGGCCTGTAGTAGTAGCTGCTGTTATTATGCCAAAAGATTCGATGATAGAAGGAGTAAACGATTCCAAAAAAATATCAGAAAAGAAAAGAGAAGCTTTATATGAACAAATAATAGAAGAAGCAATCAGTTATGCAGTAGGAATTATTGACCAAAAGGAAATCGATGAAATTAATATTTTAAATGCAACAAAAAAAGGACTAACATTAGCAATTAAAGGACTAGAAACAAAACCAGAAAGAATTTTAGTAGATGCCCTAACGAACATCGATACTTGTCATATTCCATATACTTCTATTATTAAAGGGGATGCAAAAAGTTATTCGATAGCATCTGCTTCCATTATTGCAAAAGTGACAAGAGATAGAATTATGCGTGAGTGGGATGAAATATATCCACAATATGGTTTTGAAAAACACAAAGGATATGGAACTAAGACCCATATAGAAGCAATCAAAGAAAATGGAATATGTCCATTACACCGATTATCCTTTGTAAAAAATATAATATCACATCCATAAAAAGGAGGAAAATGGTATGAATATTCTAGAAATGATAGCAAAAAAGCAAAAAAAGCAAGAACTAACAAAAGAAGAAATAGAATACTTTATCGAAGGATATACAAAGGAGAGCATTCCTGACTATCAAGTGGCAGGATTAGTAATGGCAATTTATATCAATGGAATGTCAATGGAAGAAACGACGAACCTAACACTAGCTATGGCAAATTCTGGAGAGGTATTGGATTTAACAGAACTAGGAATTGTAGTAGATAAACACAGTACAGGAGGCGTGGGAGATAAGATTACTTTAATTCTAATGCCAATTATGTCTGCACTAGGTGTTCCAGTTGCTAAAATGTCAGGGAGAGGATTAGGTTTTACAGGAGGAACAGCAGATAAATTAGAAGCTATTCCAGGCTATCAAACCAACTTATCAATAGAAAAGTTTAAACAAAATGTAAAAGAGATAGGAATTAGTTTAATAACACAAACTGGGAATTTAGCGCCAGCAGATAAAAAATTGTATGCACTAAGAGATGCTATTTCTTGTACAGATAGTATTCCTTTAATTGCTTCTAGTATTATGAGTAAAAAAATAGCATCAGGAGCAAGTAAAATTGTATTAGATGTTACTTGTGGAAATGGGGCTTTTATGAAAACAAAAGAGGAAGCGGTAGAACTTGCTAAAGTAATGAAACAAATTGGAAATTTGGCAGGAAAAGAAACCGTGTGTATCATCACCAATATGGAAGAACCATTAGGATATAGTGTAGGAAACACATTAGAAATTATAGAAACATTAGAAGCCTTAAAAGGAAACATGCTACCAGATGTAAAAGAAGTAGTATTAACCTTAGGAAGCTATATCTTAAAACTAGCAGGAAAAGGCGACAATATTGAGGAAAATAAGGCAAAAATAGAAATGTGTTTACTATCTAACTTAGCTTATGAAAAATTCATAGAATTAGTAGAAAAGCAAGAAGGAGATGCCTCTTATTGCAGACATCCAAATCAATTAAAAAAAGCAGAAAAATTCGTGTATGTAACAAAACAAGAAGAAGGATACATTAAAGAAATGCGAGCAGAGCTAATTGGAAAAGTGGCATGTTACTTAGGGGCGGGAAGAACCAAAAAAGAAGATAGTATAGACATGACAGCAGGAGTCATACTAAACAAAAAGGTAGGCGATTATGTAGAAAAAGGAGAAGTAATTGCAACCTTATATACCAATGATATTACCAAAATAGAAGAAGCAAGAAAAAGGATGGAAGAAGCAATTAAAATAACAGAAGAAAAGCCAAAAAAAGAGAAAATGATTTTAGAAATTATCTAACAATACCTTAAAAGGATTAAAATAGCATGAATTAAGTATTGTTTAAACAATACCAAAATAAGAGAGAATGTTAACAAAGTAAATCGTTAACATTCTCTTTTAATACTAAGATACAGACTTATAATTCAATACTAATATTTCCAATATTGCCAATTTCTAATTTAGAAGCAATGGAAGAAAAATCCTTTTGCTCTAAAAAACGATTTAAATTCTTAGCAGAAATACCAGTATTAGTAGCTAAAATATCAATTGAATTAGGACAATCATTTTCAGCTAAGAAATTTTTTAATTTCGATAATTCTGCAATATCTTTTGGTTCACAATTAGGGCAAACATTATGACTAGATGCAAAAAAAGCACCACATCTTTTACATTTATTTAATTCCATTTTAATTCCTCCTTATTATACAAAAAATGCAACATTATTTTACATTTTGACATCATTCTATCATAAAGACCAAAAAAGTGCAATCATTTTTATACAAGAAAAAAGCTTAAAAAACAAAAATTTTATCTACCATAATTTTAGCCTAATAGAAGAACTCTGCTATTAGGCTTCTTTGGAAGGAATATTCTTTACTTGTTCAATAAATTCTTTATTGGCATCTAACAATTTTTCAATTAATGTAATTTGAGAATAAGACATGGGGACGGAGATTTTAAGACATGGGGACTAAGACATGGGGACGGAGATTTTGTCTATAGGATTTAGAATGTTTTGGATAGAATAATCCAGAAAAATAGAAGGTACTTTTTCAATAGAAAATTTGAAAAAAATTTATTAGATAACATACCTACACAATATGCGTGTAGGTCTAAAAGTTTATAGATATTAGTTAAATAGATTTCCTTAAGTTTAGCCAACTGTAAAATAAAAGAAGGAGATTTATAAAAATACACAAAACAGTTTCGTACATAGTATATAGAATTGCTTGCATTCCAATATAAGTAAATGAAAATATGCGATAAAATACACATAAAAGATACTAGAAAAACAAAAAGTACTTGACATTTTTTTTATATATGCAGTATGATAAAAACTGAAAAAAGTAAAAATAGGAGGTAATAAAATGAAAGCATATGTATGTAAAATATGTGGATATATCCACTTTGGAGAGGAAGCACCAGAAAAATGTCCTCAATGTGGAGCAGGAAAAGATAAATTCGTAGAAAAAGAAGAATCACAAGCCAATAGCTATGTTGACGAACACAGAATTGGAGTAGCACAAGGATTAGACGAAGAAGTAGTAAAAGGATTAAAAGATAATTTTATGGGCGAATGTACCGAAGTAGGAATGTACTTAGCCATGAGCCGTCAAGCAGATAGAGAAGGCTACCCAGAAGTAGCAGAAGCCTTCAAACGATATGCCTTTGAAGAAGCGGAACATGCAGCAAAATTTGCAGAACTATTAGGAGAAGTCGTATACCCAGATACAAAGAAAAACCTACAATTAAGAGCAGAAGCAGAATGCGGAGCATGCATGGGCAAAAAGGAACTAGCAACAAGAGCAAAAGAACTAGGATACGATGCAATCCACGACACCGTACACGAAATGTGCAAAGACGAAGCTAGACATGGAAGAGGATTTGAAGGATTATTAAAAAGATATTTCTAAATAAAAAGGAGATTTTTGGGACGTACCTAAAAATCTCTTTTTGATGAAAAATAAAACATTAAAAAGTGAGAGCAAACGAAAAGAAACTATTGTAAAATAACATAGAAGATGTTATAATAAAAAAGTCACTAATGGTAGAAAAAATAGTAAAAATCAAGATTCTAATTAGAAGGGAGACATTACTATGGGCAAAAAATTATATGAACTAAACAGCAAAATAATTGGCATCAAATTTGGGCGGATGTTTACTTCTTTATCTACTATTTGGTTTGCTATTTTGATTATCTTTTATACAATGAATGGAGAATGGAAAAATGTAACGTATTATCCAGAAAAAGAATATCAGGTGTTAGAACAGGAAGCAAAGCGATTAATTCAGGAAGGTGATTCTATTGAAAAATGGAAAACAGAGTATCATTATATTATTCGATATTATGATAATAAAACCAAGGAAATAGAATTTGAACTATGTGATACGGATTACAAATTGTACAATCCTAATAATGCTAGTAATAAATATCAATGGCGAAGTTTTATAAGAATAACTGCAAAAGGAAAAGTGGACGATAGTAGCAATGAAAAAATAGAAACAGTAAGAAGCCAAAAAAGTGCAGTAAAAAATATGATGGGAGAAATATTTATATTAATATGGATGCCAATAATGCTAGCACTTATGATACAGTTAGTAATATATATGTTGGCGAGTATATATATATGGATTTATCCTCGAATGTCCAAAAGAACCGAACAAAAGTAAATGAAAAAGAGGATAAAGGATAAAATTAAAATTCAACTTTATAAATTTTTCCATAAAAGGCTTGCATTTGCAGGTCTTTTATGTTACAATAAAAGGCGTTAAAAAATACACACACTTTCACGAGTTAAAAAAGTGTGCTTTTCAAAAGAAAAGTCTTTTTCAATGTTTGTAATGAAAGTGGAGGCGTAACAAAAAGGAGGAATAAAAAATGGCAGTAGTTGCAATGAAACAATTACTAGAAGCAGGTGTTCACTTTGGACATCAAACAAGAAGATGGGATCCTAAAATGGCAGAATACATTTTCCAAGCAAGAAATGGTATTCACATTATCGATCTACAAAAAACATCTAAAAAATTAGACGAAGCATATAGCTTCATGAAAGAACAAGCAGAAGAAGGAAAAACAGTTCTATTCGTAGGAACAAAAAAACAAGCACAAGAGTGTATGAAAGAAGCTGCTGAAAAAAGTGGTATGTACTACATTAACCAAAGATGGTTAGGTGGAATGCTTACTAACTTTGGAACCATCCGTAAAAGAGTAGAAAGACTTAAAGAATTAGAAGCAATGCAAGAAGATGGAACATTTGAAGTATTACCTAAAAAAGAAGTAATTCTATTAAAGAAAGAAATGGAAAAACTAGAAAAGAACTTAGGTGGAATTAAAGAAATGACAGAAATTCCAGGAGTTATTTTTGTAGTAGACCCTAAAAAAGAAAGAATTGCTATCTTAGAAGCAAAAAAATTAGGAATTCCAGTAGTAGGACTAATCGATACAAACTGTAACCCAGAAGATTTAGATTACCCAATTCCAGGAAATGATGATGCTATCCGTGCAGTAAAACTAATTGCAGACACAATGGCAAATGCTATCATCGAAGGAAGACAAGGAGAATCTATGGACACTGAAATGGTAGAAGAAATGACAGAAGGAAACGAACCAGAATCAATCGAAGAAGTAGTAGCGGAAGAAGAATAATAAAGATAAATAAAAGGGTAGAGCCTTTATCTGCTCTACTCTTTTGTATTAGAAGTTGGATGTTGAAGATAAGAAGTTAAAAATTAGAAATAATAAATTCAACATCTTTACTTTTCAAAAAGAAATATAAATAAAATAGGTAGAAGTGAAAGTTAGAATTTGAGATTCCAACCCTTAACTTCCAACCTCAAATAAAAGGAGGAAAAGAAATGATTACAGCTAGCCAAGTAAAAGACTTAAGAGAAAAAACAGGTGCAGGAATGATGGACTGCAAAAAAGTACTAACAGAAACCAATGGAGACGAAGAAAAAGCAATTGAATTATTACGTGAAAGAGGACTTTCAAAAGCAGCAAAAAAATCAGGAAGAATTGCAGCAGAAGGATTAGCAGCAGCATATGTAACAGACGATAAAAAAGTAGGAGTTGTAGTAGAAGTAAATGCAGAAACAGACTTCGTTGCTAAAAATGAAGAATTTAAAGCATTTGTTGCAGACGTTGCAAAACAAATCGCAGAAAAAAATCCAGCAAATGTAGAAGAATTATTAGCACAAGAATCTACAGTAGAAGCAGGAAAAACAGTCCAAGAAGTATTAACCAATAAAATTGCAACAATTGGAGAAAATATGACAATCCGTCGTTTTGAAAGATTTGAAGCACAAAACGGAACAGTAGCAACTTATATCCATGGAGATGGAAAAATTGCGGTATTAGTAGAAATGGAAAATGCAGATGAAACACTTAGCAAAGATGTATGTATGCAAATAGCAGCTGCAAAACCAGAATATTTAGACAGAGAATCTGTACCACAAGACAGAGTAGACAAAGAAATGGAAATCCTAAAAGCACAAGCAATGAATGAAGGAAAACCAGCAGAAATTGCAGAAAAAATGGTACAAGGA
>CASCUT010000003.1 GCA_949155365.1 uncultured Clostridia bacterium
ATTAAAAATAAAGCGAATAAACGGAAGAAGGTGAGGGAATGTCTAACTTAAATTTGAAAGGTATATGGATACCAATAGAAATATTAACAGATGACAAGTTAAGTGATAAAGAAAAAATTATATATGCAATAATCATTTATTTAAGCAAAGAAAACCAATATTGTCTTTTAACAAATAAAACAATTAGTGAATTATTAAATATATCAGTAACACAAGTATCAAACTTGATAAATTCATTAAAGTCAAAAGAATATATTGACACAGAATTAATTTACAAAGAAAACACAAAACAGGTAGAAATGAGAAAACTAATACCAATAAAAAATAAAGATACCTATTTGAGAAAAGTTAAATATCCTCCCCAAGAAAACTTTAATACTCCTATTAAAGAAAAGTTTAAGGATAATAAATATAATAATAAAATAAATAATAAATATAATAGCGACAATAAAGTTTATAAAAAGAATAAGGCTAATTTTGAAGAACGAGATTATACAAACTATGACTTTACTAAACTATATGCAAATGCAGATATGCTAATATAAGCTATGGCATTTGCATATAGAAAATCAGCTACTAGAGTAGATAAATTACTTTTGTAGCTGATTTTTTAGTTAAATTTGTGAATAGCAATTTTAACTAAAACCTAAAAAATATGTAGATATTTTTTAGGCAAAGGGGTGTGGGGAAAATAAGTTTTTCCCTGCCACGCTAACACTTTTTGAAGCGACAAGCTAAAAAAGTGTTGTAGATTTTTGGGACGTACCAAAAAATCTTCATTCTCATGTCTGGTCAAGAATAAAGTGAATCTTAAATTATTAAACTAAAAAAGTTTAACAATTTAGGTTCACTTTTTTAGTGAAAATAGTTTTTTGTAAAATGTAGCTAATATCAAAAATAAAATTAGAATTACTATTGACGAGATAAAATAATATTGATAAAATACTGGCAATTTATATACATAAAATATATTTTGGAAAATAAAAATCCTATACTTGAAGTATAAAGAATGTGATTATCTGTATATAAAAAACATAAAAGTGAAAAAATAGAAAACAAAGGAGGAAAAATGAAAAGGGAAGTTACACAAAAAGATGGAATTACACTAATCGCCTTAGTAATTACCATTATTGTACTAATTATTTTAGCAGGGGTTAGTATTAATTTAGTATTAGGCGAAAATGGAATTATTACAAAATCAAAAGAATCATCAAAAGATTATAAAGTTGGAAAAACGTTGGAAAAACTAGAATTGGAAAAATCAAATCTATATACAGAGAAGGAAGGAGCAATACCAACAGTAGGAGAATATGTTCAGCATTTAATTGAAAAAGAAATCATCACGACAGTGGATGTAATCAATATCGAAGATGAAATTAAACATATTATAGTAGATGGATTTATATTTTTAGTAGAAAAAGAAGAAAATGGAAATATTAAAATAACCTATCAAGGAGAGGCAGACGGAAAACCAAGAATTGCAATAATAAAAGTAGTAGAGATAGAAAGTAACAGTATTACAGTAAAGGTATTAGCAAGCCAAGTAAATGGAGGTACATTTAGTTACGAAATAAAAAATATAACAGAAGAAGAAACAGAATATACAGCAAAAGCAAACAAGATAACTGAGAATCAATATAAATTTGATAATTTAGTGGTAGGCAATGAATATAGGATACAAGTAACGCTAGAAAATAGTAAAGGCTCTGATACAAAAGAAACAAGTAAAACGATAAAAACAAAAGTAATAGAAGTAGAGAATATTATAATGGACCAAGAAGAAATAAGCCTGAAAGAAGGAGAAAGCACAACATTAGTAGCAACAATATTACCAGACAATGCAACAAATAAAAATATTACATGGACAAGTAGTGATGAAGAGGCAGTAACAGTAGACAGCAATGGAACAGTAACAGCAAAGGCAGTAGGAAGTACAACCATAACAGCAAGTTCTAATGACGATAGTAGTAAAAAAGCAACATGTTACGTTACGGTAACGGGAGAGCAATCTGACTGGAAACTACTTAGCAAAATAGCAAAAGCAATTGCACAAGATGAACAAATAGACTACACAGACACAGAGGTCACTGTTACAGTAGATGGAAGAGAGCATACGATTGAAGTAGGACAAATATACCAATTAAAATATAAAGGACAAGTAAAAGATGTAAGAGTTCTGGGGTTTAAACATGATGAATTAGTAGACAAAATGTCATATGGATTTGAAGCAGATTATGCTGGAATTTCTTTTGAATTTATTAGTGGAATAAGTGTGTATGATTCTCGATTCCTTATAGGGCATCCAGAATTAGGTAATTTTTGGCCAGGAAGTTCAAATAGAGCGGTTGGAAACACGCTTGTACAAAATGGAACAACATTTAGTAATTATTCTTATATTAAACAAGTACGTAAACCATATGTTGGAGCAAATAAAAACCAAACTGCAGGGTGGACAGAAGATTATTTATGGTTTTTATCAGTTAGTGAAATTTATGGAAAATGGTATGGAATATACGCAGGATTAGAGGATTCTAATAATTTACCAGATGGAAAACAATATGCATTTTATCAAAGTAGAGTAGAGAATTCTTCTTTAAGCCAAGCAAATCCTAGATTAGGAAAGGCATGTACCAATGATCGAAGCGCAGATTTACATTGGTGGACGAGAAGTCCAAATAGTAATAGATATAATGATAATGTTATCTATGTTATTTCGCAAAATGGATCATTACTTCAAGCAATGGTAGGGGCAACTCATAGAAAAAATGAAATTCCTGGATTTGCAATATAGATTTTGGGACGTACCAAAAAATCAGAAGAGAAAATGAAAACTCACATAGAGAACCGAGCATAGATAGAGACTCTATAATATACTCATAAATGTAGACACAAGAAGAGCAAAGAAAATGTTAGAAGAAGGACTTAATATTGATTTGATTAATAGAATTGTAGAGTTAGGAAAACAAAAAAATAGAATAGAACAAAAAAGAAACTTTCGGATGAAAAATCCAAAAGTTTCTTTTTATGTTTAATTAGCAACATCCGCATCCGCCGTTGTTGTTTCCGCAACAACAGAAAATTAAAATAAAGATAATGATAATCCAAATGCAGTCACAACCACCGAAACCGCATCCACAACCTCTGTTTTCTGGCATATCAAGTCCCTCCTTTCAAAGCATACTTTGCACTTTTTTTAGTCCGCTTAGGTAACATTAGCAACATGGATTGTTGTTACATCCACAGTTGTTACATCCGCAACCACATCCACAGTTGTTATTTCCACAGCTACAGAAAAGTAGTAAGAATAGGATAATGAACCAAAGAATTTCACTGTTACAGCAATTTCCCATTTTGAGATACCTCCTATCAATTAAGTTTTCATTCTTTTCTTTTTTCTCTTTCGTATGGTATATACTATTCGAAAACAAAAAAAGTGTTACAAATCAAAAAACAATCCGTGTGACAGAGGGAAGATTGGAGAAATAGCAATTTTGTTCTCGTCATATTTCAATGCTATTATAAAAAAATTAGAAAAAAGAGGAAAACTTTTGCAAAATGAGATAAGTAATGATATAATGCTTTAAAAGTAGAAAAAAGCGGAGGAAAAAACGTGGGAAATATAGTATTATTAGATGATTTAACAATTAATAAAATAGCAGCAGGAGAAGTAATCGAAAGACCAGCATCAGTAGTAAAAGAGTTAGTAGAAAATGCAATTGATGCAGGTGCTACCAATATTAGTGTGGAAATTAAGAATGGAGGAATTTCTTATATTCGTATTACGGATAATGGAAAGGGAATTATGCCAGATGATATGGAAATTGCTTTCGAACGCCATGCAACAAGTAAAATAAGGGTAGCAGAAGACTTGGAAACAGTAAAATCAATGGGGTTCCGTGGAGAGGCGTTAGCTAGTATTGCATCTATTAGTAAGGTATCGATGAAATCGAAAACAAAAGAAAATGACATAGGATATGAAATTATAGTAGAAGGTGGAGATATTCTTCAAAAAGAAGAAACGGCATGTCCAAATGGAACGACAATAACAGTGGAAAATTTATTTTATAATACACCAGTTCGTTACAAATTCCTAAAAAAGGATTTCACAGAGAGTGGATATATTGAAGATACTATCACAAGAATTGCACTGATTCATCCAGAAATTGCAATAAAATTAGTTAGCAGTGGAAAGACAATTATTCAAACCTCTGGAAATGGAGACGTTAAAGCAGTAGTATATGGTATTTATGGAAAAGATATTGCAGAAAATATATTAGATGTTCATTATGAATATGAGGATATTAAAATAAAAGGGGTAATTGGAAAACCAGTAATTTCACGTTCGAATCGTGCTTATCAATTGTTTTTTGTAAATGAGAGATATGTAAAAGATAAGACATTGTCTAGTAGTGCAGAACAAGCATACAAAGGTATGATTACCATTGGAAAATTTGGATTTCTTGTTTTAAATATTGAAATAAATCCACAAAAAGTAGATGTAAATGTTCACCCAGCAAAATTGGAAGTACGTTTTGAAGAAGAACAAAAAGTATTTAAAGCAGTATACCATGCGGTAAAAGATACATTATTAAAAAATGATTTAGTAAGTAATTCAGAAACAGCACATATGCCAATAAAATCAGAGATAGAAACATCCAGCAAGGAAACAGAGGAGCAACACGAAAGTAAAGGATTATTTCAAAAAATATTACCAAAAAAAGAAGAAAAAACAGAACCAACAATAGTGGAAGAATTGTATCAAACAAGAAAACAAGAAGAAGCAAAGAAAGAACTAGGAATAGATGAATTAAATAGCATAATGGATAAAATGGCAAAAATGAAAAAGGAAGTAGAAACTTATAAACAAAATACAAAACCACTAGAAAATACAATGGATATTACAACACAAGAAGAAAGCATAAAGGAACAAACTACGAATGCACTTACTTCTGAGGAAAATAAGGAAGAAACTACAATATTAGAACAAAAAGAAGAAGTTACTAACATAGCAGAATTCGAAGAAAATAAAGAAGAAACCATAAAAGAGGAAGAACCAACAGAAAATAAAGAAGAAACACAAGTAATACCAACAACAGAACTGATGAACCAAGAAAACGAGGAAACACAAATTGTAACAGAAGAAATGAAACAACAGTTGGCAGAGCAAATGCAACAAGAGCAAACACAAGTAATTTCCACAAGAGAAATACTAGAAAAAATAGAACAGCCAGAAGAAAAGTTTGATGAAATGTATACTTCTGTATTTGGAAAGGCACCAATTCAAGAAAAAAGAGTAGAAGAAGAACCAGTAGAATACAAAGTGCCAGACCCAGAAATTGTAACAGGAGAAAACATTTCTGTATTTGAACAAGAAGAATATTCGATTCCAAACTATAAATTAATAGGAATTGCGTTTTCTACTTATATTATTATCGAATTAGACAAAGAATTATATATTATTGACCAACATGCTGCACATGAAAGAATTATGTATGAAAAAGTAAAAGAAAATTACTACAAAGAAGAGGGAAAAGATTCTCAATTAATGTTATTACCAGATATTATTACATTAACACATAAAGAAATGGACATTGCCAAAGAAAATATGCAAATGTTTGAAAAAGCAGGATTTGTATTAGAAGAATTTGGAGAAAATACAATCAAGTTGACAGGGGTTCCTAACATTTGCTTAGAGTTAGATACGAAAGAACTGTTCTTAGAAACATTAGATGAAATTAATACAGTAGCAAGAACAGCAAAACAAGAAATTGAAGAAAAATTTATTGCAACTGTTGCGTGCAAAGCAGCAGTAAAAGCTAACATGGCATTAACAAAGGAAGAAGTGGAAAGCTTAATGGACAAACTATTAAGACTACCAAATCCATTTACTTGCCCACATGGAAGACCAACCGCCATTAAAATGACAAAAACAGATATCGAAAAGAAATTTTCAAGGAGATAGAAAGAATGAATATATATATGATGCTGGCAATGATTCTTGCCAATGTAATTGCCATTAGTTTGGTATATCAATTTATTAAAAAATTACCAAAGAAAGAAATAATTGTATTTTTAGCAATTAGTGTAGGAATTATGTATATCCTAATTTCAATCGTATATTGGATAAGTGGATTAGGGATAGAAGATAGTGTACATGAAACAAGCAAAAACTTTGTTACTTATTTATTTGTACCAGTTAATGTGATTTTATTTATTCCTTATATTGCAGTGCAATATCATAAAGTGAAACAAAATAAAATGAGCAAACAACAATTACAAAAGAAGGCAATTACACTAGGAATTTTACTAATATTAGTATTGCTATTAGAATATTTCTATTTTGGAAGTATACAAAATAACATTGCAAAAAGGAAGAAAGAAAAAGAAGAAGAAGCAAAACAGGAAACCGTAATACAAAACCAAGAGACCAATACCCTTTATGAAAACGAAATACAAAAACCAGAAATAGAAAATGAGATTCGTACAAATGAAAGATAGAAAAAGAGTAAAAGGAGTAAAAAGATGGCAGAAAAACCAACTGTAATTGTGATAGGTGGTCCAACCGCATCTGGAAAAACAGCGCTTTCTATTGAACTTGCAAAAACAATCGAAGGGGAAATTATATCAGCCGATTCTATGCAAATTTATGAAGAAATGAATATTGGAACAGCCAAACCAGAAGAGGAAGAAAAACAGAACATTCCACATTATTTGCTAGATTTCGTAAAACCAAATGAACGATATAGTGTAGCAGAGTATAAAAAAGATGCAAAACAAGCAATTAGAAAGATAATAGAAAGAGGAAAAACACCAATCGTAGTAGGTGGGACAGGCTTGTATATTGATTCGCTTATTTATGAAATTGAATATCCAGAAATTGAAATCGATTTTTCTTATCGTGCAGAATTAGAAGCGTTAGTAAAAAAAGAAGGATTGGAAAGCCTATATGAAAAAGCAAAACAAATTGATGCCAAAGCAATGGAGAAAATAAGCGTAAATGATCAAAAAAGAATTTTAAGGGTATTAGAGCTATACCATCAAACTGGAAAAACAAAAACACAACTAGAAAAAGAATCAAGAAAAGAACCAGAGTTTGATTATCGCATGTTTGCTATTCAGATGGATAGAGAAATTTTATACGATAGAATTAACAAAAGAGTAGACAAGATGTTAGAACAAGGATTAATTCAAGAAGTAGAAGCAATTTATCAAAAATATCAAGAATTTCCAACTAGTATGCAAGCATTAGGATATAAAGAAGTAGTAGAATATCTAGAAGGAAATTGTAGCAAAGAAGAGATGATAGAAAAAATAAAAATGGAATCAAGAAGATATGCAAAAAGACAATTAACTTGGTTTCGAAAAAACAAAGAAACTATTTGGCTAGATGGACAAGATGAGGTAAAACATAATATTTCAATTATCTTGGAGGAGATAAAACGTGATGCAAGAAAAGAAAAAAATAAATCCTAAAAAGCAAATCCTTGCAATTCTAATTCTGATTGCGGTGATAAGCTACGTCATTTATATGGTATATCATTTACTAATTCGACCAACCGATACGTTTATTATTGAAAATGGAAGTTTAGCATTAGAAGAGACGGTACAAGGCTATATTATAAGAGAGGAAACCGTATTAAAAGGAGAAAATTACAAAAATGGATTAATGCAAATTAAAGCAGAAGGAGAAAAAGTAGCAAAAGGAGAAGCCATTTTTCGTTATTATACAGCAGGAGAAGAAAACTTAAAGAAAAAAATAAAAGAATTGGATACTAAAATACAAGAAGCCTGGGAAAAAGAAAAAGAAAAAGAAAATAACCCTTTTTCACCAGATATCAAATTATTAGAACAACAAATTGAAACCAAACTAAATGACATGTATCATATCAACGATTTGCAAAAAATAAAAGAATATAAAAAAGATTTAAACTCTGCTATCACCAAAAAAGCAAAAATAGCAGGAGAATTAAGTCCAGCAGGTTCTTATTTGAAAAAGTTAATCGAAGAAAGAAGTGAATTAGAAAACCAACTAAATTCTGGTTCAGAATATTTAACAGCCATGAGATCAGGAGTAGTATCTTATCGTGTAGATGGGCTAGAAGAAGTATTACTTCCTTCCAATTTTGGAGCATTAAGTAAGAGTATGTTAGAAGAATTAGATTTAAAAACAGGGCAAATTGTTTCAACGAGTGAAGAAAGTGGGAAAATTATTGATAACTTTTCTTGTTACATAGCTTGCCTTTTACAAGATACCAATCTCCAAGAAAAAGGAACAAAAATAGGCGATAAATTGAAAATCCGATTATCGAATGCAAAGGAAGTAAATGCAGAAATTGTTTATATTTCGAAAGAAAGTGAACAAGAAGATTTAGTTGTGTTTAAGTTAGAACGCTATGTAGAAGAATTGATTAATTATCGAAAAATTTCATTTGATATCATCTGGTGGGATGAAACAGGACTGAAAGTGCCAAATAGTGCTATTAAGCAAGAAAACGAACAACTCTATTATTTAATTCGAAAAAGAGTAGGATACACCGACAAAATCTATGTAAAATTGCTAAAACAAGGAGAAAAATATTCTATTATAGAAAATTATAGTACAACCAAAGAATTAATTGAAAAAGGAGTACCAGAAGATTCACTAAAAAATAGAAAGATGATAGCAGTATATGATGAGATACAATTATAAATATTACAAAAAGATTACAAAGATGTTAAATTAACATGACAATTCAAAAAAACTATTGACAAGAAGTCAAAAAAGATAGATACTTATAGCATGATAAAACAAGACGATAGAATAAAAAGACACATAAAAATACGAAGGACAATATTATTGGGAGGTTTGAAAAAATGTCAGGAGCAGTGATGAATAAGGTATTAGGACTACTTGGAGTAGAGACAGAAGAAGAGGAATATGAAGAAGAAGACTATGAACAAGAAATGGATGAACAAGAAGAAAATAAAAATTTTTGGAATAGACGTAGTAAAGTGGTAAACATGCCACAAACAGAACAAATCAAAATGGTAATTTCACAACCAACTACATTTGAACAATCAGAAGCGATTTGTGACTTATTAAAAGAAAAGAAATCAGTAATTGTAAATCTAGAATACGTAAATAAAGATGTAGCAAGACGTATTGTAGATGTTATTAGTGGTGCAGCACACGCATTAGATGGACATATGCAAAAAGTATCAAGTGCTATCTTTTTAATAGCACCATACAATTATGAAATTTCAACAGATTTAGCAAGAGAAGAAATAAAAAATAAATTATCAGTATCTTGGCTTAGAAATACAAATGCCTAAGCACAAGGAAAAGTTGTATTGGAGGAAGTAAAATGATAACACCATTAGACATTGAAAATAAAAGATTTTCAAAACAAATGATGAATGGATATAGTGTAGAAGAAGTAGATGAATTTTTAGATGAATTAACAGCAGATTATGAAAAATCATATAAACAAAGTACAGAATTAAAAGAAAAAGTAGAAGAACTAGAACGTAGCCTTTTACATTATAAAACCATAGGTGATACTTTGCAAAATACACTAATTATGGCACAATCAACAGCAGAAGAAGTAAAAGAAGTAGCAAGACAACAAGCAGACCAAATTATAAAAGAAGCAGAAGGAAGTGCTAGAAAATCAGTAGATGATTTAGGACAACAAATCATCATGAAGAAAAAAGAATTAGAAGATATTAAAAAACAATTTGAAGTATACAAAGCAAAAATGGAATCACTACTAATTTCCCAATTAGAATTAATAAAAGATATTAACAAAAATGATGAATAATGAAAAAAGGCACTTCTTTAAAAGTGCCTTTTTATGTAGAAAACCAAAGAAAAGGAGGCAAATGAAATGAGAAGCGAAAAAGGGGTAACTTTAATTGCATTAACCATTACCATCGTAGTACTAATCATATTATCTTTTACTCTTGTTGTTAATATTGAACCATATAAGGAAAGAAAAGCAAAAACAAATTTTGAACTTGATATGCAAAGGCTTAAGGAGGAAATAAGCCAATATTATGCAAGAACGAAAAACTTACCAATTATAAATCGTTATACCAATCTTTCTATGCTAGAAGGAATAAGAAACTTAAACGATAACGATAACTATTATGTGATTGATATCAATCAACTAGATGTCAAATTATATAATGGAATAGACTATAAAACGATTGTAACAAGAGGGCAAGAAGCAGACATAAGTGATTTAGTAGATGTCTATATTATTAATGAACAATCTCATACAATCTACTATCCAAAAGGAATAACCTATGGAGGAGGAACACATTATAGAATACCAGAAGTATATAGTGAGATGGCAGACATACAAGTAGTTCCATACTTTAACCCATATATTCCAACCGGTTTTGTACATAAAGAAGGAGAATGGAATAATGGCTTTACGATAAAAGGTGTTACACAAAATGTAAATGACGAATTTGTGTGGGTACCATGTGTATTAGACCAAAGCAAAGTAAAAGAAGGAGATACAGTAGTAACCTATCAAAGAATAATGAGTGAAAAATATGCAACGAATCTAACAAATATGACAGATGGAGATAGTAGTGCCAATGAAATAAAAGAAAGTGTAAGAAAATACGGAGGTTTTTATATTGCTAAATATGAAGCAGGACTAAATGGAACAGTTGATAATAACAGCTTACAAACGGTAACCGCAACCGATGGACAGGTTAAACCACTATCACAAGCAGGAAAAGGAGTATGGAATAATATAACAAGAGCAGATGCGATAACAGTATCAAAGGCAATGATTAATCAAGAGGCAACAAATGTAAAATCAACATTAATAAGTGGAGAAGCATGGGATACAACATTACAATGGATAGTAAATGCATCAGATAATAGAAATAAAGAACCAAATAAAGATTATGATATAAATTCAAGTGGAAAAGGATGGTATAATGATGTATCATCAAATGCATTACATGTAACAGGTTATCTCAATTCAAAGGTCAATAACATCTATGATATGGCGGGAAATGTATGGGAATGGACAACGGAAAATTCGAACAATTATATACATCGTGGAGGTTGCTATGTTGATCCATTAACCTATATCTATGTCGCATTTCGTAATGATAATAATTATGGTAAGGGAATACATGTTGGATTTAGAGTGGTTATGTATAAGTAAACAAGCCATAATAGTATGTTATCAAAAATAGAAAAATAAAAATGAAAAAAATACTTGCATAATAAAAGAAAATGTGTTAAGATAAAAAAGTCTTAACACAAAATAGGGGTATAGTGTTAATGGTAGCACATCGGTCTCCAAAACCGCCTGTGTGGGTTCGAATCCTACTACCCCTGCCAAAAAAACGGGGTTAGCAATGAAAAGGAAAACAATACTTTTTATTACTAACCTTTTTTGTTAAAAGAGATGGAGTAGTAAAATGGAAAAAGTAAAAGAAATGATAAAAAAAGTATGTACCAAAGAAGTGATTACCTATATTATATTTGGAATTTTAACAACAATAGTCAATATCGTAATTTCTTATTTATTAAAAGCAATTTGGCAAGTAGAAGGAAATTTAGCCAGTACAATTGGAATTATATGTTCTATTCTATTTGCTTATATTACCAATAAAATATGGGTGTTTGAATCAAAAGCAAAAGGAATGAAAGAAAATGCAATAGAATTTGTTAAATTTATATTAGGAAGAGCATTTACGATGATAATAGAAATCGTAGGAGTATTTGTTTTAAATGATGGGATCCATCTATTCTATGGAATGCTTACCGATAATATGGCATATTTAATAAATAAATGCATGATTACCGTAATTGTAATTATCTTAAACTTTTTTATCAGTAAGTTTTTTGCATTTAAAAAATAAAAAAATAGGGGCTAAAATAAGGAGGAAATCTATGTTTAGCTCTTTTTTAAAACTATTTTATACCATTAGTTTTATTCTCTTATTTCTAACAATAAGTATTACTTGTTTCGTTGTTCCAATTATTCCCAATGTAGAAATACAACAATTAGAAGGAAAAGAAATGTTAATAAGTCCTTATGGTTTTGTATGGCCAATTCCAGGGTATACTACCATTAGTTCCTATTTTGGAAAAAGAAATTCTCCCACAGCAGGAGCTTCTTCCTTTCATAAAGGACTAGATATTGGAGCACCAGAAGGGACCACATTAATTGCAGTGATAGAGGGACGAATTACCTATGTTGGTTTCCTAGGAGGTGGTGGCTATACCATAACATTAAGCAAAGAAAACATGAAAATAACCTATTGTCATGTTTCACCTAACTTTATAGTACAAGTAGGGCAAGAAATACAAAAAGGAGAAATTATAGGAAAGGTAGGACCAAAATACGTATATGGAGTAAAAGGAAATACCTATCAAGACGCAACTGGAAAACCAACCAATGGAGCGACCACAGGATGTCATTTGCATTTAGGAATTCGAATAGAAGAAAAATATATAGACCCACTTCAATTTTATCAACTTTAAAAATAAGAAAGAGAAAAATACATATTGCAAAAAGGAAAAAGAAAAGATACAATAGGGTTAAGTAAGAAAACGGAAGAGAAAAGAAGAAGGAGGAAAAAATGAAAATAACCAATATACAAGAATTAGAAAAAATAGCAAAAGAAATACGAAGAAACATTATTAAACAAGTATATGGAGCTAAATCAGGACATCCAGGAGGCTCACTATCTTGTGCCGATATTTTAACCGTATTATATTTTCAGCAAATGAATATCGATGAAAAAGAACCTAAAAATCCAGCAAGAGACCGATTTGTTTTATCCAAAGGACATTGTTCACCAGCGTTATATGCCACACTAGCAGAAAGGGGCTTTTTTGAAAAAAAAGAACTAAGTACCTTTCGAAACATAGAAGGAAACTTGCAAGGACATCCAGATATGAATAAGGTACCAGGAGTAGAAATGACAACAGGTTCTTTAGGACAAGGGTTATCTGTCGCAAATGGAATGGCACTAACTTCTAAGTTAAACCATGATGGATATCGTGTTTATTGCTTATTAGGAGACGGAGAAATTGAAGAAGGACAAGTGTGGGAAGCAAGTATGACAGCAAGTAAATACAAATTAGATAACTTATGTGCAATCTTAGATTATAATCATTTACAAATTGATGGAACGATTGAAGAAGTAAAAGGGCTAGATAATATAGAAGGAAAATTTAAGAGTTTTGGATTTCATACTATTGTAGTAGATGGACATCGAATAGCGGAGTTAATTGACGCCTTTGAAACAGCAAAACTAACAAAAGGAAAACCAACGATTATTATTGCGAAAACCACAAAAGGAAAAGGAGTATCCTTTATGGAAAATAAAGCAGAATGGCATGGAAAAGCACCAAGCGAAGAAGAATATGAAAAAGCAATGCATGAGTTAAAATAGAGGTTGGAAGTTAGAAAATAGGAGAAATACAAGGAGGTAAACATGAATGAATTAATCAAAAAAGCAACTCGTCAAAGTTACGGAGAAGCTTTGTTAGAGTTAGGAAAAGAAAACCAAAATGTAGTAGTATTAGATGCAGATCTGGCAACGGCTACAAAAACAGAATTATTTGCCAAAGAATTTCCAGAGAGATTTTTTGATATGGGAATTGCAGAGCAAGACATGCTTGCGACATCCGCAGGATTTGCTACTTGTGATAAAATTCCATATGCAAGTACATTTGCTGTATTTGCAACTGGAAGGGCATATGACCAAATACGAAATAGTATTTGTTATCCCAATCTAAATGTAAAAATATGTGCTACCCATAGTGGGGTAACCGTAGGAGAAGACGGAGCGACGCATCAAATGTTAGAAGATATAGCACTTATGAGAACCTTGCCAAACATGACAGTATTATCTACTTCAGATGATGTGCAAACCAAATGGGCTGTAAAAGAAATAGCAAAAATAAAAGGACCAGTATACTTACGTTTATCCAGAATGGCAACTCCTATTATTTATGAAGAACAGCAAAGTTTTGAAATAGGAAAAGCCGTGCAAATAGGAGAAGGTGTAGATGCTTCTATCATAGCAACAGGAGATGTAGTAGCAGAAGCAATGAAAGCAAAAGAAGAATTAGAGAAACAAGGGATTATGGTGCGAGTAATTGATATGCATACCATAAAACCAATCGATAAAGAAATGATTGTGAGATGTGCGAAAGAAACCAAAAAGATAATTACCATAGAAGATCATAGTATTTTGGGAGGCTTAGGAAGTAGTGTGTGTGAAGTACTAGCAGAAGAATATCCAACAAAAGTAATTCGAATGGGAATAAAAGATACTTTTGGAAAATCTGGAAAAGCAGAAAAATTGATGAAATATTTTGAGATAACAGCAGAGGACATAGTAAAACAATGTAAAGAAGATAAATAGACAAAAAATAGAAGAAAAAAGAAAGGATCTAGCATAAAAGCTAGGTCTTTTTCTTTGAAAAAATAAGAAAAAGAGAAAATAAAAGAAAAAGAGACATAAAGCGAATAAATTCCATAAATTACAAGGTTTTTTTCCTTAAAACCTATTGCAAATTATTTGGTTTATTGTTATGATTAGGGAGAAAAGATATAACGATAAAATAGGAAAATAGCGTTACGGAAACAAGGAATAAAAGCAAGGAGCTAAAAAATATGATTGAATTTAGAAATGTAAGTAAAACCTATAGCACAGGTACAGAAGCCGTACATAATGCAAACTTTAAAATAGAAAAAGGAGAATTTGCTTTCTTAGTAGGAACATCTGGTTCAGGAAAATCAACCCTAATCAAAATGATATTAAAAGAAGAAAATCCTACCTCAGGAAACATTATCATTAATGGAAAAGATACAACATTCTTAAAACCAAAACGAGTTCCTTTTCTAAGAAGAAGTATGGGAGTAGTATTCCAAGACTTTAGGCTTCTTCCAGACAAAACAGTATACGAAAATGTTGCCTTTGCTATGTACATTGTAAGAGCAACACCAAAACATATCAGACGTCAAGTGCCAATGGTACTGGCTTTAGTAGGGCTAAGTGGAAAAGCAAAAATGTATCCAAATGAATTATCTGGTGGAGAGCAACAAAGAGTAGCATTAGCAAGAGCACTCGTAAATAACCCATCTATGTTAATTGCAGATGAACCTACAGGAAACTTAGATCCAGAAACAGCATGGGATATTATGACACTACTAAATGATATTAACATGAGAGGAACAACGGTCGTAGTAGCAACACACGCAAAAGATATTGTAGACCGTATGAAAAAAAGAGTAATTCATATTGATAAAGGCATTATTGATAGAGATGATAAAAAAGGTGGTTATGATAGTGAGATATAATGTACTAAGTTATTTAATAGGAGAAGGATTTCGAAACTTTTTCAAAAACAAAAAATCAACAGGAGCATCCTTAATGATTATGTGTGCTACCATGTTAATCTTTGGATTGTTCTTCTTAATTGGAGAAAACGTAAACTATATGTTAAAAGAAATAGAATCGGTTCAAGGAATGCAAGTATACATGATAAAAGACGCAACAGAAGAGCAAATTAAAACGTTAGGAGAACAAATAAAAAATATAGACTATGTAGCAAAAGTGGAATTTGTATCAAAAGAAGATGCTTATAACATTGTAAAAGAACAATATAAAGAATATAGCAAAGTATTAGAGCCATATACCGTAGAAAAAAATCCATTTAAGGTTTCTTATGTCGTAACACTAACAGACTTATCACAAAGCAAAGAGGTAGAAACACAAATCAGTCAATTAGATAATGTCAACAATATCGAAATAAGAGATAAAACAATTAATGCTTTAGTGAAAATTGCCAATGGAATTCGATGGGTATCTGCAGGAATTTTAGTATTACTAGTTATCATTTCCATTTTCATTATTGCCAATACCATTAAACTTACTGTTCATGCAAGAAGAAAAGAAATCTCTATTATGAAATATGTGGGAGCAACAAATGGATTTATCCGATGGCCATTTATAGTAGAAGGTATTATCATTGGTGTTATATCGGCTATGATATCGATTCTAATATTAGGATTAAGTTACAACCTAATTTTAAATAAAATTATGGAATCATCCGTTACTAGTATGATATCCATTACCTTATTACCATTTTCTGAAATCTTTACATTAGTAGTAAGTGTTTACTTAGGATTAGGAATTGGAATTGGATGTTTAGGAAGTATTATTTCAATGAGAAAATATCTAGAAGTATAATGGAGACAATAGGGTGACAGCCCGAAATTGTACCAAGGAGGAAAAAAAGAAATGAAGAAAAAAATAGTGCCGTTTATATTAAGTCTTATTTTAATAGGGAGTATTAATCTTCCTGCCTTTGCAACTAGTACGAATGACTTAAATAATCAAAAAAATGAAATAAATGACAAAATATCAGAAGCAAAAGAACAACAAAAAGAAGTAAAAGAACAATTAAGTGAGCAAATGCAAGAAATTTCAAACTTAGATGTTTCTATTTCACAAGTAGAAGAGCAAATTAAACAATTAGAGGCTGAAATTGCACAGTTAGAAAGTTCAATTAAACAAGAGCAAGAGAAATTAGAAGAAAAACAAAGAGAACATCAAAAGAATCAAGAATTAATGGAAGAACGTTTAGTTGTAATGTATGAACAAGGAGAAACTTCTTTCTTAGATATGCTATTTAGTTCCCAAAATATTGTTGAATTTATTTCAAACTATTATCTAATTTCACAAGTAACAGAATGTGATAGAGAACTATTAGACACCATAGAAAAAGAACAAGAAGAAATTGAAAACACAAAAACACAGTTAGAAGAGCAAAAAGGAAAAGTAGACAGCAATAAAAGAGAAAGAGAAACCAAAAATAGTTTACTAAGAACACAAAAAGCACAAAGACAAGAAAAAGCAAACGCACTATCAGAAGAAGAGAAAAAACTACAAAATGATATCGAAGCCTATAAACAAAAAGTAGCTTCTATTGATAAAGAGATTGAAGAAGCAATTAGAAAAGCAATGGAACAAGAAAAAAATCAAGGAACAACAGGAGGAAGTGGTTCAAAATTTGATGGTACTTTTTGTTGGCCACTAGATTACTCGCCAAGAAGAGTAACATCAGGAATGAAAATAAGATGGGGAAGATGGCACAAAGGAATTGATATTGGAACCAATGCAGAAGTAGGAAAAAGAGTAGTAGCGGCAGCTTCTGGAACCGTTATTTATAGTGCTTACCAATCTGGAACATCTTCTAGCCCAGGATATGGTAACTATTTAATTATCTATCATGGAGGAGGATTTGCAAGTTTATATGCACATATGCAATCAAAAGCAGTATCAGCAGGAACCTATGTATCACAAGGACAAACAGTAGGTTATTCAGGAAATACAGGAGGCGTAGCACCACATTTACACTTTGAAATTAGAAAAGCATCCTCTGTTGGAAACTTCTTTGGAGTAAACAATTGGTTAGATCCATTAGATTACTTACCAGGAGGCTATACAAGAGTGGATTAAAAAATAAAAAGGAGGGAAAAGTATGAAACGTAAAGTTATTTCAATTTTAGTTGTGATTAGTTTACTATCATGCTTTTTCTTTGTACCTAAGACAAAATCAGCTACATTAGAAGAGCAAAAACAAGAAAACCAAAATAAACAAGAACAAGCACAAAAAGAACTAGAATATGTGGAAGAGGAATTATCCAGTGCCATTGTAAAAATACAAGAACTAGATGATAAAATAAAAATAGCAGAAAACGAAATCGCACAAATGGATACAAAGTTAGTAGTCTTAGAAGCAAATGTAAAAGAAATCACAGAAAATTTAGAAAAAGTAGAACAAAGTTATCATGAAAATAAAAAAATAATGGAAGATAGGTTAGTTGTCATGTATGAATGTGGCAATGTTTCCTACCTAGACTTATTATTAAGCTCTGCTAATTTAGTAGAATTTTTATCCAACTACTATTTCATTGAAGAATTGATAAGAAGCGATAATGAACTATTGCAAAACATAGAAAATCAAAAAAATGAAATAGAAACCAAAAAAGAAAAATTAGACAAAGAAAAAGCAGAATTAAAGTTGTTAAAGGTAAAACAAGAACAAACTAGAATTATTATGCAAAACAATAAAACAATGCAACAAAATCAAATAGATCGTTTATCAGAGGATGAAAAGATACTACAACAAAAAATACAAGAGTATAAACAAGAAGAACAGAGAATAGAAGCCTTAATACAATTAGCAGCGAATAACTATGAATACAGTGGAGAATTTACAGGTGGTGTCATGGCATGGCCAATTGCAAAAAGTGGAACATATATTACATCAGGCTATAGTACAAGAGAACATCCTATCCAAGGTGTGATAAAATTCCATACGGGAATTGATATTGGAAATGCAGGTTTTGGAGCTCCTATCATAGCAGCAGCAGATGGAGTAGTAACATTAGCAAGTTACTATGGAGGCTATGGAAATTGTGTTATGATTAATCATGGAAATGGAATTTCTACTCTATATGGACATGGACAAAAAATATTAACAACAGTAGGAACACAGGTTAAAAAAGGAGATTTAATTATGGAAGTGGGTTCTACCCGGAATGTCAACAGGACCACATTTACATTTTGAAGTAAGAGTAAAAGGCTCCCATGTAAATCCACTACCATATTTACAAGCATCACAATAAAAGAAAAAAGTTAGAATAGCTTTTATTCTAACTTCTAATTTTTGGAAAAAAGAGTATACTAATAAAAAGCAAACGCTTAGGAGGAAAACAATGAAAAAAGAAAAAATGCAAAAAATATATAAGAGTATCATGCTCGTTCTATTAACATCTGCTATTACCTTTATTATCACATCCATTAGTATGTATCAATCCGTAGGAAAAGGAAAAGTAAAATATGTAGCGAGTGATACCATTGGAAGAACATTTCAAACTTTTCGTAGTTTTATCGAAAAAAATTACTTAGGTGAAATCAATGATAATGCTATGCTAGAATCTGCAATTAAAGGTTATGTAGAAGGGTTAAATGATGAATACTCCGAATACATTACCAAAGAGGAAATGGAAGAATATATGCAAGAAGCCATTGGAAAATATGTGGGAATTGGCATCTATATTGCGAACAATACGAAAACCAATCAAATTGTAATATTAATGCCAATGAAAGGGTCGCCAGCAGAAGAAGCGGGATTAAAATCAGGAGATGTTATTACCAAAGTAGATGGAGTATCCTATACAGGAGAAACACTAAGTGAAGCTTCGAGTGCCTTAAAAAAAGAAGAAGGGACCAAAGCACAAATAGAAATTCTAAGAGAAGATCAAGTGTTAAATTTTGAAGTAGAGCGTAGAGAAGTGAAAATCAATCATATTGAGACAGATGTGTTAGAAAATAAAATAGGCTATATGCAAATTTCTACTTTTGATGAGGGATGTTATAACGAATTTAAACAAAAATGGGAAGAACTAAAAGAAAAACAAATTACTTCCCTAATTATCGATTTACGAAACAATGGGGGAGGAATTGTACAAGAAGCTACCAATATTGCAGATATGATGGTGGAAAAAGACAAAACATTATTAATTACAGCAAGTAAGAATAAAGAGGAACATATAACAAAAGCAAAAGAAGAAAAAGAAATTAATATGCCGATTGTTATCTTAGTAAACGAAAATACAGCGAGTTCTTCTGAAATTTTAACAGCAGGAATCAAAGAGAATAATAGTGATGTAACGATTATAGGAAACAACACTTATGGAAAAGGAGTCATTCAAACCATATTTAATTTAACGGATGGAAGTGGAATTAAACTAACCACAAGTGAATATTATACACCAAACCATAATGTTATTAATAAAGTAGGAATCAAACCAGATATTGAAGTAGAATTTCCAGAGGAAGAAAATTTATATACCATAGAACGAGAAAAAGACCCACAATTACAAAAGGCAATTGAAGTATTAAAATAGAAAAACGAAAATTAAAATTTCTTATATCAGAATAGTAAAAGAACGCAGGAAGTGATGTTTCCTGCGTTCTTTTGAACTATCGTTTAATGGTATTTCCACATTTATTGCACTTCCAAATCTTAAGACTAGTCCCATAGAGTTTTTTGGAAATGGGATAAGCACCAAGTGTCATAAGGGTTACAAATCTTTCAAAAGACTTTTCTTCCGCACTTCGGGGTGCTTTCCCTAAATAAATATGATTTGTGTAATTGGTACACGACCGACAAAATTCAATTCTGTTTTTTGACATAAAAATCCTCCTACAATGTAATATGAAATAGTATAACATAATTTTACATAATATTCAATAGAAAAAGCTTGAATATTTATGTAAAATAGTATATAATAAAAATGTTAATACAAATTTGCAAATATTATAATAGGAGGAATTTCATTATGATGACTTTAATAGGTGGGCTTTCAGGAAAAGATCGGATTAGCTATGCTACATCCAATCGAGCAATAACAGCGATTCGGAAAAAGAATAAAAGAATTGAGTTAGTAGAAAGTAGTAAGCTGAATATAAGTAATCGGTTTTCAGTTGTATTGAGCATTATTTATATTATCCTTTGTATTACAAAAGTATATTGTTTTATTCCCTGGATTGAAAATGGTGTGATTGAGAAATGGTGCTACTTTATACCAACGGTTTACCTTTTCATTGGTATGATTATTTCGGTTTTGAAATTTAGATATACAGAGGGCAAAGAAGCATTAAAAAATCATGGGGCAGAGCATAAGGTTTTTATGGCATATAAACAATTGAAACGAATACCTACAATAGGAGAGGCTAAGAAATTTTCAAGAATTAGTCGATATTGTGGAATTGCCAGAACTTCTGCATTTATTGTATCACAGCTCATAGGATTTATCATATACACCTATATGGGATATCGAATTTCAGAAATTTTGCTCTATCTAGTTCCGGTGGTTCTTTGTAACGTATTTCCTTTCTATCTGCTGGGGAATTTTGCACAACTTTTTACTACCGCTAACCCAGAAGAGAAAAACTTAGAGTTAGCAATAACAGCACTTACTGAATTGAAGCAAAGAGAGGAAAAAGCAGAAATTGGAGACATGATACACAATATAATACTAAGAAAATAGCAAGAACTTAATAATCAATTTCTAATAAGGAGACAGATTATGATTCATGATTTTACAATTGGAAGAAGTGATTTTTCAGTTACGGTGTATGTCCCTTGGAATTGTACAAACAATTGCAAGTTTTGTCCTTCAAAAAAAGACTATGAGACAATAAAGGGAGATTTCGGACGGTTAAAACAAAGCTTACTGCTAATTCGAAAATCCATTTTGCCAATCGTAGTATTTACAGGAGGAGAACCGAGTGCAGATGTCGATAAATTACAGGAATTATTATCGATGGTAGATAATAAAGTGGTATATATCAATACCAGTTTACCCAAAAGGAATAGTAAAGAATTTATTGATATCGTAAACCATACAGAATGTATTAAGAGCATCAGTATTTCCAGACATGAGCCAACTTATGAAGCAGATTCAAAATTGCTACATCATATTGTAGAGGATGAAGTAATTGCGACTATCAAGAAGCCAGTAAGAATTAATGTGGTTTCACAAAAGGATGACACTTTTTCAATTGGAAATATAGCCAATTATGTAGAAAGATGGAGCAAAGTTGCAAAACAAAAGGAAGGTGGAGCAGGAACGCTTGTCTTAAACTTAAGAGGTAATTATTGCCAACAAAAAAAGGAAGAATTGCATGAAATGACCAATAATAAGGTAATCAATGATTTAGCACGTACCTATTATTATCAGTCACATACTTTCTGCAATGTCTGTGATACCTGCACTTTTTTAAAACGGAATGAAAAAAGAGAAAGCGAATTAACCATTTGTTATCACCGTGGAATGATGACAACAGCAGTACCGTTTGGAAATATCATAGAACTGAATGACTTGATTATACTCCAAAATGGTGATATATGCTACGACTGGGACGGCAAGAAGGAAGGTATATCAACATTTTTGGATATAATACAACAAAAATAACAAACAAGGAGGAAAATGCTATGTCATGTGGTGGAGGTTCTTTTGGAGGCTGTGGGAGTTTTTCTGGAATGAGAATACCACTTTCTACTGGAGGATGTGGTGGGGGTTCCTATTTAAACATCTCAGAAGGAGGCTGTGGCGGAACTGCTTTCACAGTAGAGAGCATAGGAGGTTGCGGGGGCTCACTCCGGGCTTCAGAAGAAGATATTCGAAGGGTATTTGAATACATCCGAAGAAGACGATAAGAAAAAACTGAATAGTCAAAAAGACAGAGTACCTAGTTGGTACTCTATCTTTTTTTAATTATTTTCTTTCATTCGATTGATGGCTTCTATGGTGTTTTCACGACTTCCAAAAGCAGTTAGTCGAAAATACCCTTCACCACTTGGACCAAAACCAGAGCCAGGAGTTCCAACTACATTTTTTTCTTCTAATAAATAATCAAAAAAATCCCAAGAAGTCATTCCATCAGGAACTTTTAGCCAAATATAAGGAGCATTTATGCCACCATAAACCGTATATCCAGCTTCTTCTAGTCCTTCTCGAATCAGTTTTGCATTCTCCATATAATAAGCAATATTTTCTTTTACTTGTTTTTGTCCCTCTTTCGTATAGACAGCTTCGGCAGCTCTTTGGGTAATATAAGGAACACCATTAAATTTCGTACATTGGCGACGATTCCATAAAGCATTCAGCGAAAGGGTATCTACTTTTAATTTTTTGGGAACAACGGTATAAGCACATCGTATACCAGTAAAACCAGCCGTTTTCGAGAAGCTTCTAAATTCGATCGCAACTTCTTTTGCACCTTCTATTTCATAAATGCTATGAGGCACATTTTCTTCCGAAATAAAGGCCTCATAAGCAGAATCAAATAAAATAATAGCGTGGTTTTCCCTTGCATAATTAACCCACTTTTGTAACTGTTCCTTGTTTAAAACGGTACCAGTGGGATTGTTAGGAAAACATAGATAAATCATATCGACCTTTTGTGTTGGTAGTGCAGGATCAAATGCATTTTCGGCAGTAGAAGGTAGATACACCACTTTCTCATACTTTGAAGTCTTTTCGCAAAATAAGCCACTTCTTCCAGCCATAACATTAGTATCTAGATAAACAGGATATACAGGATCGGTAATGGCGATGATATTATCTTTGGAAAATAATTCTTGAATATTAGCAGTATCACATTTTGCACCATCAGATACAAAAATTTCTTCTTTCGTAATCGAAATTCCTCTTTTTTGATAATCCCATTCTACAATTTTTTCTCTTAAAAAATCATACCCTTGTTCAGGACCATAGCCACGAAAGGTTTCTTTTTTTGCCATCTCGTCGGTGGCTTTATGAATTGCTTCAATTACTTTAGGGACAATAGGAAGAGTAACATCACCAATTCCTAATTTAATTACTTTTTTATCTGGATTTTTTTCTTGAAAGTTAGCTACTTTTCTAGCAATGGTTGAAAATAGATAGCTATCTTGCAAATTAGCATAATTTTCATTTAATTTAATCATTACTTCATTCCTCCTTATTTTGAAATAATTCTTGCGATAACTCGCCATCAAATACAGTAGTAGCAGGACCAGTCATATAAATATGATTATTTTCTAAACGCCATTCAATTTCTAATTTGCCACCTAATAGTTCAACTTCTACTTTTCGATCCGTAAAATCATTTAAAATGCTAGCCACAACAGAGGCACAGGCACCAGTGCCACAAGCTAAAGTTTCACCAGAGCCACGTTCCCAAACTCTCATCTTAATATGAGTTCTATCGACCACCTCTATAAATTCTACATTTGTTTTATTAGGAAAATAAGTACTTGTTTCAATAACAGGTCCATATTTTTCGAGAGGAATCGTATTGGTATTTGGCACATAGGTGATTGCATGCGGATTTCCCATAGAAACACAAGTAAATAGGAAAGACCTATCAACAGCTTTAATCTGTAAATTTTTCACCATTTTTTCATGAGAAATAACGGGAATACGAGCAGGATCTAAAATGGGTTTTCCCATATCAACGCGAACTGTTTCTACCATACCATCTTTTATATTTAATTTTAATTCTTTAATGCCGGCTAGCGTTTCAATCGTAAGGTTATCTTTTAGAGTCAATCCTTTCTCATATACAAATTTTCCGTACACAACGAATCCCATTTCCACACATTTCGGCTTCACTGCCATCATAATTAAACATTCTCATTTTAAAATCTGCCACCTTACTTTGACAAATTAAAATAAGACCATCCGAGCCAACGCCAAAATGACGATTGCTAACAATTTGAGCTAGGGAAGACGGATGCTTTATTTCATGCCCATTTGAAAAGCAATCCATATAAACATAGTCATTTCCTAGCCCATGCATTTTTGTAAACTTTCTTTTCATAATTTCCACCCCTTAAATAGGTATTAATAACAAAGAAAAATGTAATCACATCTTACCTGTTATCCATTCTATCATAGCCAATTAAAAAAAGCAATTATTATTTCAAGAAGGAAAAAAAGAGGGAATAAAGTAAGCATAAACATATTTTATGAAAGACTATAAAATAAAGATACCAGAAAAGCCCAACCACTGCTAATAGCAATGATTAGGCTTTTTTATTATTCTGGAAACTCTAAATTTTGTTTAATGACACGCTTGTTTTTATCCAATATTTCAACCAAAATAAAAAAGCTTAGAAAACTAAGCTTTTTTTCTTGGTGCCTCGAAGTGGAATCGAACCACTGACACAGGGATTTTCAGTCCCTTGCTCTACCAACTGAGCTATCGAGGCATTGCTATATAAAAAAATGGCGACCTGGAACGGGCTCGAACCGTCGACCTCTAGCGTGACAGGCTAGCGTTCTAACCAACTGAACTACCAGGCCAAAAATAAAAAAATGGTGGTCGCTATAGGGCTCGAACCTATGACCCCCTGCTTGTAAGGCAGATGCTCTCCCAGCTGAGCTAAGCGACCATTTCTCTCAACGAAACTAAGTATACAGGATTTTAAAAAAAATGTCAATACTTATTTTAAAAAAAATTAAAAAAATTTTAAAAAAATTTTTAGAGAAGAAGAAAATACTTGGTAGAGTAAAAGAAAATGGAATTAGTTGAAAAATAATTTTCTTTTATGCTATACTTACTAAAAACAATAAATAGGAGGGAATATGTCTTTAATCAATGTAAATAATCTAAGCTTTGCTTACGAAGGAAGTCTAAACAAAGTATTTGAACATGTTTCATTTCAGATAGATACCAATTGGAAATTAGGATTAATTGGAAGAAATGGAAAAGGAAAAACCACATTCTTTAAACTATTATTAGGAAAATATCCCTATGAAGGAAGTATATCGAAAAATGTTGAATTTGATTATTTTCCATTTGAAGTAAAACAAAAAGAAAAAATGGCAATCGAAGTAATAAATGAAATTGCTCCAATGGCAGAAGATTGGGAAATTATAAAAGAATGGAATCTATTAAAATCAGAGGTAGAGGCATTATACCGTCCGTTTCAAACATTAAGTGGTGGAGAACAAATCAAAGTATTATTAGCAAGTTTATTTCTAAAAGGAAATCATTTCTTATTGATTGATGAACCTACAAATCATTTAGATATAGAGACAAGAAATCATTTAGTAGAATATTTAAGTAGAAAAAAAGGATTTATAGTAGTATCGCATGATAGAGAATTTCTAGATAAAGTAGTAGATCACGTTATTTCGATTAATCACACGAATATTGAAATTCAAAAAGGAAACTTTTCTTCTTGGCAACAAAATAAAGAAGCACAAGATAAATTTGAAATAATGCAAAATGAAAAATTAGAAAAAGATATTGGACGACTAGAGGTAGCAACAAGAAATGCCACTACTTGGTCCAATAAAATAGAACAAACCAAATACCATACCACCAATTCTGGGTCAAGCATTGATAGAGGATATGTTGGACATCAGTCTGCTAAAATGATGAAAAAAGCAAAAGGAATGGAAAAACGAATGGAACACGCAATAGAAGAGAAAAAACAATTGCTACATAATATAGAGAAAAAAGAACCGCTTAAAATGGTTCCAATACAAAATGAGAAAAATCCAATGATAATAGCACAAAATTTGCAAATAAAATATGAAGAGAAAGAGATATTTAATCCAACCACATTTGAGATAAAAAATGGAGATAGAATAGCAATTACTGGCAAAAATGGGATTGGAAAATCCAGTATCTTAAAATTGATAGGGGGAGAGAACTTAACATATCAAGGAAATATCAAAAGAGCAAATCATTTAATAATATCTTATGTATCACAGAATACAGAAGAATTAACAGGAACATTAACAGACTTTATCAGAAAACATGGGATACAAGAAAGTGTTTTTAAAGCAATGCTTTCCAAAATGGGAGTTCAAAGTTTAGAGTTCGAAAAAAAGATAGAAGAAATGAGTGAAGGACAGAAGAAAAAAATATTAATTGCTAAAAGTATTTCAGAATCTGCTCATCTTTATATTTGGGATGAACCATTAAACTATATAGATATAGTAACAAGAATGCAAATCGAAGAAGTTATTTTAAAATATAAACCTACGATGCTATTAGTAGAGCATGATGAAACTTTTATTAAAAAAGTAGCAACCAATAGAATTGAATTGACATAGAAAAAATACACGAAAAAAGAAAAAAATAAGAAACTAGATTAATGGATAAATTTAATAAAAAGTATTGCCAATTAGTAAAAAATATGGTAATATAAATATGTTAAAAAATTACCTTATACTTGGTTTTAAGAATAACACACCAAATTAAAACTCAGTTTAAGGCAAATTAAGAAAAATAGGAGGTGCACAAATATGACAAAGGAAAGAAAACAAGAAATCATTAATACTTACAAAAGAGAGGAAAAAGACACTGGTTCACCAGAAGTACAAATCGCTCTTTTAACAGAAAGAATTAATGAATTAACAGAACACTTAAAAGTACACAAAAAAGACAACCACTCAAGAAGAGGTCTTTTAAAAATGGTAGGAGCAAGACGTAGTTTACTTAAGTACTTAAGTGACAAAGATGTTCAAAGATACAGAGATATCGTTGAAAAATTAGGATTAAGAAAATAAAAAGATGCTGGACGTTTTGCTGTAACAACAAGTAAAACGTCCTTTTTTGCAATTAGAAGCTGGATGTTAGAAATTGGAAGTTAGAAATAGAGCAAGTATTGAAGAATTGCCGTAAGTTCAAACTTTCAACCTCAAACCTCCCATTTAATACTCCTAAATTAGATAGTAGCTTGTACAATATACTATAAGTAAAATAGTACATTGTAGAGGTTACACCTAACTTAAGAGTATTGTATATTGCAAGAAGAACAGGTTATGATAAAATAAAAAGCAAAGCATCCCCTTATAATTTGGTGTGGTTAGGGGAAAGAGAGAGGAGATATTTATGTTTAAAACATATTCAACCGAGTTAGCCGGAAGAAAGCTAATAATTGAAACAGGAAAAATTGCAGAACTTGCCAATGGAAGTGTTATGGTTCGTTATGGAGATACTGTTGTTATGGTCAATGTAACAGCTTCGAAAGAACCAAGAGAAGGAATTGATTTCTTCCCACTATCTGTAGATTATGAAGAAAAATTATATGCCGTAGGAAAAATACCAGGAAGCTTTATGAAAAGAGAAGGAAAACCAGCAGACAAAGCTATCTTAACATCAAGAGCCATCGATAGACCACTTCGCCCATTATTTCCAAAAGATTTTCGAAACGATGTATGTGTAGTAGCAACCGTATTATCGGTAGAACAAGACAATAGCCCAGAAGTATGTGCCATGATTGGTTCCGCAGCAGCACTTGCTATTTCTGATATTCCATTTGGTGGACCAACTGGAGCAGTAAACGTTGGTTATGTAGATGGACAAGTAATCATTAATCCAACCGTAGCACAAAGAGAAAAATCAAGATTAACATTAACCGTTGCAGGAACAGAACAAAAAATTACTATGATTGAAGCAGGAGCAGATGAAATACCAAATGATACCATGTTAGAAGCAATCAAAACAGCACATGAAGAAATCAAAAAAATATGCTATTTCATTTCTGACATCCAAAAAGATATTGGAAAACCAAAATTCGAATATGTATCATTTGCTGTAAAATCAGAAGTATATGAAGAAATTGAGCAACAATTCAAAGAAAGAATGTACCAAGATGTACAAGCACCAGACAAAGATACAAGAGATGCTAACATGACGAAACTAGCAGAAGATATTAACAACTACTGGCTAGAAAAATATGGAGAAGAAAAATGCGAAGAAGACAAACGTGATATTGCAGACAGCATCCATGATTTAGAAAAAGCATGTGTAAGAGAAATGATATTAAAAGAGCATAAACGTCCAGATGGAAGAAAAATCGATGAACTAAGACCTTTATCTTGCGAAGTAGCAGTGCTTCCAAGAGTACATGGTAGTGCTATTTTCACAAGAGGGCAAACGCAAGCAATGTCAATTGTTACCTTAGGAATGAAAAGTGAAGAACAAATTTTAGATGGCGTAGACGAAGAAACAGGAAAACGTTATATGCACCAATATAACTTTCCATCTTATTCCGTAGGAGAAGCAAGACCATCTAGAGGTCCAGGAAGAAGAGAAATAGGACATGGAGCATTAGCAGAAAAAGCATTAGTTCCAGTGATTCCATCAGAAGAAGAATTCCCATATGCCATTCGTGTGGTATCTGAAATTTTATCTTCGAATGGTTCTACTTCACAAGCAAGTATTTGTGGAAGTACCTTAGCCTTAATGGATGCAGGTGTACCAATTAAAAGACCAGTAGCAGGTATTTCAACAGGACTAATTACAAGCAAAGAAAACCCAGACGAATACATCATGCTTACAGATATTCAAGGAATTGAAGACTTCTTTGGTGATATGGACTTTAAAGTAGGAGGAACCAAAGAAGGAATCACCGCAATTCAAGTGGATATCAAATGTGATGGTTTAACCTATGATATTATTGCAGAAGCTTTTGCAAGAACAAAAGTAGCAAGAGATTATATCTTAGATGAAATCATGTTACCAGTCATTAGCAAACCAAGAGAAGAATTATCTAAATATGCACCAAAAATCATTACAATGCATATTGCCGTAGATAAAATAAAAGATGTTATCGGACCTGGTGGAAAAATGATAAACAAAATCATTGAAGAAGCAAAAGGTGTCAAAATTGATATCGAAGAAGATGGAACTGTATGCATCTATTCCGTAGAAGGACAAGATGGAAACAGAGCAAAGAAAATGATAGAAGATATTACAAAAGAAATTGAAGCAGGAAGTATCTATGATGGAACCGTTACAAGAATAGCAAGCTTTGGTGCATTTGTAGACTTAGGAGCAGGAAAAGAAGGATTACTACACATTTCTAAAATTTCAAACAAACGTGTAGAAAAAGTAGAAGACGTACTAGCTATAGGAGACGAAATTACTGTAAAAGTATTAGAAATTGATAATCAAGGAAGAATTAATCTAAGCATGAAAGAGTTAGAAGTAACCGCACAAGAAGAAAAGAAAGAAGACTAAAAAAGAAATAGCACATAGGGCGACAAGCAAGTCGCCCGTCTTTCAAAGGAAAAGATACAACGTTTCCTTAAGATTTTATGAAGTAGTTGCAAAAATAGGACGAAGCTAGTATAATAAGGATAGTATCTTAATAAAATAGATAGTAGAAATTGAAGGAGAAAAAAATGGAATATTTATATATATTGCAACAAGCACTCGTTTGGATTGTTACGATATTTTGGCTATACCAATTAATAGTTAGCATATGTTCATTAATTAAATTAAAAGACAAACCAATTATAGAAGAAAAAGAGCATCGTTTTATGACCATTATTCCTGCTCATAATGAAGCAACAGTAGTAGGAAACTTAGTAGAAAGTTTAAAAAATCAGAATTATCCAAAGGAATTATATGATATTTATGTCATTGCCGATAACTGTACAGATAACACCGCAGAAGTTGCTAGAAAAGCAGGTGCAATCGTGTATGAAAGATTTGACGAAGAAAAGAAAACAAAAGGATTTGCTTTGCAATGGTTTTTAGACCAAAAAATAAAAGAAGATGCACCATATGATGCATTCTGTATTTTTGATGCCGATAACATTGCAGATGTAAACTTCTTAAAAGCAATGAACAAAAAGCTATGTCAAGGAGAAAATGTAGTACAAGGATATCGTGACATCAAAAATCCAACCGATAACTGGATTACAGCAGGGTATGCTATCTTTTATTGGACGATGAACCGTTTCTATCATTTAGCAAGATATAATTTAGGGCTATCTCCATTACTAAACGGTACAGGTTTCATGGTTCGCTTTGATATTGTCAAACCAACTGGATGGGATACAAAAACCTTAACAGAAGACATCGAATTTTCTTTAAAAAACATTATCGAAGGAAGAAAATTAGGCTGGGCAACAGATGCAATTTGCTATGACGAACAACCAACTGGATTTAAACAATCTTGGTCACAAAGAACCAGATGGACAGTAGGGCATATTCAATGTATGAAAGAATACACAGGTCTATTAGCCGTAGCAGTAAAAGAAAAGAAAACATTAATGAACTTTGATGGATTGTTATATATCTTAGGAAGTATTCCTATGTTTGTCATTACCATAGTGCTATTGTTATTAAACTTTATTGTATACTTTGCAAATGGAATGACAGGAGCAGAGCTACTAATAAACTGCATACGTTATCTAGTACCAACCTTTATTTTCCCAATTTTTACAGCCTTACTAATTATGATATTAGATAAAAAGCCAATCAAGCCAATGGTAAAAGGGTTAATATTCTACCCATTATTCTTAGGTTCTTGGTTACTAATTAACTTTAAATGTTTATTTGTAAGAAATACAAAATGGGAAAAAATAGAGCACGTACGTGATATTAAAATAAATGAAGTAAATTAAGAAAATACCAATATAGAGTAAGGTTCTATATTGGTATTTTTATATTCATAAAAACTTGAAAAAGATAAGAAAATATGCTATTATAGTAGTATAAGATTTATTTGAACTCCTTTGTACTATATGGGGTGTTCGTGGTAACAATGGCAACAAGAATTAGGAGGTAAAAGGATGACTCAGGATATGGTGGCATTAAGCATAGTTAGCACTATGATTCTCTTAGGAATCGTTCCACTAATTGTTCTTTTCATTTGTTGTGCAATTGAGAAACACAAAACTTCAAAACAATTAGAAGAAATTAACAGAGAAATAAGAGAGATGAATGGCCAAATGTAATCTGATGTAGAAAAGAGCTTTGTTCTAAAGTAGGAGCAAGGCTCTTTTTCTATATAGGAAAGATAGAATAAAAAGAAGGATTTATTAAGGATATGACAAAATTGATTAATGGAAAAAATGCAAATCTTTATCTTATATTTTATAGACATTTTTTTAGGGCAATGATATAATACGAAAAGAAAAAAATAAGAAAAGAGGATAAAAATGAAAATAGATAAAAAGGATATATTTCATATTGCAATTATAATAGTAGGTATTTTATTTTTAGCAGTGCCAATCTTTCACTCTAATTTATGGTTTGATGAGAGTTACTCAGTAGGAATAGCAAATCATAGTTTCCAAGAAATATGGGAGATAGGGTCTCATGATGTGCATCCTATTTTATATTATTGGATATTACATAGTATCAATCTTATCTTTGGCAATTGCATAATAGCCTATCGTATTTTTTCATGGATATGTGCATGTATCATGGGAATACTAGGATTTACACATATTAGAAAAGATTTTGGAAAAAAGGTAGGAATTTTATTTTCCTTTTTTAGCTTATTCTTACCAGTGGTAGCAATTTATGCAGGAGAAATTAGAATGTACACCTTTGCCATGCTAGTCGTTAGCCTAATGTGTATTTATGCGTATCGAATATATAGAAATGAAGGACAAAAACAAGTTAAGAATTGGATTCTATTTGCAATATTTAGCTTAGCATCTGCGTACACCCATTATTATGGATTAATGGTAGCAGGAATTGTCAATCTCATCTTGTTTACACACTATGTTCGAAAAATGTGGAAAACAAAAGAAGTTATCTATGAAATGAAAGCATTTCTTATCTCTGCTGTTATACAAATTATTTTATACTTGCCATGGCTACTTGCCCTTATAACACAAATGAGTCAAGTATCAAAAGGATTCTGGATATCTTTTACGTTTCCAGACACCTTAATTGAATTTTTTACCTTTCCATTTACAGGGGGAACAGAATATAGTAAAAAAATCTATGCCATCTTATTTTCTAGTATCATTGTTATTTATTTAATTTATTTAGCAGTTCAAAATAAGAAACACAAAGAAAAAATAGACAAAAAAGAAACACAACTAATAAAACTATCCTTAGGAATTTATTTTGCAGTCATATTAGGAGCATGTTTCGCATCTCTTATACTAAGGACATTAATTATCTATGCAAGATATATGTTATGTGCTATGGGAGTATTTTTCTTTTTCTTAGCTTTCTATCTAAGCAAAAGAGGAAAACAACATGTTATTGTAACAATTTGCATATTATGTGTGATCATGGGGATCGGAGTGGAAATACAACTATGCAAAGCTAACTATGATGAAAGTAATCAAAAACCATTTGAATACTTGGCAGAAAACATAAAAGAAGACGATGCACTTATTTGCGTGAATGAATTAAATGCCTTTATCGTAGTAGCAAAATTTCCAGAAAACCCTTTTTACTTCTGGGATGAGTCAGAATGGAAAGTAGAAGAAGCATATAAAGCATTCGGAAATCGCATGAAAGGAATAAATAGCTTAGAAGACTTGAAAGAAGTAACCGGAAGAATATGGGTATTAGATTCTAGAAATAATCATTTATTAGAAAAAATAGAAGAACAATATGAAATTAAGGTGATAGAAAGAACAGAATATAATACAAAATATCATGGATGTGAGTACACATACACCTTAATAGAAAAAGAATAAAGCTACAGAAGAGAGGAGATAAAAAAGTGAGCGAAATCAGAGTCTTTGCTTTTGTAGGACCATCTGGAACAGGAAAAAGTTATCGAGCCCAAATGGTAGCAGGAGAAAATAACATTTCCTATATTATCGATGATGGACTACTAGTAAATGAAAATGAAGTAGTAGCAGGAGAATCTGCCAAAAAAGCACCAACGAAAATAGAAACAGTAAAACATGCTATTTTTATTGATGAAAAAGAACGAAAAGAAATGAAAAAAGCCATTCAAAAATATAAACCAGAATCTATCTTAATATTAGGAACATCCGATGGAATGGTAGAAAAAATAGCGGAAAACTTAGGATTGCCTAAAATCCAAAAAACAATTTACATACAAGAAGTAGCAACCGAAACAGAAATGCAAACAGCAAGAAACATAAGAGTAACAGAGGGAAAACATGTTATTCCAGTACCAACTTTTGAAATCAAAAAAGATTTTTCAGGATATATCTTAGATCCACTTCAAATTTTTAAATCAAAAGGAAGCGGAAATAAACCATACATTTCAGAAAAATCCATTATTAGGCCAACCTTTAGTTATTTAGGAAACTTTACAATATCCGATACCGTATTTCGTCAAATAGTAGAATATTTGGCTAGGAAAGAAGAAGGAATTGCAAGAGTCATTCGTACCAGAGTAGAAAACTATGGAGAAGGGCCATCTATTTATATGGAAGTAGCAGTTATCTATGGGCATAATGTAATAAAAGGCTTAAAAGAATTTAAAGAAAAAAGTATAAAAGAAATAGAAAAACTAACCACCATGAACGTACAAAAAATAACAGTAATTGCCAAATCAATCGAAGTCAGAAATCATTTGGAAAAGTAGGGACCAAAAGCGACCCAAAGGGACGTTTCTTTATGGTTAATCTGTCCCTTTTGGTACTTTTAATGAACGGAATAAAATAGGAAAAGGAGAAAAAAGATGTCATTTGTTGTTGCAATAGATGGACCAGCAGGAACTGGAAAAGGAACCGTAACAAGCCTTATTTCAAAAGAATTGGGACTTGTGAATATTGATACAGGAGCAACCTATCGTTGTGTTGCTTTATATATGATTCAAAATCAAATAAAATTAGAAGAAAAAGAGAAAATAATTGCTTCTCTTCCTGCTATTCATATCGACATGAAGAATGAAAATGGAGAGCAAATCGTATTTTTAAATGGGAAAGAGGTAACAAAGGAAATTCGAAGCAAAGAAGTAACACAAATTGTATCACAAGTATCTTCGATAAAAGAAGTTCGCTTTGCCATGGTAGAAGTACAAAGAAAATTAGCAGAAGGAAAAGATGTAATTATGGAAGGAAGAGATATTACTACTTACGTATTTCCAAATGCAGATGTAAAAATCTATTTAGATGGCGATGAGAACGAAAGAGCAAGAAGAAGATTTAAAGAGATGCAAGAAAAAGGAATTAATATGACTTATGAAGAAGTATTAAAAAATATCCAAGCACGTGATAAAAATGATAAAGAAAAAGAAGTGGGAGCATTGAAAATAGCAGAAGATGCTATTTATATTGATACCACCCATTTAACAGTAGAAGAAGAAAAAGAGAAAGTAAAAGAGATAATAAAAGAGAAAAGAGGGAAATAAGCATGAAAAAAGCATTAAAAAACATACTAAAGAAAATCGTGCAAGGGGCTATTTTTCTATATTGTAAAATAGTGCATAGAGCTAAAATAGAAGGAACAGAACATATTCCAAAAGACGAACCACTTATCTTTTGCGGAAACCATAGAACCTTTTTAGATCCACCATTAATTAAAGTAACCGCGAAAAGAGAAGCTCACTTTTTAGCAAAACAAGACTTATATCACAATCCATTCCTTTCTTTTTTAGGTTGGATATTTGAGGCAATACCAGTCAAAAGAGATTCCAAAGATATTAATGCTATTAAATCTTCGTTGAAATACTTAAAAAAAGGAGAATGTATCGCACTATTCCCAGAAGGAACAAGAAATGGATTAGCAAAAGGCGAAAAAGTAAAAGATGGAGCAGCCTTTTTTGCCATAAGAAGTGGAGCAAAAGTAGTACCAGTTGGTATATCTGGAAAAACAGGCACATTCTCAAAAGTTACCATCCGCTATGGAAAACCATTAGACTATAGCCAATATAAAAAAGCAGAAGATGAAAAACAAGCATTAGAAACAGTAACAGAAGATATTATGAAACATATTATAGACCTAACAAAATAAGATTTCTGGGACGAAGATTTCTGGGACGTACGAAAAAATCTCCTTTACATTAAAAATGTAAAAGACAATGACAGATTTTTTCGTACGTCCCAAAAATCTTCGTTTCAAAAATCTGTGAAAAATCGTGAAATTATGTTGACATTAAAAATGGATTGCTATATAATAAAATAGTTAAAAAATAATAAAAAAGGTGAAATTATGAGAGATGAAAAAGAAATGACTTTTGAAGAACTATATCAAGAGTCTTTAAAAGAAACAAAATTAGAGAAAACAGTAACAGGAAAAATTATTAGTATTACAGCACAAGGGGAAATCTTTGTGGATATTAATTATAAAGCAGATGGTATCATTCCAAAAAAAGAATATAGTGATGATGAAAATGCGAATCCAAAGGATGAATTTAAAATAGGAGATACTATTACAGCAGATGTGGTAAAACAAAACGATGGATTAGGAAATGTATTATTATCTTACAAACGCGTGAAAACACGTGAAGCAAGAAAACAATTAGAAGAAAAAGTAAAAGAAAATGAAATCATAGAAGCAAAAGTAACACAAGTAAACGAAAAAGGATTAGTAGCAACGATAAATGATGTTAGAGTATTTATTCCTTTATCGTTATCCGGAATTACTAGAGGAGAAGATATCCACTCTTATCAAGGAAAAGAAGTAAGATTTCGTATTACGGAATACGAACCAAGAAACAATCGAGTAATTGGTTCTATTAGAAGTGTTATTGAAGAAGAAAAGAAACAAAAACAAGAAGCATTTTGGAACACAGTAGAAGTAGGAAAAGAATACGAAGGAACGGTTGCAAGTTTAAGTTCTTATGGAGCATTTGTAGACTTAGGTGTAGTACAAGGGTTACTTCATGTATCTGAAATTTCTTGGGAGCGTAATGTAAAACCAGAAGAAATCTTAAAACAAGGTCAAGCCATAAAAGTAACCATTCTTGAATTAGACAGAGAAAATAAACGTATCAAATTAAGTTATGGTGAAAAAGGACCAAATCCATGGAATAAAGTAGAAAAAAATTATCATATTGGTGATGTGGTAAGGGTAAAAGTAGTAAAAATGATGGCATTTGGTGTATTTGTAGAATTAGAACCAGGAATTGAAGGATTAGTCCATATTTCTCAAATTGCAGAGAAAAAGATTGCAAAACCAGAAGAAGTATTAACGATAAATGAACAAGTAAATGCGAAAATTATTGACATGGATTTAGAACAAAAAAGAATTGAGTTATCCATTAAAGAATTAGAAGGAACATCGAATGAATACAAAGAGAGTGAAACGCAAGAAGGATAGTTGAAAAGTAGAAGGCAAAAGACGGATGTCAAAATTAAAGGTTTAGATATTGGCAATTAGAGTGTAAATGTCAGAAGAGAAAAAAGGAAGAACAATAAGAGAAAAATAAAAGAAGAAAAATAAAAAATAGAGAAATCCAGAAGAAGGAGTAAGGGCTAGAAAACGACCTCAAACCTCCAACTTCTGATTTCTAATGTAAAGGGGTAAAAAAATGAAAAACGAAAAAATAAGAAATATTGCAATTATTGCGCACGTAGACCATGGAAAAACAACATTAGTAGACTGTCTATTAAGACAAAGTCATATTTTTAGAGAAAACGAGCAAGTGGCAGAAAGAGTTATGGACTCAAATGATTTAGAAAAAGAAAGAGGAATTACCATTCTTTCTAAAAATACATCTGTCATGTACAATGATATCAAAATCAATATCGTAGATACACCAGGACATGCAGATTTTGGAGGAGAAGTAGAACGTGTTTTAAAAACAGTAGATGGAGTTCTTTTATTAGTGGATGCATTTGAAGGTGCAATGCCTCAAACAAGAGAAGTATTAAAGAAATCCTTAGCATTAAATTTAAAACCAATCGTAGTTATCAACAAAATTGATCGACCAGGTTCAAACCCAGCAAAAGTAGTAGACGAAGTATTAGAATTATTTATCGAATTAGATGCTAATGACGACCAATTAGAGTTCCCAGTAATTTATGCATCTGCAAAAAATGGAATTGCAAAAATGAACTTAGAAGAAGAAAGCGATAACGTAAATTGCATTTTTGATACCATTATCAAAGAAATTGAGGCACCAAACTGCGAAATCGAAGGAACTGCTCAAATGCTAGTATCCAATATCGACTATGATGATTATTTAGGAAGAATTGCCGTAGGAAGAATTGAACGTGGAACTATCAAAGCAGGAATGCCAATTGCAATTTGTAAAAAAGATAAAAATGCACAAGGAAAAGTAGCAAAACTATTTACTTACCAAGGTCTAAAAAGAGTGGAAGTAGAAGAAGCAGTAGCAGGAGATATTATCGCATTATCAGGAGTAGCAGATATAAACATTGGAGATACCATCTGTGACTTAAACAATCCAGAAAAAATTCCATTTGTGGATATCGATGAACCAACGGTATCAATGACATTCTCTGTAAACAATGGACCATTTGCAGGAAAAGAAGGACAATTCATTACTTCAAGACATATCCGTGATCGTTTATTCAAAGAATTAGAAAGAAATGTAAGTTTACGTGTGAAAGAAACCGATTCAGCTGATAGCTTTGAAGTATGTGGTAGAGGAGAACTTCACTTATCTGTCTTAATTGAAACGATGAGAAGAGAAGGATTTGAACTAATTGTATCTCGTCCAAAAGTTATTTTTAAAGAAATCGATGGTGTAAAATGTGAACCAATGGAACGTTTAGTAGTGAATGTACCAGACGAATCTATCGGAACAGTTATTGAAAAATTAGGAAGACGTAAAGGTGAAATGGTTAACATGGAACCAGCTGAAGCAGGACATACTAAAGTAGAATTTAAAATACCAGCACGTGGAATTATTGGATATCGAACAGAATTCCTAACCGATACAAAGGGAGAAGGAACGATGAACTCTATCTTTGATTGCTATGAACCATATAAAGGAGAAATTCAAGCAAGAACAAGAGGAGTACTAGTAGCTTTTGAACAAGGTACATCCGTAACATATGGACTATATAACGCCCAAGAAAGAGGAGAACTTTTAATAGGAGCAGGTGTTGATGTATATGAAGGAATGGTTGTTGGAATTAACTCAAGAAATGAGGATATTGCCATCAATGTATGTAAAGAAAAACATCTAACCAACACAAGAGCCTCTGGTTCTGATGATGCCCTTCGTTTAGTACCACCTTTACAAATGTCACTAGAAAAAGCAATTGAATTTATTGCAGAAGATGAGTTAGTAGAAATAACACCAAAAAATATTCGTCTAAGAAAGAAAACATTAGATACCAAAACAAGAGAAAGAGAAGCAAGAAGATAAAAAGATACAAAAAGAAGGAAACCAGATAAAAGCATAAACTTATCTGGTTTCCTAACTGCTAACAATTAAAGATATGGTATTACCACAAATTAATTTAATTCCTGATACTCGACATCAATAGGTTAAAATTTCATCAATTTCTCCTTAACTTCCTCGATATTCTGTTTAATTTTCATATCTTTATGATACAATATAGTATTAATCAAAAAGATAGGAACCGCTAACAGCGGATAGAACAGTCCAGAGAGAGGAAAGAGAGAAAAGCATAAACAAGAGGCTAAAGCACACAAGGTCATGGACGCAAACAAATTGCGAAGTACCTTGTAATACCGAGAGGTCCTGGTACGTTTGACAAAGAATTGAAAAATCGAATACACAATCCCTAGCGTAAAAAGAATCAGGAATAATACAAGTGCTATGGTGCCAATAAATACTTTCATAGAATCTCCTTTCAAATGTAAGTTAACAGTAAATAAAAAGTACGATTTGTAACTAAATATAATTATACTATATTTTACATAATGTGTCAAATCGGGCTTATCTTAAGCAGAATGGAATGGCACTTGAAAAATAGAAGAAAATCAGGAGCAGATATACCAAATTATGACATCGGTTATATAATGAAACTTGCAAAAGAAAATGAGATAAAGATATTGCAGAAAAGTTAATAAAAAGAAAGGAAAATACAGTAACAGAAGAGTAATATTAATACATTAGACATATCGATAGAAATGGTAAATTGCAAGCATAAAATAGTCAATAGAAAGAAACCAGATTAAGTTTTTACTTGTCTGGTTTCTTAGTTGCTAACTTAAATGACATCGTATTAAATAATAGGAGGAATCTGTAGTTGCCAAAAAACAAGAAAAATGATAATATAAATAAGAGAAAATAAAAACAAAAGGAATGGAAGAAAATGAATAAACAAGAATTAGAAATAATAAAGCAAAAAGCATTAGAAGAGCATATCCCTATTATTATGGATGATACCTTAGAAGTAGTAGATAAAATATTAGTAGATTTAAAACCAAATAAAATTTTAGAAATTGGTACAGCAGTAGGATATTCTGCAATGTGCTTTTCAGAATATTTAAGCGAAAATGGAATGATCGATACAATAGAGCGTGACGAAGAACGAATTAAAGAAGCAAAAGAAAATATTGTAAAAGTAGGGGTAGCAGAAAAAATTAATATCTTAGAAGGAGATGCCGTAGAAATTCTGCCAACACTTCAAGGAACCTATGATATGATATTTATTGATGCGGCCAAAGGAAAATATCCATTTTTCTTAAAAGAAGCATTGAGAATGTTATCCCCAAATGGAATCATATTAGCAGACAATATTCTATATAAGGGATATGTAATGAGTGACTATAATAAGCACAAACAACGTACCGCCGTAAGAAACTTAAGAGAATATATTTATGAAGTAACCAATGACCCTAATTTAGAAACAGAGATTTTAGAAGTAGGAGATGGCTTAGCCATCACAAAAAAATGTCCTGTTAGGGACGTTTTCTAAAGAGACATTACAATAGAAAAGAAAGCTATTTCTTAGAAGACAGAGATTTTAGTGTCTCGTTAGAGACAGTAATAAAAATAACAGCAGTTTTTGAATAACTGCTGTTTATTTTAAAATTGAAAATAACGTACACAAGATAAAATAGTATCTACTACATAAATGACACAGGCACTATTTATTAGAAAAGCTTTTAGGGAATAAGAAACTTTTGAGAGAATAAAACTAGCTTTCTTTTTAATAAAAGGATAAAGATGTCCTACAAAAAGAATGGCAATAATTCCCCAAGCAAAAGAGTAAAAGATACTAATTCTACCATTTAAATTAAAAAAGTCATTTCGATAGTCCCACCAATAAGAGTGAAATAACACCTCTAATACATAACTTGTAATGTATTCAAAAACAGAAAAGATAACCGCCGAATAGACAAACAGCTTAAAAGAATGTTTTCGATATTTTCCTAAAAATAGAATTAAAATTAAAGCACCATATCCATAAAGCGGACATAAAGGACCATATAGAAAACCACGTTTGGTAAAATGCCCCAACATAACAAAACTGTAAGCAGTCTCCATTAACCAACCGAAAAAGGCAAATAAAAAGAAATAGAAAAGATATAGTTGAAATTTACTTAGCTTTTTTGTTCCTTTTTTTATTATCATCTTTGAATGAATATGTTCCATTTTTCCCCCTCCTATATTTTATATATAATATCAAAAAGAAATAAAAAAGTAAAGGTAGATATTTTAGAAAAATAGTGCTATAATAAAGTAGTATGAAAAAATAAGAGAAAAAGAAAAGGGAGAAAAAAATGAAGAAACCAGAATTATTAGCCCCAGCAGGGTCTTTTGAAAAAGCAAAAATTGCCTTCTTATATGGAGCAGATGCAGTCTATGCAGGAACCTCAAGTTTATCCTTAAGAACAAGAGCAGAAATGCAAGATAGCGACTTAGCAAATACCATAAAATATGCACATTCTATTGGAAAAAAAGTATATACTGCCATTAACATTTATGCTTGGGATGAAACCTATGAAGAAATCAAAAAACAAGCACAAATGTTAAATGAATTAAAAGTAGATGGTATTATTGTAGCAGATGGTGGAGTCGTAGAAATGATAAAGGAATATGCACCAGATGTTGAAGTGCATATTAGTACACAAGCAAACACCGTAAGTTATCATTCTGCTAATTTTTGGCATAAAAATGGAGCCAAAAGAGTCATTTTAGGTCGTGAAATGAATAAAGAACAAATTAGAGAATTAATCAAGAATAAGCCAAAAGATTTAGAAGTAGAAATGTTTATTCATGGAGCAATTTGCTTTGGCTATTCTGGAAGATGCTTCTTAAGTGATTTCTTAGCAGGAAGAAGTGCTAACTTAGGCGATTGTGCACAAAGTTGTCGATGGGCATACAATGTTTATGTAGAAGAAGCAAATAAACCAGGTAACTTAATGCCAGTAGAGCATGATGAAAAAGGAACTTACATTTTTTCTTCCAAAGATATGTGTTTAATAAAAGAAATCCCAGAAATTGTAGAAATGGGAGTAGATAGCTTAAAAATAGAAGGAAGATTAAAAACAGAATATTACTTGGCATCTGTCGTAAATGCTTATCGAAATGCTATCGATGACTATTGTAAAAATCCAGATAACTATGATTATACAAAATATTTAACAGAACTAGAAAAAACAAAAACAAGAGGATTAACCACATTCTACTTTAATGATAGAAACAACAAAGACTTCCAAGAATATGAAGGAAAACAATACAATTCTCATTATGAATTTGGAGGAAAAGTAGTAGAAGCAAGAAATGAAAAAACTGTGATTGAAATAAAGAATAAATTGCAAGTAGGAGATGAACTAGAAATTATTATTCCAAATCAAATTGAAACCGTAAAATTTACGATTGATGCATTATGGGATATTGATACAGAAGAAGAGATTTCTCATATCAATCCAGGAAAAGCAGAACAGAAAGTAATGATGAAGTTACCAATTACAGCAGAGAAAAACTGGATTTTAAGAAGGAAAAAGAAAGAGAATTAAGAAATGACCGAAAGAAATATTAAAAGGAAGAGGTTTAATATTACAATAGAGGAAAATAGATAAGAAAGAAAAAATAGAACTTACACAGAGATAAGCAGAGAATTTCAAAGATTCTCTGCTTGTTTTTTATATTGTAGGAATTTTCGACCGAAGGGAAGAAAAGCTCCATACAAGATAATTATGGGAATTTTTAGAAATTGTTTGAGCGAAGCGAAGTACCATTTCTTAAATTCGTTTTTTATATTGTAGGAATTTTCGACCGAAGGGAAGAAAAGCTCCGTACAAGATAATTATGGGAATTTTTAGAAATTGTTTGAGCAAAGCGAAGTACCATTTCTTAAATTCGTTTTTTATATTAAAGTGAGACTAAAACAAAGTTATTTTTCTAACTTTAGAGCAAGAAAATAGCCACAAGCAAAAAGAAGAAGTGAAATAGGGTTAATATGAGAGGGAAGAAGTACAAAAGTACTTCCTAGTACAAAGCCAATAATAGCATAATAAGTTTGAGAAGAATAATGCTTTAATAAAAAACGAATTAGAAGCAAAAAGAAAACTCCACCACTTACCACTCCAATCCCCATAGGAAGAAGAACGCTAAAATTCAAAGTAGCAATCGATTCTAAATAAAGATAGTAACTTCCAAAACACATCAAGATTACAGTACTGCTAATTCCTGGAATAACAACACCAGCAGACATAGCAAACCCTGACAAAAAAAGAAATAAAATAGAAGGCTCAAAAGCCCCTAAGCAAGTATGGCTAATTTGTTTTTCTAGTAAAAATAGAAATAAGCCAAAGCCAAAACTTAACAAAGTATAGAAAAGAAAAGAAAGATGAAATTTTTGTTCTTTATGGATTTGTTTAAAAAGAGAGGGAATGCTACCTAAAATAAGTCCTAAAAATAATAGCTTACATTCTATTTCATAATGAGCAAATAAGTAATTTAGTCCAGTTCCAAAAAATAAAAAGCCAATACCAGCACCAAGTACAATAGGAAATAAAAAAATAATATTTTTTTTGAAATCATGAAAAAGACCAAGTACACTATCGACCAATTTTTCGTAAATTCCAAAAATAACGCAAAGTACTCCACTACTAATACCAGGAAGAATTGCACCAGCACCAATTAAAAATCCTTTTAAAGTAGAAAATAAAAAATTCATGACACTCCTCCTACTAAACCATATGCAAAGAAAAAATAAGTTATGCGTAAAAATAGAACAAAGCATTGTATCCGAAAAAGGAATGTGATAAAATAAGAAAAAAAGGTGAAAAAGATGAAAATAGAAGAACTAAGTTTAGAAGAAAAAATGGGACAATTATTTATGGTAGGATTGGAAGAAACAAACCATACAGGTATCCAAGAAATGATACAACAATATAAAATAGGTGGTGTAATTTTATATAAAAAAAATTATCGTACCTATGAAGAAATGATAAATCTAGTAAATCATTTAAAGGAAATGAATCAATCAAATGCCATTCCTCTTTTTATAAGCATTGATCAAGAGGGGGGAAGAGTAAATCGTATGCCATCTGAAATAGAAAACCTAAAAAGTGCCATGCAAATAGTGAATACCCAAGATATGGAATTAGTAAAAGAAAGTGGAAGAGCCATAGGAAGAATGCTACAAGAGACAGGAATTTCGATGGATTATGCACCAGTTCTTGATATTAAACGTTTTGAAGAAAAACATGCAATTGGAGACCGATGCTATGGGGAAAAAGAAGAAGACGTAAGCAAATATGGAATTGAAGTAATGAAGGAAATTCAAAACCAAGGCGTTATTTCCGTTATAAAACACTTTCCGGGTCATGGACTAACAAAAAAAGATTCTCATTTTCGCATTCCTAAAATAACACAAAAAATAGAAAAATTAGAGAAAGAAGATATGCTTCCTTTTGAAAAAGCAATCAAAGAAGGAGCCGATAGCATTATGGTAGGACATCTTATCATAAAAGACATAGATAGAAGATATCCTGCCTCTTTATCCAAAAAGGTAATTCAAACTCATCTAATTGACAAATATCAATATACAGGGCTTATTATGACAGATGATTTGAAAATGCTAGCAATTAGGTTACATTATAATATGAAAAGGGCAGTAAAAAAAGCAATAGAAGCGGGAAATGATATCGTTATGATAGGATTGCCTTATAGAAAAGTAAAGAAAATAATCCAATACATGACCAAACAAGTACAAAAAGGAAAAATAGAAATAGAAAGAATTAATCAAAGTGTAGAGAAAATACAAAAGATGAAAGAGAAATACCAAATCCAAGATAAAATAGTAGAAGGTGGAAAGGTAGACCAAATCAACAGCACAATACAAAAAATAAATAAAAAAATAGAAAAATAAAAATAGAATAAAAATTACTTTCCTATCTTTTTCTCAAGGTCAGGCACATTTCTTTTTTTAGAACATATAATTTCATAGAAAAAGAAATGGAGGTGCTCCTATTTTTGAATACACTTACTCTTAGTTTATCAGGGTTTTGGTGCTTTCTTTCATCTGCAGTTTTTCTAGTAGGATATATATCCAATAATCAATTGTTTCCAGAACCACTATCACCAGAAGAAGAAAAACAATATTTACAAAAGTTAAAAGAAGGAGACGATGAAGCACGCAATATTTTAATCGAGAGAAATTTAAGATTAGTAGCACACGTCTGTAAAAAATATGCCTCCACAAAAGTGGAACAAGAGGATTTAATTTCAATAGGTACTATTGGTTTAATTAAAGGAATTAATAGCTTTGAGCCAACCAAAAATGTAAAATTATCAACCTATGTTTCTCGATGTATTGATAACGAAATTTTAATGCATCTAAGAAGTACCAAAAAAATCAGTGCGGAGGTTTCGCTCGAAGACCCAATTGGAAAGGATAAAGATGATAATACAGTAACCTTACAAGATGTATTAGAAAACAATGAGAAAAATATAGAAGAAGAAGTCGACTTAAAAATAAAAATGAAACAATTATATGGTAAAATGAAACAAGTATTAAAAGACAGAGAAAAGTTAATTTTAGAACTACGTTTTGGATTAGATGGAAGAAAACCAAAAACGCAAAATCAAATTGCTGAAATGATGGGAATATCACGTTCTTATGTATCAAGGATTGAAACAAAAGCAATTGGAAAATTAGCAAAAGAAATAAAAGAATAACCAAAAGGAATGGGACATGTCCCATTTCTTTTCGTTCCGTAAATAATTTCAAAAAAATATGAACATTTTCTTGCTATTTTTCTCAAGTTATTGTATTATATTATAAGTATAATTTGTGCCAAAGAAGTAAAAAAATAAGAGATACCAGAAAGGGGCAATTATAAATGAAAAAAAAGGGCATTGTTCTTGCTATTATGTTTTTGTTAATACTATGTTCAAGTACATTTGTATTAGCAAGTAGTGCAAGAAATACAAACAAGATAGAAAACAAAGTAGAGCAAAGCGATACAATGAGCCAATTAGTAGAAATGAAAGATAAGGAAAAGAAAACATTAGAAGATTATCAAGAAGCATATGGCTCAGAAACATACGGCTTAACTGCCTATATGTTAAATCGAATACAAATTTATAGTATTCCATTTTGTTTTATTGGAGTAGCCATTAGTGCGATTTACCAATATGTATTAGGAATTCGTAAATTAGACACAAGAGATAAAGGTTTTGCTATCATGATTTCTATTATTACAATATTTATCATTGCGCAAGTATTACCACTAATATTTGCGATTGTAGTAAAAGGTTGGAGGGGTTAACAAATGAAAGTTCTATTTGCAGTGAACAATGAATCTGTTTCAGAATCAATTATAGAGAAATATCAACAAATGTATAAAGAAATAGTCTTAAGTAAAAATGTCTATTACTTTAATGCGATTTTTAAGGAATTACAAAAAGATAAGACATATGATCGAATTGTAATTAGTGAGGACTTAGAGCCATTTACCAATAGCAATTATGAAACGATTGATAACTTTATTTTTGAAAAATTAGATAATATTTCAGATGAGGCAGTTACCACTGCAGGAGAAGACATACCAATTATTTTAATTGCAACAGACCGACGTACTAAATCGGATAATTTGCTAATTAAATTATTTGGAATCGGAGTATATAGTGCTTTAATTGGACAAGATAGAAGCATTGAAGAAGTATGTAAATTAATTCAAAAACCACGTTCTAAAAAAGAAGCAAAAACTTACTATAAAATTGATGCTGGAGATGTCGACTATAAAAAAGAAAGTGAAGGAGATGTTAGTGAAACAGAAATCCAAAACATCTTAACACACTATAAACGTTTGGGAAGAAATGAAGAACGCTATGTAGAAAGTTTTGATAGTATAGCAGCACAATATACGGATCAACAATTAAGAGTCATTATAAAATTTTTACCACTTAATGTAAAAGCCGTATTAGAAGAAAATAGTGCAAGATATCAACAACTAATATCTTTTGGCGGTGGCAAACCAAGAAAGTTAAATGACTACCAAAGTGCCAATAAGAGCAAAAAAAGAAACAATAATACCAATAAGGCAATTAGTAATAGTGGAATTAAAGTAGAATCTATTTCCAGTGGAGAAAAGAAACTAACAAAACCAGTTATTATTCCATCGGCTACTAGTGTCAAAAAAGTACAACAACCAACAAAAACACAACCAAATATAGAAAACAAGAAGGAAATAGAAGTAACAAAGCCAGTAGAAATTGAAACAAAAGTATCAATAGAACCAAACGAAACCAAATCACAATTAGTAGAAGAGACACAAAAGAAAAGAAGAGGTAGACCAAAAAAAGTTCAATTAGAAGAAAACAAAGTAGAACAAGAACCAAAAAGAAAAAGAGGTAGACCAAAGAAAAACACAGTTACGGAGCAACAAGAACTAACATTTCCAGGTTTTGAAGAGGACGAAGAAATCTTACCGGGATTTGAAAGTCTAGAGGAAAATACTTTACCAGGATTTGAAGAATTAGAAGAAAACACATTGCCAGGTTTCGAAGAACTAGAAGAAGACTTCCCAGGTTTTGAAGAAGAAGAAGATAATGCATTACCAGGCTTTGAAGAACTAGAAGAAGACGAAGATATTTCTCTTCCAAATTATGAAAGTCTAGAAGAAAACACGCTTCCAAATTTTGAAGAACCAGAAGAAATTGTTTCAGTACAAGAAGAAAATGGGCCAAGCATATCAACAATGCCAAACTATGAGCAAAGCAATCAAACAAGAAAAGAGGAAACACGATTAGAAACAATACAGCAATACAATGTAAACTTAGAAAACCTATTAACCAGTGATAAAAAAATAGTATCCTTTATAGGAACACCAAAAAATGGAACCTCTTTCTTAATCAATAACTTAGCAGAAGTGTTAGCAAGTCAAGGAATTAAAACAGCTATTTTAGATTTAACAGAAAATCGAAATTCATACTATATCTACACAAAAAATGAAGAAGAACTAAGAAAAATAGCTTATAACTGTATTGAAAAATTAAGTCAAGGAATGGCACAAGGAATTAAAGTGAATCATAACCTAGACGTTTATACTTCTCTTCCAGGAGAAGATAATGGAATAGAAGAATATGGACGTATTCTAGAAACACTAGTAAAAAACTATTCTTTAATCTTATTAGACTGTGACTTTTCTACAAATTATGGGTATTTAAAAGAATCACAAGAAACCTATTTAGTACAAAGCATGGACGTATTAACCATACAACCATTAACGGCATATTTAAGAGAACTAAAAGCAAAAGGAATATTAGACCCAAATAAATTGAAAGTTGTAATTAACAAATATACAAGAGTAAGAGGAATATCAGAAAAAGCAATTATTGGAGGAATGGCATTCTATAATGACCCAGCGATGTCTTTTATGACAGAATTATTCAATCGAGAAACGATTCCATATAGTGTTATACCATTTGACTCACAAGTATATGCAAAATATTTAGAAGGTTTAATTAATTGTAATATCTCACTAAATGGATATTCAAAAGAGGTTATGACAGCATTGAAAAAACTAGCTAACATGGTATATCCTTTAGTAGGAAATACAGGAACGCATAATAAAGCAAAATACAGTAATCCAAAATACAATCAATATGCCAATAATACATTTTCAAAAGATATGAATTCTACCTTAGATAAAATGAAACGAAATTTTTAACATAGAACAAGTTTTAATCGTTATCTTCGATTAAAACTTGTTTAACCAATCAATAACGGAGGTGCGAACTTTGATTATAGCAATTATTATCCTATTAGTGGTTATCATTGTATTCTTAATGTTATACAATATGTCAGTTCACAAAAAGATAGATACCTTTAGCAACTTAAACCAAAAAATAGTAAGTCTAAATGTATTACAAGAATTTATGGATACCATTAGTGAAGAAAAATCCGCAGATGAAAAAATAAGAAAAATAAACGAAATATTAATTGAAAAATATGATATCAAATATTCTACCATTGTGGTATATAATGGGGCAGAATATACGATAAAAGCCACAAATGTAGACACCAAACATTGGGAAACATTAAAAAACTTACATGCAGAAGAGATTTTTAAAGATGCAATCGAAACAGCAACTCCAAAATATATTACCGTAGATCAAGAAGGAGAAAGGCTACCATATCAAAAAATGGAATTTGGAAGAGCAAAATCAGCTATGTTTTTCCCACTTTATATAGACAATATTTATATTGGATATTGGATTATTGAAAGTGGCCAACCACATGATTTTGATAAAATAGATACCACCATCTTAGAAGTAGTAAAAAATAATATTATTGCGGTTATCAAAACCATTGAAAAACAAAATGTTATCGAGAATATTGTAAGAGATGATAAGTTTAGTGGTTTGAAGTCAGAGGAATATCTATATGGCGAAGGAAAAAGAAGAATAGACTACTATGATATTTCAGCAGTCTGCATGTTTACGATTACCAATATTGTCGAAATTAACGAAGAATATGGAAGACATACAGGAAATGATGTCATTCGAAAAGTAAGTGATATGGTAAGAAGAAATATTGCAACAGAATATGTATTTGTAAGATATATGGGACCAAAATTTGTCATTGTATTTACGGGGATTGATATTGATGGTATGTCAGGATTTATGACAGAAATCAAGAAAAATTTAGAAACAATGAAAATAGAACAAGTAGAAGAAGATGTCTACGAAGGAGAAGAACCACAACAAGTAAGTCCAAAAATTAATATCGTAGTAACCAATTACTATAAAGGTACCGCTTTAGAAGGAACCACTAAAAAATTAGAAGAATATCTAGATTCGGCAGAAGAAAACGAAAGTCAAATCAATTACATATAACAAAGAAAAAAAGCGAGGGGGAGAGACAATGACAAACGATGAAACAATGTTCTTTCAATCACCAAGAGAAGAAAAGACAGGAACAAAGGAAATTTTAAAAGAAGTGTATCAAGCACTAAGTGAAAAAGGATATAATCCCATTAATCAAATTGTTGGTTATATTCTATCAGGAGACCCAACGTATATTACAAGTCATAATGGTGCCAGAAATCTAATACGTCAAGTTGAAAGAGATGAACTATTAGAAAAAATGGTAAAACATTATATTGGGATAGAAGAAAAATAGAAAGGAAAAAAGTTGCTATTAAACAAGAAAATAGAAACTTGAAAAGGAAATGAGAAAATTAGGAATTGATTATGGAGATGCAAGAGTAGGAATTTCTATAACAGATGGGCTAAACATTACAGTACAAGGGTTAGAAACCATACACCATCAAGGAAATGATAAAATAGTATTAAAACGTCTAGAAGAAATACTAGGACAATATGAAATTGATACTTTTGTCATTGGAATGCCAATTAATATGAATGGAACCAAAACAGAAAGAGTAGAAGTAACGGAAAAATTTATTCATAAATTAAAATGTAAATTTCCCAAAATAGCAATCGAAACCATAGATGAAAGACTAACAACAGTCGAAGCACATAAAACTATGAACTTTCTAAATGTAGACAAAAAGAAAAAAAGAAATATTGTAGATACAATTTCCGCAGTATACATTTTAGAAACCTATATGAAAAAAATTCAAAATTAAGAAAATAATATTGCGGAAAAGTAAAAAATAGTATATGATAAATAAAAATAACAAATACTAAGAAAATAAAAGATATTAACATTGTAAAAACAATGAGAATATAAAAACTGAAAGGAGAAAATAAAAATGAACGAAGATGAAAGAGAAAATATCCAAGAAGAAGAGGAATTAGATAACATTATTGTATTAAACGATGAGAACGGAGAAGAAGTTCCTTTTGAATTTTTAGATTTAATTGAATTAGATGGAGAAGAATATGTTGTATTACTACCAGTTGAAGAAGAAGAAACTGAAGATGCAGGAGAAGTAGTAATTCTAAAAGTAGAAGACACAGAATCAGAAGAGGAAGAGTCTTATGTAAGTGTAGAAGATGAAGAAATTTTAAACAGAGTATTTGCAATGTTTAAAGAAAAATTCAAAGATGAATTTAACTTTATTGATGACGAAGAAGAATAAAAAGATGGCGGGAGGTTGGAATAAAAGGTATTCTAGCCTCTTTTTTCTATCAGAGTAAAATAGAGCGTAAGACAAGTAGCCGTAAATGATTAGAGGTTGCCTAGTAGGTAAAATGCCGAGTACTAAGATAGAAAATCAAAATAGAAAAAAAGAAAATGCAAAAAAAGAGGAGAAAAGCAAATGAAAAATTTAAGTAGTTGGTTAATCACATTTTTTATCATTATGTTTTGGGGGTTTCGTGTTATCGTAGCACTAATGGGTTCCATGGAAAGTGAATTTATGGTAGCACCAATCGATAATAATGTTGAAATTATTTTGTTATTTGTTGTATTACTATTAGTACCATTTATTTTTAAAAGAAAACTATGGGCAGGAATTGTTTACTTACTAGCTTATGGGTGGTATTTTGGAAGAGGACTATTTGCCAATGTAATGCTAATGATAAATGGAGAAACCTTAAGCCCTACTGTATATTTTGAAATGTTTATATCACTTATTGCAGTAGCGCTTCCAATTGCTGCAACTTTTGATATTTTAGCAGATAAATCTAGAATGAAAAATCCGACAAACAAAGAAACCGACTGGTTTTACAAGAATAAAGACTATGATAGAAAACTAGATGAAAGGGCAGATAAAAACAACTATCGAACGTTATAACCAAAAAACAAAAGAGGTGACATACTTTTATCACATAATAAAAGAGTGAAAAAAGGAAAACACCTCTTATCTAATGAAGAAAAAGGAATTTGGAAATAGGTTTTCTTCCGTAAGTATTAGAAACATGCGAAGATTTTACGAGATATATCCAATATGGTCGACAGTATCGACTGAATTATCTTGGACTCATTTTCAAGAACGAATCAAAATTGATAGAAAAGAAGATGGTTAGATTTAACCATAAAAAGAATTATTTAATTTTTATAGTAAAGAAGTAGGTGAATAAAATGAATGATAAAAAAAGTTGTGCAAGTACAAGTATCAACTGGGATATCGGGAAATATGTAAAACTACTCACAAACACTTATAAATAAAGAATTTCTTTTTAAAAAGATAATACACATTTTACTAAAAATTGGAGGCGATAAATATTATGAATGAATGTTTGGTATTGTTTTCAGGTGGAAAAGATTCACTATTAAGTACTATATTGTTAATTGAACAAGGCTATAAAGTAAAGTTAGTTCATTATGATAATATGTGTACAATAGGATGCAATAATGTAAAGAATGGTTATAAAAGATTGGTGAAAAAGTATGGTTCTGATAAAATTGAATATATTGGGACAAAAAATATCACCTGCTTTTTTAGGAATTTTATTAATATAATATATAATATGCATATTGATGAAATTAAAGAAAAATACGGAAATATATCTATATCACAATTAAATTGTTTGTCTTGTAGGTTATCTATGTATGTTGCCTCAATTATAATTTGTAAAAAACATAATATAAAATATGTTGCTGATGGGGCAAGAAATAGTCAATTATTTGCAATAGAACAGGATGAAATGCTAAAACTATTTAAAGAATTATTTGATAAATATAATATAGAATTGTTACTTCCCGTTAAGGACATTACAGATGATTTTGATGAAAAAAATCAATTTATTTTAAGAGGTATTATTCCTAAAGTGAATGAGTCTCAGTGCTTATTAGGTATGCCACTTCAAGATTCAATAGTAGATGAAGAATCTCTTAAAACGTGTATCAATATATATGAAGAACTATTTAAATATATGGCACAAAATATGATTGAAAAGTTCTCTAATATTGAAATAGGAGAGGAATTTATTTAATGAGTGATAATAGAAGTAGAAAATTTATTTTTGTCCCGTTTTGTTTAATGGCTCAGGCTTATCAAGCACAAGGTATTGTTAAATATGATTGGAAAGGAACTATTAAACCAATAATGCAGTTGTTAATTGATAATGAAATAAATATTATTCAAATGCCCTGTGCAGAAAGTCTATACAAAAATAATTTAATTAGAGAGCCTAAAGGATTATCTAAATATAATAATGTAGAATTTAACAATCATTGTAATGATTTAACAGAAACTGTTTTCAAAGAAATTAAAAATATAATAAATTCAGGATATGAAGTAATTGCGATATTAGGTATAGAGCATTCTCCTTCTTGTTGTATAAACTATATATACACTAATAATGGAATGGAAAAAAGAAAGGGTTTATTTATAGATAAGCTATTTAATAAATTACAAAAGGAAAATATAGAAATCCCTATGATAGGAATTAATAGAAAATATATAAATAAATCAATAAAAGAGTTAAAATCAATTATAGGGAAAGGAAGTGACGTAAATGTCAAATAGTGAAGAACAAAAAAGTTTTACATCTGCCCCGATAAACTGGTACCCAGGACATATGGCAAAAACAAAAAAACAAATTATAGAGGATTTAAAGCTAATTGATGTAGTAGTTATCATACTGGATGCTAGAATTCCAAGAGCAAGCCAAAATCCAGATTTACAAGAGTGGACAAAAGAGAAGAAAAAGATAATGGTACTAAACAAAAGTGATTTGGCAGAAGAAAAGAAAAATCAGGAATGGATAGAATATTATAGAAAGCAAGGAATATCAGCTGTACTAACGGATTCTAATACAGGAAAGGGGATTCCAGAAACAATTCGAGAAATCGAAAAAGTAGGGCAAGAAAGAAAAGAAATAGAAGCGCAAAAAGGTAGAAAAGGAAAATCCATTCGCGTAATGGTAGTAGGAATACCAAATGTAGGAAAATCTTCGTTTATTAATCGTATTACCAAAAAAAGTTCTATGGCAGTAGGAAACAAACCAGGGATAACAAGACAGAAACAATGGATTCGAGTAAAAGAAAATATTGAGTTATTAGATACACCAGGAATCTTGTGGCCCAAATTAGGACAAGAAGAAGTCGCTCTTAGGTTGGCATATACAGGAACCATCAAAGACGATGTATTGGAAAAAACAGAAGTAGCTTTCTACTTGCTAAAATACCTACTAGAAGAAAAAAGAGAAAATGTAATAACTCGCTATTCTTTTACCAAAGAAGAAATAGAAGAAATAATGAATAGAGAAGAATATCCAGAAAATGAGAATGTTTTAGAAATTTTGCACCAAATAGGAAGAAAAAGAGGAGCCATCGTATCGGGTGGACGAGTAGACGAAGAAAAAGTAGCAAATTTATTATTAGAAGAATTTCGAAGTGGGAAATTAGGAAAAATGACACTAGAAACACCATAAGGAGTAAGAAATGGAAGAAATGATACCAAGAAAAAAAGAAATCGAAGAAGTAAAATTAATGCCCCCATTAGTATGGGCCTACATAGGAGACTGTGTGTATGAACTTTATATTCGTATGCAACTAGTAAATCATACAAAACTAAAACCACATAAACTACACCTAGAAAGCATCAAATACGTAAAAGCAAAGGCACAAGCAGAAATATTGGCTAGTATATATGATGATTTAACAGAAGAAGAACAAGATATTGTACGAAGAGGAAGAAATGCAGAAAATCACCATTTGCCAAAAAATGCAGAAGCAACAGATTACATGTATTCCACAGCATTTGAAGCATTGATAGGATATTTATACTTAAGTAAACAGGATTCTCGCTTACAAGAAATTTTAGAAAAGTGCTATACTGCAATATAACATTTCTTAGCTTTGAATGTTATACCAGGAAGAAAGAGAAAGGACAGTAGAAAAATAAGAAAAAGAATTGACAGAAGAGGGCAAACATGTTATGATAATAAGGCAATCACAATATGGCCCCTTGGTCAAGCGGTTAAGACGCAGCCCTCTCAAGGCTGAATCATGGGTTCGATTCCCGTAGGGGTCACCAAACAATTGGTTATACCAATCAAAGAGAAAAAAACAATATCGCCAAATACATAAAAATGTATTTGGCGATATTGCTTCCGTATTCCATTTTTTTAATGGTTTTGTTAATTCGTATTCAAAAATATTACTGTAAAATAATCATTTTCAGCCTCCTAGAGGAAAAACATAAAAAATATATTGTAAAAAAAAGTCTTTTGTGGTATAACTAATAATAGTGAGGTAGAAATAAAATTTCTTTTTTAAAAAGAAAGATAGATAGCAAAAGAGAGAAGGAGGTCATATTATGGCTAAGAAAAAGAAAATGGATGCAGGAAAAATATTTGTAAAAGTAATGTCAGCCATTCTTGCTTTATTAATGGTATTAGGAATAGCAGGAACATTATTATTTTACTTAATTGCAATGTAAAACAAAATATAAAGGAAGAACAAACAAATGAAAGATAATTTTTTTAGTGCAATGGATACGGTTTGGCAAATCAATATTGTAGACTATATACAAGGATTACAACAACATCCCATTCGATTTGTTACCGCCATTATTGATATTGCCATTGTTATCTATTTGGCATATCAATTAATAAAAATAACAAAAAAATCAAGAGTATGGCAATTAATAAAAGGAATAGGGCTTTTAATTATTCTTACTCTGGTTAGTGGCTGGGTACACTTTGATATATTAAATACCATTTTAACCACCATTATGTCTTATGGTGTGATTGCTATGATTGTTATTTTTGGACCAGAATTAAGAAGAGGGTTAGAGCAATTAGGAACCAATAAATTAACTAGATTTTTTGGGATTGATAAAAATATGATTACCAAAACCAAAGAAGATATCTACAAAATAGTGATTGCCTCAAAAGAATTAGCTTCCCATAAAACAGGAGGATTAATTGTAATAGAACGAGATATCAAATTAGGAGATATTGCAGAAACGGGAGTAGAAATGAATGCGGAAGTATCACCACAATTACTAGTCAATTTATTTGTGCCAAATACTCCTCTGCACGATGGAGCAGTGGTGATTAGTAACAACAAAATTACAGCAGCGGCATGTATCTTACCTCTTTCCAATGACAAAGAAATTGCGAAAGAATTAGGAACGAGACATAGAGCAGGAATTGGAATATCAAAAGAAACCGATTGTATCGTAGTGATTATTTCAGAAGAAACTGGAAAAATATCAGTAGCCAAAGACGGAACATTAATTGCAGACGTAGAAGAAGAAACACTAAAAAAATTATTATTAAAGAATATTGTTACCAATCGATTTATCGAAGGAAAAAACAATAAAAAAAGCAAACTAGAAAAACTAAGAACAAAGTTAAAGAAGAAAGAATAGCAAGAGAAAAAAGAATGTTAAAGAGTTTAAAAATAAAAAATTGCGATTTAATTTTTACATTAAATCGCAATTCTATTATAAAGGGGCAAATAATATGAAAAATATTAGATTAACAATTGAATATGATGGAAAAGACTTTAATGGATGGCAAAAACAACCAGATAAATTAAATATACAAGGAGAAATTGAAAGAGCAATTGAGCAAATTACAGGAGAACCAGTAGAACTAATTGCTTCAGGAAGAACAGATGCAGGAGTACATGCGATTGCTCAAATGGCAAACTTTAAGACCAATAGCAATTTTGAAGTAGAAAAATATCCCATAGCTTTAAACTCAAAACTTAAAAAATCAATTCGAATTCAAAAAGCAGAAGAAGTAGAAGAAAGATTTCATTGTAGGTATAGTTGCAAGCAAAAAACATATCGCTATATCATCAACAATAGTAAGCAAGGTTCTGCTATTTACCGCAATTTAGAATATTTTGTACCAAACAAATTAGATACCAATGCCATGGAAAAAGCAATGAAAGAATTTGAGGGAGAACATGATTTTAAAGCCTTTAAAGCAAGTGGAACCAGTAGCAAAAGTAGTGTAAGAATAATTTATAAGGCAGAATTAAAGAAAGAAGCAGATAGAATTATATTAGAATTTACAGGAAACGGATTTTTATATAATATGGTAAGAATTATAGCAGGAACCATAGTAGAAGTACGGGCTAGGTAAAATAAAACCAGAAGAGATACCAGATATTATTAAATCAGGAGAAAGAACAAGAGCAGGAAAAACTTTGCCACCTTATGCATTATACTTAGTAAAAGTAGAATATGAATCATAATAGATAAAACTTTAGTAATCCCCAAAAAAATTAACAAAAAAGGAGGGGATAACTAAAGTTTTTTTATGGGAACAGAAAATAGAAAAAAATCATATAATATATCAAAAGAGAAAACATAAGGAGAGAGAAAGATGAATTTATTATTACTATTTTTTGCTTTACCTATTGCAACAATTATCCTTGCTGTTGTATTAGAAAAAATACTAAGGTGTCCATTTCTAGTATCAGCCACCTTTTTTGCGATATATTTGATTATAGCATTTAGTTTGTTTGACGCTATGTTTTTAGTATTTGTAATTGCTTACACAATTCTTGCTTTTCTATCAGCACTTATTGCAGAATGCTTCTATAGACGATGTAACAATGAAAGAAAATGCTCATTAAAATGTTGTTTGTGTACACAAAACAATAATAATAACAATACCATTACATTAAGTAATCAGGATATTGCAAGAATTGCAAATCAATTAGCAAATATGCAAAATGATTCATGTAGTCAAGGAAGAATGGGAAATAACAACGGTAGTTGCAATTGTAATTGTTCGAATGATATAGCAACTGTAAATGTAACCAATAATACGACAGGAGGAAGAACAAACTGGTGTTGTTATAGAAAATAAGGAAGAATAAAATAGAAAAAAGTTAAAATACGGTACAATAGGATATAAAAACTAAGAGGAAGGATTCGTTTTTTTGAGAATCCTTCTTTTTAGTTTTGTGCAGATTAATTCTTTTTGATAAAGATAAGATAAAAGCGGTTAATCTTACAAATGGGAGAGAAAATATTTGGTATGTACTAGTAAATGAATAAATAATTAACAAAATCTTAAACCTTTATTAAACTACTTTATTTAACACGAAAAGAAGATATAATAGAAAAAAGAAAAAAGAAAGAGGGAATGAAATTGGAAATTTTGAGAGTAGAAAATTTAAGCAAATATTATGGAAAAGGAGAAACAATGGTAAAAGCCTTAGATCATGTTTCCTTTACCATAGAAGAAGGGGAGTTTGTAGCAATTGTTGGTCCATCAGGTTCACGGAAAATCTACTATGTTACATATGTTAGGAGGAGTAGATAGGCCAACAGAAGGAAAAGTATGGATTAATGGAACGAATATTTATGACTTGAATGTGGATGAACTTGCTATTTTTCGTAGGAGAGAAATTGGATTAATATATCAATTTTATAATTTAATTCCAGTATTAAATGTAGAAGAAAACATCACACTTCCTATACTATTAGACCATAAGAAAGTAGACAAAGAAAGATTAAAAGAAATTATTGAGATATTAGGTTTGGAAAAAAGAATAAAACATTTACCAAATCAATTATCAGGAGGACAACAACAACGTGTTTCAATTGGAAGAAGTTTAATCAATAATCCATCCATCATTTTAGCAGACGAACCAACAGGAAATTTGGATAGTAAAAATTCGAAAGAGATTATGCAATTGTTGAAAGCATCTAATAAACAATATCATCAAACTCTTATTATGATTACACATGATAAAAACATTGCACAAGAAGCAGACCGTATTATTACCATTGAAGATGGTAAAATGGTAGAAGGATAGGGGGAAAAGAAAAATTGAAAATATTAAATGAAATTACCAAAAAATATTTGAAATTAAATCGAAAAAGAACAATTGTAACCATTATTGGCATTATCCTATCTGGTGCTATGATTAGTGCGGTAACAACGCTTGCTGTCACATTTCAAAATTTTATGATTAGAGTAGAAATTGCCGAAAGTGGAGAATGGCAGTCAATGCTAAAAAATGTTACCTATCAAGAAATCGAACAAATTGAGAAGAAAAAAGAAATAAAAGAAACATTGATAATGAAACCAATTTCAATTGCGCAAAATCCATATTCAGAGGATGAATTTATTTATCTGTATGGCTATGAAAAAGAGGCATTAGAAAAAATGAATGGAAGATTACTAGAAGGGAGAATGCCAGAAAATGAACAGGAAATAGTATTAAGTCGTACTTTCTTTGATGGAAAAGAAAATGAACCAAAGATAGGAGAAAAAGTCACCTTTGTGTTAGGAAAAAGAATGTTAGATGGGGAAGAGATGATTTCGCAAAGAAAGCAAGAGAAGGAAACATTTCTTGCTTCTGAAACGAAGACTTATACCGTGTGTGGAAAAATGCAAAAACCAGTATTTGAAACTTCGAGAGATCATTATACTTCAGGAATAACACTATTAAATCGAAATCAAATAAAGGCAGAAGATAAAGTAAACATTGGATTAATCCATAAACAAGTAAAAAGCACATATCAAAATACAGAAAAAATAGCGGAAGAATTAGGGTTATACCAGAAAGGCTATGATACTTCACTGAAAATCTATGACGTGGATTACAACAGTTATGTACTTGCTTACCAAGGTGTTAGTGATGACTTAGGATTTAATGGAATGCTATATTCCGTATGTGGTATTTTAATTGTTGTTATAATGATAGGTTCTATTTTAGTAATTTATAATAGTTTTGCTATTTCCGTATCGGAAAGAAAAAAACAATTTGGAATGTTGGCTTCCCTAGGGGCAACCAAAAAGCAAATAAAAAAATCGGTACTATATGAAGGAGTGGTAGTAGGTAGTATTGGAATACCATTTGGTATCTTAGCAGGAATTGGAGGAATAGCGATTACTCTAAAAATAGTAGATCAATTATTAGAGCCAATGTTTGCGGAAGTAGGATGGCATTTAAGTCTTTGCGTATCTTGGACTTCTATCCTAATAGCAGTTATGTTTATTGCTCTTACCATTTACTTATCTGTTATGCTTCCAGCAAAAAAAGCAAGTAAAATTAGTCCAATTGAAGCAATAAGACAAACAACAGATATTAAGGCAAAAGCAAAGAAGTTGAAAACTAAGAAATGGATTTATCATGTATTTGGTATTTCTGGAGAACTTGCTATGAAAAACTTAAAGAGAAGTAAAAAACGTTATCGTACTACTGTTATTTCCTTGGTAATTAGTATTGTACTATATTTAGCAACAAGTGGATTTGTAGGATATATGTTTGAGGGATTTGATACTGTATATACAACCGTAGAGTATGACTATATGATTTTATTAAATGCAATGAAGGAAGAAGAAGAACTATTACAAAAGCTTCGTACAAATGCAGTAGAAAAGTTGACAGCTTGTAAACAAGAAGTAATAAGATTAGAAATACCATCAGAAAAACTAAATGAAAAAATAAAACAAGCATTTAATGAAGAAAATGAAAAATATGGAATGAAAAAGATTGAAGAAACCTATGATTTGACAGCTAGAATTTATGCATTAGATGAACAAACATATCAGGAATATCTAAAAAAATTAGGATTAAAACGACTAGACGAAGACGAATATATTTTGGTAAACTATGTGAATTTATTAACCAGTTATCAATTGGAAAGTGAAATATTAAATTATAATGCACAAGAAGAAATTCAATCACCAATTTTTCAATATAACTATGATGAAGAAACAGAAGAAACAAAAGAAGAACAAATTGGAACAAGAAAAATGAAATTAGCAAAAGTGACAAAAGAATTACCGTTTGGAATACAAGAAAATACGCTTCCAGGTTCTGCTACCTTTATTACTTCGAAGGAAAATTTTAGCAAAATACAAAGGCAAGCAGAAAATAGAGAAATGGAAGTGATGGTAAAAGCCAATAATTCTAAGCAATTTGAAGAAACGATAAAAGAACTAAAAGAACAATACCCCAAAGCAGGATTAGAGAATATTTATAATGTCAAAGAACAAATGCAACAAATGAAAAACTTAAAATTAATTATTGAAATCTTCTTATATGGTTTCATCTTCTTAATATCTGCAATAGGGGTATCCAATGTGTTTAATACCATATCAACCAATATTACACTAAGAAGACGTGAATTTGCAAATTTGAAATCAATCGGAATGACAAATAAACAATTTAAGAAAATGTTAAACTTAGAATGTATTTTCTATGGAACGAAAGCTTTATTATATGGAATTCCACTTGGCATATTAGTATGTTTCTTACTAAATCAAGCATTTGGAAACATGTTAGCATTCTTATTTGAAATACCTTGGAACAGTATTTTCGTTAGTGTAATAGCAATCTATTTTGTTGTATTTGCTACGATGCTGTATGCTAGTAGAAAGGTGAAAAAAGAAAACATCATTGATGTAATTCGAGATGATAATGTATAACAAAAAGAAGGATTCTAAAAAGAATCCTTCTTTTGTCTTAAATTCGATTTTTCGATTTTACATTGCAGAAAAATCGAAAGAAACTTTGAAAGAAAAAAAAGAAAGTAGCAATGTAACAATTTGATAAGCGAGATAAAAATCGAATCCAAAAAGTTTAGATACGATAAAACATAAAAGTAAAGGTAACGCGATGATGAAGCAAACAACGAGAAGGTAGGGGATAGAAACGCTAACTGCGTCTGCAAGGTTTCCATCAAGGATACCAAGACATAAGGTTGAAATAATCTCCAATCCTAATTGCCATGACGAAGCAATAAGGTAGAAAATAAGAAATACAATTCCTTGAGAACAACCACATGTACTTGCAAGCAAAAAACTTAATGCCCAGACAATAAACCACCGTACCAGATTTTTTAACATAAGTAATGTCCTCCTTTTTGTTGATGTTCTTCACTAATTAGTAAGTAAAGAAAAATAGATAAATGTAACTAAAAATAATTATAACAAAAAAGTAAACATAATACAAGAAAAAAACTGAAAAATATTACAAAAATATTACAACGATATTAATTTTACATGACACTTATCGCATGATGTTGTTTTTCTACGATAATTGTTGTACAATGAAATAAGTAAGAATATTTTGTCAAATAATAAGGAGGAATATAGATATGGCAACAAATCCAATGCAAAGAAAAGCAAATAACTATTTATTAATGGGAATATTAGGAACGTTATTTATAACAGGAATTATCATTGTTGTTCTATTTATGCAATTAAATACATTACAACAAGATAAGAAAAAAACAGAGTCAGCAATGAAAAAAGTATATGTGGTAACACAAGATATTAAGTCAGGAGAAGAGGTTAACTTTGATAAATTAAAACAAGTAGCAGTAACAACAGCTGTTATCCCAGCCAATGTACTATCATTGGATTTAACAGAAGAAAATGTAAGTTACATTGCTAAAATTGCATTAAATCAAGGAACAATTTTAACCAATGATATGATAAAACAAAGTGATATAGAAACCACAGATGACTTAAGAAAACAAGAATACAATATGGTGATTTTACCAACACAAATTCAAAATGGTGACTATGTAGATATTCGTTTAAGACTTTCCGATGGAGTTGACTATATTGTAGCATCTAAAAAACAAGTAACAATTCCAGAAATTAATGGAGTGGGTTCAGCAAACACAATTACGATTAATATGAATGAAGCAGAAACAATGGTAATGGCAAATGCAATTGTAGAAGCATACTATGATTTAGGGTCATTACTATATGCTACTACCTATGTAGAACCAGGAATGCAAGGAACGGTTATACCAACTTATGTACCAAGTGCAGTAGTACAACATGTTTTAGTAAGCAATCCTAACATTGGACAAGAAGCAAAAAACGGATTAGTTTCAAGATATAATCAAAATGCATCAAATCGAAACTTAATGGAAAATACACTTGCACAATATGCACAAGAAAAAGTAAATAACATTCAAGCTGGTGTGCAAGAACAAATTACAAAAGCAAAAGAAGAAAGACAACTTTACTTAGAATCTTTAGGAGGATATTAAACCATGAAAAAAATAGGATTTATAGGAGCCTATGACAAAACAGACTTTATCGTATATATGGCTAAAATCTTAGTCGAAATGGGAAGAAAAGTATTACTAGTAGATGGTACCTTAACCCAAAAAGCGAAATATATTATTCCCGTCATAAAACCATCCAAAGCCTATGTGACAGAATTTGAAGGAATTGATATAGCCGTTGGATTTGAAAGTTTTGACAATATAAAAGAATATCTAGGAATGCCTAAAATGGTAGAATTAAGTTATGATATTGCATTGGTCGATTTAGACACCGTAGAAGGGGTAAGAACATTTGGATTAGAAAGTTTTGAACAACATTACTTTGTGACTTCCTTTGATATGTATTCCATTAAACGAGGAATAGAATCGATTAGTGGTTTACAAACACCAATTCATGCAACAAAAGTGATATTTGCCAAAAATGCATTAAAAGAAGAAGATGACTATTTGAACTTCTTGGCATTAGGAAGCAAAATCACTTGGGAGGAAGAGAGAATTTATTTCCCTTTTGAAGTAGGAGACCAAACGGTTATTTATAATAATCAAAGAGTATCCAAAATTAAATTTAAAAAATTAAGCAATCAATATAAAGAAGGATTAATGTACCTTACTACCAAAATTGTAGACGACGTAGATGGAAATTTACTTAGAAAAGCATTTAAAAAGATAGAAAGAGGAGTTTAAAGAAAATGGCAATTATTGCATTTTGGAGTGATGAAAAAAGAGAGACAGGACAAACCATGTCAATGGTAGCACTTTCTACCTACATGGCAATTGAACATAATTATAGAATTTTAAATGTAAGCACTAATTTTAAAGATGAAACATTGGAAAATAGTTACTTTGATTTAGAAAAAATGGAAAGCTTAGTAAAAACCATTTCAAGAGATCAAACACAAGTAGGACTAGAATCAGGAATAGAAGGACTGATTAAAATTATTAATAGCAATAAAACTTCTAGTAACATTGTGGCAAACTATACCAAAATTGTATTTAAAGATAGACTAGATGTACTATGCTCACCAAAAACAAAAGAATATGAAGAGTATCGACAAATCTCAGAATTGTATCCTAATATTTTGCAAGTAGCAGACAGAAGCTATGACTTAGTTTTTGTAGATGTTTCAAAAAGGATGCCAGAAGAACAAGTGAAAAGAATTTTAGAACTTTCTGACATTATTGTTGTAAACATGACACAAAAATTTAAAACGATTAATGATTTCATGCAATTAAGAGAAGAAAACGAATTCTTTAAGAAAAATAATATTTTACTAAATATAGGAAGATATGACAAATTTTCAAAATATAACATCAAAAATATTAGTCGTTACATGAAAGAAAAGAAAGATATCCACGCTGTTTTATATAATACTTTATTCTTTGAAGCATGTTCAGAAGGAAAAGTAGCAGAATTTTTCTTAAGATTAAGAAGAGTAGAAGCAGAAGATAGAAATGCTATATTCATTCAAGAAATTGCGCGATTAACAAAAGATATTATTTATAAAATGCAAGAACTACAACTTAAATTATAACCAAAGAATGGAAAGGAAGGAGCCTTGTAAACTATGAACATCATCAATATTCTATTAATCCTATTGCTATTACTAATAGCAGGATTTCTAATTATACGTAACTTAAAGAAAAAACAAGATGAAAAAGAAGAAGAAAAAGTACAAGTCGATGATAAAACGTATACCTTAGAAAAAATGACTGCATTTGTAAAAAAGAGGCTAGATGAAATAACCAAAATCAACTTATATGATATTGGTCTTTCCGAAGAAGAATTAAAAAGAAGAAAAAATAAGAAATACGAATTAAAGAAAGCACTAAAAGGTTGTACCTATGGTGACGTAAACGACAAGAAATATGTAAAAGAGTTAATTTATGATATTTTGGCAAAAGAATATGGGGTAAGCGAAATTAACATTTCAACAGCAATTCCATTTGATGTACCATCTCTATTAACCGCACAAGACAAATTCGAAATTGTTCTATATATGTATAAACAAGAATTTGCCTATGAAGCATTACCAGAGATTATCAAAAAATATGATTTAGCAAGATTAAAATATGTAAATGGAGAGACAAAACCTTCCTATGTTATCACAGAAGAAGAAATTAATGATATTTTCGAAAAAGAAGATTTTGTATTAACTTTCCAAGATAAGTTGAACATTGTCGTACAAAGAATTTATCAACATTATAAAGGATACAGCAGTATTGATGAAATTCGTGATATGAACATTGATGGTATATCCGGAGGTGTATCTGGTCTTCCAGAGAGTTTCTTAAGCCAAGTAGCCCAAACAGATGGAGACTATTTAGACCAAATCGTAGACCATAAAGTACCACGTGCTTGTGATAGTATTTGGATTATGTTCCAAGGTAAATCAATTCGTCTAGCATTTTTATCTTTTGGAACAGAAGCAGAATTAAAAAGAGTATGTCAAAATATTTATAAATACAATAACCCAGGACAGTTATCTGATACCAATGGTTATAAAATTAATGAAATGAAAGATGGTTCTCGTGTCGTTGTTGTAAGACCAAGTATGTCAGAAACATGGGCATTCTTCGTTAGAAAATTCGACGTAAAACGTGCAACACTAGAACAAATTGTACGTTTCCCAGGAAAAGAAGAAACCATCGACTTATTAAAATATTTAGTAAAAGGAGCAAGAATTATCTCCCTTACTGGTGAACAAGGTTGCCGGAAAAACCACCATGCTAATGGCAATGATAGAAAATATTTACGAAACCATGAACTTACGTATCACAGAAACGGCATTCGAGCTTCACTTAAGAAAAATATATCCAACCAGAAACATTCTATCAATGCGTGAAACAGAAACTGTATCTGGACAAGAGTGTTTGGACGTTCAAAAGAAAACTGACGGTTCGGTTAACATCATCGGTGAGGTTGCAACTGACCCCGTAGCATCTTGGATGATACAATCTGCCCAAGTTGCATCTAAATTCACCTTATTTACGCACCACGCAAAAACATTCCCAGATTTAGTAACAGCACTTCGTAACTCAATGTTAAGAGCAGGGGTATTCAAAGACGAAAAAACAGCAGAAGAGCAAGTAGTACAAGTATTAAATTTTGATATTCACTTAGTAAAAGACTTTAGAGGAAGAAGATACATAGAAAGGGTAACGGAGTGTATTCCAGTAGAAGAAAAAAATGAATACACATTTGACCACCGAAATCAAAAAACACTAGAAGGTAAATTTGACAAATTTATGGATAATGCAACACATTATTTCTCTAGAACTACCAACCGAGAATTATACAAACATCAAAATATCTTAGAATATCATGATGGAACTTATGTATTAACCAATAAAATAAGTGACCACAACATTCGTGAAATGCTAAATAACATGGATGATAGTGATGCAGAAGAATTCATCAAATTCGTAGAACGAAATTGGGGAACCAAAATAAAACGATATGAAGAGGAAGAAGAAACACAAGAAGTAGTAGCACAGCCAAAAAAACGTGGAAGAAAACCAAAAACAGAAATAAAAAGTTAGAAATGGAAAGTTGGAATATCGGGTAAATACTTCAAATAAATTACCCAAAGTTCCAACCTCCCATAAAGAAAAGAGGTGTTTAACTTAAAATATGAATAACGAAATGTTAATGTACTTAGCGATAGGAGTAGGGGCTCTTTTGGGAGTAATTATAATCGCTTATATCATTCTTCAAAAAAATAACAAAGAAGCAAAATACATTAGACAATTACAACAAGGAACCAAAACATCTGCTTTTTCTAGTGAAGTTATTTATCAAAAATTGTACATATTTTACTTAAAAACACCTTTTATCAAACGATATTTACTAAAACTAAGAAGAAGACTAGAAATTGTTAACATTGATGATGAATATCTAACAAGAATGCAATCTGCTAAAATTTTAACAAGGTCATTTTTAATTGTAATACCACTTACTATTGCAATTGTGGTATTAACAAAAGGAAATGCTTTATTAATGAGCATCTTATTAATCTTTGAAGTATTTTTATTAGATACCTTTATTGATGGAAGAGTAGATAAAATTGACAACAATTTATTAAAACAACAAATTAACTTTTTCTCTGAAATTCGTCATGCTTATCATGAATTTAATATGGTAGAAGAAGCAATTTACCAAACAGCACAAGATGATGATAACCCAGAAATGGCAAGACAAGCAGAGAAAATATATGAAGTATTGATTTCCGATGATCCAGAATCAGAATTAGAAAAGTATTATGATGTAGCACCAAATGCTTATTTAAAAGAATTTGCAGGAGTTTCTTACTTAACCAAAGAATTTGGAGATAGAAAAGTAGATGGAGCATCCTTGTATCTAAAAAACTTAAATAATATTACACAAGAAATGCAACTTGAAATTTTAAAAAGAGATAAATTAGATTATGTATTTCAAAGTTTATCCGTTATTGCCATTGTGCCTATGCTATGCTTAGAGCCAATTAAAAACTGGGCAGTTTCTCAATTTAGCTTCGTAGAAAGCTTTTATATGGGAAAAGATGGTATGTTAGTACAAATTTTAATTTTAATTGCTACTTTTGTATGTTACATTTTAACCAGAAAATTAAAAGATAATGGTTCAACGGCAAAAGATACTAAAAACACAGAAAATCCTTGGCAAGAAAAATTATATCGTATCAAATTAGTGAAAAAATTTGTTGACTTATTTGTGCCAAAAGAGGGAACCAAAGAATCAAGAAAAATAAAAACAACAATGAAGGAAGCAGCATGCAAAGATAAAATTGAATGGATTTATATTAATCGTATTCTATTATGCGTAGTATCCTTCTTTGTATCACTATTCTTATTTGTACAGTTACACCGTATCACAATTCAAAATGTTTATACAGACCCAACCAATACCTATGATATTATTGGGGAAATGAGTTCCAAAGAAAGAATGAAAGCAATGGAACTAACCGAATCCGATAATGAATACATTAAATACTTTAAAGGAAAAGCAGATTTAGTACAAGCAGATATTGAAAAAGCAATGCAAAAAGGAAATATCAACAAAGATTACATCGATAAAAAAGAAGAAGAAATAGCAGGAGCCGCAGAAAGAATTTTAGGAAAAATTCATACCATTAACAGTGAGTATTTAGGATGGCTAGAAGTATTAGGAGCCATGATAATTGCCATGATTGCTTATATGGGACCAATATGGATGCTAAAATTCCAAAAGAAGATGAGAGAGATGGAAATGGAAGATGAAGTAATGCAGTTCCAAACCATTATCTTAATGCTAATGAGGATTGAAAGGGTAAATGTTGAAATTATTCTAGAATGGTTAGAAAGATACTCTAACATTTTCCGTGACCCAATTAGTAAATGTGTGAATGACTATGAAAGTGGACCTTGGGAAGCGCTAGAAGCGATGAAAGAAGAAGTAACATACCAAGAATTTATTCGAATCATAGAAAGTTTACAAGCAGCGGTAGAAAAAATACCAATTAAAGATGCCTTTGACGAACTTGATACAGAAAGGGACTACTATCAATCAAAGAGAAAAGAATCCAATGAGCGTTTAATCTCTAAAAAAGGAATGATAGGAAAAGGAATTGGTTTTGCTCCAATGGTATTACTATTTGTTGGCTATCTAATTGTACCACTTGTATTCATTGGATTAACCAGTATGTCAACCTCATTCAACAATATGACAATATAAAGGAGGAAATCAAATGGAAAATGCATCAAAAGCCTTAATGATGGCAGGAGGAATGCTAGTTGCAGTAATGGTTGTTTCATTATTGGTTCTCTTCTTTAATAACTTAAGTGAATGGCAGGGAATTAACGAAAGTGGAGAAGAATTAGAGCAAATTGTAGAATTTAATAAACAATATGAAGTATATAATAGAAATGTATATGGAAGTGAATTACTTTCCATTGCCAATAAAGTAGCAGATTATAACAAAAGACAAGCAGAAAACAAAGGCTATGTTCCAATTGAAGTACAAGTTACGATTGCAAAGAAGAATATAGACGATGAATTTTTTAAGAAAGGTACCTATACATCCCTAGAATTAATAGAAAAAATGAAAGGGAAAGAGGGATTAGAAGAAAAGGTAGAAAACTTAGGAAAAGAGAGAATTCAATCAAGTGAAAATACAAAAGTAACAAGGTCAATTAGCCAACTAGCAGGAATGAGGACAAGTGAGAAAGAAGACCTAGGATTTGTAAGAGGTGATTATGAGGAAAAAGAAAGACAATATAATACCTACAAATCTCTAATAACACAAGTAAAAGAAACCATATTCAAATGTAAAACATTTGAATATGACGAGAAAAATGGAAGAATTATAAAAATGATATATGAATATTAAAAAGTAGGAGGGGAAAGATGGAAAACGCATCAAAAGCATTCATTATGGCAGCTACAATGTTACTTGGATTAATGATAATTTCAGTTGGTGTTGCACTATTTCAATCTTTCTCTGATTTAGGAAGAGACACCATACAAAAAGTAGAAAACTACAAAATTTCAGAATGGAACAATACTTATTTAAAATATTATGGGACAACGGAAGTAGAAGGAACGAAAAAACGGAGAATTAAAAACCGTACCAATCAAAGTAACAGCACATGATATCGTAAGTCTTATCAATCATGCAAGGCAATACAATACGAACAACTTTGGAGAAGAAATAGCACAGTGGCCAGGAAAAGACGAAAACTACCTTTATGTACAAATTGATATTAATAATAATAAAAATACAGAAAAGTGGAATGATGGTAAGAAAAATGATTTTTTAAATGATAACTCACTTAATATAGAAGCAGACGAGGCAGGAACTATGAGAGCACAAACCAAATATTACATGTGTACCAAATGTGAAATAAGCCCTGTCACGAAAAGAGTCATTTACATGAAATTCGAAGACTATAAAGAATAAATCATTTGCAAGAAATAAAACTACTTCTATTAGTAAAGTAGAAATAGTGATACAATAAGAAAAGACACCAAAATTTACTAAAAAAATAACGAAAATAACAATTGCATAAAAAAATGAAAAATGTTATAATAAAGAGGAAACAATCGAATGAAAAAAAATTTACTCATTTTACTAGGAATTTTCTTGCTTATGGTTGCTATTTTAAGCTATACATATTATAATGTGCAAAAAATAAACATATTAGCAAATCAAGCAAATAAGGAATATGAACTATATACCAAAAACACGATTGTAGGTTCGTCTTTAATGACACTAATAAACAAAGCAATCGACCAAAACGAAAAAGAACAAATTCCAAAAGACAAACAAAATCGTTACATCGAAAACGAAGAAAATTCTATTCGAATTGAAATTAAATTTTCAGAATCGGACAAAATCTTTGCTATGGAAGCAATTGCAAAGCTAGGTTCGGAACAATTTATCAAAAACTATAATAGCATGACATTTCAATGTACCAAAAAAGAATACCATGAAAAGACAAAGAAAATGAAATACATGTTATTTGAACAAATATAAGTTATCTATTCAAATTTTATTAAAAAACAGTCACAGATAACTTATGTAACAAAATGCAACAGAATTGCATATGAATTCGTTATTAATATTTAAGTTAACTGTTAAAAACAACAGATAACATAAGTAAAAATATAGAAAGAAAACAAAGGAGGAAATTTATTATGGAGAATGCATCAAAAGCATTAATTATTGCAGGAGCAATACTATTATCAATTTTAATTATCGGGTTAGGTATGTTAATGTTTAACCAAGCAAAGGACGCAATTACAGGAACAGGAATTGACGACCAAAAAGTAAAAGCATATAATGCACAATATGACGACTATATGGGAACCAATGTAAATGGAACAAAAGTAAGAAGTTTATACGAAACAGTAAGAAATCATAATATTACAACACAAGATGATGAAAGTTTAATTATCGCAATTGGGGATGCTAGTACACCAGCAGAATTAAATAAAGCAAAAACTGCTATTAAAGCAGGAAAAACATACACAGTAGAAGTACCAGAAGACGGATATGATCCAAATACAGGATATATTGTAAAAATTACAGTAAAAGAAAACACAAAAGGTGGTTCAACACCTACTACCTAACACAAATAGAAAAGGATAAAAGAATATGGAAAACGCTGTTGAAGCTCTAAAAATGGCATTTGCAGTAATGGTTTTTGTCATGGCACTATCGGTTAGTATGATTTCATTTAATAAAGTAAAAGCAACATCAGACCTTATCTTATATACCAAAGATGAAACCAATTATCTTGAATATCAAGGGGCAACTGGAAAAGTTGCAGAAAACCGAATTGTTGGATTAGAAACCATTATTCCAACCTTATATAAATATTATAAAGAAAATTATACAGTACTATTTCGCAAAGGCGACTATAATGCAGAAACAGGTGAATTTAGTAATGTAGAATATCTTCGTGTGTATACAACACCATCCTTATATGTAACAGAAACAACAAAACATCTACCACCAGATAGAAAGAATTATTTGTGGGGAAAACGAGATAAGGAAAAAAATCAAAGTACTTATGATACAATGATGCAAAAAAAATATCAACCCTATTTTCAAGGTGGTTATACAAAAGTAGGAAATCAAGATATATTTTCTTTTGACCTAGAAGAAGAAACAGCAAGACATGAACCATGGACAGGAAACTATCAAAAAGCAATGGAAAATTTAAATCGTTTTCTATCAGGAGAGAGTTACCGAAATCCAAATAAAAAAGACGACGAACATAATGTTTATATCGATTATGGAAAAGCAAACCAACTAGGTACAGGAGGATTTATTGGAAAATATGCCAATAAAAAATTCGTAGAAACCATTGGAGAATATGAATATGCAAGTCGTCAATCAGATAACACTGACGATAAAGAAAGTGGAAGTGCACTTGGACTAACAAAACCAAAGAAGAAAAGAATTTTTATCTTTACACTAATTAACGGACAAAACGGAATCTAAAAAGGAGGAAAGAAAAATGGGAGATAGTTTTATTACCATTATCGCAATATTTTTGGCAGCAGTATTAATGTTTGTATTTCCATTAATGTCAATGTCTGAAAGAACAGACGATGTATCTGAACTTGCTGTACAAACAGCTACAACAGAATTTATAGACAAAGTAAGAACCACAGGAAAATTAACGTTAGAAGATTATGATAAATATGTATCAACCTTAACGTCAACAGGAAATTCATTTGATATTGATATTGAATTACAATTATTAGATGAAAATCCAGGAGTAAAAACAACACAAGCAGAAATGACAAAAATAGGAGAAAACCTATACTATAACTTTTATACATCACAAGTAGAACAACTGCTAAAAGATAATGCAAGAATTACTTTAAAAGAAGGAGACCGTGTAGCGGTAACCGTAAAAAATACGAACCAAACAATTTCTCAAATTCTAAAGAAATTCTTCTATCAAATTGCAGGAAATGATACCTACCAAATTACTGCTCAACATGCAGGAATTGTTACTGCAACAGGTACTCAAAGATACTAAAAAAAGAAGAGCAGATACAACATCTGCTCTTTTTAGATAACAAGAAAGTAGAGTAGGTTCCAAAAAACAAAGCACGTAGTTCAATTAGAAAAACGAAAGGAAAAAAGTATGAAATTACAACATTTAGCCATTATATTTGTTATCATTATGCTTCCCATTTCAATGGTTATTACCTCTTATATTCAAGCACAAATTGATACCATATTATTACAAAATTTGTATAGCAGAAGATTACAAACAGCAACTTATGATGCCATAAGAGCATTTCAATTAAATACCATCAATAATAAATATTCTACGGTAAGTGATTCAAAAATAAGAGATATAGAAGCATCCATTTCTACTTTCTATAACTCGTTAGGAACAGAGCTAGGAGCAAGTGGATATGACGTAGAGAGTTTACAAGCGTTCATACCAGCAATTATATATACCATGTATGATGGCTATTATATCTATGGGAAATACTATAATGATACCGCAGGTCAATACCAATATGGCTTAAAACCATATATTTATTATTCTTGTCGATATGTACAAGGAAATAGTGATTTTGTTGTCAATTACACATTAGATAACAACATTACTGTATATGGAAAAGTAAATGGAAGCTATGTCACAAAATCGGGAACCTTAATCAATCCAGAACTAATCAAAAACATAAAAAGAGATATTACTTATACGTACACAGATACAGCACAAAACACCTATGAACGTACCTATGTTAGTTCGGTTGAATATGACAACTTAACAATCGGAATGGAAATTTTAAAAGAACAATTAGTAACAGTAGATGAAAACAATACCACTGCATTACGTGATGAATATGAATATGTCATATTCAATAATCGAAAAGCGTATAAAGAAAATGGACAAGAGCAATACTTTTGGGTAACCAATAACCAAAAACAAGAAATTAAAGATAGTGAAACAGTAGCATTTTTAAGAAATATGACAAGAGGAGGACATTTATATAGCAATAGTGCTGCTCAATATTATGCAGATGCCTACGACTTTAGTACTTGGGTCAATAGCAATTTAAAAGGAATAAAACAAAGACACAGTGTCGATGCAAATGGAAATTCAATTACAAAAGTAGATGAAAATGGAACCATAGTAACCGATTTTGCAATAGATACCGGAGAGGAAGATATTTTTAACATATCCAGAACCAATAATTCATTAGTAGAAGCATCGGTTTTTAACCAAAATAGAATCTCTGTCATTCGAAGAACCATCCAAACGACATTAAACAGTGCCATTGCGAATTACTCTTCCAATGCACAATATGACTTTGCAATGCCAATATTTAACGAAGAAGATTGGGATAAACTAGTAAACCATATCGCAGTAGCAACCTTTATGCAAGGAATTCCAATTGGAAGTAAATATTTTAACAAATACTGTATCATCACCAATAATAAAAACAAAGAATTCGTTTCCAAAGAATCAATCAATATTATAACCGATGACAACGAAGCACACAAACCAGCAAGTAGAGAGGTTATTGATAGAAAAAAGAATGTAATAGGTGCTTACAAAAATACAGATTTTGAAATGCAAACCGTCGTAATAAGTGACAAAAATGAACGTTATTATTATCCACATGCGAACAATAAATGTTATGAATGTATGGTAAACGTAGCACAAACCTACAATATCGACGATATCATAGAAGGAACCATAAAAGTATATAATGTTAACACCGATACCTATGAACCAAAAAGTACGATCGATATAAAACAATTAAGAACCATATATTTAACCGCACTGGCAAGAGAACGATACGACCTATATAAAACAAATGGCTATTTTGGAGTTTAAATTTTAGGGACGGGTCTTAAAATTTAAAACAAATTTTGAATGTTAATAGTTGGAGTGGAAAACTTTCAAAGTTTTTTACTTCAGCTCTTTTTTTATGCAATTTAAATTTTAAGACCCGTCCCTAAAATTTAAATCTTGTTTGAAAATGAGAAAAAGGGGTAGAATAAATAGAAAATAAAGAGTAAGGAATGATGATTTTGAAAAGAAAGATAAAAATTTTTTTAATTCTATTTGTTTTACTAATTACCTATCTTTATGTAGCTAGTATCTCATTACTTCCAGATAATATAACATTGCTACAAGGAGAAAATATCAACTTTTATACACTATGGGGAGTAAAAATAAAAGAAATAGAAAATTCAAATCCAAATATAGGAGAATACAAGCAAGGAAAAATAATACAAACATCGAATCATGCAGAAACAAGTAAAATAGAGGAAATGGGAAAAATCGATTTAAGTTTTGAATTATTTAAGGGGCTTTCTGTCAAAGAAGTATCACTTAATGTCATTCCCAAAATGACAGTAGTGCCACTAGGAAATGCTATAGGACTTAAATTATACACAGAAGGAGTTCTAATTGTAGGAATGACAGCAGTAGAAGGGCAAAAGCCTTATGAGAATACAGGAATGAAAGAAGGGGATAGGATTATCTCTATCAATAATAAAGAAGTCAGTACAACGGAAGACTTAATAGAAACTGTCAATCAATCCAATGGAAAAGAAATAGAAGTAACCTATATACGAGGAACAAAGGAAGAAAAAGTAAATATCACACCAATCCAGACAGAAGAAAACGAATACAAACTAGGCTTATGGGTAAGAGATGCAGCAGCAGGAGTAGGAACAGCGAGCTTTTATATTCCTTCCAATGGCATGTTTGCCTGCTTAGGTCATGGAATAACTGACATCGATACAGGAAATCTAATTACTATTTCAAATGGAGAACTAGTAACCACAAACTTAGTATCGATTCAAAAAGGAGAAAAAGGAAAGCCAGGAGAAATAAGAGGAAGCATAGAAGGAAGTAGCACCATAGGAGAAGTTGCAAAAAATACTAGCTTTGGAATCTTTGGAAGCGTAAAATACAAAAATAGATTAAACCTTTCGGCAAACGAAATCGAAGTAGCAAATCGAAGTGAAATCAAAACAGGAAAGGCAGAAATCATCTGTGAAATCGAACAAGGAAACAAAAAAACTTACGAAATTGAAATTCAAAAAATTCATACCAATAACAACAAAGACAACAAAAGCATGCAAATCAAAGTAACCGATCCAGAACTTCTGCAAAAAACAGGAGGTATTATTCAACGGAATGAGTGGATCCCCCATCCTCCAAAATGGAAAACTAATTGGAGCCGTAACCCACGTCCTAGTAAACGACCCCACCACAGGCTACGGCGTATTTGCCGACCTAATGCTAAAACAAATGCTTCAAACCTAAACAGACATGGGGACGGAGATTTTGTCTTAGTCAGAATAACAAACAAGAGGTAGAGATTTCAATTTTTTATCATAACGAAAATAAGATATAAAAAAATAGAAGAGCAAAATAGGATAAACAAAATCACAACTAGAAAAAATCTAGTTGTGATTGGTGTTTTATTTTAATAGCATTGGTCCTATATTAGTAACAGAGCCAGCTCCTAAAGTCAAAATAATATCATCTTTTTCTGTATGATCTTTTAAATAAGTAACAATATCATCAAAAGAAGAAATATAGATAGCTTTTCTACCAAGTTCTTTTATTTTATTGACAAGGTCTTGAGAAGAAATGCCATAGGTATTCGTTTCTCTTGCAGCGTAAATATCTGTAATAATAATATTGTCAAAATAAGTTAAACTATCAGCAAAATCATCTAGCAAATTTTTGGTTCTACTATAAGTATGAGGCTCAAAGATAACCCAAGAATGATGATATGTTTTTTTCTTTAACGCATTTGCAGTAGCTTTAATTTCAGTTGGGTGATGTCCGTAATCATCATAAATAGAAACCCCATTTAATTGCCCAACATATTCAAATCTTCTATGAGCACCAGTATATTTCTTTAGCGCAGATTTGATATCTGCTTTGGGAAGGGAATAACTATCACATAAACTGATACATGCTAAGGCATTAAGTACATTGTGACTGCCTGGAACAGATAGTTCAAAAGAACCATAAAATTGATTATTATGATAGACATCAAAACGAGGGAAACCATTTTTATCAAAGGTAATATTGCGACCAACAAAATTGGCTTTTTCATTTTGAATTCCATAAGAAATCACTTTTGCCTTGGTATGTTCATGCAACTTAGTACAATAAGAATTATCATAATTTGCTACCAACAAACCATTTTCAGGTAGTCGTTTGACATATTTTATAAAAGCTTGATTAATATTTTCTATATTCTTAAAATAATCTAAATGATCATTATCAATATTTAAAATGACTTCAGCTTTTGGATAGAATTTTAAAAAGCTTTCTACATATTCACAAGCTTCAATAATAAAATGACTACTATTTCCAATACGATAATTTCCATCAATTGCTTTTAACGTAGCACCAACTTGAATGGAAGGATCAAAACCTGCTTCTAAAAAACACATGGAAACCATAGAAGTAGTAGTGGTTTTTCCATGAGTACCAGAAATACAAATGGTATCTTCAAATGCTTTGGTAATAAGCCCTAAAAAGTCAGCACGTTCCATAGTAGGAATACCAAGTTCTCTTGCTCTTACAAGCTCGACATCCTCCTCTTGAATCGCAGCACTATAGACAACAAGGTCAGACTTTGCCACCATATTAACATCATGCCCAATGACAACATGAATGCCATCTAAATTTAATTTTCGAGTAGTATCGGATTCACAAAAATCAGAACCAGTAACAGTAAAGCCCCAGTGTTTTAAAATTTCGGCAATGCCACTCATGCTGACACCACCAATTCCAATCATATAGATATATTTATATTTTTTTAATTCTTCTAACTTTGCCAATGGAAAGCACTCCTTTATTCTAGTATCGAATGAATTATACAATTTTCTAAGCTATTTTTCAATATATTTTGCAAAACTTCTATCTTATCGTATGCATTTTTTTCTAAAATGTGAGAATACTAGTGACAAGAAAAAATATTTCTTTGAAAATTTGTAAAAAACAGAAGGAAAAAATATTTTTTTGACGAATAATATTATTGTACATAGTATAATGTACAAATATTTAAAAACAGTAGAAAGAGGTGCTTAAAAATGCAAATCACAGATGTACGTTTAAGAAAAGTAAATTCAGAGAACAGAATGAAAGCTGTTGCTTCTGTAACATTCGATAACGAATTCGCAGTACATGACATTAAAGTTATCGAAAGCCAAAACGGATTATTTATTGCTATGCCAAGCAGAAAAACTCCAAACGGAGAATTCAAGGATATAGCTCATCCAATTAACGCTGAAACAAGAGAGAAAATTCAAAAAGCTATTTTAGAAGCTTATGAAGCTCCAGAAACTGAAGAAACTTCAGAATCAGCAGAATAATAAATCAAATAAAAAATGACCTTTTAAGGTCATTTTTTTGCTATTTTATAATTCTATTCTGCCAGTTTAAAAATAGCCTTAGCATAAATCGTAGAAGCAAGTAATAATTTATCAATCGAAACAAACTCATCTACTTGATGACACATATCTTCATCTTTTGGAAAATTCATACCAAAACAAACACAATTAGGAAAAGCTCGTGCATAAGTAGCTCCGCCAATGGCAATAGGTTCGAAATTGGTATGACAAGTTTCATTAAAAATAGAGCATAGAGACTGAACCAATGGATGTTCTTTGGGAACATATAAAGCAGGCTGAATTCTAAGAACAGACACTTGATTTTCAAAGTGTTTTTCAAAAATAGAAATAATTTCTTCTGGCTTTGTATGAACAGGAACTCTTAAATTAATACCAATGCAAACCTTATTATTTTTTAAATAAAATTGAGAAGGATTTAACGTTAGCACGCCCGATTCATCTTTTATTGCGATTCCTAATTTGCTTCCCAAATAATCGTCTCCAATGAACTGATAAAAATTTTGTAGTAAAGGAAACGAAATATTCCAGCTAGAAAAGAGATCATGCAATACGACCAATAGTTTTGAAATAGCATTTTTACCAAGTTCAGGATGTGCACTATGAGAAGCTACTCCATAAGAAGACAATTTTAAAAGACAATCATCTATTTTATATAAATCAATTTCATAATCATATTGTTCAATCGTTTCTTTACAAGAAGAAATCAAATGATTCATCCATTTACTATCTTCTATTTTTAAAATAACACTACAAAATTTAGGAACAACATTAATGGCATTTTGATGACAATCAATTTCTTCAATAGTAATAGCGCAATTTTGAAAAGAAAAGCGGTTTTTTAGCGAAGGCGTTATCTTAGCAATTTCTTGAGAAAGCGTTAAAGAAATAACAGACTTCTCAGCATAAATACAAGGAAAGTCAGAATCAGGACTAAATCCTACAGTAGGAATTTCCTCATTTGCTTTATAATAATCCATACATTTCCAATCTTTTTCTTCATTTAATCCAACAATTAAACGGACCCTTCTAGAAAGTGTAATAGAATGTTCTTTGGTATATTCCATTACGGCTTTCATGGCATAAAGGCTACTTATGACAGGACCTTTATCATCAATGGCACCTCGTCCATAAATACAGTGATTGGCAATGGTAGGAACAAAGGGAGAATAAGACCAGTCCTCTTCTTTGGCAGGCACTACATCTAAATGACCAATAATGCCCACTAATTCGTCACCCTCTCCAAATTCAGCAAATCCGACAATAGCCATCTACATTTTTGGTTCGAAATCCTAAAGAATCAGCTAAACTTAAAAAATACTTTAAACAATCAGAGCAAGCTTTTCCAAAAGGAAAATGGCATTGATTGGATTCTTCCGAAATACTAGGAAATGTAATTAAATCACAAACACTTCCTACGATTTCTTGTCTATGACTTAAGATATAATTTTCAAACATCGTGATACCTCCATAGCATAAAGATATGAAAGAAAGAGAATTTTTATGAATAAAAAAGAAAAACCTCGCACTGCAACTGTGGCAGTGCGAGAAAAAATTAGAATATCGGAGATGCATAAGCGTTAACTTCAGCACGATGAAGTTCTGAAATAAAGACAACCAATTGGTTTCTTTCATAAGAAGAAACAAGCAGAAGTTCCGGATAGTAAATGTTTTTAGGAAAGGGAAGGTGAACTCCGTAGGTATCGAGAATTTCTTTTTTCGTGATATGGTGGGGAGCCCAAATCCCAAAATCTGCTAACAGTTCTAAAACAAACTCTAAGTCACTGGCATCTTCCAATCCAACGACCAACCGAAATTGGCGTTTCTCATTTTTTTGGCACATCTCATAAAGTCCTCCTGTTTTGTATTGGGATGAAATACATCCTAGTACTATTAGTATAACAGAAATATACATAAAATGCAAATGGGAGCAATTTATCCAACTTTTAGCGCTACCTAAAATGAGAATAATTTAGGGGTAGATTTAGGATTGAATATTAAAATATAAAGTAGAGGTGATGTTTATGGGGATAATACGATTTTATCGTAAATACCCCAAAATACAAAAAAGGAAAGAAAATTTTGAAAAAAGCTTGTAATTTTTACCAAAAATGTGTATAATAAAGAAAGAAACAAAAAGAAACGAGAAGAGCGGAAACCAATTCCGCTCTTACTTTATGAAAATATAAGGAGGAAAAGCCTTGGCAAGTATAGAAGAAAAGGTAGAAAACCTAATTGCAAAGCCAATTGAAGAATTGGGGTATGAATTATACGATGTACAATATGCAAAAGAAGGAAAAGATTATTTCCTACGAGTTTTCATTGATAAAGAAGCGGGAATTGACTTAAACGATTGTGAAACAGTAAGCAATACAATTAATCCATTATTAGATGAAAAAGACTTTATCAAAGAAATGTATTTTTTAGAAGTTTCGTCTTCTGGGGTAGAGAGAATTATTCGAAAAGAAAAACATTTTGAAAAAGCACAAGGTAAAGAAGTAGAAGTCAAATTATTTAAACCACTAGAGAAACAAAAACAATATATTGGTATTTTAGAAAAATGGGATGAAGATACGATTATCCTTAAAATAGAAGAAAAGCAAATAACAATAGAAAGAAAAAATATTTCACTAATGAAATTAATTTATCATTGGAATTAAAGGAGGAAAAAAATGAAGAAAAAAGAGAAAAAAGGAAATGAACCAGCAATTGATAGTACAGAACTAATTAGAGCAATGGAGGACTTAGAAAAGGAAAGTGGAATTCAAAAAGAATACCTATTAGAATCAATTGAAACCGCTTTAGTAACAGCATACAAAAGAAACTTTGAATGTGAAGATGAAAATGTAAAAATTACAATGGATAAAGAAACAGGAGAAGTTCATGTATACATGCAAAGAGAAATTGTAGAAGAAGTAGAAAATGAAAAAACACAAATCTCATTAGAAGAAGCATTAGCCATCGATAAGAAATTCAAAGTAGGAGATATTTACGAAAAAGAACTAGTACCAAAAAACTTTGGAAGAATTGCAGCAGGAACAGCAAAACAAGTTATTATTCAAAAAATTAGAGAAGCATCAAGAGAATATTTATACAATGAATTTAATGAGAGAAAAGGAGAAATTGTTTCAGGTATTGTACAAAAAGCAGATGGTGGAGTTGTTGTGGTAGACTTAGGAAGATTAGAAGGAATTATGACAGTAAAAGAACAAATACCAACCGAACACTATCATGTAAATGATAAAATCAGAGCTTGTATTGTAGATGTAGAAAGAGGGCTAAAAGGAAGCACACAAGTTATGATATCAAGAGCACATAATGATTTCGTAAGAAAGCTATTTGAATTAGAAATTCCAGAAATTTATGAAGGACTAATTGAAATTAAAAGTGTTTCAAGAGATGCTGGAAATAGATGCAAAGTAGCAGTATATTCACAAAATCCAAATATTGACCCAGTAGGTTCTTGTGTGGGACAAAAAGGAATTCGTATACAAAATATCATCAACGAATTAAATGGAGAAAAAATAGATGTAATAGAATGGAACGAAGATCCAGCCATCTACATTTCTTCAGCCTTATTACCAGCACAAGTAATGGCAGTAGATATTAAAGAAGAAGAACATTTTGCACAAGTAATTGTACCAGATGACCAACTATCCCTAGCAATCGGAAAAGCAGGACAAAATGCAAGATTAGCAGCAAGATTAACCGCATGGAAAATTGATATTAAAAGTGAAAGTCAATTTAGAGAAATGATAGAAACATTACAAAAACAACAAGCAGAAGAGGAAACAGAGGAAATCCAACAAGAAGAAGTAGGAGAAGAAGAAGCATAAAATGGAAAACCATAAAAGCTCATTAGGAATAAAGCAAAATTCAAAGAATACAATAAAAATAAAGGTGTGAGAGAATTGAAAAATTTACCAAAACGTACCTGCATAGGATGCAATGAAATAAAATTAAAAAAAGAACTAATTCGCATTGTAAAAAATAAAGAAGAAGAAATCTTCATCGACAAAACGGGGAAAGCAAATGGAAGAGGAGCATATCTTTGCAATGATAAAAATTGTTTAGAAAAAGCAATTAAGACAAAACGCTTAGAAAGAACATTTGAAACAAAAATAACAGAAGAGATATTTGAGCAATTAAGAGAAATGATATAGAAGTTAGAAGTTGGAAAATAGGGAAACACTTCGAAGTAAAATCCCTAACATCCAACCTCTCAAAGGAGCGATAAATAAGTTGAAAACAAACAACATATATGGTTTGATAGGACTAGCAAGACGAGCAGGAAAAATAAGCTTTGGAACAGAAAGCTCAGAAGATACCATAAAAAAAGGAAAAGCAAAGTTAGTTGTAATAGCAGAAGATAGTAGCGATAGAACAAAAAACAATTTTAAGCAGTTATGCAATATAAAAAATGTACCAATTCGCATAACCGGGACAATCGAAGAATTAAGCCAAAGCATAGGGCAAATAAACAAAGCGGTTGTGGTAATAAAAGATGAGAATTTTGCAAGAGAAATAAAAAAGAGAATTGATGGGGGTGAAATTATTGGGTAAGATAAAAATACATGAAATAGCAAAAGAAACAGGCTTAACCAGTAAAGAAATAATAGAAAAGGCAAAGGAACTTGGAATAGAGGCTAAATCACATATGAGTGGAATTGAAGAAGAACAAGCAGAAACGATAAAAAAAGCATTTTCCAAAGGAGGCCAAAAAGAAGGAAATAAAAAATCACAAGCAAAGCCAAAAGAAGAAAAAAAGAATACAGCACCAGTAATTATTCGAAGAGAAGTGATTATTACAGATGAAGAAGAAAAAGAAAAAGAACAAGAGAAAAAACAAAGGGAACAAAAAAGCAAACATGTTGGATTTGTAGAAAGAAATAAAAATGCCGACTACAACATTGTATATCGTAACAAACCTACGAAGCCAATGACAGTAAGTGAACTATTTGGCATTGGAAAAAAAGAAGAGCCAAAGAAAGAAGAACCTAAAAAAGAAGAAATAAAAGAAATAAAAAAAGAAGAACCAAAAATAGAAGAAAAGAAAGAGGAAGTTGTAAAAAAAGCAGAAACTATGACACAAGAAAGACCAAAAATGAATGAAAATAAACCAAATAATAAAAATTTTGAAAATCGTAACAGAGCGAATCATAACAATTACAATCATAATCGTTATGAAAATCGAAATCACAATCCACAAGGTAATTTCCAAAATCGTAATAATCAAAACCAAAACAGGGGAAATTATCAAAATAGGGATAATAATTATCAAAAACGCGATAATAATTATAGAAATAATAATGGAAGCTATGGAAACGGAAATGGTGGAAACTTTAATCGTCAAAGAAGACCACTAGATGAACGTGGAATTGATAAAAATATTAAAGACATCATGGCAACCGATGTAGTAGAAAAAGAAAATCAAAGAGACTTTACAAGTAAAGCAATTGATAAAGTAAAATTTGAAAGAAAAGAAGAAAAGAACCAAAAAGCAAGCAAAAACAAAAAAGGTTCTAGATTTGGAAACGAACAATTTGATGGTGGAAAATTAAAAGATTTAAAACAAGTAGACCGCTTATCAAACATGTTTGATGAACAAGATGGAGGAATGCTTGACTACTATGATTTAACAACAGCAAGAGGAAAAAGAAATAAGAAAAAAGCGAATAAAGGGCAAGAAGAAAGAACACAAAAAATCTTCAAACTAACTCAAATTTCAATTCCAGAATCCATTACAGTAAAAGATTTAGCGACAGAACTTAAGAAAACATCAGCAGAAGTCATTAAAAAATTGTTTGGATTTGGTATCATGGCAACCATTAACAATGATTTAGATTTTGATACCGCTTATTTAGTAGCAGAAGAATTTGGTGTAACTGCAACGAAAAAAGAAGAAGTAAAAGAAGAAGATATCCTATTTGACGAATCAGAAGACAAAGAAGATGAATTACAAGCAAGACCACCAGTTGTTGTTGTAATGGGACACGTAGATCATGGTAAAACATCCCTATTAGATGCTGTTCGTCAAACCAATGTGATTGAAGGAGAAGCAGGAGGAATTACACAAGCCATTGGTGCGTATATGGTAAACATTAATGGAAGAGATATTACCTTCTTAGATACTCCAGGACACGAAGCGTTTACTAGCATGCGTGCAAGAGGTGCACAAATTACAGATATTGCAATCTTAGTAGTAGCAGCCAATGATGGAGTTATGCCACAAACAGTAGAAGCAATTAATCATGCAAAAGCAGCAGGAATTCCAATTATTGTAGCAGTAAACAAAATTGATTTACCAGAAGCAAATGTAGATAAAGTAAAACAAGAATTAATGAAATATGAATTAGTGCCAGAAGAATGGGGTGGAGACACAATCTATGTACCAATTTCTGCTAAAAAACATATGAATATTGATGAATTACTAGAAATGGTATTATTACAAGCAGATGTCCTAGAATTAAAAGCAAACCCTAAGAAACAAGCAAAAGGTGCAGTTATTGAAGCACGTCTAGATAAAACAAAAGGACCAATTGCTTCTATCTTAGTACAAAGAGGAACATTAGATATTGGAGATACCATCGTAGTAGGTTCTTCAATTGGTAGAATTAGAGCCATGAAAAATGACAAAGGACAAAAAGTGAAAAAAGCGGGTCCATCTACTCCAGTAGAAGTAATGGGATTAACAGAAGTGCCAGAATCGGGAGATATCTTCTATGAAGTAAAAGATGAGAAAATGGCAAAACACCTAATTGAAAGAAGAAAACGTGCCCAAAGAGAAAAATCAATCAATCAAATGGCACCAGTAACACTAGACAATTTATTTAGCCAAATGGAACAAGGAAATCTAAAACAATTAAATATTATTGTAAAAGCAGATGTACAAGGTTCTGCAGAAGCATTAAAACAGTCCTTAGAGAAACAGTCAGATGAAGAAGTAAGAGTAAGAGTTATCCATAGTGCAGCAGGAGCAGTTACTGAGTCAGATGTAACATTAGCAAAAGTAGCAAATGCTATTATTATTGCATTCAACGTACGTCCTGTTATTACAGCAAAACAAGTAGCAGAAAAAGAAGAAGTAGAGATAAAACAATACTCTGTTATTTATCAAGCAATTGATGATGTAAAAGCAGCGATGAAAGGAATGCTAGATCCAATCTTTGAAGAAAAAGTAATCGGAAATGTAGAAGTAAGACAAGTATTTAAAGTATCAAATGTAGGAACCATTGCAGGAGCTTATGTATTAGAAGGAAAAATAGAAAGAAATGCAGGAGTTCGTGTCATTCGTGAAGAAGTTGTTATCCATGAAGGAAAACTAGTATCGTTAAAACGTTTCAAAGACGATGCCAAAGAAGTAGCAAAAGGATATGAATGTGGAATGCAAATTGAAAACTATAATGACTTAAAAGAAGGAGACATCATTGAAGTATATGTTATGGAAGAAATAAAAAGATAGGATGTGATTCTAATATGGCAAAGAAAAATAGAAGAAAACAGATTCCTAAAAATAAAGACATAGAGGAAATGCAAGAAGCTCAAGGAAAAACAGAGGAAATTAATACCATGCAAGATGTCATTGACTTAATGGATAAACCAAAAAGAGAGTTAAAAGCAAAAAAAGAGGCAATGAAAAAAAGATTACAACAAGTGTATGCAAGAAAAGATGCCCAAGTAGCAGAAGATAAAAGAAAAGAAGTTTATCAAAAGGCAGTAAGCAAAATAGAAAAGCAAGAAGAAGAACGATAAAAGGAGGCAAAACAATATGCCAAAAAGTGAAAACAGATTAAATCGAATTAATGAGGAATTAAAAAAAGAAATTAGTCAAATTATTTCGTTTGAACTAAAAAATCCAGAAGCAACTGGTTTAATTAGTGTAACCAAAGTAAAAATTACACCAGACTTTAAATATGCAAAAGTATATATTAGTTTATTAAATACAAAAAATGACGAAAAGACAATGGAAGCACTAAAACAATCTGCAGGTTTTGTTCGAAGCCTATTAGCCAAACGAGTTAACCTTAGAATGACTCCAGAATTAGTCTTTGAACAAGACGATTCTATGGAATATGGAATGAAAATAGATTCGATATTAAAAGATTTAAATAAAAGTTAGGAGTTACATCTAACTTGAAAATAAAAGGAGAAAATTATGACAGTAGATAACATTTTAGAAGAAATAAAAAAAGCAAAAACAATTGTCATTCTAACACACGAAAATCCAGATGGAGATGCTGTGGGAAGTAGTTTAGCAATGTATATGGCATTACAAAAAATGGGAAAAGAAGTAGATTTAATCATTCCAGAACTACCAAAAATTTATGCTTTTTTACCAAAGGCAGAGGAAGCAAAAAAAGAAGGAAGTACAAATCCATATGATTTAGCAATCTCATTAGATTCTGCAACCATAAAAATGTTAAATGGATGGTCTAATTATTTTGAAACAGCAAAAGTAAAAGTAGTAATAGACCATCATGGAAGCAATACGATGTATGGTGATTACAACTATATTAATCCAGCTGCACCAGCATGTGCACAAATCTTAATTACTATTTTAGAGTATTTTGGAATTGGAATAGACAAAGAAATTGGAACTGCCATTCTAACTGGAATTATTACCGATACAGGTGGATTTCAATACCAAAGTACAACTCCAGAAACATTTGAATTTGCTTCTGAACTTCTAAAAAAAGGAGTCAATGTATCAAACATTTATAAAAAAGTAATGAATACCAAATCGAAAGCAAATTTTGAATTAAGAAAAAGAGCAATCGAACGTATGCAATTTCTAGAAGAGGGAAAAATTGCCATTACGTATATTACGATGCAAGATCAACAAGAAGTAAAGGCAGAGCCAGGAGATCACGAAGGAATTGTAGAAGAAGGTAGAGCGATAGAAGGAGTAGAAGTATCTATTTTCTTAAGAGAAACAGAAAAAGGGTATAGAGCTTCACTACGTTCAAACAACTATGTTAATGTATCCGATGTATGCCTTATGTTTGGCGGTGGAGGTCATGTACATGCAGCAGGCTGTACAATTGCACAAAGTTTAGAACAAGTGAAAGAAAAGTTAATAAATCAAGTAAAGATGTATTTGAAATAGAAACTGGAAGTTGGAAGTTAGAGGTTGGAAAATAGGGAAATATGCAAAGAAATTACCTAAAAATCCAAATGCTAACTTCCAATCTCTATTCTAAGAAATGAGGAGAAATGAAGGAAGAAATAAATGGGATTATCATAATCAATAAACCAAAAGGATATACTTCTCATGATGTGGTAGCAAAAGTAAAAAAAATATTAAATATAAAAAAAGTGGGACATACAGGTACGTTAGATCCAAATGCTACAGGAGTATTACCACTGTTGTTAAATCAAGGCACAAAACTTTCTCAATATTTAATAGAACATGATAAGCAATATGAAGTAACATTACAACTAGGAATAAAAACGGACACAGCAGATGGCGAAGGAGTAGTGTTACAGGAAGAAAGGGTAAATTGGAAAAAGATTGACGAAAATTTACAAGAAGTAATGGAAGCAATGATAGGAAAACAAGAACAAATACCACCCATATATTCTGCAATTAAAGTAAAAGGAAAGAAATTATATGAATATGCACGAAAAGGACAAACGGTGGAAATAGAACCTAGGAAAATAGAAATTTATAAAATAACATTACAAGAAATACAAAAAGAAGAAAATCAAATTAAATTTGAAGTAAGTTGTTCAAAAGGAACCTATATTAGAAGTCTGTGTGAAGACATAGCAAGTAAATTAGGTACCATTGGCTATATGAAAGAATTAAATAGAACACAAGTGGGAAGATTTCATATCCGAAATAGTATTACAATAGAAGAATTAGAAAAAAGAAAAGAACAAATTAACCAAACAATAATTACAATGCAAGAACTATTTAAAGAATATCCAAAGATTTCCCTAGAAGAAAAAGAATATCAAAAATTTTTAAATGGAGTAAAACTTTTAAAAAATAAAGAGGATGGAATCTATAATATTTACCAAAAAGAAGAATATATTGGAATAGGAATCATAAAAGAAAAGAAGCTAAAAAGAGATATTATATTAGCATAAAAAAAGACATACCCTATAGTATGTAGCAAGAGAAAAATAATAGCACAATTTTCTTTATTCTAGCATAAAATAAAGAAAATAGCAAATACTAAAAATAAAGAAATTAATATTGAAAAACAAGAAAAAAAGAGATAGAAAGAAGAAAACAAATCTAAAGGAAAAAAATAAAAGAAATTTAGAATTGAAAACAAAAAATAGATATGCTAAAATAAAAATACAAAAGAACAAGATATTAATTTTCCCTGCGTGGTGCGTGTAGACTGAAATTTTATTACCAACAAATAATATAAGGGAGTCCGGCTTTGGAAGTGGCGTGTAAGCTTACATTTAATAGTAAGAAACCCAGTAGCTTTCAACACGACACCCACCTGTGAAAACAGGTATAAAAATTTCTTTTCGATGTACGGCTAATGTGGGGATATCATTTATATAAAAATAATATTAGAGGCTTGCATAAAGCCTCTTTCAATTTGAAATAAGAAACACTAAAATAATAAAATTATGTATTCAAAACTAGACAAGAAGAAACAATAATGTTATAATTAGAATACAATAAAGAGGGATATATGTGGTGGTAAAATATTGTGCCAACCACGCACCAATACCAAACAGGTGAAAACCGTTACCATATATCCATGAATGACAAGGGGCTATGGAAACATAGCCCTATCTTTTTAGTAGGAGACAAAAATGAAAATACAAGAATTAATGGAAAAAGGAAAACAAAAATTAATAGAGAACCAAATAGAAGAAGCAAACATAATAGCAAGAGTGCTATTACAATTTGTTTTAGCCTTAAATAGAACAGAATTACTAATGAATCAGGAACAAAAAGTAGAAGAAGAGAAAAGGCAAGAGTATGAAAAAGCAATACAAAAAATAATAGAAGGAATACCAATGCAATATATTACCCATAAGCAAGAGTTTTATGGAATTCCTTTCTATGTAGATGAAAATGTATTAATTCCACAACCAGATACAGAAATACTAGTAGAAGAAGTTGTAAGCTTAGCCAAAAATCAGCAAGAAGATATTTTAGATATCGGGACAGGAAGTGGAGCAATTGGAATTGCTTTAGCTTCTAATATTACAAGTGCTAATATTACAATAAGTGATATCAGTAAAAAAGCATTAGAAATAGCAAAGAAAAATGCAATAGAAAATAAGGTAATTCAGAAAATAAAGTTAGTTCAATCAAATTTGTTTGAAAACATAGAAGGAACATTTTCTATTATTGTATCAAACCCACCATACATAGAAACCGAAATCATAAAAGAACTACCCAAACAAGTACAAAACGAGCCAATTTTAGCACTAGATGGAGGAAAAGATGGACTAACATTTTATCGTAAATTAGTAGAAGAAGCACCAAATTATTTAAGACAAGGTGGCTACCTATGTATGGAGATAGGATATAATCAAAAAAAGGCTGTATTAGAACTACTACAAAACAGCCCAAGATATCAGCATACCTATAGTAAGAAAGATTTATCCGGAAACGATAGAATCATAATCGCACAAAAATGGGACAACCAATAAAACAAAAATTATCACAATGCACCCAAAAGTGGAGTGATACAAATATCGCAATGCCACATTGAAAGAAGGAAGAAAAGGAGGAAGAAGAGAAGATGTCTTTTTCATCAGAAATGAAAGAAAACTTGAGCAAAATAGCAAATCTAAACCATAAAGAACTAGTACGTTATGAATTAATAGGCTATTTAATGAGCCATAACACAAGCATTCACAAAGAAGAAATATATTATGCGACAGTAAATGAGTATAACATTAATCGTTTTAGCAAATTGCTTTCTAACATGAACTTATTCGATTTTCAAATTGAATTAAAAGGAAAAATATATAGAATCATTCTTCCTAACATAACAACGATAGAAGAAATTGAATATACGGAAAAAGAAATTATGCTAACGCAAAAGTTTAGAGAGGCACTAGAAAAAGAAGAAAATCCAAGAGAACAAGAAGCAGAAAGAATAAAAGCATTTATCCGAGGAATTTTTTTAGGGAGTGGAAGTGTCAATAATCCAGAGAATAAATATCATTTAGAAATGATTATCAATACACAAAAAAATGCCAAAATAGTAAAAAAATTGTTAGAAAAAATGCAAATTCACATGAAAGAAATGGAACGAAAAAAAGGGTATTCCTTATACCTAAAAGATGGTGAGGAAATTTCAAAATTTTTAGCTTTTATCGGTGCTAATTCTGCTGTTTTAAAATTTGAAGAAATTAGAGTACTTCGTGATATGAAAAATCATATTAACCGAAAAGTAAATTGCGAGACAGCTAATTTAAGCAAAACCATAAATGCTTCAGTAAAACAAATAGAAGCAATCAAAAAATTACAAAAACAAGGCAGATTTGAAGGGTTATCGGATTCCTTAAAAGAAATAGCCACATTACGTTTAGAAAATCCACATGCTTCTTTAATAGAATTAGGACAAATGCTTGAAAATCCAATTGGAAAATCTGGAGTAAATCATCGATTAAAACAATTAGAACAATTAGGAGAAGAATGAAAAAAAGTATCTTCTTATTAAAGAGTAATTACAAATGGAAGGAATTAAAATGAAAGAATTAGGAATATATGTTCATATTCCTTTTTGTAAGCAAAAATGTTACTATTGTGACTTTGTTTCTTATACAAGCAAAGAAACAGAAAAAGAACGTTATTTTAAAGCATTGCAAAAGGAAATAGAAACGCAAAAAAATGAAATAGATAGAGTAACAACCATTTATATTGGTGGGGGAACACCTTCTATGGCAAACAAGGAAGAAATACAAAAAATACTAGATATGATAAAGCAAAATTATATCGTAGAAAAAGAAGCAGAAATAACAATAGAAGTAAATCCAGGAACCGTAGATGAAGCAAAATTAGAAGCCTATAAAAAAGCAGGGATTAATCGACTAAGTATAGGATTGCAATCTACCAAAAATGAGTTACTAAAAAAAATAGGAAGAATTCATACCTATGAGGAGTTTCTAACTTGTTATCAATTAGCAAGAAAGGTAGGATTTAAAAATATCAATATAGATTTAATGTTAGGACTTCCAAACCAAACTTTGAGAGACATAGAGGAAAGTGTAGAAAAAATAATCAAGTTAAATCCAGAACACATTTCTTTTTATTCTCTAATAATAGAAGAAAATACACCAATCGAAAAAATGCTAGAAGAAAAAAGAATAGCATTACCTTCAGAAGAAATAGAAAGAACTATGTATTGGAAAGCTAAAAAAGCATTAGAAAGAAGCGATTATATCCATTATGAAATATCGAATTTTGCCAAACAAGGGTATAACTCAAAACATAATACAAATTGTTGGAAACAGAAAGAATATCTAGGATTTGGAGTATCTGCACATTCATATCAAAATAAGAAAAGATATTGCAATACTAGTTCAATAATAGAATATTGCCAAAATAATGAAGAAGGGAAAAGCCAAAACAATCAAGTCATTTGTGAAATACAAACCGAAGAAGAAAGAAGAAAAGAATATATGCTATTAGGATTGCGTATGCTAGAAGGAATAGATGTGCAAGAATTCAAACATAAATTTATTCAAAATCCACTGTACCTATTTCATCAAGAACTAGAAAAATTAGTAAAAGAAGAATTAATAGAAGTAGACTTAAACCAAATAAAATTAACAAACAAAGGACTAGACTTCGCCAATCTCGTTTGGGAACAATTTATCTGAAGATTTCTGAGGATTTCTGGGACGTACGAAAAAATCTACAAATCAAAAAAAGTTAAGTAGAAGGAAGAAAACAATGTCGCATTTAGCAAGGTAGTATAAAATAATTGACAAAATTATGTAAATATTATATAATATTTACAAATTGTTACCAGAAACTTTTATTATCATTATAAGAAAGGTAGGAAATCATATGACGAATTTCGAAAATGAGGCAAAAATGAGGGAATTGCGGAAAGGTGACGAAGCATTCGACACTTTAGTAAACGAAATTACTTGTAAAATAGAACAAGAGATAAAAGAGAGAAATGCAAAAAAATCATTTTATCCAACAGGTTCTAACGATTATAAAGTACGAATAAAAGTAAAAGCAGTACCAATCACAAAAGAAGAAAAGATTTGTCTATTAAGGTTCTTGGAAAATCATTACAGCAAAAAAGTATTAGGGAATGTATTTACATTAGAAAAATGCTGGTTTTCCGAGCAATATGAGGTAAGGAGTAAAAGCTTTAGTTATTTATGAGATTTTTGGGACGTACCAAAAAATCTCACAGTTACAAAAAGTTAAAAATGAGTGATTGTTCTTATTATTAGGTATTGCATCACAAAAACGATTAAGGTAATTCTATGCGTTTTAAATATCCACATATTTCATGATACAAAAAAAGGTGAAATGTTTTTTTAAAATATTTTACCTTTTTATTTTATTCTAAGAAACTATGGTATTCTAAGTTGAAGAGGAACAAATTTAATTGCTTGCGTGATGAAGTTGCTTTCGGATAGAGATTTTTTCGTACGTCCCAAAAATCCTCACTTCACAGAAAATTCACAAAAAAATTAGCAATCTGTATTGACAAGTGCTAAATTTGGGTATAATATATAGCAAGTTAGCAGTCGAGATACAGAAGTGCTAATTGAGTAAGTATGAAAATGATAGAGGACATAAAGTAATTAGTAGGCTTAACCTTTCAAATGGAATGAATCATTGAAAAAAGAGATGGTGGGTGATAATTTGGACGAAAGAAAAAAGAAAATATTACAAGCAGTAATCGATGAATATGTAGGAACTGCAGAGCCAGTTAGTTCAAGTGCTTTAGTAGAAAAATATAACTTGAATTATAGTAGTGCAACGGTTCGAAATGAACTGGCAGAGCTAGAGAAAAGTGGCTATTTAGATAAAACACACACTTCATCAGGACGTATTCCATCTGAAAAAGGGTATCGCTTCTATGTAGATGAATTAGTAAAAGAAGATGATATTTCTATTGAAGAAATGAAGTATATTCAATCGAAATTAGATGCAAAAGTAAACGAAATAGAAGATTTGGCGAAAATTGCAACGACTACATTATCTGAAATAACACACTATACCACTGTTTCTATAGGACCAAAAACAGAACAACAATTAATTGAAGAAATTAAATTTGTATTATTAGGAACCAGAATGTTAATGGTTGTTATTGTAACAGATAGTGGATTGGTAAAAGAAACCATTATCAAATACGATGAAGATATTACACGGAAGTCAAATTGAAACTTTGAATAATTTATTTAATAGTAAATTAAAAGGAAAGCCTTTATCAAAAATTGATAAGCCAATGGAAGAATATATTTTATCAGAGATTACATATAGTATTGATGTGATTAAACCAATTATTGAACAGATTAATCGTATTGTAGAAGAAGCTGGTGCTATTTATTTAGAAGGTGCCAATAGAGCATTTGACTTACCAGAATTTAAAAGCTTGGAACTAGCAAAGAATTTTGTCAATGTGTTAGATGAAAAAGAGTTAATGCTAGATATTTTAGACTCTGGAATGGCAAAAGATATCAATGTTTATATTGGAGATGAAAATGATAAAGAACAGTTAAAGGATTTTAGCATTGTTACTTTTAAACATTCGGTAGGAAATAAAGACTTAGGAACGATTGGTATTATAGGACCAAAGAGAATGAATTATTCAAAAGTTATTTCCGTTATGAAATATATTAGTAAAAAAATAAATGAAAACAAGGAGGATTAACATGGAAGAAAAAACAGAAGAAACAGTACAAGAGACAGTAGAAAAGCAAGAAGTAAGTGAAGAAACAAAAATGAAGGATACCATACTTCTACAAAAACAAAAAATAGAGGAACAAGAAGACAGATTAAAACGTTTAATGGCAGAATTTGATAACTTCAAAAAAAGAAGTTCCAAAGAAAGAGAAGGGCTATATAACACATTAATCTCCGATATCTTCACATCCTTGCTACCTGTCATAGACAACCTAGAAAAAGCAGTTACAGCAAAAACAGAGGACGAAGGATACAAACAAGGAGTAGAATTAGTATTAAAACAATTCAAAGAGGTACTAACCACAAATGGTGTACAAGAAATAGAAACAATAGGGCAAACTTTTGATCCGGAGCTTCATGAAGCAGTTGGTTGCGTAATAGACGAAACGCTAGGAGAAAAACAAATCAAAGAAGAATACCGAAAAGGCTACAAAATTGGAAATAAAGTAATTCGCCATTCTATGGTAGTAGTAGCAAATTAACGCAAGTAGTATTGCAGATGTTTCTTCATTGGAAACAAAATAGAAAAACAAAGCTAGACTAGCTAGATTAGAAAGCTTTCTCAATAGGAAAGCACAAAACAAAATACATTGGGAGCAATAAAATAAAATTATGAAATTAAAAAATAAAATAAGACAATTTTTTGATAATTGGAGAGTCTTTATAAAAGAAGAAAGAAGATATAGAAATAGAGATAGACAGGGAGTGAGTCGCAAATGGAGTAAGCATCGTATTTTTTATACGCTATTAACCTATGGAACTATCCTCATACTAATTATCATCTTTATTATCCTAATGAATATGGAATAGTTATTAATTTTAAAAAAATAAAAAACGCATGAAAGAATTGTCCCTGTCATTCCCAAATGAAACGAAAAGGGATATCCCTACCATGCAAAGAAAGGAAGTTAGAATAAAATGGGAAAAATTATAGGAATCGATTTAGGAACCACTAATAGTTGTGTAGCAGTTATGGAAGGAGGAGAGCCAGTTGTTATACCAAACGCAGAAGGAAATAGAACAACTCCATCTGTTGTAGCATTTTCAAACAATGGAGAAAGACTAGTAGGACAAATAGCAAAACGTCAAGCTGTAACAAATCCAGACCATACCATCATTTCTATTAAAAGAAAAATGGGAACCAATGAAAAGGTAAATATTGATGGAGACTCATTCTCTCCACAAGAAATATCCGCTATGACACTTCAAAAATTAAAAACAGATGCAGAGAACTATTTAGGACAAAAAGTAACACAAGCGGTTATCACAGTTCCAGCATACTTCTCAGATAGCCAAAGACAAGCAACAAAAGATGCAGGAAAAATAGCAGGACTTGAAGTATTAAGAATTATTAATGAGCCAACTGCAGCTGCATTAGCATTTGGTATGGACAAAGAAGACCAAGACCAAAAAATTATGATTTACGACTTAGGAGGAGGAACTTTCGACGTATCTATCTTAGATATTGGAGATGGTGTATTTGAAGTATTAGCAACAAACGGAAATACACATTTAGGTGGAGATGACTTTGACCAAAGAATTATCGACTACCTAGTAGCAGAATTCAAAAAATCAAATGGAATTGACTTAAGTACAGATAAAATGGCAATGCAACGTTTAAAAGAATCAGCAGAAAAAGCCAAAATAGAGCTTTCAGGAATGCAACAAACACAAATTAACTTACCATTTATTACAGCAGATGCAACAGGACCAAAACACTTAGACATTACCTTATCAAGAGCAAAATTTGAAGAATTAATTTCAGATTTAGTAGATGCTACCAGAATTCCAGTAGAACAAGCAATGAAAGATGCAGGAGTTACTTCAAGCGATATTCATAAAGTATTATTAGTTGGTGGTTCTACAAGAGTACCATGTGTACAAGAAATGGTAAAAAGAATTACAGGAAAAGAACCAGATAGAGGAATTAACCCAGACGAATGTGTTGCCATTGGTGCAGCAATTCAAGGTGGTGTATTATCAGGAGATGTAAAAGACTTAGTATTATTAGATGTAACACCATTATCACTAGGAATTGAAACATATGGTGGAGTATTTACTAAGTTAATTGAAAGAAATACTACCATTCCAACCAAAAAATCACAAATCTTCTCAACAGCAGCAGATGGTCAAACATCAGTAGAAGTACACGTACTACAAGGAGAACGTGAAATGGCTGCTTACAATAAAACATTAGGAAGATTCCAATTAACAGGAATTCCAGCAGCACCACGTGGTGTACCACAAATCGAAGTAACTTTTGATATTGACGCCAACGGAATCGTGCACGTATCTGCAAAAGATATGGCAACAGGAAATGAACAAAACGTATCTATCACAGCATCTACTAATTTAACCGATGAAGATATTGATAGAGCAGTAAAAGATGCAGAAGCACATGCTGAAGAAGATAAAAAGAAAAAAGATGAAATTGAAACAAGAAACAATGCAGAAAGCTTAGTATACAACTCTGAAAAAACAATCGGAGAATTAGGAGATAAAATTAGTAGTGAAGAAAAAGCAAAAGTAGAAGAAGAGATTGCAAATGTAAGAAAAACATTAGAAGGAAGCGATGTAGAAGCAATCAAACAAGCAACCGAAAAATTAACAACAGCATTTTACTCTATCTCTGAAAAACTATACAGCCAAGCACAAGCTGGAGCAAATGCACAAGGGGGAAATGAACAAGGACCAAATGTAGACGAAAATGGAAATGTATACGATGCAGATTACAAAGTAGAAGACGATAATAATACAGAAAATAAATAGAATTAGAAGTAAAAAATAGAAGTTGGAGGTTAGCCGTTAGAAGTTGAAAAAGATAGGTGATTTTTCAAAGAGATTACTTAGAATCGGGCTTTCAATCTCCAACTTCCAACCGATATTAAGGAGAAAAAATGTCAGATAAAGATATTAGCATAGCAGAAATGCAAAATCTGCAAAGAGAATTACAAGAAGCAAACAAAGAAAAATGGGGAGAACAGAAACCAGAACATGCCAAAAGTCATTTACTATATATGGTAGAAGAAATGGGAGAATGTATTTCGACTATCAAGAAAAAAGGAATCGATAGTATTATGCAAGATAAAGAAGTAAGGGCTAGGTTTCTAGAAGAAATTACAGATGTACAAAACTATTACATAGAAGTATTAAATTGTTTGGAGATAACCCCAGAAGAATATGCAAAAGCGTATATCGAAAAGCATAATTATAATATGAAGAGAAACTTTTCAGAAGACAATGCAGAGAAATATAATAAAAAGACATTTTAGGAGGAAAAAATGGCAACCAAAAGAGATTACTATGAAGTATTAGGAGTAAATAAAAATGCAACAGACGAAGAATTAAAAAAAGCTTATCGTAAGCTTGCAAAAAAGTATCATCCAGATGCCAATCCAGATAATAAAAAAGAAGCAGAAGCAAAGTTTAAAGAAGTAAACGAAGCCTATGAGACCTTATCCGATAGCCAAAAAAGAAGAATGTATGACCAATTTGGACCAGAAGGACCAAATGGTTTTGGTGGTGGCGCTGGTGGACCATTTGGAGGTCAAGGTGGATACTATTCTTATAGTACTTCTGGATTTGATGATTTTGGAGACTTAGGTGATATCTTCTCTTCTTTCTTCGGAGGAGGATTTGGTTCTAGAAGTTCAGCAAGAGCAAACCGAGGACCAAGCAAAGGAGCAGACTTAAAAGCGACCATAGACATTAGCTTTGAAGATGCTTATTTGGGTTGCGAAAAAGAAGTTATCTTAAACAGAAATGAAACTTGTACTACTTGTCATGGGGATGGAGCAAAACCAGGAACAAAACCAGAAACCTGTAATGTATGTCATGGAACAGGAACTATTAAGCAAGTACAAACTACCATATTAGGTCAAATGCAAACACAAAGACCATGTAATACTTGTCATGGAACAGGAAAAATTATCAAAGAACCATGTGAGACCTGCAGAGGAAAAGGAACCGTTCGTAAACAAGCAAGAATTAGAGTGAAAATACCAGCAGGAATCGACGACTCACAAACCATTATTCTTCGAAACGAAGGAGAACCAGGAGAAAGAGGAGGTTCCAAAGGAGACTTATACATTGTAGTTCGTATCAAAAAACATAGTATCTTTACCAGAAAAGGAGATAAAGTACTATGTGACATTCCAATTACCTTTACGCAAGCTACACTAGGAGCAGAACTTGAAATACCAATGGTAGACGGCTCAAAAGAAAAATACAAAATACCAGAAGGAACTCAAACAGGAACCAGTTTTACAATTCGAAATAAAGGCTTTAAAGCAGTAAATGGAAGCTACCAAGGTGATTACATATTCACAGTACAAGTTCAAGTACCAAAGAGACTAAGCAAAGAACAAAGAGACATTTTAGTAGAACTAGCCAAAACAATGAATGAGCAACCACCAGTTAAGAAAAAAGGAATATTTGGATAAAAAGATATAATAGGAAAATAACAGAAAAGAGAAACAATTAATAGAGAATTGTTTCTCTTTTTTTGTTCGCTACAAATGAAAAGTAGAAAAAGAATATGTTTAGTGATGAAATTAATTATGATATAGAACGGTTAAGAAAATAGAAAGAAAGGGGGATTATAGGTTATGGAGAATGGAATCAAAATAAGACCTAAAATCTTAATGAAGACAATTGCTAGCATATTAACTACTATTATGATATTACAGCTTTTTCCAGCAATTGTTTTTGGAATTCAACAAACAGAAGTAATACAAAAGGATGAAAGCATAATGAAAAATGAGCAAGAGGAGAAAACAAATATTTCAGATGAAATCGTGGGGGAAATTGTAGAAAAAAGGAAACTAAATGAAAAACATTTCTTACAGGAAGATGGAAATGTTATTGCTACAATATATCCATCCAATGTACACTATGAAGAAAACGGAGAACTATTAGATATTGACAATTCACTGGAAGAAATAAAAGACGAAGAAGAAAATTATAAAAATAAGAAAAATTCATTTGAAGTAAAATTTGCTAAAAAATCAAATAAAAGCAATTTGGTGAAAATGCAAATAAAAAATCACAATATAAAGTGGTCATTACAAAATAGTAATAAAGTAAATGCGACAAAATTAAATGAAAAAAATGAAACAGAAGAGAAATTTAAGTTAAAAAATATATCATCAGGAACAATACAATATGAAGATATATTAGAGGGAATAAATCTGCAATATAACATTATTTCTAATTCGATAAAAGAAAATATAATTCTAAAAGATAAAGAAGCGATAGTCCAACCAATTGTATTTGAATTTCAAACAGAAAAATTAAAAATGGAAAAGATAGAAGATGGAAGAATTATCTTTTGTGAAGAAAATAAGGAAGAAGTACTATTCTTTTTAGACTTACCTTACATGTATGACTCGAAAAATGAAATATCAAAAGATATTGAAATGAAATTAGAAGAAAAGAACAATAAATATATAGTATCAATAATACCAAATAAAGAATGGCTAGAAGACGAAAAAAGAGAATATCCAATCATAATAGATCCAACAGTAGAAACGTCTCTAAATTATCAAAATATTCAAGACACATATATATTTAACGGAGATACAGGCTATCCAAACAGACATGAAGCTCATATATTAAGAGTAGGAAGTAATAATACAATAGCAAGTAAAAATGCAACTAGAAGTCTAATTAGATTTAATTTGCCAGAATTAAGTGCTGGAGATCAAGTAATAAGTGCTATGCTAGATATTTGTTCTTACCCTGATACGAATGAATGGACGCCTCCATCTGGAAAAACACAAATTGATGTACACAAAATGACAGGAGATTGGAATGTACAAACAGCAAATTGGAATAGTTTAAGTAATCAGTACGATACGAGGATATCCGATTATATAAAATATCAATATGACTCCAATAATCCAGCTAAATTTTACTATTTTGATATAACTAGGATGGTAAAAGATTGGTATGTAACTGGTAATAATTATGGTTTAGTATTAAAAGAACATACAGAAACTTATAATGCTTCACGCTCAGATGTATACTTTTTTTCTGCAGATATCAATAGAGAATATATTAATGCAAGACCAATGGTACAAATTGTATATAGAAATCAAACAGGATTAGAAAACTATCAAACCTATCACACGCAAACAATAGGAAGAGCAGGGAAAATTCATACTAATGATTATAATGGAAATTTAACATTGCTTCATTATGACACATCTACACCAGGACAAAATTTATCTGTAAGTGTTAATCATGTTTATAATACAAATGATAAAGAAGTTGACATTGGATATGGGAATGGATACCGATTAAATATAGCACAAACAATAGAAAAAGTAACAATAGGTTCAAAAGAATATGCAAAATATACAGATGAAGATGGAACAAAACACTATTTTGAAAAACAACAAAGCGAATATAAGGACACAGAAAATTTAGGATTAAAACTTATTTTTGAAAATGAAAAATTTATCTTAAAAGATAAATCAAACAATCAATTCATATTTCACAAAAATGTAGGAGAGACTTGGAATTTAAAACAATTAGTAGATGCAAACAATAAAATAACAAACATAGAATTCATGAGCAATACAGGAACAAGAACTTTAGTAAAATCTATTACAGATTCTGCAGGAGATAGTATTCAATTTTCTTATAATAACAATAAATTAAACAAAATAACAGATAAGGCTTCAAGAGCCATACAATATGAGTATGATAGCAATGGAAATTTAACAAAAATAACATATCATGATGGAAAAAGCAGTCAATATTCATATACAAATAAACTATTAACTTCTGCAAAAAATATTGATGGATATCATGTAAATTATGAATATCATAATGAAAAAAGTAATCGATTAAAATCGATAAAGGAGTATGGAACACAAAACACACTAGGGAATTCTTTGACCATAAATTATGGAGATAATATTACTAAATTTATGGATAATAAAGGATATTCCAATACATATACATTTAACAATTTAGGACAAACGATTAGTATATCTGACTTTGGAAAAAATGAAAATGATATTGACCATGCATATGGAAAAATGTACCAATATGGAGAAGAACAAAACAATAAAAACAGGTTAACTTTAGATGGAAATTTAATATCTATAAAAGAAAAAGAAAATAACCTAGTAAAGAATTCGGATTTTAGTAAAGGATTAGAAGGTTGGTTAAAAACAAATTGTAGCGAGAATGATAAAGTAGAAAACGGAGTATTAAAGTTTGTTGGGAATAGTAATATAGATAAAAACATAAGTCAATCTTTAAATATATATGGTAAAAAAGGAGATATTTACACCTTGGCCACTTGGGTAAATAGCAAAGCTGTTCCAAATAATTCTGATAGAAAAATTAAAATTTCGTTAACAATCCATTTTGTAAGAAATGATGGAACGAAACAAGTAATAGACAAAAATGTAAATGTAGATGGAACAGGATGGCAATATAAATCAGAAGTAGTCATGGCGGATAGTGATTATAAAAATGTAATTGTGTATTATGTGCATAGCTTTAATGAAAATGAGACCTACTTTGATAATATGGGATTGTTTAAGGAGGAATTTGGACAAAGTTATACCTATGATGATGATGGAAATATTATTAAAACTGCAGAGTTAGCAGAGGGACAAAAGAATTATGAATATATGAACAATAAAATGATTACAGAAGTCAATTCCAATGGAACAAAATATTCCTATGAATATGATTATTTAAATCCAACAAAACTATTATCTGCAAAGAACTCCTTAGGAAATAAATATAACTTTAACTATGATGAAGATGGAAATTTAATTTCAACCCAGATAGTAGAAAGTACGTTAAACGACAGCTTAAACGTGGGAAAATATCAGTTTCTTAGAATTTCTGATATGGAGAAGTTTTTAACACTTAATGTATCAAATGAAAAAATAGAAACAGAATATTATCATGGTTTAAATACTCAAAGATTTTATATTAATAGTAGTGATGAAAGTGGATATTATAAAATTGTATCATATTATGATAGAAATATAGTATTAGATATCGATAATAATAACAATGTAATAAAAGCAAATTCGAACAATAATGACTCACAAAAATGGCAGATAGAAAGTCAAAGTGATACAACATATAAAATTAGTAATAAACAAAAAGGACGAGAGTACTGCATAAGTTTGAAAAATGGAAATATCATTGTAGCGAAAGATGAAGGAAAAATGTCTCAAAGAATTTCAATAAGTGGTAGTCTTAGTAGTAGTGTAGATAAAGCATATGACAATTTTTTACTAGAAACAGGAGAAATTTATAGAATAAAATCCAACAGTAGCAATTTATATCTTCAAGCCACAGAAAATGGAAATGTTATTCAAAAAAAATATGATAAAGAAAATAAAAGTCAATTATGGAGAGTAACGAGATTAGATGAAAATAGATACAAAATAAGTAATGTTGCTAGTTCAAAAGGATATACAATGACAGCAAGCCAAAATGTGGAAAATGAAGAAATAAAATTAAAAGATAATGTAGATGAAACAAGAAAATGGAAAATATACAGAAATGGAAGCAATACCTATTATATACAGACAGATGTTTCAGGAGAGGATAGAGTTTTAACTGTAAAAAACAATAGTAAAAATGAAGGAGAAAAAACAACATTAAATATAAAAAATAATTTAGAAAATCAGAATTTTATATTTGAAAAGGCAAATTTATTTGAAATAAAACCAAACCACTATTATAGAATAAAAGTACAATGCAGTGGAATGTATCTAGGAATAAGTGAAAACATGATGGTAGAACAACAAACGAAAGATGAGAATAATGAAGAGCAAAAATGGCTTATTAAACCATTGTATGATGGCACTTATCAGATATATTCTCCAACAGCAATGATGATGACTATGCAATTAGCAGATTACTATGATAATGCTTCAGATATAAAAATAGGAAAAAAGAATAATGATGACAAATTAGAGATTGTAGCAAGAGATGACCAGACAGTTTGTATAAAACCCATATCAAAGCAAGAGGATTTTGCATTTAGTATTGAAAATAATAGTACAGTACAAAATACAAAAGTAAAATTATCACAGTCAACAGATGCATCAGGACAGAAGTTTTATTTAGAAGATGCAGGAATACTGGAAGGAAATAATCTTGAACAATTGATAGAAACAACAGCAAAATATTCTATAAATGGAAAATATCAAACAAAAATGATAGATGAAAACAATCATACCGTAGATTATGAGTATAACGACAATACTGGAACAATATCTTCTGAAAAGACAGAGGACAATCAATTAGAATATACTTATGATAACCTTGATAGAATGACAAAAGTAGAATTGAAGGAAAATAATCAGGTAATTTCAAAGAACGAATATAGTTATGAAAATGATAAACTAAAAACAATAAAAGCAGGAAATACAAATTATTATTTTATCTATGATGAATTTGGAAATGTAAAACAAATAAAAATAGGAAACAAAACACTGGTCACAAATAATTATGAAAATAATAATGGGAATTTAACAAGTGAAACTTTTGCAAACAATCAATCTATTCATTATGGTTATGATAGGTTTAATCGAATCACTGAAAAAAGCGGATCAAATGGAGAGTATACCTGTACTTATAATGCCGATTCTAATATAAAAACGATAGTAGATACTGTGAATGCAAATACAAAAAGCTTTACATATGACTTGGCACAAAGGCTAGTAAAAGAAATTAATACAAATGGATTTACAGCAGAATACGAATATGATATAAATAGTAATATAAGTAATAGAACCTATACATTAAATGATATTCAAAATAACATAAAATACAATTTTGATAATTACAATCGATTAAATAGTATTGTTAGTTATAATAGTACCTTAGATAGTATGTGGAAAAGGCAAACAGATGCATTATCCAGAATAAGTAAAACTGTAATTTTAAGTGGAAAAAAACAATATGAGACGAATTATGAGTATGTAAATACAGACGAAGAAAACAAAAAAACTACAACATTAATATCTAAGCTGACAAATGAAGGAAATGTTCCAATTGAATACGAGTATTACAAAAATGGCAACATAAAAACAATAAAAGAAGCACATGATGTAAATTATTATTACTATGATGTAGCAGGAGAATTAATTAGAGAAAATAACAAGCAATTAAATAAAACAATTACATATGAATATGACTCAAATGGAAATATTCTAAATAAAAAGGAATATTCCTATACAACAGTAGAAACATTACCTACAACGCCAAATAAAACAATACAATATACATATGAAAATGAAAATTGGACAGACCAGTTAACCAAATATAATGGAAAGCCAATTACCTATGATGCAATAGGAAATATCATAACATATGATGGAAATACTTATACATGGCAAAATGGAAGACAATTAGCAGAAATTAATAATACTAGTAAAAATCAAAGAATAGAGTATCAATATAACGAAAATGGAATAAGAACACAAAAGACAGTAAATGGTGTAACAACAAAATATTTCTTAGATGGAACAAAGGTAATTTACGAACAGACAGGCTCTAATACAATTTCATATATTTATGATGAAAATGGAAATGTAATAGGGCTAAAAGATAAGTATGAATATCCATACTACTATCTAAAAAATGCACAAAACGACATAATTGGAATTTTAGATGGCAGATTAAATCAAGTAGTAACATACAAGTACGATAGTTGGGGAAACACCATAAGCATTGAAGATGCAGATGGAAATCAAATCACAGACACAAATCATATAGGAATAATGAATCCATATAGATATAAAAGCTATCGCTATGATACAGAAACAGGTTTATACTATTTACAAAGTAGATATTACAATCCAGAGTGGGGAAGATTTATAAGTTTTGATAATTATGCTGGAAGAATAGGAAAAATATTTAGTCATAATGGTTATGTATATTGCAAAAATAATCCTATTAATTTGATTGATGAAAATGGAAATTTTGCAATAGCATTATCAGCATTATTTACAACTATGGTTCAAGCTATAGTATATACAATAGCGACTGTAGTTACAGCGATTACAGCTACAGCAGCGACAGAAGCGGCAGTAGACTATGTTAAGGAACAAGAAGTAAAAAGTAATCAAAAGAGTCATACTGTATATCAATTACGAAATGAAGATACTAAACAAATAGATTATGTTGGAAGAACAGTTAATCCAACGACGAGAAAGAAAAATCATCAAAAAACTAAGCCAAATCATAGTTTTGAAGTAATAGCAACGGGATTAACGAGAGAAGAGGCAAGAGGTGTAGAACAAATTTACATGATAGAATATAATACAAAATCTTTGCTAAATAGAATTAATGGAATAAATCCTAACAATATAAAAAGAGAGATATATATGGAAGCAGGA
>CASCUT010000004.1 GCA_949155365.1 uncultured Clostridia bacterium
GGAATATATACAAAGGTAAAACGGTCACAGATATAGAGGTACTTTAATAATAGATATTTCTAAGAAAGTGTGACATATGTTTGACAAACCTACAGAATCAATTACAAGAAGATATGACAACAGATCAAATAACAATAAAAGAATATATAGACCCTTTTAAAGGGTAGTGCGTAATCAAACGCAAAAGCCGTTTGCCTGGTGACGCTTCAGCGTCAGCTTGTATCAAGGCCTTATAGGCCGATATGAAAATCCCCCAGTTATACTGAGGGATAATTATTTTAAATTTTTAGACCCGTCCCTAAAATTTAACGTCATATTGACAAATGATATAAAAGGAACTATAATATTCACATAAAATAAAACAAATCTTGAAAAAGCAAGTGGTATATGAAATGTAACTGTAAACAATAATTTGTTAGGAGGTACAATATGGCATTTAAAGATTATGAAGAGTTAGATGTAACCAGAGAAACAGCAGTAGAAGAGGAAATGCAAAGCCTAAAAAAGGAATATGAAGGAGAGAAAGAATGTCATGATAAAGTAAGTATACGGAGAATACTAGCATGTTTAGGAATAGCAAGTATTCTTACGACTATTACTATGTTATTATATCATAACATAATCGTAGTAGACTTTGTAACAACAATGATGTTCTCTATGGTATATTTTGTAATATTTTTTATTATAATCTCAGAGATTCATATTATATTGCTTAAACGAACCAATATAAAAGAGGATATTTTGTTATTAATAAGTATAATAGATATACTAATCTTTATAACTGCATTTATAATTGGAGTAATGGCATCAATTAGTAACATAGTAAAGGCAATATTATTAATTGTAACGGCAATTACGTTTATAGCATTTATTTTTCTTATGCTTGTAGGAAAAATATTAGGGATGGAAAGAAAATAAAATAAAGCAAAAAGTCAGCACAAATTTGTGTTGGCTTTTTTATAATTTTTAGATATTTTTTTCATACTATATAAGTTTCTAAATTTTAAACCGTTTCTAAAATTAAAAAAAAGAATCACAGTAGGAAGTAAAATGTCATAAAATGTAATATAAAATATTTCTTATTAAAGGTAGGTGCAAGATGAAAGAAGTATTAAAAGTAAAAAAAATAAGCAAAAAATACCAAGCCATTAATGGGGAAGTAGAAGCATTGAAGGACATTAGTTTTTCCATTAAGGAAGGGGAATTTGTAAGCTTAATTGGGCCAAGTGGTTGCGGTAAGTCCACCATTTTATCTATCATAGCAGGACTCGAAGAAAAAAATGCAGGAGAGATAGAAATTGATGGAGAAATTGGATATATGCTTCAAAAAGATAGTCTTTTGGAATGGTTAACCATTTATAAAAATGTACTATTCGGACTTGAAATTAGAAAGCAGAAAACCACAGAAAATGTACAATATGTGGATAACTTACTAAAAAAATATCATTTGTATGAATTTAAAGATAAATATCCAAATCAATTATCAGGAGGAATGAGGCAAAGAGCTGCATTAATTAGAACACTAGCCATAAAGCCTAACATATTATTATTAGATGAGGCATTTTCTGCCTTAGATTATCAAACAAGAATCATGGTAACAAAAGATATTTACGATATATTAAGAAAAGAACAGAAGACAGCTTTAATTGTCACACATGATATTTCAGAAGCAATTAGTATGTCTGATAGAGTGATTATTTTAAGTAATAGACCTGCAACAGTGAAAGAGATTTTACCCATTGAATTTGAAATGGAAAATCGAACACCGTTAAATTGTAGAGAGAGTCCAAAATTTAGTAAATATTTTGATACCATATGGAAAGGACTAGATGTACATGAAGAAAGAAAAAAATAGTTCACAAGAAAGAAAAAAGTACTTAAGAAAACAAAAAGCAGAAAAAATAGCAGTAAAGATAGTTCAATTTAGTATTATTATCGGGCTTATCTTACTATGGGAAATATTAGCTAATTATGGAATTATTGATAGTTTTATTATGAGCCAGCCATCTCGTATAGTAAAAACTTTTTTTAACTTGTCGGCCAATCATTTGCTGGAACATTTAAAAGTAACATGTTTAGAAACTTTAATTGGCTTTTTATTAGGAACCTTTTTAGGGGCCATCATTGCTATTTTATTATGGTGGTCTAAATTTTTTTCAAAAGTATCAGAGCCATTTTTAGTAGTATTAAATAGCCTTCCTAAAGTAGCGCTTCGGACCTGTTATTATTATTTGGGTAGGAGCAGGAATGCCTGCTATTATTGTAATGGCACTTGCGATATCATTAATTGTTACCATTTTAGAAATTCTAAATGGCTTTTTAAATACAGATAAAGAACTAATCAAAATGGCAAAAACTTTCTATGCTAGTAAATGGCAAATACTAACAAGAATTGTGATACCTGCTAATAAATCCACTTTTTTTAATTCTCTAAAAGTCAACATAGGTTTATCACTAGTAGGCGTGATAACCGGAGAATTTCTAGTATCCAAAGCAGGATTGGGCTATCTAATTGTGTATGGTGGGCAAGTATTTCAACTAGATTTAGTAATGACAAGTGTTATTATATTAGCAATTGTTGCTTATGTTATGTATCAAGCAGTGGTATGGTTAGAAAAATTAGCAATGAGAAAGTAAAAAGAATAATTAATAGGACGGAAAATTTGACAGGTATGTTTAGAAAAACAAATGTCAGAACATTCTGTCCTATTGCCGTTTCTTTGAAAAAAGTTACCAAATTATTGAAAAAATAATGGTTAGTAAACAAAATAGCAATAAAAATAGTAAATCCTATTGTAAAAAGTAACATAATATGATAAAATAGTGTACATAAATTGTGAAAGGAGGATAAATGGAATATCAAATCATATTCCAAGTAACCCGTAAATAAGAAAATAGGAAAAGCAAAAGGAGAAAGAGATGACAGCATTCATATTAGGTTTTATCATTTTTGCATTTATCATTTCAAAAGTTGGTTTTTTCGTGTTAAGAGAAAAAGTCGGAGGCGACATAGCGAAAAACAAGGAAAAGCTAACCTCGTTGGACAGTGATGAAAAGGATTATGACTACAGCTATTCTCGGCATTCCAAAAAAGATTCCATCGAAGAAGCATTAAAAGAATGTGAGCAGAACCAAGAAAGATTGTCTTTCATAAAAAGAATCGTAAATATTGTGTTAATTGTTCTTTTTATTGTAAATACAATCGTTGCATCTGTCTATACAATAGGCGAGCAGAATCTTGCAGTTATTACCACATTCGGAAAAGCAGAAACCGTCTCAGGGACAGGAATGCATTTCAAAATTCCTTATATCCAGAAAGTAGAGAAATTGGATAGTACCATTCAGGGATTTGCCATTGGCTACCAGACAGAAGATAATGAATCAGAATATCAGGATAGCCTGATGATTACGTCTGATTTTAACTTTGTCAATGTAGACTTTTATGTCGAATACCGAATTAACGATCCGATCCTTTACTTGTATGGTTGTTCTAATCCGGAAGGAGTGCTCCAAAACATTGCCCAGGCATCGATTCGTAACACAATAGGCATGTACAGCGTGGATGATGTTTTGACAACAGGGAAAAGTGAGATACAGTCTGTTATCAAAGCAGATATTATGAAAGAGTTAGAAAAGAATAACACTGGACTGACTTTGATTAATATTACCATCCAGGATGCAGAAGCACCCACACAGGAAGTAAATCAGGCGTTTAAGGATGTGGAAACGGCAAAACAGGGGAAAGAAAAAGCATTAAACAATGCAGACAAGTATAAAAATGAGCAGATACCAAAAGCCAAAGCAGATGCAGATGCTATTATAAAAGAAGCGGAAGCTTCTAAGCAGGAGCGTATCGATGAGGCAACTGGTGAAGTAGCAATGTTCAATGCCATGTATGATGAATACGAAAAAGACCCTGACGTTTCAAAAATACGCATGTATTATGAGACGATGGAAGAATTAATGCCAAATTTGAAGATTATCATCAATGGCAGTGATTCGGAATTGAAGCCAATTATCACACAGTAAAATAATGCAAAAACAACCATATAGGAGGCAAACTAATATGAAGAAAAAAGCAAGTGTTGTAATAGGTGTTATCCTTATCTTGGCGCTGGTTGGAATTTTAAACAGCAAATACAGCCTGAAGGAAAATGAATATGGGTTGGTGAAACAGTTTGGAAAAGTAGTAGATGTAAAGTACGAAGCAGGTTTGTACTTCAAGACGCCGTTTATTCAGTCTATTGAAAGACTGCCGAAAGAAGACCAGCTGTATGACTTGGCATCCTCTGACGTCATTACTTCAGATAAGAAGTCGATGATAGCAGATTGCTATGTAATCTGGAGAATTTCCGAGCCGTTAAAGTATTACCAAACGCTCAAATCCAATTCAAATGCAGAAAGTCGTATCGATGTAAATGTATACAATGCAATGAAAGATGTTATTTCATCCATCAAGCAGGAAGAAGTAATCCAGGGAAAAGACGGTACACTCTCAGCAATGATTATGAAAAAGCTGGAAGAAAACTCGATGGAACGGTACGGCATTGAAATTCCAACAGTGGAGATGAAATTACTGGATTTGCCAACAGACAATAAGTCAGCAGTCTATGCTCGTATGATTTCAGAAAGAGAGAAGATATCAGCGCAGTATATGGCAGAAGGTGAATCAGAAGCTCAGCAGGTAAAGAATGATGTGGACTATCAGGTACGTGTTATTCTATCAGAGGCCGAAAGAGACTCCAAAACCATCATTGCAGAAGGAGAAGCTGAGTACATGAGAATTCTTCAAGAGGCCTATGGAAACCCGAAAAGAAAAGAATTCTATGAATTCTTGCGAGGCTTAGAGGCTACGAAAAATTCTCTGCCAGGAGGTAGTATGCTTATTATCGATGAGGAATATCCGATCGTAGATAATTTGAAACTGCCGAAGGAATCTAAAATGACTACTCCCGAAGCTGACATTATAACGGAATAATCAAGTTTTCTTAAAAAAGGGGACCCACAGTGAGGGTCCCCTTTTCTTTTTTTATTGATAATAAGCCCAAATTAGAGCATCTGCATATTGCATCATTAATTTTGCGTTTCCCATTGAATCATCATACATTTTTCTTTTAGCACCATTATGTGCTAACCTTTTACACATATGGTCAGGAATTTTTCCATTCGACTCCTGCGAAATAAGGCGAGCTAAACGTTTTTCATAATCGAGATAGAACTCTTCTGTATTGTTTGGAATATTACTCATAAAAAATCTCCTTTCTTTTATAGAACAAAAGACTAATGGTAACGGTCAAAATGACGGTTAAAAACAAGCTCGAAAGCACTGTCTGGGTCTTCTAAAATGGACTTCATACAAGCATCTGAAATAAGAATAGGATACTTGTCATTTGGAACCATTAGTGCATAAACCCACCGATTCGAATTACTACGTAAAGTATCATCAAGTAACAAAAACTTACATAGACAAAAGGAAGGACGACCAGCCTTTTCAAAAGAGACCAATTCTACTACATCACCACAACAGGTAAGAGGTTCTTCAACAATATGATAATGACTCATAAAAACTCCTTTCTTTAAAATATTAAATAAAAGGTTACGGTATAATTATTCTAACACAGTATAATAAAAAAGTAACATAAAGTCAAGAGGGATAGCACAATTTTTAAGCAAATGAATAAACTATAACAGAAGAATAAAAAGAAGAGGAACCATATAGAAAGAAGTTCCTATCTTTTAGAAGGAGGAAAAAGTGAAGAAATACGTAATCATGGGAATTATAGTGTTGCTTATTGTACTAGGAGTAATTCTCTATTTTGTAACAAAAGATAATACAGAACAAGTAGCTTTAACGAAAGTAAAGTTAAATGAAGTAACACGTTCTGTTTTTTATGCACCCCAATATGTAGCAATTGCTAAAGGTTTTATGGAAGAAGAGGGACTAGAAATAGAAATTACCACAGGGCAAGGAGCAGATAAAGTAATGACAGCAGTATTAGCAGGGCAAAGTGATATTGGGTTTGCAGGACCAGAGGCTACCATCTATGTTTATAACGAAGGAAAAGAAGATTATGCACAAGTATTTGCCCAATTAACACAAAAGGATGGTTCATTTTTAGTAGCAAGAGAAAAAACAGACAATTTTAGTTGGCAGGATTTAAAAGGAAAAACGGTCATACCAGGAAGAAAAGGTGGCGTACCTTATATGACATTTGAATATGTTCTAAAGAAAAACGGAATTAACCCTCAAACAGATGTAACACTAGATGATAGTATCAAATTCGATTTAATGGCAGGAGCATTCTCAGGAGGAACAGCAGACTATGTAACCCTATTTGAACCAACCGCTACCATGACAGAACAAGCAGGAAAAGGTTATGTGGTAGCATCCGTAGGTGAAGCATCAGGAGAAATACCATATACAGCATATTTTGCAAAGAAAAGCTATATGGAAGAAAATTCAGAAATAATACAAAAATTTACAAACGCTATCTATAAAGCACAAAAATGGGTAGAAGAACATACCATGGAAGAAGTAGCAGAAGCAATTCAAGATTTCTTCCCAGATACAGAAGTAACACAATTAGCAACCGTATTAAAAAGCTATAAAGACATAGACGCATGGAAAACATCACCAGAAATGACAGAAGAATCCTTCGAACGTTTGCAAACCGTAATGGAAGAAGCAGGAGAATTAAAACAAAAAGTACCATTTGAAAAAGTAATCAATAATAGTTATGCACAAAAGGTGAAGTAAATTTTAGAAAATTGAGGATAGTAGCAATTAAGAGGCAGTCCCTAATTGCCCAAAAGAAAGAAGAGAATGGAGGTAATGATTCCATTCTCTTCCCAAATTTAAAATGATGGCAAGTAGTATTACTTTATATTGAATAGCCATGTAGAAGCATAGCAAGTAGGGGACGGAAGCCCTTCTGATGCCAGGAGCCTCTCGACTTCAGATCGATATACACGCATGCAGATTTGGTCATCTCCACCAAACATGATATCAGCAAAAGAAGATGTCATAGGTACATGAATGTCATAAGAACCATTGGAGCATTTACAGCTGTTAAAAGTGCCAGCTTCAAGCATAGAAGTCACATATTCACAAGCATCCTGAGCCAGACGTTCTGTCTTAAATTTACGTGTCTCGAACTTGCTATTAAATTGTGACAACATCAACTGTGCTGGAGATTTAACCCCCTTTTTATAATTGGGGATGGAAATCAAAAATCCACCTATGTTAGCTCTTATGATATGATATCCTAAACTTCTCGATATCTGGTACAAGTCACCCCAAACAAAATCATTAAATTCTGTAAGAAAGTGCTCATTTTTTTCCCATGGCCGTAAGTCTTTAAGAAGCTGATTACAACGCTCTGTGATAATAGCGTGAAATTTTTCTTCCATTTGACTGACACGTTCTACTTCCCGCTGCTTAGCAATTGCTAACGTTCTTTCATAAAGATTCTTACTCATAAAATATGTCCTCCTAATTAAGTGATGATTAGAATAAGGTTGGATAAGCTCTTGACTTATTGGTTACATAAAACATTATATCCCAAAATAGTAAAAAAAGCAATACAAACCTTACAAAAAACAGGGGGATTTCATAAGAATAAGATAAGATAAATTAATATAACAACTTAATTTTATTTCCATCCTTCAAAATAAATCCTTCATCAATCAAACTTTTTATTTCTCGCATCATCGCACTTCTATCCACACTTAAATAATCTGCCAAGCTCGTCAAAGAAAAAGGAAGAATAATATTTTTACTATAATTTTTGCTCGATAAAATCGAAAAATAACTAAGAAGTTTCTCACGAATAGTTCTTTTCGACAAAATCTCAATTCTCGTATTCTGATGTACAACATTATTTAAAACAAGCTCCAAAACGTGAGAAACCAAAGTAGTATGAAAGCGGCAATGAGTTCGACACTTAATTTGCACATCATCATATAAAAACAAAAGAACTTCACAAGGCTCTGTCGCAAGAGCAAAAAGTTCGTTATTATTATTCACAGGATAAAAAGCTTCTCCAAAAATATCATTTTTTGAAAAGCGGTCAATAATATCTTTATTTCCATTTAAATCATACCTGATTAAATCTGCCTTTCCAGAAAGTAAAATACAAATCTGTTTTCTTTTCTCAATATAAGTAGTAATAATACTGCCCTTCGAAAACGACTTTTTTTGCATTTTTACACAATTACTAGAAAGATTTTCTACCAATTCAGAAACATCCATTTCCAATATGACTCCTTCCTAAACAGAGAACCTAAGAATAAACCATAAAAGCACAAGTTACTGAAACAAACAACTCAACTTTTAACTTCTACGATAAGGTTTGTCAAAAAATACTCGTTTGAATTATGTTAAGATTATATCCTAAAACCCTTGCTATTGCAACAAAAATCGACAAAAAACTTTTGTAACACAATTGTAATATTTCAAAATTCCTTACAAAGACAATGCTTATGGATTTTAAATAAAATATTTTTAAGACTTTGTTGCAAATGCAACAGAAAATAAAAAAACTTACTATATAATAAGGACATATCAAAAAGAAATTGTTGGGGGAGGAAACAAAACAATGAAGGTAATAAAAAGAGATGGAAGAGCAGTAGACTATAACAGAGAGAAAATAGAAACTGCCATTGAAAAAGCAAACAAAGAAGTAAAAGGAAAAGAAAGAATCACAAAGGAAGAAATCAAAGAAATCACAGAATACATCGAAGAACTTGATAAAAAAAGAATCTTAGTAGAAGATGTACAAGATATCATCGAACAACAATTAATGGACAGAAAAAAATTTGAACTAGCTAAACGATATATGATATATCGATACACAAGAGCACTAGTAAGAAAACAAAACACAACAGACGAATCAATCTTAGGACTAATTAAAAACCAAAACAAAGAATTACTAGAAGAAAACTCCAATAAAAATGCAGTATTAGCCTCTACACAAAGAGACTACATAGCAGGAGAAGTATCCAAAGATTTAACAAAAAGAATTTTATTACCAGAAAAAATTACAAAAGCACACGAAGAAGGAATTTTCCACTTCCACGATATGGACTATTTCTTACAACCAATCTTTAACTGCTGTTTAATCAACATAGGAGACATGCTAGACAATGGAACCGTAATGAATGGAAAACTAATCGAATCACCAAAAAGTTTCCAAGTAGCTTGCACTGTTATGACACAAGTAATAGCAGCAGTAGCATCCAACCAATATGGTGGACAATCTGTAGATGTTAGCCATTTAGGAAAATATGTAAGAAGAAGCTACGAAAAATTCAAAAAAGAAATCGAAAAAGAATTCGGAAAAGAACTATCCGAAGAAATGATAGAAAAACTAGCAAACCAAAGACTAAGAAAAGAAGTAGCAAGTGGAGTACAAACCATCCAATACCAAATTAACACCCTAATGACCACAAACGGACAATCCCCATTTGTTACCCTATTCCTAAACCTAAAAAAAGATGACCCATACATCAAAGAAAACGCAATGGTAATTGAAGAAATTATCAAACAACGATACGAAGGAATCAAAAACGAAAAAGGAGTGTATGTTACACCAGCATTCCCAAAACTAATCTATGTACTAGACGAACATAACTGTCTAAAAGGTGGAGAATACGACTATCTAACCAAACTAGCAGTAAAATGTTCTTCCAAAAGATTATATCCAGACTATATCTCTGCCAAAAAAATGCGTGAAAACTATGAAGGAAACGTATTTAGCCCAATGGGATGTAGAAGTTTCCTATCACCATGGAAAGACGAAAACGGAGAATACAAATTCGAAGGAAGATTCAATCAAGGTGTTGTAAGTATCAACCTTCCACAAATTGGTATCATAGCAGATGGAGACGAAGAAAAATTCTGGAAACTATTCGACGAAAGACTAGAACTATGCAAAGAAGCATTAATGTGTAGACACTATTCACTACTTGGAACCTTAAGCAACACCAGCCCAATCCACTGGAGATATGGTGCTATTGCACGTATGGAACCAGGGGAAAAAATAGACAAACTATTAAAAGATGGTTACTCAACCATATCTTTAGGATACATTGGAATTTATGAACTAACCAAGCTAATGAAAGGGGTATCACATACCACAGAAGAAGGACATGAATTTGCAATCCGTGTCATGAAACATCTAAAAGAAACCACAGACAAATGGAAACAAGAAACAGGCATTGGCTTTGGACTATATGGAACACCAGCAGAAAGCTTATGTTACAGATTTGCTAGAATAGACAAAGAAAAATATGGAGAAATCAAAGATATTACAGACAAAGGGTATTATACAAACTCTTACCATGTAGACGTAAGAGAAGACATCGATGCCTTCCAAAAACTAACCTTTGAAAGTGAATTCCAAGAATTATCCTCAGGAGGAGCTATTTCTTATATCGAAATACCAAACATGAGACACAATTTAAAAGCACTAGAAGACCTAGTAAAATTCATTTACGACAACATTCAATACGCAGAATTCAATACCAAATCCGACTACTGCCACGTATGTGGATATGACGGAGAAATCACCATCAACGACAACCTAGAATGGGAATGCCCAAACTGTGGAAACAAAGACAAAAACAAAATGAACGTAACAAGACGAACCTGTGGCTACCTAGGAGAAAACTTCTGGAACGAAGGAAAAACAAAAGAAATCAAATCAAGAGTACTACATTTATAAAGGGACGTTGGAAGAGCCAGTTATCAAAGGCTAAAAAGGAGGCAAATATGAAATATGCAAAAATAAAAAATTGTGACGTAGCAAATGGACCAGGAGTAAGAGTATCTTTATTTGTAAGCGGATGCAATCATCACTGTAAAAATTGTTTTAATCGAGAAGCTTGGGACTTTGGTTATGGCAATGATTTCACAGAACAACAAGAACAAGAAATTATCGATGATTTAAAACCAGACTATATTACAGGATTGAGTCTTTTAGGAGGAGAACCTTTTGAAAAAGAAAATCAAAAAGGACTAGTACCACTAGTAAAAAAAGTAAAAGAAGCATATCCAGATAAAAAAATATGGTGTTACACAGGTTTTACCTTTGACAAACAAATACTAGGTAAAATGATAGAAGAAGAGCATACTGAAACAACAAAAGAAATGTTAGAAAATATTGATTACATTGTAGACGGAAAATTTGTAGAAGAATTAAAAGACCCAAACTTAAGATTTAGAGGATCTAGTAACCAAAGAATTATCGATGTAAAGAAAAGTTTATCACAAAAAGAAGTTGTTCTGTGGAATGACCAAAATTAATAAAAGGAACAGGAAAAACTTCCTTACAAAAAAATGAGTGAGAAAATCACTCATTTTTTTGTAAGTTTAAAGGAACCTACCAATATAGATAAAAGTACTAAACAATATAAAAATGATAAGGTATAGATATACCATTAGCAACACAATTTACATTCTACTATATTTAAGTTAATACGCTTCTGTTCATATTTGATGATGTCCCAGTAAGGATTTACATTCTACTATATTTAGATTGATATTTACCATAACATCTAACTTAAGTGTTTTGTTACTAGTATTTACATTCCATAATATTTAAATTAATACAAAAAGCATTCGTCCATAGCAAACAAATATTACATTTTTATTTTACTACATTTAGAATAAAAGTATTTCGTAGGTTGAATGTGATTTATGAGTCAAAATCATTTACAACATACTTAGTATATCATAGGATAAAAAAGTTGCCCATGCAAAATACTAAAAACTTTGAAATTATTGAAATAAGACATATATAGTACTATTATTAAACAAAAAATAAAAAAAGAAAAACTAAAATTTTCTTTTTTTATTGAAAATGAAAAACTACTATTGACAAAAAATGGTCTTTTAAGATATAATACGTAACATGTAAGGAAACAAATCCTTACATATCCCACACAAAAAAAGTGTAGTTACCGGAAGGAGGGGAATATTAAAATGTCAGAGATTAAAGTAAATAATGGAAATATAGAAGACGCCTTAAAAAGATTTAAAAGACAATGCGCAAGAAATGGCGTATTACAAGAGGTACGCAAAAGAGAACATTATGAAAAACCAAGCGTAAAGAGAAAGAAAAAATCAGAGGCAGCAAGAAAAAGAAAATTTTAAATTAGAAATTAGAGGTTGGAAGTTAGACGTTGAAAAAACGATAATTTTCAACCTTTTTAATTAAAATTAAATTAGAAATTGAAAGTTAGAACTAGGAAAACAGTAGCATTCTTTGAGAAATCGCTTAACTTTCAACTTCTAACATTCCATAAGGAGGAATCAATATGTTAAAAGAAAAATTATTAGAAGACATGAAAAATGCAATGAAAGAAAAAAACACCATTCGAAAAAATGTAATACAAATGGTAAGAGCAGGAATCCTACAAGTCGAAAAAGATAAACAAATAGAACTAAACGAAGACCAAATCTTAGAAATCATTGCCAAAGAATCCAAAAAAAGAAAAGACGCCTTAGCAGATTACGAAAAAAGTGGAAGAGAAGACCTAATCTCCGAAATCAAACAAGAAATCGAAATCTTATCAGAATACCTACCAAAACCACTAAGCAGAGAAGAAATCGAAAAAATCGTAGAAGAAGTAATAGCAAGCACAGGAGCAACTTCTATGAAAGACATGGGAATAGTAATGAAAGAAGCAAAAGCCAAAATAGGCCCAGCATCCGATGGAAAAACCATCAACGAAATCGTAAAAGAAAAACTAAACTAAAAAATAAAGCGAGGCATCTCGTTTTATTTTTTTACAACAAAACAGAAAAAAAGAAAAACAGAAAAACAGAAAAATGCAAAACACAAACCAGTAGAGTAGTTCAAAAGAGAAGGAAACAATAAATTTATGAAATGACGAATGTGCCGTGGAGTAGTCGTATCAATTCTTAAAAATAAGCAAATGAGGAAGCGGTTGTACCGAGAGGCTCGTTTGCTTATTTTTTAGAAGTGATAGACTACGTAGCAAGCCGAGGAATGGAATAAATTTATTGTTTCCTTCTCTTTTGAACGGTTCATTTAACACAAACCAAAACAACAAAAACCAAAACAACAAAAACAAAAATACAATAAAACCTTGTATATTTTTTCCATTCTGTATTATAATACTAAAAGAAAAATAAAAAAATAGGAGAAAGAAAATGAAAAATCAAAAAACACAAATAAAAAAAGGAATCACATTTCACAAAATAGAAACCAACAAATTTAAAACAAACTTATTTGCCATTTTCCTAACACTACCCTTAACTCGCGAAACTGTAACAAAAAACGCTCTAATAACAGCCATCCTAAGAAGAGGAACCGCTAAATTACCATCCCAAGAGCAAATCAGCAAAACACTAGAAGAAATGTATGGAGCAGGTTTTGACTGTGGAATAGAAAAAACAGGAGACTACCATACCATAAAGTTCTACTTAGAAGCAATCGAAGACCAATACTTACCACAAAAAGAAGAACTAACCAAACAAGCAATGAAACTATTACTAGAAATTGCATTTCACCCATACGTAGAAAATGGAGCATTCAAAGAAGAATACGTAAAACAAGAAAAAGAAAACCTAAAACAAATCATAGAAGGAAAAATAGATAACAAAGGAAGCTACGCCTTAGAACGTTGCATAGAAGAAATGTATAAAAACAAACCATATGGACTATACAAATACGGTTATATAGAAGACCTAGAACAAATAAGTAATACAGAACTATACCAATACTACTTACAAATGCTACAAACTTGTAAAATAGACATCTTTGCCTCAGGAGCATCCCAAGAAAGCATAGAAAAAACAATAAAAGAAGATGAAAACATCCAAAAATTAAAAGAAAGAAACATCGAACTAAAACCAGAAGAAAAGAACGAAATCAAGCAACAACCAAACCAAGTAACCGACAGTATGGAAGTAACACAAGGAAAACTAGTTCTTGGACTAGACATCGACTTAGACAAAAAAGAAAACCTAAGTTATATTACCATGGTCTACAATACAATTTTAGGAGTAGGAGCAAACTCAAAACTATTCCAAAACGTAAGAGAAAAAGCAAGCCTTGCCTATACCTGTGGTTCAAATTACATCAAAAGAAAACAAATTATTCTAATAAGAGCAGGAATTGAAATTCAAAACTACGAAAAAGCAGTAGACATCATTCAAAAACAACTAGAAGAAATAAAACAAGGTAAGTTTAACGAAGAAGACATACAAAGTGCCAAAAACTTAATTTACGCAACAATCAACAACATAGAAGAAGAACAAGACACAGAAATAAGCTACTACTTTGGTCAAGAACTAGCACAAAACAATGTAACCGTACAAGAATATAAACAAAAAGTAGAACAAGTAAGCAAAGAACAAATCATAGAAATAGCAAATGCAATAAAAATAAATACAATTTACTTTTTGAAAGATTAAAATGGAAGTAAGAAGTTGGAAATCAGGGTAGTTCTTCAAAAAACTACTTAAAATCCAACCTCTAACCTCCATCCAAAAAAGGAGAAAAACATGAAAGTCATAGAAAGTTTAAAAATAAAAGAAAAAGTATATACAGAAAAATTAGAAAATGGACTAACTATTATGCTAGTACCAAAACATACAACCAACAAACATTATGTAATATGGGGAACCCATTTTGGTTCTATAGATAATCACTTCATTATGCCAGAAACAAAAGAAGAAGTATATGTACCAGATGGAGTTGCTCACTTCCTAGAACACAAAATGTTTGAACAAGAAAGTGGAAAAAATAGTTTAGACACCTTAATGGCATTAGGAGTAGATGCCAATGCATACACCACCAATAACCATACAGCCTACTTATTCGAAACCACAGACCACTTCATGGAAGCACTAGATGAACTAATGGACTATGTACAACATCCATATTTCACCGATGAAAACGTAGAAAAAGAAAAAGGAATCATTGGCCAAGAAATAGGAATGTATGATGATGACCCAGGCTGGAGACTTTACATGAATGCATTAGACTGTCTATATCGAGAAAACGCAATAAAAATTGATATTGCAGGAACCGTAGAATCCATTAGCAAAATAGACAAAGACGTATTATACAAATGCTATCATACCTTTTACCATCCATCCAATATGGTAATGGTAGTATGCGGAAACTTTGAACCAGAAGAAATGTTAGCAGAAATCAAAAAACGATTAATCGAAAAACCAAAACAAGGCGATATCAAAAGAATTTACCCTGGCAAAGAAGAAGACATCCATAAACCATATCAAGAAGAAGCCATGGAAGTTAGCCAACCAGTATATATGATAGGATTTAAAGATAAACCAGAAGAAAAAAACAAAGTACAAAAACACATCGCTATCGAAATTCTAATGAACATGTTAATTGGAAAAAGCTCACCTCTATACCAAAGACTATATCAAGAAGGAATATTACTTTCCCAACCAGATTTAGACTATGAATTTACAGACAACTATGCCCATGTATTACTATGTGGACAATCCAAAAATCCAAAGAAAATCCAAGAAGAATTATTAAAAGAAATTCAAAAACAAAAAGAACAATTTGACGAAGAACATTTTGAAAGGATGAAAAAGAAAGTATATGGTGACTATGTCGTAGAATATAACAACATATCAGACATTGCTAGAATGTTATTATCCGATTATTTCAAAGGAATCCATTCTTTTGACTATATCGAACAATTTCAAACAGTAAACCTATCCTATACCAAAGAAATATTGCAAGAAGTTTTTGACGAAAAAAAATGTATTCTGTCAGTCATAAAAACAAAATAAAAAATAATGTCGAAAAATAGAAGAAAACATAAAAAAATGACGTACGAAAGTTGTCTAAAATGCCTAAAAATAGGCATTTTTTTATTGACTAAAATGTAAAAATATGGTACTTTATATGTAATACAAAAGAAAAAGAGAAGAAAAAAGGAGGGGTTATATGTTAAATGATGAAATTTGTAAACTAAGAGAAAAATTAAATGAAAGTATTATCACAGGGCAAGACTACAAAATAACCTATAAACTCAGCATAGAATTAGATGAGCTAATAGCAGAGTATTACAGAAGAAAGAAAAACATAGAAAACCCAAAAGCAAAAACCATTCATACAGTTTAATAAAATTAAAAATCTTATTATTTTAATAGTAAGATTTTTTTCATTTTCTCTAAAAATGAGGTGTTTTGATTAAAATAACATGTCTCTAAATAAAAAATAGACTTTATGGGAAATCTGTGAAGCAGAGATATATCGTCTTAAAAGAAATAGATTTTAGTAGGAAGTTAATAAATAAGATACTTAAGATTAAATAATAAAAGAATAAATTTTTTTGAGCAATCTAAAAAAGTTGAAAAAAAAGAAAAAATAGAGTATAATAGAAAATAGAAGAAAGAGAAAAGAAATGGGGGAGAAAAATGAAGTCAAAAAAAGTAGTAAAAATAGTAACCATTGTAATAATGCTTTTACTTATCTTAAATACGATGAGTTTTGCCAAAATAGAAACGGAGGTATATAAACCAAGTGAGTTAACAACAGCAGATTACGATGAGGCATTTAAATTAGGAGGCATTTTAGTATCTGGTCTTCAAATAGTAGGAACCGTTATTGCGATTGCAGGAATTATGATAATGGGAGTTAAATATATGATTGGAAGTATAGAACAAAAAGCACAATATAAGAAAACACTAATTCCATATATTATTGGTTGTATCTTTATTTTTACCATTTCCAATATTGTTTCTCTTATCTATAACCTAGCAACACAACTATAAAATAATAGAAGGAGTGATTATATGAAAAAAATGAAAATAACCAATATTATCCTAACAATATTAATTCTATTATTTGGTATGGTAAATACAAGTTATGCTCGTGGAACAGAAGAGTATGATAGAAGAGACATAAAAATTGCATCTACCCACACTGCTGGTGAAGTAATTACAGAGGCAAAAGGCTTTATTGAAAAAGGGGAAGCAGAAGCGGGAAAGAAAATAAGTGAGGATAGTATGAAAAGTATATCCAATATCATTTATAACGTTCTTTTAGTAGTAGGAATTATTATTGCCATTATTGTAGGATTAGTTTTAGGAATTAAATTTATTATGGGAAGTTTAGAGGAAAAAGCAGAAGTAAAGAATATGATAATCCCTTATATCATAGGATGTGTCGTATTGTTTGGAGCCTTTACTATTTGGCAAATTGTAGTAGAATTGTTACAATCTGCATAAAAAAATAAAAAATAAGTAAAAAAGAGTTGAAAAATAGAAAAAAATATATTATAATGATAAGTAGTAATAAAAGAGGAGGAAAATGCATATGAAAAAGCAAATGAAAATAATATCTGTTTTATTAATAATAGTAGCTCTTTTAGGAGTACTAAGCAATGTGGTATTAGCAGATGGAGTTGATCTTTCAAGCAAAATAGAAGAAATTGCAAAAGGTGATACTTCAGTTAAAACAGACAAATTAACAGATTTAGGAAAAACAATTGTAACAATCATGCAAACAGTGGGAATTGTAGTAGCCGTTGTAGTATTATTGGTATTAGGTATTAAATACATGATGGGAAGTGCAGAAGAAAAAGCAGAATACAAGAAAACAATGATACCATATGTAGTAGGTGCTGTATTAATCTTCGCATCAACCACTATCGTAAACATTGTATACCAATTAGCAAACAGCTTAAACTAATTGAAAAATTACAAAACAATGACAAAGATATTACAAATATATTAAAAATGCACAAAAAGTGCATTTTTTTTTGCTTTTTTGTTACATTTTGTAGGACTTTCTGTTATAATATAAATAAGTGAAATTATACATATAAACAAAAGAGAGGAGAAGTGCACCATATGGGAACTTATAATATACCTAGAAATGTAAAAGGAGAAGGAAGAATATTATTTATATTTTCTACCAAGAGTATGATATATACTGCTATTTCGGCAGTTCTTGGACTACCATTCTATTTTATTTTTTCCGCTCTTCAAACGACCATTGTAGGAATTATTATTATGGCGTTCTTTGGCTTAATCGGTTTTTTTATAGGAACCTTTAAATTCCCAGAAATAGGAGCATTCAAATTTAGCAAAACAGTAGGTGGAGAAAACATCGATGAAATTATAAAACGAGCAATTAAATTCAAAAAAAGAGGAAATCGAATTTATTTATACACAAAGGAGGAAAGAAAGAATGGATAACATCAAACTATTAACCATTGTTTTAACAATTGTACTAGTTCTTATGGTTATGTTATTAATTGTTTTAGGATTAGTATATGTATCAACCAAACTAAAAAGTAAGGAAGAACAAGAGAAAAAAAGCGAAGGAGAAGGAAAGAAAAAGACAAGAAAATACAAAGACTATAAAGTAGAATCTATCATGGACTTTATGGAGTTTGATACAGTAGTAGATAACATGATTTCGCAAAAAGATGGAATGCGTTATATCATGGTGGTAGAATGCCAAGGAATTAACTATGACTTAATGTCAGAAGCAGAAAAAAATTCCGTAGAAGATGGATTTATTCAATTTTTAAATACCTTAAGACATCCGGTACAAATCTATACTCAAACCAGAACCATTAACTTAGACAGTAGTATTCAAACGTACAAAGAAAAAATAAAAGAAGTACAATATGCAGTAGAAAAACAAGAAATGCAATACAATCAAATGGTACGTTCTGAAGCTTATACCCAAGAGCAATTAAATAAAGCATATTTTGAACTAACCAAACAAAAGAACTTATATGAATATGGAAAAGATATTATCTATAACACAGAAAAAATGAGTTTAAATAAAAACGTACTAAACAAAAAATACTATGTTGTAATACCATACTTTGTAGAAGAACTAGGAGACAACAAATTTGATAAAGAAGAACAACGAAATTTAGCTTTCTCAGAATTATATACAAGAGCACAATCTGTTGTAAGAACACTAGGAGTATGTGGCATAAATGGTAGAGTTATGAGTTCAAATGATTTAGTAGAACTATTATATATGGCATATAATCGTGACGAAGCAGAAGTATATGGATTAGATAAAGCACTAAAAGCAGGATATGACGAATTGTATTCAACGGCACCAGATGTTGTTGATAAACAAATGAGATTATTAGATAAAGAAATTGAAGAAGAAGCATTAACAAAAGCAAAAGCAAAAGTAACAGAAGCAAGGTCAGAAAAACAAAAAGCATTACAAGAAAAGAGAAACCAAAAACGTGATTTAATTGATGAACTTGCTAAACTAATTATTGAAGAAAACACACAAATCTTAGGAGAGGACATTGTACAAAGTGCAATCGAAAAGATAGAAGAAAAAGAGGAAGAAGGAGGAACAAAAGAAAATGTCAAAGAAAAAACAAAGAGAACTAGAAAAACAAAGACAGCTTAATAATGATTATACCAATCCAGATGAATATCAAATCTTAAAAAAGAAAACCATCAAAGAACTAATTGCTCCTTCTGGACTAGACGCAAGTAACATCGACCACTTAGAAATTATTTCTAATGTCACAAGATATGCAAGAAGTTTCTTTGTATCAGAACTACCAAGAATGGCAACTTTCCCAGAACTATTTCGTGATATGTACTTATTTGGAGACATTAATACCTCCATCTACATAAGCCCAGTAGCAGAATCAAGATCACAAAATGAATTAAATAGGACGATTAACGAACTAGAAACAGAAAGAATTGTAGCAGCTGACCGTGGAAACATTAACAGAGAAAGTACTTTAGGACAAAAAAGATGGGAAGCAGAGCAATTGAGAGATGAAATTGCAGCAGGATATAATAAATTATTTGAAGCATCCGTAGTATCCACCTTATTTGCTTATAGTTTAGATGACTTGAATCGTTATACGAAATTATTAGCATCTGAAATGTCAAAATCATTAGTAGGAGTCAAAAGTGCATGGGGAATGCAAGAAGAAGCATTCCAAAGTAATTTACCGCTAATGCAAGATAAAGTGAAAAAAACACATACCTTTGATAGACGTTCGATGGGAACTGTATTTCCATTTACTACATCAGAAGTAGGACATCCTACTGGAATACCACTAGGATTTAACAAACAAACAGGAGTGCCAATCTTATTTGACAACTTCCATGCATCACTTGCTAATTATAACATGGTTATATTTGCAAAGTCTGGAGCTGGTAAATCCGTAACCATGAAGACACTTATCTCACGTTCTGCTGTGCTAATGGGAATTCAAAGTTTAGCACTAGATGCCGAAGGGGAATATAGCATTGTAGCAGAAAGCTTAGGTGGAATTAATGTAGTAATTAGTCCAACTTCAAAAACAGTAATCAACTTATTTGAGGTAGAATCGGAAGTAATTCGTGATGAAATTACAGGAAAAACAAGATCTGTTGTCAATGTAGAAAGTAAAGTAGAAGACGTAACTCAAGCACTTCTTACCATGGCAAGAGGAAGTACAAGAAGTACAGAAGTAAATGAGCTTACCAAACAAATTATATCAGAATCGGTTGCAGAAGAATATGCTGCTTTGCATATTACTAGCGACCCAGCAAGTTTATATGAAGCAAATGTAATGAACACAACAGATGTATTAGGAAAACAAAAGAAAAACATGCCAACCATAGGTTCTTGGTATAAAAGAATTCTAAGAAAGGCAGAAGAAAATAAGAACGTAGATTATCAATTCCATTATAGTTACTTAATCAAAGTTATGAAACAATACATCCGTGAATATAACGGACAAATGGCATACTTTGATGGACAATCTACCTTTGACTTATTAGATGGAACTTTATTTGTAAACTTAGATATTTCCCAACTAGAAGAAAGATTTGCAAGACCACTTGCACAACAAATTTTACTTTCTTGGATTTGGGAAAAATATGTAAAGAAAAACAGTGAAGATAGAACCAAAGCTTCGAAAAAAAGAGTGCTAGTGGATGAGGCATGGATGTTACTTCCATACCCAGAAGCCGTAGACTTTTTAAATACGATGGCACGTCGTGCTAGAAAAAGAAACGTATCCCTAGCGATTATTTCACAAAGATTCCAAGACTTCTATGAGAAACCAGAAGCACAAGCCGTTTTAACTTCTTCTGATACAAAACTATTTTTAGCACAAGATAAATCCGAAATTGGATATTTAAGAGAAGTATTTAAACTAAGTTCTGGAGAAGCAAGTTTCTTAGTAACCTGTTTCAAAGGAGAAGGACTTCTAAAAGTAGGAGCAGATACCGCAATTATCCAGATAAAGCCAACCGCAAAAGAGTTTGAATTCGTAGAGACAAATATCAACAAGTTGGTACAAATGAATAGAAAGAAAGAGGAATACTAGGAGGAGAAATTAAAGATGAAAGGTATTACCAAAAAAGGCTTTTTACAAAAGATAATCATAAGCGTAATAGTAGCATTATTACTTAGTAATTTCATAGTACCAACCTATTCTCATGCGGGATTTATATCAAATGTAGGTGGAGTGTTAGCCAATGCAATGATAGACTTAGTGGCAATGATAGGAGATGCATTTGAATCTTTCTTACAATGGAGTATGACAGGAGCGATGGCATCAGGAGAAAAGTATAGAGATTTAGCAGTAATGGTTGAACAAGGAGATGACCGAATAGAACCAGGTAGTGGAGAAGCAACAATTGAAGTTGAGACAGAAGATTTAGATTTGGGAAAAAATACAGATAGTGATACCTATCAAGTACCTGTAATAGAATATAGCCCAGAAGAAATATTTAGTAATAAAGTGCCATACTTAGATATCAATTTTATTAATCCAAAACTAACAAAAGACACATCAAAATATGGAGTAGATGGAACAGCGGCAATTTTACAAGAAACAATTTCAGGATGGTACATCGCACTTAGAAATTTGGCAATCGTTGGACTTTTATGTGTATTAGCATATGTAGGAATTAGGATTATTATATCTAGTACAGCACCAGATAAAGCAAAATATAAGCAAATGTTTATGGATTGGTTAATTGCACTTTGTCTATTATTCTTCTTACACTATATCATGTCATTTACACTTGTGTTAATTGATTCATTAAATGATGCATTAGCAGGAAATACCTATACTTCAGAAACAGTAGTTGTTTCTGTAAGTGATGGAACAAGTTTTTCAACGAATGTAATGGGTGCAACAAGATTCATGGTACAAAGCAAAGATAATATGGAAAGTTTTGCTTATTTATTAGTATATATAGCATTAATAGCCTATACAGGAATTTTTACTTTCCACTATTTGAAAAGGACACTTACAATGGCGTTTTTAACAATAATAGCACCACTTGTAGCACTTACTTATCCAATCGATAAAATAGGGGATGGAAAAGCACAAGCTTTTAATATGTGGCTTAAAGAATATATATATACAGCATTGATTCAACCATTCCATTTTATTGTATATATGGTTTTTGTGGGTTCTGCTATGGAACTTGTAAAAACAAACTTTATATTTGCATTAGCAGCAGTTGGATTTATATTACCAGCAGAGAAATTGTTGAAGAAAATGTTTGGCTTTGATAAAGCACCTCTAGGAATGATGAGCTCTTTAGCAGGATTTACAGCAGGGTCATTAGCTTCTAAATTTGGAGGTAAAGGTGGCTCAAAATCATCAGGAGCATCTGATAGAGGAAAAAGTAACGATTCTTCATCCAATACAGAAGATAAACCAAGCTTTACAAGAACACATGGAACAGATGATATAGATTATAGAGATAATGTGGAATCTAAGCCAAAAGAAGAAAATACTGATAAAGAAGAAAATACTGATAAAGAAGATGTAGCGAAAAAGGCAGCAGAAAGATTTGCGGAGCAACAAAGAAGACAAGAAGAAGAAGAACAACGAAGACAATTAGAAGAACAGCAAAGACAACTAGAACAGCAACAAAGAGAATTAAGTGAACAACAGGATAGTAAAGAAGAAAATAAAGAACCAAGTGGATTCAGACAGGGTATGAGAAATATCGTAAGTGCAAAAGGCGGTAAAAAGAGAATGGCAATTAAAGGTGCTAAAAAACTAGGAAAAGCAGCTAAATTTACCGCTAAGGCAGGATTTGGAACATCAAGACTAGCATTAGGTGCTGCTGGAACTATTATTGGAGGAGCAGCAGGACTTGCTTCAGGAAAAGGACTAACAGGTGTAATTGCAGGAGCAACAGCAGGAAGAACAATTGGAAAAGGCGTAGTAAACAAAGTAGAAAATACAGCTACTGGATTAGGAAGAGGAGCGGTACACTTAGGAAGTACAGTAAATTCAGCTAGACATAAAGCAGGAGATACTATCAGAAGGACAAGAGATACCTTTAGTGGAAATACAGAGTGGCAAGATAAACATACAGCAAGAATGTTTATGAAAGATGCAAGTACAGACCAATACATTAGAGACAAGTGGACGAATGACCATAATGGACAAGCTCCATCTGCACGAGACTTACGAGAAGAAAAACAAGCGATACAGCAATATGCAGATGAAGGTATGACTGATATTGCACAAATTTATAGAGCTAGAAAATCAGAAAAACTTGGAGTTTCAGCAAAACAATCAGCAAAAATTGCATTACTTGCACAAGATAGAAAAATTACTTCAGATGTTCTTGGAGATGATAAGAAATATAATCAAAGAAGAGCAGACTTTACACAAGAATTTATGAATAAAGGATTTAATGAAACAGAAGCAGGAAAACAAGCGGATTATGTATTAAATGTAATGAAAGCACAAACGGGACAATCTTACGATATGGATAAAATAAAAGGTAAGTCAACCCCTACAACTGCTCAAACACCGAATCCTTCAGGAAGAAACCGCTCGGGAGGAAGAAAACCAAGGAGAAACACAAAAAAATAAACAGAAGAGTAAAAAATAATTGAATAAATAAAATAGGAGGCTACTTACAATGAACAAAATAATTAGGATATGGAATCAGAACAGAGGAAAAATTATCATAACAGCATTGGTGGTAGCTTTCTTTTTCATTATCATAAGAGCGTTAAATGATAGTGCATTAAAGGCTTCAAAAGAAAGAAAAAACAATGTGAATGAAAGCATATTAGAGGAAGAGATGCCAACGCAGTCTATTATTACAGGGGAAAAAGTAAATGTAGAAAAAACAAAAACAAATGTAAATTTAATAGAGGATTTTGTAGAAAAATGTAATTCAAATGATATTGATAATGCATATGCTCTATTATCAGAAGGTTGTAAAGAAACATTGTTTCCAACCAAAGAAAGATTTGTAAAAGACTATTATAATATTATATTTACAGAAAATAGAACCACCAACATCGAGAACTATAAAAATTCAACGAAAACAAATACATACAAAGTTACATTTTATGGCGATGTACTTGGAACAGGGAGTATTTCTTCAAAAGACTATTATCAAGATTACATTACAGTAGAGAAGGAAAGTAAAAAATTAAATATTAATAGTTTAATTATAACAAATGAAATAAACAAGAAAGTAGAACAAAATGGAATTATAATAACAATAGCAAAGCAAAAAATATATATAGATTATGAAATATATGAAATTAGAGTACAAAATAATACGGATAAAGATATTTGCTTAGATACCAGAAAAAGTTCTAAAACTGTATATGCAACAGGAACAGACAATGTAAAATATACAGCATTTACCAATGAGATATCAAGTGATTTATATCAGATTACATCCTATGGTTCAAAAACATATCGTTTGAAATTCAACAAAAAATACAATGCAAGTATAGCAACGAAAAAGGTAACTTTTACAGATGTCGTAGAAGATTATCAAAAATACAAAAATGAAAATACAACAGAAAGATTAAAACTAGAAGTAGCATGGTAAACAAGGAAAGTGGTGAATATGGGAATAAAAGATAAGGCAAAACAAAAAGCAGAAGAAGAGGCAAAAGCTAAGGTGAAAAAAGCATTAAAAAGAAAGCTAATACCAGTAGTTGCAGGAATTGCAGGAATAATATTAGTGCTATTATCCTTTTATGCAATCATTATGGTGGTACAAGATACATTAATTGGATTAATGTCAAATGTAACAACATCTGTTTCAAATTTTTGGAAATGGATGAAGGATGATTATTGGATAAAGTTAGACAAAGAAATAGAATTCTCATATTTAGATGAAGAAACACGGAGAAGAGACAAAAACGGAAGCTACCTTAGTAGATGAATATATAAGAAACTTAGAAAATTTGGGTATTTCACTAAAAGCCCTAGGATTACTGGGAGATATTGATTATAAAGAAGGGGATGCCAAATTAACTGAAAAAGAATTAATAGAGAAAATTTTAACAGATGATGCCTATAAAGACCAAAAAGAAACAATAGAAAAATATATTAAAGAATTTATAAAAGCAGATTTAATCACGCAAAGCATTCATAGAAGAAGGGGAAGAGAGCTTGTTTGCAAACAAAATGATGATTGGATTGATGGAGGTGTATATTTATACAGAACAAAACAAAGCACAGATATAAGTGGAGCATTACAGATAGATGAGAATGAATATATAAAGGAAATAGGAAAAGAAGAATATGTACAAATGCAATATGTAACTCCAGAAAAGTGGAAAGAAATGGTAGACAAACAAGACAAAAAAATTAGATACCGTTATACATTAGATGAAGAAGGAAATGTCGTAATTGCAAAGGTAAAAACAATTGAAACAATGGAAGGAGACATCTCTAATGGAATTAATAAGTGGTTTGAAGATTTACAAGATTGGATTAATCAAAAATTTGGAATCGGTGCAGATACAACAGAAGTTATTATTGAAGGAGAAGAACATATCGACTATAAAGCATACATTTCCAAATATACGATGCCATACGAATTTTTAGTAAGTTTGTGTGAAATAACAGGAAGTCCAGAATTTGTATACCATGTAGCAATGCTTGCAAGAGAAACAGAAATAGATTTAGTAGTTCAAGATGATACCACAGTAGAAAGAGTTGTTACAGAAATAGAAGAAAAATACGAAAGTTATGAAAATAGTTCTAGTGACTCAACAGTAGGCGCTACGAAAACAAATGAAGAAACGAAAAAGAGAAGAAAAATTGTTGTTACAACAACAACAAATCCTCATTTGGAAATAGTATATGCTAATACTTGGAGTTTTTATGAAGAATATGAATATACGAAAAATATAGAACAAACAGTAGAAGAAAATGGACCAATTACAGAAAAAATCCCACTACCATCGAAACTTAGTCATCATCAAGAAGCAGGCATAAAAAAAGAGATAGGATATGAAGGAGTAGAAATGGAAATAACGGTTCCTGAAAAATGGTATGATACATTTTTAGCAGAAACCAAAACTTCTACCCAAACAACAACAACAGTTACAACATATAATCCGGGAATATTAGTAAATTCAGTTGAAAAATCAAAACAATTTTTAGGTTTATTAAGAAATGAAGATGGAGAATGTTACTATAACGATTGCTACAAAAATCCACATAGAGCACAAGTTTGTGCACAAAAGGCAGAATTCGATAGAAAAGGGACAAATGTTTCTTATAAAAAACCAAATAGTACAAATGAGAGAGTAAAACCATTAAATGAATTATTAAATAAAGCAGAATTATTATATAGTATACTTGGAGAAAATGTAGAAGGAGACAGTTCTGTAGGGGCAGAAGAAGACTATTCAAGCCAATATAAAGTAAAAATGCAAGGATTAATAGACCATATGAAATATTTAATGACACTTCCAGATAACGAGGATTTAGAGATAGAATATGAAGAAGATGAAGAAGATCAAGTAGATATAGAAGAACCAGAGGTTGAATATGAAGAATTAGAGGAAGAAGACTTAGAATTATTATATAAACTTTGTGAAGCAGAAGCAGGAGGAAGCTCTGAGCCAGAAATAGGACACGTAGCATGTGTAGTATTAAATAGAGTAAAATGTTCAAAATGGCCAAATACCATAAAAGAGGTAATATACCAACCAAATCAATTTGCTTGTGTAAATAATGGGCATTTAGCAAAAGCAGTACCTTCAGAAAAAACGAAAAGAGCAGTAGATAGTATTATCGCAGGAGGAGATACGACAGGAGGAGCGGTATATTTTAGAACAAGAGCATCTGCAGAAGCAGCAGGAATGCCAACAAGTGCATCAGAAAAACATTCTACCTATATATATTTATTTGAAGATCCGAATACACATATATTCTATACCGATCAAAAATCATTAGAAGAATTAAGAGGTTTTACAGGAGGAACGTCTCCTGCAACAGGAAAATTAGCAGATGTATTTCCAGATGGAATACCAACAACAAGAGCAGGAATACAAAAATATCTAGTAACGATACAAGTACCAATAACAACAAAGAAAGGAAAGAAAACAACAACATCCTTAACGATTCATAAAGATGTAGCACAAGATGTAAAAAATGTTTTGCAAAAAGCACAAGATGCTGGATTTAAGGTATATGAAGTTGGTGGATTTAGTTGGAGAAATATAAGTGGAACATCAAAAATGTCACAACACTCTTTAGGATTAGCAGTAGATATAAATGTAGAAGAAAACTATTGTGTATTTGCAGATGGAACCATAGATGCAGGTTCATTTTGGGACCCAAACAAAAGTGAATATTCAATTCCTAGAAATGGCGTTTTATATAATGCATTCAAAGGTATTGGATGGGGATGGGGAGGAGATTGGTCTTCGAAAAAAGACTATATGCACTTCTCATATACTGGAGGATAAAAGGAGGCAAATCCGTGAAAAAAAACTTATTACCTATTTTAATTGCAATCATTATAATATGTATCATATTAATCGTAATTCTATTAATACTTTTAAAAGATAAAATTATCATTAATCATGAGGAAAAACATACAGAATATGATGAAATTGCTACAGTAAAAGATAGAGACGAATATTATATGGTAAAAACAATATTAAACAAATACTTTAATACTATAAATTTATTAGATGCTGATTTAAATACGATTGGGGTAATGTATGAAACAAAGGAAGAAGAGGAACGATTGATAGAAGAGTATACCAATATAGGGATAGAGCAATTGCAACAACTATTAGATAAGGAAGCAATTCATAGTCTGAATTTAGATAAAGATAATATAAAAGAAGCTTTTATAAAATATAAAAACACCAATTACTCAATTGAAAAGATATATATAGTACAAAAAAATATTAATACGAATTTATATTATATAAAAGGACAATTAGATTATAAAACAGAATTTAATGTAGTCGTAAAAACAGATTCCTATACCAATACGTTTTCAATCTATCCATCACAATATCTTGAATTTAAGAACTATCATCACAGTAATATAGAAACGGATTTTAACATAGAAGGAATAGAATATATTGAGAAGAACAATAATAATAGTTATGAAAAAAATGTAATAACGGATCTCGTAATGGCACAATACTATTTATATGATTATGGATATTTGGTAAGTAACTATCCAGAGGAAGCATATAAATTGTTAGACGAAGAATATAAAAATATAAGATTTCCAACCTTTGAAGAATACAATACTTATATCAAACAATCCAATAAAAACAATTCGTTATTGAAGATAAAAAATTATTCGATAGAAGAAACAGAAGAAGCTACTATATTTACTTGTATAGACGAATATGGAGATACCTATATATTTAAAGATAAAGATATTATGAATTATAAATTACAACTAGACGGCTATACTCTAAAAAATGAAGAATATTATAGTAAATTAAAGAAAGAAGAAAAAGTAAAATATAATATAAGACAAATAATATCTATGATTAATATGCAAGATTATAAAAGTGTATATGATATATTGGACATAAATTTTAGACAAAACAACTTTGCTACCTTAAGTAAACTAGAAGAATATATAAAAACAAATTTTTATCATCACAATGAAGTAGCTTTTAAAGCACATAATAAAGATATGGAACCTACGTATGTATATAATGTTAATATAAAGAATATTGAAAACAAAGAAGAAAATAGAGATATAAAATTTGTAATAAAACTACTAGAAGGGACAGATTTTGTTATGTCATTTGAAATATAACAGTTAAATGATATAGGGCGATTTTAATCGTCCTATTTTATCTATGAAAGAATGAGTTTAGTGGCAAAACGATTTTTATTATAAGAGGTGAAGTATGAATTTACAAGAATTAATAGGAAAAAAGAAAAAAGTAAAAATAATAGGAATTACAAATAGGAAAAAGTATTTTATTTCAGAAGATGTAGTATCTATGCAAAAAGTATATATCGAAAATACAGGTGATTTTGAATTAGAAGAATTAATAGGAAGAGAAGAAGAAACGATTATAATTGATGTCATACAGGACAAATTAATAGGATTTATTATTCATAATAGAAAGTTCGAAAATGACATGAAAAAAATTGAACAAAAATTAATAGAGAATGGTGAAAATAAAAAGGTTCAGGATATCTATTTAATGGAACGCTTAAAAATAAAAGGAAAAGTAGTAGGATTATATTTTGTGGATAAAGGAGATATTGGTATTTATTATCTAGACACGAAAGAAATTGGAACGTATGTAAAAAAAATAAAAGGAAATCATATCTTGCTAAAAGAAAAAACAGTAGAAGAAGAACTTGCGAAACAAATTAAAGATGTTGTACAATCCATTGATTTAACGAAAAAGGAAATCTCTTTAAGAGCAGAACAAGAAAAGCAGAGACACTTGATTGAAAAAGCACTAGGATGGAAACAAGAAAGAGAAATTATGCAAATTGTTAGTTTGGATTTAAAACAAAAATTAGAAGAAACGCAAGAAAAGAACAAAGAAAAGATAAAAGAACAGGGCGAAAGAAATAAATTTTGGAGACCAAAAAAAGAGAACAAAGAAACAGATGTCAATATCAAACAAGAAATGGAAATGGATGACAAAGTAACCGATATGAAGACATTAGGGAAGGTATTAGAAAAAGCAGGGATGCTTCCTAAAGTAGAAGGAAAAGAATTTGTAAAACTAGGTGTGATTGAATCCAATCAGCGAGATAATTTAATAACAAGCAAAGGAGAAAATGCAAAAAACAATACGACTAGATATGCTTTTGTAGCAATTGCCAAAGATGGGAGTGTAGTTCCGCTAGACTTAAGACAAGACCATGCAGAAGGAAACAATCCAAGAGAAACAAATTACCAAGTAAGTCAAAAAGGAGAAGTAACACAAGATGATGTGTTATCAAGATACAAAATAGGAGAAGGAACACTCGCAATAAAAAATGGAAATTATGGTGAAATAAAAGTCTATCATTCCCCACGAAAAACCATTGGAGGAAAAGGAGTAGAAGGCAATAGAAGTTTAGATAGAGAATTAGAAACAGATAATGTATGGTCTATGAAAAAAGAAGAAAGAGACTTAAGTGAGGAATATGGAGATGGGTATCGAAGTGTAGAAGAAAGTTACCAAGAGGCAAAATCACATGAAGATAGTACAGGACGAATCATAGATGATGATAAAATGAAAACCAAAGACATTGATGGGGATAGAAATACAAAGTCACATACACATGATGAAGTAGATTATAATAAGCTTGCAGTAAAATGGGGGTATTACCGAGAAGGAGAGCCAAATGCAGATAGAGCACAAGAACTATTTGAAGAAAAAAGAAAAGAAAATCCAGAAAAAGAAACAAAAGAAATTATTGAAATGGTAACAGAGGATTTAGAAGAAGAAATGGGAAATAGTAGAGAAAGAAGATAAAAAAAGGAATAAAAGCTATAATTGTGAAATATATTATAAATGTACACAGAACGATACGCATGTTAGATAGAAAATAAAATGGAGGCATGTGACATGACCCAGAAAACAAAGATATTACAAAAGATAGGATTCCTTATCCTTCTTATTGCAATTGTAATCTATCATCCCCCTGTCTTAGCAGATGATGACGATGAACAAGAAATAATGCAGAATGAAATGGAAGAAATTATGACAGAAACCGTAGCAAAACCAACATCAGGTCAGTTACAATTAAATGCAAGGGCAGGAATTATCTATGATAGAACAACAAAAGAAATGATATGGGGAAAAAATGAAACATCCAAAAGACCAATGGCATCTACAACCAAAATTATGACAGCGATTGTAGTACTAGAAAAAGGAAATTTATCGGATATGGTAACGATTTCGAAAAAAGCGGCAGGAACAGGAGGCTCTACATTAAAAATAAAAGCAGGAGATAACATAACCGTAAGAGACTTACTATATGGACTTATGCTACGTTCTCGGAAATGATTCAGCAGTAGCATTAGCAGAACATGTTGGAGGAAGCTTAGAAGGGTTTGCAACCTTAATGAATCAAAAAGCAGAAGAATTAGGATTAAGCAACACGCATTTCGTAACACCACATGGGTTAGATGATGCAAATCACTATACAACAGCTTATGAATTAGCCGTTCTTACAGATTATGCATTAAATAATGAGAGTTTTCGAAATATCGTAAACACACAATGCACCACAATAACAATCAATGGAAATGCTAGAACAATTAATAATACCAACGAGTTACTAGGATATCTACCAGGAGTAAATGGCGTAAAAACAGGGTTTACAAATGGAGCACGGAAGGTGCTTAGTTACATCCTGTACAAGAGAAGGAAACCAAATTATTACAGTAGTGTTAGGATGTGACACCAAAAAGCAGAGAACAACCGATAGTATTAAATTAATTGAAAATGCATTTGAGAACTATACAAGGGTTAATGTAGAAGAAATAGTAGAAAAAGAATACGAAAATTGGAAACAAATGAATACAAAACGCATATATATAAATAAAGCAGAAAAACAAGAAGCAGAATTAGAATTAGCAGAAATGAAAAGAAAAGTTATTCCAATCCAAAAAGGAGAGGAAAAAGAAATTAGCATAGAAATCAATGCTATTTATCAATACGAGGCACCCGTAATAGAAGGAACCAAGATAGGAAATATCATTGTCAAAAGAAAAGAAGAAATTGTTGAAACAATTGATATTACGCTTGCTAAAACAATAGAAAAAAAGAGTAGTTTAAATTATTTAATACAACTAATCACCACTTTGCCAAACTACCAACTTATAAAATAAACAAAGGAAATTTCTTCCGATGTCTTGACTTTTAACCATAAATTTGTTATGATAAATATGCTTTTCAAACAAAGAAAGCATATGCGGAAATAGCTCAGTTGATAGAGCGCTGCCTTGCCAAGGCAGAGGTCGCGGGTTTGAGCCCCGTTTTCCGCTCCAAATTTATCCACCAATTCAGTATGCAGTGAGTAAAGCGAGTCGCAAGTAAGCAAAGTCATTCAGGTGCGATAAAATAAATATAGTCGGCGCTATAGCCAAGTGGTAAGGCACGAGTCTGCAAAACTCTGATCCCCGGTTCAAATCCGGGTGGCGCCTCCAAAAAAAACGAGAAAACGTTGAAATATCAATGTTTTCTCGTTTTTTATACTTTGAAACGAAAATGCGGTGTTTTCAGTACTTTCAAGGTTTGAAAATTGAATTAATTATTCCTTTTGTATTAAAAAATAAAATTTATTGTGTTAAAAAAGAGTTAAAATGTTTTCGGATAATACAAGTTTAACTTATAGGAACTTGAAAAAGCACAAACTTTATGATATATAGTTATTTGGAGGGGGAAAATGGAGAAAGAATTAAAGTCAGGGGATATAATACCTTTTATAAGAAGTAAAGATTATAAGTTCATTCAAAATCTGGGGGCAGGTTCTTTTTCAAGAACAGTTTTGATTAAAGATGAAATTATTGATGAATTATATGCTTGTAAAAAGTATGAACCCAGTACAACGATAACTGATACTAATGAAAAAAACGATATTTTGATAAATTTATTGATGAAATAAAAATCTTAAATAGAATTGTTCACTCTAATATTGTAAGAATCTATAATAATTACATATATCCAAATCAACAAGTAGGATATATAATTATGGAATATATTGAAAATGCTAAAAGCTTAAATGAATATATAAGAAATAATACAGATACACTTAATCACATTTTTGAACAAATAGTAAATGGATTTTGTTATTTAGAACAACATAATCTATGCCATCGAGATATAAGAAGTAATAATATTCTTATTAATTCAGATGGTATTGTCAAAATAATTGACTTTGGTTTTGGGAAAATATATTCTACGGATAATAATGTAAGCCCATTAACTTTATATAAAAATAATTGGATTGCAAATTTACCAAGCGAAATGAATACTAGAGATGATAATGAACCAATTTATAATAATAAAACTGAAATCTATTTTGTAGGTCAATTAATTAAACAAATAATTGAAGAAAACAATATAAAAAATTTTAGATATTTATCCATAGTAAATGAAATGGTAGAATATAATGTTTTCAAGAGAATAAACTCTTTTGCTGAAATACAAAATAAAATGTCTGAAAAAGAAATTAGAAATAAAACTACTTTTAGTAATGAAGAAAAGAAAATTTATAAAGAAATCGTTGGAAAATTAGATGAAACAATTGAAAGTGTTGAATATGGTACAAGTATTAATGAAATAAGTATAATTATTCAAAAATTAGAATCAATTTTAGTAAAATATTGTCTAGAAGATAAAATTCTAAATAATAAGGATTTTGCAGAATGTTTTTTTGGGAAGGTAGTAAGAGTAAAAGAAAGCTCAACTCAATGGGATAGCTATAATGAGGAAGCTTATGAAGTTTATACTATTCCAACATCTTTGATATCAAAAAGCATTGAATTGTTAAATAATTGTAATGATAAGCAAAAAGAAATAATAAAGCAAAATCTACAAGGAAGATTAGAACACTATAATACTGATTTTTCAGATTTGCCATTTTAAAAATAGAACTAAAAAATGTTGATGAAAGAAATAGTAATATAAAATTCAATAAAGAATAAGCTTGATTCTTTTAATTTAAAAAATTAAAAGAAATTATAAAATTTTATTTTGTTCGCTTGTATTTTATAATTAAATAATGTATAGTATTAAACATAGGAAATGAGAATAAGCAGATGTGGTTTGCCACCATACATAGCAGAGTTCATCTCTGGGAAAGTGAGGTGGTGTTTATGGAATTTGTATTATTTTTAATATATGCTTTAGGAATATCCCTAACCGTAAACGTAGCCTTATTGACAGTTATATTTATAATGTGGACAAATAAGGAACAAAATAAACAAACACATCTGTTAACTTTGACGAGTCAGATGTGTTACACACTCGGCAAGCCACGTTTGTGGTTTCCGTTTCCTATATTTATATTATACACAGATTTTTTATTTTTGTCAAATATGATTTTGATAAATAATTAATAAAAGCTATTGTATTAAAATGAGATTTTAAAATTATATAAATATAGGCTATGAGCGAATTACAGACGACACTCAACTTGGTAATAGCCTCCAAAAAAATGAGAAAACGTTGAAATATCAATAGTTTTCTCATTTTTATGTTTCTTGTATCGGCTCAAAGGCAATCGTTGAGGTAAAACAAAAGGATAATATCTGCACACTTTACAAATTATGTAAAGTGTGCTATACTATAAACGTAACTAAAATAGTAAAAAGCTATTTGTAGAATATTTCAGCCATGTAGGGCAGAAAGGTTAATCGGTATGTTTATTTATCAGTATGTTGAGAGAGTAAGCTTTGTAAGTGTAGACATTGTTACAGCATGCAACAATCGGCTAATTCTTCAGGTATGTTTCCGCGCAGATAATAGTGAAGTAAAAGAAAAAATGATTATCCACAACGGGAGATATCATTTCCACGAAGGAAATAAGCTGAAAAAAATTAAGCAGAAGAGCGAGCGTATGCCGGAGCTATACTATGATGGATGTATGGAGGCGATTATGGAAGAAGCCAACCGGTGGTGTGAAGACTTAGGGTTACCGAAACTTACCGAGGAATTCTAAATCTTCCCCGCATTTGCGGGGATTAAGTAGTAAAATGAAAAAACAGATAAAAATTTTTGAAAACCTTCTAACATACAATAAGAATGTTAAAAGGTTTTCTTTTTAATAGTCTTTCAGATTATCAAGTTGGATTCTTCTCTTTTCTTGTTTTTCTTGTAAATTATGCAACATTTCTGCAGACATATCTTCTTTATAATGATGAATGTATCCCTGCGTATTTTCATATTTTTGTTTTAGATTTTCAATTTGTTCTTCTCTTGTTTGAATATCTGCATTTCCATTTAATTTATGGCATAAATCTTCCATTTCTTCTTCACGAACTTTCTGAATTTTTCTAGCATGTTCTTTATTTTTGGGATTACCAATATGAGAGTATTGTTCTAAGTGTCGTTCTGTTCTGGTATGATTTTCTACTAAATGAATTAAATTATCTAACTGTCTATCTTTTTTGTTTTGTTTGTTGAAATCTTCCATTTTAAAAATCCTCCTTCAATGAAATACTATAATACTAGCATTTGTTATTTTCGCTTTTTTATAATCGAAAATTTTTGGCAATTTTATTTATTAGGAGAATTTACAAAATCAAATAGAAATGCCACAAAGTCGCATTCGCCTAAGAAAATCTACATAAAACCTTGAAAAAGCAACGAAAATGTAATATAATTGTAATATAGGGAAAAAAAGAAAAATCAAAATAAAAAGTATCTATTTCCGTAAATACCCAAAGAGTGGTCAAGAAAAAGGTGAAAAATGTTGCTAAATATTTCTAATGACGAATTTTAAAAAGGTATTTAAAATAAAATATAGATAATAAGAAGAAAAAATAAAAGGATGGTAAAATTATGAATTTGAAAAAAGGTTTATTACATACCATGGCAATGGGAATTGTATTTGCAGGAATGATGTGCATGGCACCAAGTAGTCAAGCTACAATCAATAACCCAGGAAAATTATTAAAAATGAATATTCCGACGTATCGTAAATCTGGTTATGCTTATAGAGCCGGAATTCAAAATGCCACACAATCAAAAGAACAACATATGTGGAAAATATATGAATATAATACAAACGAGAAAACGATTATGAATCAAAATAATGGTTTTTATTGCTTGAAGATGGGAGTTGGTTTTGGTTCTGCAGGAGGAACAGCAACTCAAGAAAGAACCTATACCATTTCAGCAGATATGATAAATCCAGAAGGAGATACCGATAAAGAAATCATACAAGCTTACAAAGACACACTTCCAGCAACTGCTAACTATGATGCTGTTTTATGGATTTTACAAAATGCTTATATACCAGCACCAAGTAAAAATCCAACCGACAAACAAGTACAAGAAGCCATCGAAAATAAAAGACAATTGTTGCAAAGTGCAGGAATTCGTTCCAATAGTCCATTATATCAAGATACAGATATTAGTAATGATTTAATTGATATTGTACAACAAATCGCTATTTGGCATTTTACGAACGATGACCAATATAGTGGAGATTTTACTAGTATTGTAGCAAGTTTAGATAATAGAAATTATCAATCATTAGAAAATATTATTAACAATTGGGATATTGAAAATGATGAACAATTAAATGATTTATTTGATTATTTTGTAACAAATGCGGAGGGATATGCAAGACAAGTAAATGCAACTTCATCAACAACAAGCACAACAGAAGCAAAACCAATACCAATAATAAAGAACTCCATTAAATTGACAGAAGAAGGTGCAACAGTAACACTACATCAAGAAGAAAATGGCGATCCATATTACATAGCAGGTCCTTATGTTATTACACAAACAGGAGGAATAGAAGATAGTTTAACAGAAAAATTAGTTGCAACCGATGGGACAGAAATTACACATACATTATTAGGAAGTGATAAACAACCAACAAACAAGCCATTAAAAGAATTAGTAGGACAACCAATTTATTTGAAAATACCATATACTAAAAAAGTAGAAGATGCAAAATTTAAAGTATCCATGAAAGTAAAAGAAAGTACGATTACTTATTGGCAAATGGCAGGAAACTTAACCAATGAACAACCAGTAGCAGAAGTAGTACCAGGAGAAAAAACACTAGAAGCTGAAGTAATCTTAAAAGTACAAAACTTTGACTTAGCTTTAAGAAAATATATTACACATATTAATGGAAATTCAGTTAATCCAAGTAGAGAACCACAAATTACAGCAGAGACAAAATCAGACCTTGATGCAGGAAGAATACAAACTGTTACAAAAGAACACACTAAAAAACCAATTGAAGTAAATATTGGTGACACGGTAAGATATGCCATTCGTATATATAATGAAGGAAATATAAGCGGATATGCAACGGAAATAACAGATTACTTACCAGCTGGATTAACCTTAAAAACAGATAGTGCTATTAACAATGAATATGGTTGGGAAAATCCATCAGGAGATGGAAAAACAGTGGTAACAACGAAATTAGCAAATCGACTATTAAATAAATTTGATGGAACTACCATCGATTCGGATATCGTAGAGATAGAATGTATTGTAAGTGCACGAGCATCAGAAGCAACACAGAATTTGAAAAACGTAGCAGAAATTACGAAACATTTAGATGAAAATAGACAAGAAATCACAGATCGAGATTCAATACCAAATAATTTAACGGATGACCAAAAGAGTAAATATAAACCAGGAACATCAGAACAAGGATGGGGATATGAAGATGATGACGATTATGAAGAACTACTTATCCCAGGAAAACGTTTTGACTTAGCGTTAAGAAAATTTATTGAAAAAATCAATAATAACCCAGTTAGCCCAAGCAGAGAGCCTCAAGTAAGCGAGGAAACAAAATTAGCATTAAAAAATGGAGCAATTGAAACCCTTACAAAAGAGCATACAAAAACACCACTTAAAGTAAAAATAGGAGATACCGTAGTTTATACTATCCGAATTTACAATGAAGGGGAGTTAGATGGATATGCAACGGAAATAACAGACTATTTACCAGCAGGACTAACCTTAAAAGAAGTGAGTGAGATTAACGACGAATATGGCTGGACGAATCCATCTGGAGATGGAAAAACAATTGTAACAACAAAACTTGCAAATCGATTATTACAAAAATTTAATAAAGATACCTTGCGTTTAGATTCCGCCGATGTTCAAGTAGAATGTATAGTAACAGCAGAAGCAACTACAAGTACACAAAGTTTAAAAAATATAGCTGAAATTACGAAACATGCAGATGAAAACAAACAAGAAATCACAGACCAAGATTCTACCCCAGAGAATTTAGGAAAAGACTTAAAAGAAAATTACAATCCAGGAACATCAGAACAAGGATGGGGATATGAAGATGATGATGACTATGAAGAACTATATATTCCAGCAAAAACATTTGACTTAGCATTAAGAAAATTTATTACGAATATAAATGGAAAAGAGTTATTCAAGGAAGATGGAACTACTTATTTAAGAGAACCAGATATTGACCTTTCTCCATTACAAAATGGAACAGGAACAACCGCTATTTATCGACATCCAAAAAATCCAATTGGAGTATCAGAAGGAAATATCGTTATTTATACATTGAGAATTTATAATGAAGGAGAAACAGATGGTTACGCTAGTTTAGTAACAGACTATCTACCACCTCAATTATCTTACATCAATGATGAATTTAATGCTTCTTATGGTTGGGAAATTGATTCAACAGGAAGAGTAGCAACAACCAAACATTTAGCAAGACCAGAAATTGATCCAGAAGATACCTTAATTAAAGCATTTGATGGGGAATTACATTATCGAGAATTGAAAATTAAATGTAAGGTAGAATCAGTAGAAAACTTAGACAAAGTGATTACTAATATTGCAGAAGTAACACAATACTGTGATAAAGACGGAAATACAAATGTAATCGATCGAGATTCAACAGCAGATAGTTTAACAAAAGACAATTCAAAACCAACAGACAACATACCAAATGATAATTTACCAGCAGATGAAGATTTGCCAGATTATAAAGGAAAAGACAGCAACAAGTCAATTTTAACAGACAGTACTTATCATTATGAAGGACAACAAGATGATGATGATTTTGAAAAATTAATTTTAGAAAACTTTGACTTAGCATTAAGAAAATTCATTACAAAAGTAAATGAAACACCAGTCACCAATAGAGTTCCTGTTTTCACTAACACGAAAGACAAAAATGGAAACTATATCTATGACCATACCAAAGAGCCAGTTGAAGTAGATAGTACAGATATTGTAGAATACACACTTCGTATTTACAATGAAGGTGACATTGCTGGATATGCAAAAGAAATTAAAGATAATATTCCATCTGGACTAGAATTTTTACCAAATCACGAGACAAACAAAGAATATCGTTGGATTATGCTAGATGAAGAAGGAAAAGAAACAACAGAGGTAACAAAAGCAAAATATATTACCACCGATTACTTATCAAAAGAGCAAGAAAAAACACCAGGGGAAAACTTAATTACTCCTTTTGGTCAAGATAAAACATCACCAGATTATAAAGATGTAAAAGTAGCATTCAAGGTAATTGCCTTAAACAGCTATGAAGGAATTATCACCAATATCGCAGAAATTTCAGATGATTCGGACGAAGAAGGAAAGCCAGTAGAAGATAATGATTCTACTCCAGACAACGGCGATGAAAAAGAAGACGATATTGATAAAGAACACCTAAAATTAAGTTACTTTGATTTAGCCTTAAGAAAATTCATTACGGCAGTTAATAGCACAGAAATTACAAACCGAATTCCAGTATTTAAAATCGACGAAAATGGAAACTATGTATATGAACATACAAAAGAACCAGTTGAAGTAGAAAATGGAAATATTGTAACATATACTTTAAGAATTTTCAATGAAGGAACCAAAGATGGTTATGCAAAGGAAATCAAAGATGATTTACCAGAAGGACTAGAATTTTTACCAGAACATGAAACAAACAAAGAATATAGATGGGTTATGATAGATGAAAAAGGAGAAGAAACCACAGACATTACAAAAGCAGTATCGATAAAAACAGATTATCTATCAAAAGAGCAAGAAGAGGAAACAGGAAGAGATAACTTATTAACCAAGTTTAATCCTGAAACCATGAAAGAACCAAATAGTAGAGACGTTAAAATTGCATTCAAAGTAACAGAACCAAATACATCAGACAGAATCTTAATTAATAAAGCACAAATTTCAGACGATTCTGATAAAGATGGAAATGAAATCATTGATAAAGACTCTACACCAGATAAATGGATAGAGGGAGAAGATGACCAAGACATTGAAAAAGTAAAAGTAAAATACTTTGATTTAGCATTAAGAAAATGGGTAACACAAGCAATTGTTATCGATAATGGAAAAGAAACGGTTACTGATACAGGACATAAAGCAGAAGATGACCCAGAAGAAGTGGTAAAAGTAGAAATTAAAGAAAGTAGATTAAACAAAGTAGTAGTAAAATTCCGTTACAAAATTAGAGTTACCAACGAAGGGGAAATTCCAGGATATGCAACCGAAATTTCAGACTACATTCCAGAAGGACTAAAATTTATACCAGAAGATAACAAAGCATGGAAACAAGTAGATGGAAAAATTGTAACAGACCAATTAAAAGATACTTTATTACAACCAGGTCAAAGTGCAGAAGTAGAAGTATTACTAACTTGGATAAATGGAAAAGATAATTTTGGTTTAAAAATAAACGTTGCAGAAATTAGTAAAGACAAAAACGATAGTGATACACCAGATATTGACTCAACACCAAACAACCAAAAACCTGGAGAAGATGATATTGATGATGCACCAGTTATCTTAAGTATTAAAACAGGTGCAAAAGAAAATATGCAATATATGATAGTACTAACAGGAAGCTTAGGAATTTTAGCAACTTCTGCTATTCTAATTAAAAAATACGTATTATTATAATCCATAAATAGAAAATGAGATTTTGGAAACAAAATCTCATTTTTCTTTCTTCTAATAGATGGAAAGAATGGGATAAGTTTCTAACAAAAAATGGAATAAAATAGTTTACATTAAAAAATGCTTGTGATATAATTTTTCTAGTATAAGAGGTGAAAATATGAATCAAATATTATATATCGATAAACAAAAAAAGAAGGGAGAACCATTAGAAATAAAAGTGGTTCTTAGAATCTTTGCTATCCTTTGTATTTTATTTGGAATTATTTTAGCAGGGCAATCTTCTTTTGCTATATTAACGAAAAAAGAACAAGCAACACAAACAGAACCATTAGTAGAAGTTCTTCAAGAAGGAGAAACCCTACAAATTAAAGTAAAACATGATAAAATTATTGACAAAATCGTATATCAATGGAATGGAAACCAAGAAATGGTATTACAAGGAAAAGGAAGAATGGAACTAGAAGAAATCATTGATTTACCAGTAGGAAATAACATCTTAAGCCTAAAGGTAACCGATACAGCAGGAAGAACCGTATCTTATAGCCAAGCTTACCAAAGAGAAGAAGGAGATTTAACAAGACCAGAAATAGAATTATTAGTAGATGGTCAAAAAATAAAAATTGTAGCAAAAGATGAAACACAAATCGACTACATTTTATACTATTGGAATGAAGAAGAGCCAACAAAAGTAGAGGCAAGAGAAGAAGCACCAAAACAAATTGAAGAAAAAATTGATATCTTAAAAGGCGAAAATATATTAACCATTGTAGCAGTAGATAAAGCAGGAAATGAACAAGTAAAAGAACAAACCGTGGTAGGTGCTAAAAAACCAGTGATAGAATTAGCAAGAGAGGGAAGAGACTTAATCATAAAAGTAACAGATGAAGAAGGAATTCAAAAAATTGAATATACATTAAATGGTGTCGCTTATTCAACAGACCCACAAAATACAGGAACCCCATTAAACAAAAAAGAATTTGAATTTAAACAAGCATTAGCAGATGGACAAAATATCATTGTAATTAAAGCATACAATATTAATGGATTAATGAGAGAAACCTCAGGAGAGGCAACAATTTAAAGGAAAAAGAGGAAAAGAGAAGAATGGATAGCAATAACATCCTATATTTCATTACGTATTTTATAATATATTCCTTTGCAGGCTGGCTATTAGAATCTGTATCAAAAACAATAGCACAAAAGAAATTCGTAAACAGTGGATTTTTATATGGAATATTTTGTCCTATCTATGGTTTTGGTGCACTCATTATGCTACTATGTTTAGAAGGATTAAAGGAAAAACCAATATTACTATTTATTGTTGCTTTTTTCGTGTTATCGATATGGGAATATGTAGTAGGTGTATTTTTAGAAAAAGTATTTAAAACAAAATATTGGGACTATTCGCACTTGAAATTCAACATTCAAGGAAGAGTTTGCTTAAAAAATTCACTTTATTGGGGAATACTAGGTGTTGCATTCATTTGCCTTTTACATCCTTGGTTAGAAGGATGGATACAGAAAATTCCAATGAATATACTACTCTTTAGTAATAGCATAATAGGAATAGCAATGCTAGTGGACCTAGTGCTAAGTAGCCTTGCAGTAGTAAAACTAGATTCAGCAATTCATACCATAAATGAGTTAAGCGATAATATTAAAGAGAAACTAGAAGAATTAAAAGAAATTAAAGAAAAAGCGAAACAAAAATCAGAAGCAACTCAGAAAGTAGCCATAGAAAATATGGAACATATAATTAAAGAATTAAAAATAACACAAGCAAAGTTAAAAATAAGAGTATATCGACATGCGAATCGTCTTAAAAAAGCATTTCCAAGTATGAAATCAGAAAGTATAGCAAAATTTTTAAGCCAAAAAATCGATTTAAGAAAATTAAAAGAAAATAGTAAGAGAAAAAATAAGGAGTAACTATGGTACAAGAAATTTATTTAATTGATGATGATAAAACACTAAAAGAAATCTTAAAAAGAATGTTTAAAAACGATAAAGAATATCGTTTTACAAGTGTTGCTACAGAAAGCTTAGAAGTTGCCTTAAAAAATATTCCTTCCCTTATCATTATTAACGAAGATGGAATTAATGAGGATGTCATTGAAATATGCAAAAAGATAAAACAAGATGAAGACAATACCATTACTCCTATCATTGTACTTTCTTCCAATGAAGAGCATGAACATCGATTAGCTATGTTAAAGTTATGCATTGCACATTATATCAAACATCCCATTGATGAAGAATACTTATATTATACCATAAAAAATATTTTAAAATTGATTTATATCAATCGTAGAGTAAGTCCTTTAACAGGTCTTCCTGGAAATGTACAAATACAAGCGGAAATGAAAAAACGTTTTTCAGCCAAAGAGACCTTTGCTATGATGTATTTAGATTTAGATAACTTTAAAGCTTATAATGATGTATATGGTTTCTTAAAAGGAGACGAAATTATAAAATTCACTGCAAAAACCATTTTGAAAAATATTCATACAGACGAATACGAAGATAGCTTTGTAGGGCATATTGGAGGAGATGATTTTGTTGCCATCATTTCAGAAACCAACTATGATAAAATATGTCAAAATATCATAGCAGACTTTGACTGTAACATTGTAAACTATTTTACAGAAGAAGATAGTCAAAAAGGATATATCGAAGTAGCAAACCGAAAAGGAATTATAGAACAATTTCCACTAACTGCAATATCGATTGGTGTAGTAGAAGTAGAAAAAGGAAGGTTTGCCAATGTCTTAGAAATAGGAGAAGCAGGAGCAAGTGTAAAGCATTTAGCAAAAACAATACAAGGAAGCAGTTATGTGATTGATAGAAGAAAACATCATGAAAATGAGAAGAAATAAAAGAAGGAAAAAAATGAAAAAAGAAATAAAACAAATGCTATTATTGGAACTAGGAATTTTATTGTTAGTTCTAATTCTTTTTATGGTATGGAAATTAAATATCATTCGTCTTATCCCACCTTGTTTTCTATATAAAACTTTTGGAATTTTATGCCCAGCCTGTGGTGGCACAAGATGTGTAACAAACTTTATGCTAGGAAACTTTCAAGAAAGTTTCTTCTATCATCCTATTTTTTTTATGACCATTGTATATCTAATAATAGTAAATTTTATCTATCTCTTGAATGTCATTACCAAAAAAGAAATAGCAGTAAATCTATATCCAAAAGCAAAATTCTGGATTTTCTTTTCTGTCATATTAGTAGTATTTTTCCTAGTAAGAAATATTACATAAGTAGAAAGGAAAAGATAAGATTTGACCAATACAAAAAGATGAGGTATAATAAATATATAGTAAAAAAAGGAGGAAGATAAAATGGAAGAAAATAGAGAAACAGAAGTAGTAAAAGAAACAAACACAGTCAATGGTTTTAGCATAGCATCTTTAATATTAGGAATCGTGTCTTTAGCCTTATGGTGTTTTTGGATGGTTTCCATTCCATGTTCTATCTTAGCGTTAATATTTGGTATCATAGCCATCAAAAAACCAGGAAAAGGAATGGCAATTGCTGGTGTTGTAACAGGTGCTATTGCACTTGCAATATGGTTCTTCTCATTTTGCGGAACATTTATGATGGCAGTTATGAGTTCTATTTAGAGAAAACAAACGATTGTAAAAACAAAAGTAATGTAATACAAATGAAATGAAAAACTCTCATATGACTAAAATATGAGAGTTTTATTCTGGAAAAAAACAGTACGAATAGAATAGGAATAAAAACAAAAAACTTTTACAAAAGACAACTCCAACATTTTCACTACCAGTCACTAATAAAATGATTGTAATAGACGCAGGACACGGAGTACCAGATGAGTGAGATAAAATGTTGAAGTTTTAGAGAAATACCCTTATTATTTACTAAAAATACACTTTTTATAAGTGTTCTTTTTTTGATTATAAAGAAGCTAAATAAGAAGTAAATTATATGTTTTGGAAAAATATGTAAGAGATAAAACACATAAAATTAGAAAAGGTAGTACAAACGAGAAAAGCGGAAATATAAAAATTGACATTATTTTACAAAAGTGATAGGATAGTATCATAAAATGTATAGTGAGGAGAGTTTTATGAACTATAATGTAAATATTAGAGAAGAATGCTTTGGAGCAACTGTTATGAACTTAAAGACAGGAAAAAGAGAATATATAACAAAAGATGAGTTAGATAAGATTACAAGAAATACTATATTTCCTAAAGACTCTATTGCTAATATAGACAACGAAGAGTATAAAATAAAATTTACAGAATTAAAAAACAAAGAATCTAAAGAAAATTACTTTAGTTTTGCTGATATTGCATACATAGAAATAACAAGAGCATGTAACTTAAAATGTAAACATTGTCTAAATAATTCGGGAACAAAAATGCCAAATCAATTAACAAAAAGCGAATTATTGACATTAATTTCTAAACTAGCAGAAAGTGGTATTCAAGAAATTAGATTTACGGGAGGAGAACCATTAGTACATCCAGACATCTACGAATTTATAGAACGAGCAACAAGTTTAGGATTATATACTTCAATTGGAACAAATGGAACATTAATTACAAAGAAAGTAGCAAAAGAACTAAAAAAAGCAGGTTTAAATAAGGCTATTGTGAGTATTGATGGAACAGAAGAAACACATGATAGTATAAGAGGAACAGGAAATTATCGAAAGACAATAGATGGAATCAAAAATTTAAAAAATAATGAGATAGAAGTAAGAGTCAATGCAGTAGTAATGAAGCACAATTTGGAAAATATTATATATTTGGCCAAAGAAATGCATAACAACAAAACTTCACTTTTTATAAGAAGATTTATAGAATCTGGAAGAGGAACCTTATTAAGGGATCATACGCTAAATAAAAAAGAGTATGACTATTTAAGAGCATCCTTATCAAATGAATTAGAAAATGGAAAATATATCAATGGACATTACTTAAGAAATGATGAAGGAATAGAACATAGAATAAAATTACCTTTTACTTTTGTAAAAGGTTGTAAAGCAGGGCAAAGAGCACTTGTAATTATGCCAGATGGAGACATTCATTTATGTGGTTTTTTAGCAGCACAAGGATTTAAATCAGTTGGTAATGTCAGAAATGTAGAAGATTGGAAACAATACTGGGATAAAATACATGAAAAAGATGAATTAGAAAACCTAAAAGAAAATTTAGACAACTATAATAAAATTCCAAATATACAAACAACAAATTGTTTAGCATATGTACAAAGATTTTTAAATAATGAGAAGGAGGAAGCGAAATGTTAATTGCCTTAACTGGTTTACATGCAGCTGGAAAAACTTACTTTTCAAGTAATATACCGCCTAAATATGGATTTTTAGTATATAGCAAAAAAGACATCATTAAATTGCTATGTAAAGAAAGTACAGGAAGAGATGACTGGCAACAATGGTATAGAGAAGAATTTAATAGAAATGCCTACCAAGTAACTTCTAAAATTTTGTCTTATTTAAACTTACAAGACAAAATTATTTTAGATGCCATTCATAGTGATTTAGAATGGAAAATAATAAAATCTATTGTAAAAGATGCAGAACTTGTTCAAATTACTACTCCTGAATTTATTAGAAAGCAAAGGAGAGAAGAGGGAGATGAAGAAAAAGATAAAAAGAGGATGGGCTACTGGCATAATGGAGGTGGTTGCCTAATTTCTGAAGTAAGTTGGACCTTTAATGGAGGTGCATCTTTAGAACTAAATGAAAAAATGTTTCAAGAATTTTTACAATATACAAAGAATAAAGAGAAAGCAATGGAGGGAGAAAACATTCAATTTACAGATAATAAAACAGAAAAATTACAAGAACTTATAGCGGAAAATGAGATATTAAAAAATAAATTAGTAGTAGCTGAAGAATTATTAGCAGAATATGAAACAAAAAAGAAAAGATTGAATAGGGAGGAAGAAGTTGAAAAGTAATGGTGAAAAGTATAAAAGTTATAAGAGACAAAACATTCAGAACATTGTATCAAGGTTAGAAAAGAATGAAATTACAATAGAAGAATTAGAAGATAGTCAAAAGGATGAGTTAATACAATATTATAACAATCAAATTTCCATCAATCAGAAAAAAATAAAAGAGATTAGAAATAAAGTAAAACGGAGGATAAAAAGATGATAACGAAAAAAGCAGGATGTATCTTAATAAATTTAGAAACTAAAAAAATAGCATTAGTAAATAGAAAAAATGAGTATTCCTTTCCAAAAGGACACTTGGAAGAAGGTGAAACAATTGAAGAATGTGCAATTAGAGAAACAAAAGAAGAAACAGGCCATTATTGTGAGTTAATCGACAATAAATCAATTGCCGTAATCAACTATACAAATCCAAGTGGAGAAAATGTAGAAAACCATTTCTACCTAGCAATAGATAAAGGAATCTGTAAGGAAAGAATAGAAGACAAAGATAAAGAGATTACAGTTTGGAGAAATTTTGAAGAAGTGGAAAAAACATTATCCTATCAAAATTTAAAAGAAGTATGGAATGAAATAAAAAATAAAGTAGAGAGTGTGATAAATAGTGAAAGAGTGTAATATAATTCTTTCAAAAACGGAGAATTACTTAAATAGTGCTATAAAGATAAAAAGCAGTGCTAAAATAAAAGTAAATATTATTTGGATAGAAGAATTTATGATGCAGGAAGAGAAAGAAAAAAGATTAGAGAATAGTATCCTCTATTTTCTATGCAATACGCCATTAGTAAAAGAATTAGTAGATTTATTAGAAAATACAAATTGTTATATCTTCAATGAAGAATTTTTTAAAAAAAATGATACAAAATTAGAAATACAAGAGATGCTAATTAAAAATCAAATAGATACACCAAAGATAATTACAGATTACAAAGAAAAAGGAATAAAGATTCCGATATTCTGCAAAGAAAATTCTCATGCAGGAATGGTGTTTCAAGCATATACCAAAAGTACAATAGAAGAATTTTTTGAAAAATTTGATACAACGAAATTTTACTTAGAAGAAGTGATAAATGGAGAAGAAGTGAAATACTACTATGTAAATCAAAGGATATATGCCAAAGATAACTTAGAAATTTCAGATAAAATAAGACAAGTATGCAAAAAAGTAGCAAACTTATTGAGACTAGAAGTATTTTCAATAGATTTTATAAAAAGTAAGGAAGGATATAAGGTAATCGATGTAAATCCAGCAGCAGGATTTTATATGTTGGATAGTGCTAGAGAAGACCTTATAAATGAAATTGAAAGAATGTGGAAAAGATGAAAATTTTAATTACAGGTGGTGCAGGTTTTCTAGGTAGTAACCTTGCATATAGGTATGCAAATAACAAGGAAAATGAAGTTTATATTGTAGATAATCTTAGTACAGGAAAAATAGAAAATATAGAAGAACTAATATTAAAAGAAAAGGTGTACTTTTTAGAAGAGGATATATGTAATAACAAAATAGCTGAATTTATAAAAAATAATAAATTTGATTATATTTATAACTTTGCTTGTCCAGCTTCGCCCAAATATTATTTAGAATTTCCAATTGAAACATGGAATGCAAGTATATTAGGAGTAAAAAATATTCTAGATGCAATAAAAGGCTCTAAAACAAAAATGTTACAAACTTCTACTTCAGAGATATATGGAAATGCATTGCAGACGCCACAAGATGAATCCTATTTTGGTAATGTAAATTGTATTGGTGTTCGAGCTTGTTATGATGAAGGAAAAAGAGCAGCAGAAACTTTGATTTTTGATCATAAAAGATTATATGGAACGGATATAAGAGTGGTTAGAATATTTAATACATATGGAGAAAAGATGAATAGCGAAGATGGAAGGATTATCTCCAATTTTATTAATCAGGCAATAAATAATGAAGATATAACAATATATGGAAGCGGAAACCAAACTAGAAGTTTTTGTTATATAGAAGATACATTAGATGCAATCATAGCCTTAATGGAACTACCAGATCCAGTAGAGTTTCCTATAAATGTTGGAAATCCATCAGAAATAAAGGTACTGGAAGTTGCCAAATTAGTAAAAGAAATGACAAATTCTAAATCCAATATAGTTTTTTGTAAAGAAATGAAAGATGACCCACAAAGACGAAAACCAAATATAAGTTGTGCAATAGAGATATTAAAGTGGAGACCAAAAGTATCTTTAGAAGAAGGATTAAAAAAATGTATAGAATATTATGGTAGATAAGAAACAAACACAGTCAATGGTTTTAGCATAGTATCTTTAATATTAGGAATCGTGTCTTTAGCCTTATGGTGTTTTTGGATGGTTTCCATTCCATGTTCTATCTTAGCGTTAATATTTGGTATCATAGCCATCAAAAAACCAGGAAAAGGAATGGCAATTGCTGGTGTTGTAACAGGTGCTATTGCACTTGCAATATGGTTCTTCTCATTTTGCGGAACATTTATGATGGCAGTTATGAGTTCTATTTAGAGAAAACAAACGATTGTAAAAACAAAAGTAATGTAATACAAATGAAATGAAAAACTCTCATATAGCTAAAATATGAGAGTTTTATTTTAGAAAAAACAGCACGAATAGAATAGGAATAAAAACAAAAAACTCTCATATAGATATATAAAATATCAATAGAGAGTTTTTTGATGGGAGAAAAAACTTTTTATCAAAAAAGATTCATACAACTAAAATAGATAACGAGAGGAGCTTTTTATGATTATCTTAAACAAAAAAAGAATCATGGTAATAATGGCGATGGTCATCGTAGCAACCTGTGCCTTTACCCTTCAAACAGCACAAAAACAAAAGACAACTCCAACAGTTTCACTGCCAGTCACTAATAAAATCATTGTAATAGACGCAGGACACGGAGTACCGGACGAAGGAGCTCAAAGTAATAATCGGAACAACAGAAGCAGAAACAAATCTAAAAATAGCTTTAAAACTACAAAATTTACTAGAACAATCAGGAAGTACCGTTATCCTAACCAGAAGTGACGAAAATGCAATCTATGACATCGACAGCAAAACATTAAAACAAAAGAAAATATCAGACATACATAATCGCGTTAAAATAGGGAACGAATCAAAAGCAGATTTATTTATCTCCATCCACTTAAACAAAATACCACAAGAACAATATTGGGGCTGGCAATGTTTTTACAAAGAAGGCAACGAACAAAGCCAAAAACTAGCAAAAAGTCTGCAAGAAAATCTAAACGAAGCAATCCAAAAAGAAAACAAAAGAGTAGCTATGAAGCTAGAGAATGTCTATATCATGAAACATGTAGAAATTCCTATCTCTATTGTAGAATGTGGATTTTTATCGAATCAAGAAGAAGAAAAATTACTTTTGCAAGATAGCTATCAAGACCGCCTAGCTTGGGGAATTTACAATGGTATCATAGACTACTTCTACAATTAGTGTCCATTTACAGCAGAAGAGTTAGAAGGACTAAAAATCCACAAACAGATTGTTGTTTGTGGATAGTTGATATTATTTTTCTTTATTTTCGATTTTCAAATTCTCTTTTTTTAAGTAACCTTGCTTGTAAAAGGTAATGTAGTACATGATAAGTGAAAAAATGGTAGAAGCAAGGGCAAGGTAGTACAAGTAAATATCAAATTGTGGAAGGGTTGCAACAGAGTTTGTAGGTTCTAGTGCAATGGTATTCCAATATTTAATAGCAAAGGAAGATACAATTGCTAAGTAGAATAAGATAGTTGCTAGTTTTCCAAACCACTTGCTAGATACAACTAGTTCTTTTCCATATAGGAACGAAGCACCAGATATCATGGCAAATTCTTTTAAAAATACAATTACTAAAATCCATATAGGAATGATATCTTTTAAGGATAAAGTAACTAAAATTGCGATTTGTGTTGCTTTATCAGCAAGAGGATCAATTAGTTTGCCAAAATTTGTGATAAAATTAAATTTTCTAGCAATACATCCATCTAGTACATCCGTAAGACCGGAAATGGTTAAAAAGATAAATGCTTCTATGTATTGGTCTTTTGCGATATAATATACGATAAATGGAATTAAGATAAATCTTAATATGGTTAGTGCATTTGGAATGTGCTTACAGCAATTTTTTATTTTGTTCATAAATCCTCCTACGGATACAGCTTAGTTTGTATCCATTTTTTCTTCTATTACTACTAATTTTTTTCTACTTCAAAACGTAAGCTACCTTCTTGCAGAATGACAGAGACAGTTTGGCCATTTTTTAGTTCAGACTTTAGAATTTTATCAGATAGTTCATCCTCTAAATAACGTTGAATGGCTCTTCTTAAAGGTCTTGCTCCATATTTTAAATCGGTTCCTTTTTCTAATAGATATTCTTTGGCTTCGATTGCCATGTTTAATGTGATATCTTTATCTTCTAATGCTTTTTTTGTATCTTCTAGCATTAAGTCAACAATTTGTAATAATTGTTCTTTATTTAAGGCTTCAAATACAACAATTTCATCCACACGATTTAAAAATTCAGGTCGGAAACTTTGTTTTAAGGCATCTAATGTTTTGGCTTTGTTTCCAATAGCATTGCCACCAAACCCAATTGAATTCGTATTTAGGTTGGAACCAGCATTGGATGTCATAATAATAATGGTATTTTCAAAGCTAATGGTATTTCCTTGATTATCGGTTAATCTGCCATCGTCTAATACTTGAAGTAAGATATTAAACACATCGGGATGTGCTTTTTCGATTTCATCGAATAGGACAATGGAGTATGGCTTTCTTTTTACTTTCTCTGTTAATTGCCCTGCATCATCATAGCCAACATAGCCTGGAGGAGAACCAATTAACTTAGAAGTAGAATGACTTTCCATATATTCTGACATATCAACACGAATGATAGAATCCTCATCACCAAACATTTCATAGGCTAAACTTTTAGCAAGTTCTGTTTTTCCAACACCAGTAGGTCCAACAAAAATGAAAGATGGTGGACGTTTGGTACTTTTTAAACCAGCACGGTTTCTACGAATAGCACGTGATACACTCTCAATGGCTTCGTTTTGACCAACGACTCTTTTATGAAGATTATGCTCTAAGTTTAATAATTTTAAGGTTTCTTCTTCTGTTATTTTTTTAACGGGAATTTTAGTCCAACTTTCGATTACTTCTGCAATATCTTGAATGGTTAATTCCGTTAATATTAAAGAAGCGTTAATGCTATCAATTTGCTCTATTAAACTACATTCTTTTGCTTTTAATTCGGCAGCTTTTTGATAGTCTTCTGTTGAATCGGCAGAAGCTGCTTCTTCTTTTTCCTCTTGTACTTGCTTTAATTCATTTTTTAATACTTCTAATTGATATAATGCTTTGTTGTTTAAATTAATACGAGAACATGCTTCATCTAAAATATCAATTGCTTTATCAGGTAAAAAGCGGTCATGAATATACTTTTCAGACATTACAACCGTTTGTCTAATTACATCAGTTGAAATTCTAACTTTATGAAAGTCCTCATAATACTTTTTAATACCATCTAAGATATCAATCGAATCCGAAATAGATGGTTCTTCTACTATGACAGGTTGAAATCTACGTTCTAATGCAGTATCTTTTTCAATATATTTACGATATTCTTTTAGTGTCGTAGTTCCAATCAATTGGATTTCTCCATTAGCAAGGGCAGGTTTCAAAATATTAGCAGCATTCATCGAATGTTCGGCATCACCTGCTCCAATAATATTATGAATTTCATCAATAACTAAGATAATATTTCCTAGTGACTTACATTCATCCATAATCGATTTCATTCTTGCCTCAAATTGACCTCTAAATTGCGTACCAGCAATAATAGCGGTCATATCTAATAGATATACTTCTTTATTTAATAATTTGGCAGGGACTTTTCCATCTGCAATTTTTAAAGCGAGTCCTTGTGCAATAGCAGTTTTACCAACACCAGGTTCTCCTATTAAACATGGATTATTTTTCGAACGACGATTCAATATTTGAATCATTCTTTGAATTTCTTTATTTCGCCCAATTACCATATCAATTTCATTATTTTTTGCTTTATTAGTTAAATTGGTTCCAAAGGTATCTAGCGCCTTTTTCTTTTTGTCTTTTGTTTTTTTATCTACCTTTACTTTTTTCTTTTCTGTACTAGAAGAGCTACTACTAGCATCTTCATTCTTTCCAAAAATATTAGAGAAAATAGCACCAAGAGGAATTGCCTTTGGTATACCATCTTCGTTTTCCTCATCACTGCTATTTAACACTTCCATATTAATAGCAGAGTCCATATCTATATTAGAAGACATATCTTGAAACATATTTTCTAATTGATTTGTCATATTTTTAATATCTTCATCGGAAATATTAGCTTGTTTGGTTAATGCATCCAAAGGATTAACACCCTTCTTCTTCGCACACTCGTAACATAGCCCTTCTGTTGCAACAGAATTATCAGGCATTTGTTTATTAATAAAAATAACAGCAGTATTTTTATTACAAATTGAACATAACATAAATTGTCTTTCCTCCTTAATTTTTTACTTTTCTATCATACAACAAAAATGCAGAATAGTCAATGAAATTAAGAATTTATTCAGTATTCTGTCAAGGGGACGGAGATTATTGACAATATAAAAAATTAAAAAATGAGCAAATTTCGACAAAAATTTATAAAATGATATGATATAATAAATAAAATTTTATATCATATTATTTTTTTCTAAGGAGGCTGTAATGCCAAGATTACCAAGAAGTTATATTAAAACATCATTTCTTCATGTAATGACACAGGGAATTAATAAAAGTTACATATTTGAAAAAGAGGAAGACATAAAGCAGTATATAAAAATAATGAAAAACTTAAGCAAGGAACAAGAAATAGAAATAATAGCGTATTGCATAATGAATAATCATGCCCACATATTAATAAAAACAGAGGATTTAAGAGAATTAAGTAAATATATGCAAAGGCTAAATACAAGCTATGGGAAATATTACAATCAAAAATATAATAGAGTCGGATATGTATTTAGAGATAGGTATCAATCTGAAGGAATATATAGTGAAGAACATTTATATAATTGCATAAAATATATTTATGAGAATCCAGTAAAAGCAGGAATATGTAACAAAGCAGAAGAATATCTTTATTCAAATTATAAGAAAATTGATAAAGAACTAAAAGAAGGTTATGTATTTATAGATGTAAAGGAAGATAATCAGAGAATTTGTGAAGAGATTATTGAAGAGTTTTTAATAGAAAACAAAATGAAATTGAATGAAGTAAAAAAAGATAAAGAGAAATTAAGAGAACTCGTAATAATATTAAAAAGAGAATATAATATTTCATTAAGAAAAATAGCAAAAGAAATTAAATTAAATAGAGAAACGGTAAGGAAACTATATAATAATTAAAAATATGTCAAAAATCTCCGTCCCCAATGACAATGAACAAATAAACAACAAAAAGGTCAAATTCAATTGACTTTTTTTGTTTTTCCATATATACTGATAACGTAAATTTCAAAGATGAAATTGAAAGGATGAAAAAGAATGAAAATAAAAAGACAAGTAGTAATAGGAATGCTAGTAATACTATGTAGTCTACTAATGATAAGCAATTTTAGTATGGCAAAAACAGCTACGGTTAACACTGATACTCTAAAATTAAGAAAAGAAGCATCTACCGATTCGACCGTGTTAGAATTATTAAATCAAGGGCAAAAATTAGAAGTGTTAGAACAATCTGGAGATTGGGCGAAAGTAAGAGTAAACAATATGACAGGCTATGTTCATATTGATTATATTAAAATACAAGAAGAAACCACACAAACAAATACACAAATGCAAAATACAGTAAATGAGGTAGTTGAAACCGAACATAATGAAATGCAAAATACAACAGCAGAAAATGGAATCGTGCCAGAAGAAACAAATCAAACATCTACACCACAAACACCAGAAAAGCAAGAAACCACTTACCAAATGAAAGAAGAAACATTAAAAAATGATGTAGAAGTTAGAATTTTACCATTAATCAACGCTACTAAAATCGATACCTTAAAAAAGGATACAAAAATAATTGTAGTAGATCAAGCAACAAGTTGGCTTTATATTCAAACAGAAGAAATCACAGGTTGGATTCGTAAAGATGCATTAGAAGAGAAACAAAACAATCCTTCTGAAGAAAAGCCACAAGAAGACAATACACCAACAGAGCAACCAGAAGAGACAGAGCAACCAGAAGAGACAGAGCAACCTTCTAATGAGGAAACACCAATTAAAGAAAAAGCAATGTATGTTAATTCACCATCTGTTTATGTTAGAAAAGGACCAAGTACAAAGGAAGAAGTAGTAGACTCTCTTATCTTAAATGCACAAGTAATCGTAATAGCAGAAGTAGAAGATTGGTATAAGGTAAAAGTAGATAATAAAACAGGATATATTGCAAAAAGACTATTATCCAATAGTAAACAAGAAACTACTTCTAGAGGAGCAGAGGAAAGAGTAAATGAGCCAGAAGAAACAGAAGCTACTCCCATTGTATCTTCCTCCAAAGGACAAGAAATTGTTAATTTTGCAAAACGATATTTAGGATGTAAATATGTCTATGGTGGTTCAGGACCTTCTACCTTTGATTGTTCCGGTTTTACCATGTATGTATATAAACAATTTGGAATTAACTTAAGTCACTCTGCAAGAGCACAATCAAAAAATGGAAGCTATGTGGCAAAGGGGGATCTGCAACCAGGTGATTTAGTCTTTTTTAAAGACTACGAAACCATGGATGGAATTGGCCATTGTGGTATTTATATAGGAGAAGGAAATTTTATTCATGCTTCCTCTGGGACAGGCTATTGTGTTAAAATTTCAACACTGCTATCTGGCAGTTATCAAACAAGATATGAAACAGCAAGAAGATTAATATAAAAATAAAACAAGAGAGAAATAGGGGCAAATCGGAAAGAGGTAGTAATGGTATTATGTCTGATGGCGATAGCTAGCCTATTAGGAACTCTATCAGGGCTATACTGCAAAATTAGTATAGCTCTTTTTGTATTGGGAATGTTATTCTTTTATCAAATAAGAAAAAAACATCGATTGCTAAAACGAATCTGTTCAAAACGAGATATCATCCTAATGGTGATATCCTATCTGGTATTCTATATTCAAATCATAGGATTAGAAAACTCTTTTGAACAGAAATATCAAAACATACAAAGAGAGATTGAAGGAATTGGAACGATTGTATCAAATCCAATAGAAAAAGAATACCAAACAAGCTATACGATAAAAGTGAAGAGGCTGAATGGGACATCAGCTTGCCAAAATACGAAGATACTACTAAAAGTGAAAAAAGATAAAAATACAAAAGAGTACTCTTATGGAAATGAAATTGCATTTAAAGGAGAATGGAAAGAGCCTTCTAGAGCAAGAAATGAAGGAGGGTTTGATTATAAGCAATACTTAAAAACCCAAAAGATATATGGCATGGTTGAAACACAGTCAAGTGCCATTACGATAAGAAAAGAGAATGCTATTAATGGTATTTTGAAATTAGCAAATATAGTTCAACATAAAATAAAAAACAAAGCAAATGAATTATTAGAAGAAGAACAAGCGAGTGTATTGGTAGCTCTTTTAATCGGAAATAAGGAAGGCTTGGAAGAAGAAGTACAAGAAGCTTTTAGAATGAGCAATTTATCTCATATGTTAGCTGTTTCTGGAGCACATGTTTCTTATGTCATGTTAGGAATTGGGGTTATAATAGCCAATAGTAAGATAAGCAAGAAAGTAGGAAAAATAATAACCATAGTATTGTTAGTATTTTTTTTGTTCATAACGGGGCAAACCCCATCTGTTACAAGGGCATGTATCATGTCGATTTATTTCATGATAGCAAGTTTATGTCATAAAAGAGTCTCGGTACTCTCAAGTATTAGTATTTCTTTTCTTACTATTTTATTATTAAACCCTTATGCGATTTGGGATGTAGGGTTGCAATTATCCTATGGGGGAACCATTGGAATTATTGCATTATATAAGATATTTTGTAAGCAGTGGGAGAATGAGAAAAATGGAAAAATAAAAAACAAGATAGCAGAGATGTTATTCTTAACGTTAAGTGCCAATCTTATTTTAATTCCTGTGATAGCTTACCATTACCATACCCTTTCACTTACTTTCCCAATTTCAAACTTACTAGCTTCTCCTATTATGGGAATTTTAGTAATAGCAGGATTTATTACCATTTTCTTTTCTTTTTTCTGCAATCCAATAGCAAAATTATTGGCGTATCCGTTATCTATTTTGCTACAGGTATTTTTACAAATTGCCAACATGACAAGTAAACTTCCTTTTTCTCAAATAAATGTAGCAGTACCCAATATCCTCTGTATTCTATTATACTATCTTATTTTATGCTTATTTCTATATTATCAAAAAGAAAAGCACAAAGAAAACAAAACAAGAGTGGAGAAGAAAGTATTAGAACAAATACAAAAGATAACCATGAAAAAAATAGTAGCGATGCTTGTTGTTGCTATGATACTACTGTTCTTATATCAAAATATTCCCAAATCATGCCAATTTCATTTTATTGATGTAGGACAAGGTGACAGTATGCTTGTTACAACACCAACGGGAAAGACGATGTTAATTGATGGAGGAGGGCAAAGGGATACAAAGAGTTTTGATGTTGGAAAAAATACGCTATTACCCTATTTATTGAAAAAAAGAATAACAAAAATAGATTTTATTTTAGTTTCCCACTTTGACACAGACCATGTAGATGGATTGCTAACTATCATGAAAGAGATAAAAGTGAAATGTGTGGTCATAGGAAAACAATTTGAAAGTTGTGACAATTATGAGGCGTTTATAAAAATAGTGAAAGATAAGAAGATTAAAGTACATGTGGTAGAAGCGGGACAGAGAATCAAAATAGAAAAAAATTTATATTTTGATATATTATGGCCAAGTTCAGAGGAGGTAATTAGTGAAAATAGTATTAATAATAATTCTTTGGTTTGTAAGTTATCCTATCAAAAGTTTTCTATATTATTTACAGGAGACATTGAAGAAATAGCAGAAAAGGCCATTTTAGAAAAATATAAAGGTACAAATGTATTACAATCTACGATATTAAAAGTAGCCCATCATGGTTCAAAGTCATCTTCAACAGAAGGAATTTTAGAGGCAATAAAACCTAAAATAGCCCTTATTGGAGTGGGAAAGAATAATACGTTTGGACATCCAAATGTTGGAGTTCTAAAAAGAATAGAGGAAAAACGGTTGTAAAATATTTAGAACGGATGAAAATGGTGAAATTATAATAAGAGTAAATCGTAAGGGAAAGATAGGAATTGATAAAATGTTAAATTGATGGAAAAAATATAAATAAAGATAGTATTTTATTGAAAATGAAGATTATATTTTAATGCTTACCAAAATTGGCGAACGTCAAAATGTGATTAAACATGAATATTATTGAACAATAGATATGGCAAAAGAAATAGCTATGATTGAAAATAATGAAATGGGAAGAAAAATAAGAAGATATTTTATAGAAGTAGAAAAGAGATATTGGTAATAAAATAGCAGAATTTATTACTGTGAAAATCTAACACAAAATTGGTATATTTTAACTTAAAAACAGACATACTAAAGAAAAAAAGAAAAGGAAGAGATGCGTTATGAGGAAAAAATATATCATAGTATTAATGGCAATCGTTACGATTATGGCGGGATTTATTGTTGGAGTAGTATTAGCCAATAGAAATAAAACATCCAATTTAGAGCCAGAAATAGAAAGTAAATTAGCAAAAGAAACACAAAATATGCAAAATGAATTAGATACCATCGCAACCTCACATAGAGAAATAAAAACATCTCCTAATGCTATTTTAGTATTAGAAACCTATTATCAAGGATGCCAGCATACGACAATCAAAAGAGAGGAAATTCCTACAGAATGTGTAAATCAAACAGAAGAAAATTTACAAGAGAAATATCGAGATTGGAAGATAAAGGAATTCACCAATGGAGAAGTTGTACTCTACCAAGAAAGACAAGGAATCTGTGAGGAACATTATCTCGTGAAAGAACATAATGGTTATGTAGCAATTTACACAGTAGACAAAGAGGGAAAGGAAACATTAAAAGAAACAACGGAAATTGTGATTAGCTATTTACCAGAAACTGATAAGTTGCGTTTAAAAGAAGGGATTAAAGTATATGGAAAAGAAAACCTAAATGCTACCATAGAAGATTATGAATAAGTGCATAAATTTTCCACTTCTAGCAAATAATATGTGCATAACATATTGCTAAGAAGTGGATTTTTTGCATTGTAAATTTGTTTTCTGATAGGCAATAAGGAGGTTTTCATGGAATACAAAGAGTTAAATCGTAAAGCGGTTTATTTAAATAAAGACCAATTAGAAGAGCATTTAGAAAAACTAGCATCAGATCATATTCTGCAAGATACTAGTAGAAAAGATACGTATCCGATTCCAAAAGTAAAAGAAAATTTTGCTGTCATAGAAGAGGTGTATCATTTATTAAATGAACATATTAAATTAGGAATTCCCATTCATCCAGCAGGAGAATGGTTATTAGACAATTTTTACATTATCGAAGAAACGTATAAAACCATTTTACAAGAAATGCCATTAAACAAATATAAAAAGCTTTTAGGAATTGCAAGTGGAAGTGAGAAAGGGTTTGCCAGAATTTATGTACTTGCGTATGAGATAGTAAATGATACAGATAATCATATTGACTATCATAATGTAAGTAATTTACTAGCAAGCTACCAAAGAAAAAAGACACTTAGCATGGAAGAAATATGGAATATAGGAATTTTTATGCAAATAGCATTAATTCAAAAAATTAAGGAGATTTGTGAAAAAATTTACTTTAGCCAAATGCAAAAATATCGTGCAGAAAATATTTTAGAACGATTCGTAGAAAAAAGAGAAGAATTGAAATATAAAAATTTATCCGAATATCGTGCCAAAGTAAAGGGATATGGAGAAATGAAATATCCTTTTATTGAATATCTATCTTATCGATTAAAACAGCAAGGAAAAGTAGCATATCCATTTAGAGAAGCCTTCGAAGAACAAGTAAACAAAATGGGAACAACCATAGAAGAAGTTATAAAAAAAGAGCATTTTGACATTGCCTTAAAAAAAGTATTGATGGCAAATTGTATTACTAGTATGAAAGAATTACTTCGTATGGACTTTTTAAGTATTTTTGAAGAAAGTAATTCGGTAGAAGAAATTTTAAAACAAGATCCAGCCAAAGTGTATCCACAAATGGATTATCGTACCAAAGAACAATATCGAAATGCCATCCGACAAATGGCAAAAAAGACAAAAATAGCAGAACTCTATATTGCACAAAAAGCATTAGAACTAGCAAAACAAGAAAAACAGGAAGAAGTAACAAAAGAAAGTCATATTGGTTATTATTTAATTGCAGAAGGAAAACAAAAGCTTTATAAAATACTGAAAGATAAAGAAATAAAAATCATGACAGCAAAAAACAAAATAATTCTTTATCTAGGAAGTATTATAGGAATTACGCTATTACTAGATATCCTATGTATGATTGTAATTCAAAGGCAAATACAAATAGCGGTTTTAACTGTTCTATTAGGAATTTTTCTTTTATTCCCTTTGCAAGAAATTGTGTTACAAATTATACAATATATCTTAGGAAAAATAGTAAAACCAAAGCCAATTCCTAAAATGAATTTTGATGAGGGAGTACCAGAAGAATATACCACTTTTATTGTGATACCAACTATCTTAAAAAGCAAAGAAAAAGTACAAGAGTTAATGAAAAAATTAGAAGTTTACTATTTGGCCAATAAAAGTGAAAATCTATATTTTGCTTTACTAGGAGATTGCTCCTCTGGACCAAATAAAGAAGAACCTTATGATAAAGAAGTTATCGAAGAAGGTCTAAAACAAGTAGAGCGATTAAATAAAAAATATCAAAATAGAGAAGAAACAGAACAAAAAACAATGCCAAAATTCCACTTTGTTTATCGAAAACGTTATTGGAATGGACAAGAAGAATGTTATTTGGGATGGGAAAGAAAAAGAGGACTATTAAATCAATTTAACGATTATCTATTAGGAAAAAAAGAAAATCCATTTTGGGTTAATACGCTAGAGAAATTTTACAAAATGTCTCTTTTGGAAACGTCCCCAAAGAGACATCCGAAGTATATTATTACATTGGATGCAGATACGGAGTTAGTACTTAATACTGGTCTTGAATTAATTGGAAGTATGGCACATATTTTGAATAAGCCAATGCTAAATGAGAAGAGAGATTGTGTAATAGAGGGCCATGCTTTAATGCAACCGCGTATTGGAATTACATTGGAATCGGCAAATAAAAACTACTTTACTAAAATTTTTGCAGGAACTGGTGGGGTGGATTCTTATACGAATGCCATTTCTGATGTGTATCAAGATAATTTTGAAGAAGGAATTTTTACAGGAAAAGGTATTTATGATTTGGAAATATTTTCTGAGGTGTTGGAAAATGAAATTCCAGAGAATACGGTATTGAGTCATGATTTATTGGAAGGATGTTATTTGAGATGTGGTTTGGTTTCGGATATTGTGTTAATGGATGGATACCCAAGTAGTTATACTAGTTTTAAAACAAGACTTCATCGATGGATTCGTGGCGATTTCCAAATTATCAGATGGATGGGAAAGACGATAATTAACCATAAGCAAAGAAAGAAAGAGAATCCGTTGAATTTTCTCTCAAAATATAAAATATTAGATAACTTGGTTCGTGCTATGACTCCTATTTTTACTTTGGTCGCTTTTTTGCTACTTTATATGATAGGAATTTGGGCGAAGGATAAGATAGGAGGAATGGTCGCTATTTTAATGGTATCGCTTTTGATGCCAACTATATTGGATACGGTTCACAACATTATTTATCGAAAAGAAGGACAAAGTTATCAAAAAACATTTAAAAATAGAATTCCTTCGTTATTAGCAAGCTTTTATCGTGGAATGATAACGATTATGACATTACCAGATAAAGCATATTATTCGGCAAATGCAATTGCAAAGACATTCTATCGCTTGACCGTTTCCAAAAAACATTTTTTAGAATGGATTACATCAGAAGATGCTGAAAAGTTAGCGAAGACAGACCTTATTTCCTATTATGCTAGTATGTTACCCAATATCATACTAGGAGCAGTGGGGGTTACGTATAGTATTCTTTTCCGAGGTTCTATTACCAATTTGTGGTTACTGTTTATTTCTATCTTGTGGCTAATGGCACCGGCCGTTCTATATGAAATTAGTAAACCAGAAAAAAAGAAAGAAATAACAGGAGAATTAACAGCAAAGGAACAAGCATATTTGCGTGAAATAGGACAAAAAACATGGAAATTTTTTAAAGATAGTATGACAGAAGAAAATCACTATTTGCCACCAGATAATTATCAAGAGGACAGAAAACCAAGTTTTGTAGACAGAACTTCTTCAACCAATATAGGATTAGGTCTATTAAGTGTGATATCTGCTTATGATTTAGGATATGAAACATTAGAAGATACCTTGCAATTATTAAACCATATGGTTTCTACAATTGATGTATTACCAAAATGGCATGGACATTTATATAATTGGTACAACATCAAAACATTAGAGCCATTGCTTCCTCGCTATGTTTCTACCGTAGATAGTGGAAACTTTATTGGATATGTTTATGTATTAAAAAACTTTTATGAAGAAATTAAGAAAAAGATAGAAAGTGGAGAAATAAAATTAGAAGAAGGAAAGAAAGAGCAATATCTTAGCTTAATACCTTCTTGGACAGATAAACCAGTTTCGGAAGTACCAATGGCAAATGCCGATTTTACAAAATTGTATCACAGTGAAAGGCAAATTTTTTCAATTGGATTTAATATAGAAGAAAATAAATTAACACCTTCCTACTATGATTTATTAGCTTCAGAAGCAAGACAAGCTAGCTTTATTGCCATAAGTAAAAAAGATGTACCAGCCAAGCACTGGAACCGTTTAAGTAGAACCTTAACAACGATGAGAGGGTATAATGGATTAATTTCATGGTCGGGAACAGCGTTTGAATATTTAATGCCAAATGTTATTATGAAAAATGAAACAGGAAGTTTACTAGACGAATCTTGTGAATTTATGCTAATGGGACAAAAAGAATATGCAAAAAAATTAGGAATTCCTTGGGGATTTTCTGAAACCGCATTCTATTTAAAAGATTTGAATAACAATTACCAATATAAAGCGATTCGGAATACCATGGCTTGGATTAAAAAGAGGGCTAGAAGAAGATATGGTAGTAGCAAGTTATGGTTCAGTAATGGCATTAACCAAAGAACCGAAAGAGGTACTTCAAAATTTAAAGAAATTAGAAGAGCAAAAGATGTTAAATCAATATGGGTTTTATGAATCCATTGATTATACGCCAATCCGTATGCCGAAAGGAAAGAAACAAATGGTAGTCAAAACGTATATGGCACATCACCAAGCATTAATTTTACTATCCATTAATAACTTTTTCCAGCATAATATTTTACAAAAAAGATTTTCAGCTAACCCAGAAATAAGTGCAGTAGAAATCTTATTACAAGAAACCATACCAGAAAAACGAATTATTACAAAAGAAGAAAAAATAAAACCAGAACGAATTGTATATCAAGATTACGAAAACTATGCAGAACGAATTTATAAAAAAACAAAAGAAGATTTACCAATCTGCAATGTACTTGCGAGTGATTCTTATAGTATCATTATGGATCAAAAAGGACGAGGATATAGTAAATATAAAGATTATTTGGTAAATCGATATCAAGTAACATCCGATGAAACACAAGGGATCTTTTTCTACCTAAAAAACATTAAAAACAAAAGAATATGGACTTCCAATGATATGAATTATTTAGCAAAAGCAGATAACTACGAAATAATATTAACAGAAGATTCCGACAAAATAAAGAGAAGGGATGGTTCGATTGAAAGCACCTGCAAAGTAACTATTGGGTCAGAAGAGCCAGTAGAAATCAGAAGGCTAGAATTGGTAAACCATGGGATGGAAGAAGAGACCATAGAAATTACAACTGCCATAGAGCCAGCTTTAGCAAGACTAGAAGAATATGCAAGTCACCCTGCATTCCAAAACTTGTTTTTAACTTATGAATATCTAGAAGAAGACAATATTTTTATCATCAAGCGAAAAAATAGAGAAAATACAGAAAGAGGAATTTATTTAGCAGTTTCGTTTTACACAGAAGAAGATACAATAGGAGAGCTAGAGTATGAAGTAGATAAAGAAAAGTTTCAAGGAAGAGGAAACTTAGGACTTCCTATTATGGTACAACATTCTAAGCCATTTTCGAAAAAAATACAATTTGTAACAGATCCTATTTTAGCCTTAAGAAGAACGCTATCACTAAAACCAGAGCAAAAAGTAACATTAAATCTATTATTTAGTGTAGCAGAAGAAAGAGAGCAAGCCATAGAGCAGGTAAGAGAATATCAAACAGAAGAAAAAATAAAGAAAGCATTTGAACTATCCATTGCAAGAGCAGATACAGAAGCAAGATATTTAAGATTAAAAGCAAGTCAAATAGAAACGTATCAAACAATGTTAGGATATCTATTGTTTTCAAATCCAATCGAAAGAAAAGACAAGTTTACCAAAGAGTATTATCCAAAAGAAGAACTATGGCAATATGGAATTTCAGGAGATTTACCAATCTTGTTAGTAAAAATACGAGATAGTAGTGAAATTGAAGTTTTAGAAGAAATATTAAAAGCCTATGAATTCTTTCGACTAAAAAATATAGAACTAGATGTAGTCATATTCAATGAAGAACCAAATAGCTATGAAAAATATACAAAAGAAGCTATTCAAAATGCTATTTTAAATGCTAACTTGGGATATCTTCAAAATATTAGAGGAGGTATTTTTGTACTAGAAAATGAACTACCAGAAGCAATTGAATTTTATGCTAAATTTACGATAGACACCAAGAAAGGACCAATTACAAGACAACTACAAGATTTAGAAGAAGAATATTTAGAAAATGCAAAACAAATTGGGGAAAAGGTGCCAACCGTATTCCAGCTAGAGACAGAAGAACGAAAAGCAAAAAATACATGGAAAAAAGAAGAACTATTATATGAAAATGAGTATGGAGGGTTTTCAGAAGACAATAGCTTAACCGAATACCATATCACAGTAAATAAAGAAAATCGACTTCCTACGGTATGGAGTCATATGATGGCAAATGAACAGTTTGGAACATTAGTAACAGAAAGTATGGGAGGATTTACTTGGAGTCAAAATGCAGGACTAAATAAAATAACCAATTGGAGTAACAACCAAGTAACAGACAATCCTTCAGAAGTCATTTATTTACAAGAACAAGACACATTAAAAACATGGTCATTAGGGCTAAACCCAATGCCAGATAAAGAAGAATATCAAGTAAAATATGGTTTTGGATATGCATGTTATGAACATGAAAGTAAAGAAATAAAACAAGATTTAACCGTATTTGTAGCAAAACAAGATAATGTTAAAATTTCATTACTGGACTTAAAAAACCTAGCACCAAAAAAGAAAAAATTAAATCTATATTACTATGTAAAGCCGATTTTAGGAGAAAACGAAATGAGAACAAATGGGTATATTGATATAAAATGGCAAGAAAATAGTAATATGATAGTAATGCAAAATAAGACCAATACAGATTTTAAACAAATAAGTTATCTTGCTTCTAGTGAAAAAATAAAATCTTATACTGGTAGTAAAAACTTCTTCTTTGGAGAAGGAAATCTAGCAAACCCAAAAGGAATAAAAAAAGTAGCATTAAACAAAGAAAACAGCTTAGGAAAAGATTCCGTAGCAGTCCTTCAACTTGAAATTGAATTAGAAGCATTTGAAAGAAAAGAAATAATATTACTACTGGGAACAGAAAATACAATATTAGACTGCCAAGACAAAGCATATCAGTATACGAAAATAGAAAAAGTAGAAAGAGAATTAGAAGAAGTAAAAAAAGAATGGAAAGAAATTTTAGAGACAGTACAAGTAAACACGCCATTATCCTCCTTTAACCTTTTAATGAATGGATGGTTAACATACCAAACCATAACCAGTAGACTAAGAGCAAGATCCGGATTTTATCAAGCAGGGGGAGCATTTGGATTTCGAGACCAATTACAAGATACCATAGGATTAAAATATTTTGATAGTAACAAAATGAAAGAACAAATTATAAAACACAGCAAACATCAATTTATCGAAGGAGACGTAGAACATTGGTGGCATGAAGAAACAGGAAGAGGCATTCGAACAAAATTCTCAGATGACTTACTATGGTTAGTATATATGGTAGAAGAATATATTAACTTTACAGGAGAAATGGACTTATTAGAAATCGAAACACCTTACGTAGAAGGAGAACCATTAGAAGAAGGAATCGATGAAAAATATGACATTCATACAGAAAGCACAAACAAGGAAACCATCTTTATGCACTGTGAAAGAGCCATCCAAAAATCATTAAACTTTGGAGAAAACGGTCTGCCTAAAATAGGTTCAGGAGACTGGAATGATGGGCTAAGTAAAGTAGGAAGTAAAGGAAAAGGAGAAAGCGTATGGTTAGGATTTTTCTTATACGATATTCTTCAAAAATGGATTACCATTTGTGAAGAAAAGCAAAAGATAGAACTTAGAAGAGAAGAAACTGAAGCAGAAACTAGTAGTAATTTAATAGAAGAGACAATACAACATAGCAATAACAATAAAAACAAAACAGAAGAAAAAATAAAAGAATATAAAGAAATAGCAGAAAAACTAAAAAAAGCATTAAACACAAATGCTTGGGATGGAAGATGGTACAAAAGAGCATTTATGGATGACGGTTCCACACTAGGAACACTACAAAACGAAGAATGTAAAATAGACGCTATTGCACAAAGCTGGTCTGTCATCTCAAAAGCAGGAGAAAATGACAAAAAATATATTTCAATGGAAAGTTTAGAAAACCATTTAGTAGACAAAGAACATGGAATCATCAAACTACTAGACCCACCCTTCGAAAAAAGCAATCTAGAACCAGGTTACATCAAAGCATATCTACCAGGAACCAGAGAAAACGGAGGACAATACACACATGGAGCAATATGGGCCATCATTGCAGAAACCATGCTAGGATTTGGAGACAAAGCCCTAGAACTATTTCGTATGATAAATCCAATCGAACATGCCAGAACCAAAGAAGCGGTACAAAAATACAAAGTAGAACCTTACGTCATAGCAGCTGACATCTACGGACAAGGAAACCTAGCAGGACGTGGAGGATGGACTTGGTATACAGGTTCTTCTAGTTGGATGTACGAAGCAGGGCTCCACTACATCTTAGGACTAACCATAGAAAAAGGCTATCTAGCAATCAACCCATGCATCCCAAGAGACTGGCAAGAATACAAAATCCATTACAAATATGAAAACAGCATCTACCACATCCATGTCAAAAATCCAAACCAAAAAAACACAGGAGTAGAAAAAATGCTATTAAACAAACAAGAAATACCAGATAAAAAAATAAAACTACTCGATAACGGACAAATTAACGAGTTAGAAATTATCATGTAAGAAAAGTATGACAAAAGGGCTGTTCCTTTTTGACACAATAAGCAAAAGTAAATAGTTAAAAATAGTAAAGTCATAGGAGGGCGAATGATATTCGCCTTCTTTTTAATAGGGGAAAAAAGGATGCTGTATAAAGTTGAAGAAGTGATTAGCAATTTTCTACATGGCGAAGGAACTTCATTATAAAATTGTTGAAAATGAATTGCTAAACAAGAATAGCAAAAAGCGTTATTATTTGACAAAACGCCTAAAAGAGAGTACAATAGATACTGTAAGAAACAAATAAAGGGAGATTTTTATGCCAAATAATATGAATCGAAAAATATTTGATAAATTAGTATCCAAAACAAAGATATATTTGGTGATAATAGTGGTTTTACTAATTGCGTTATGTTGTTATGAAGTGAATTTTATTACGCCAGCTATTTTACTATATGTCTTAATTTTAATGTATGCCTATTGGACTAATAATAAAAGAAAAGTAGAATTATCAGAACATATCAAGGACTTAACATTAACGGTAGATAGTGCAGCAAAAAGTACTTTAATTAATTCGCCATTCCCATTAGTCATTATTGAAACAGATGGAAATGTAATATGGAAAAGTTCAAAGTTTATCCATGAATTTGCTAATATTGATATTAATAATTACTTAATCAGTATTGGAAGAGAGTTAAAATTAGAAATTGAAAAGGAAAATGAGAAAGAGAAAAAACAACTAGAAGATTTGATTCATAAACAAATCAAAATAGGAGAAAAAACATATAAAGTAGTAGGAGAGTATGTTAAACTAAAAGAAAAAGAGAAAAAGAAAGAAAATGAATATATGGCAACCCTTTACTTTATTGATGAAACAGAGAATATAGGGCTAGAAAAAAAATATCATGATTCTAAATTATGTGTCGGAATTATTATGATAGATAATTATGAAGAAATTATGCAAAGGATTTCTGATGAAGACAAACCAGGGCTAACGGCACAAATTGAAAAGAATTTGTACGATTGGGTAGCAGAGTTTGAAGGACTTATTCTAAAATCAGAAAGAGATACCTTTGTATTACTAATAGAACAACAATACATTGCGAAATTAGAGGAAGAAAAGTTTCCTATATTAGATAAAATAAAAGAAATTTCTATTTTAGGGAAATTACAATCTACTCTAAGTATTGCGATTTCAACAGAAGGAAAATCAAACTATGAAAAGTATAAAACAGCACAAGCAATGATAGATATCGCACTAGGTAGAGGTGGAGACCAAGCTATTTTAAGAAAAGATGGAAAATATATTTTCTTTGGGGGAAGGACACAAGAACTAGAAAAAAGAACAAAAGTAAAAGCAAGAATTGTCGCTCATGCATTAGAAGAACTGATGGCAGAAGCACAAAATGTTGTCATTATGGGGCATTCTAATAGTGATATCGATGCAATGGGAGCAAGTTTTGGTATTTATCGATTTGCTAAAACAATTGGAAAAGAGGCATACATTGTAAATGAAACAGCAGGAGCAAACTTAGAACATTTTATCCAAACAGCCAAACAGCAAGAAGAATACAAAAATTCTATTATAGGAAAAGAACAAGCATTAGCACAAATTTCACCAGAGACATTATTAATTATAGTAGATACTCATAAAACAAGTTATGTAGAAGTACCAGAATTAATAGAAAAAACAAATAAAATCGTCATTATCGACCATCACAGAAGAAGTACTGATTTTATCGAAAATTCTATTTTAACATTCCATGAGGTATATGCTTCTTCTGCTTGTGAACTAGTAACAGAGCTAATTGAATATTCTGAAAACGATGTTGAATTATCACAAATAGAGACAGAAGGCTTATATGCAGGAATTATGATGGATACTAAAAACTTTACTTTTAAAACAGGAGTTAGAACCTTTGAAGCAGCAGCATATCTACGTAAATGTGGAGTAGATATTATAAAAGTAAAAAAATGGTTCCAAAGTGATTTAGAAACTTACAACAAAATAGCAGATATTGTAGCAAATGCAGAAATTGTAAATGAAACCATTGGAATTTCAACATATGATAAAGAAGATAGTAGCAGTAATCTGGTTTGTGCCAAAGCAGCAGATGAATTACTAACCATTAGTGATATTACAGCTTCTTTCGTGATTGGAAATTTAGGAGAAAAAATATGTATTAGTGGTCGTTCCATTGGAGATATTAATGTACAAGTCATCTTAGAAAAACTAGGTGGAGGAGGTCATATTACTTTGGCAGGTGCACAAGTGGAAGGAATGAGTATGGAAGAGGTAAAACAAGAATTAGTCAATCGTATTAATGAATATTTTAGTGAGATTTTAAGTTAGATGAGATAGTAGCTAAATTTAGTAATAATTAGAAAACAAATAAAAATCCGTTATAGCGGATTTTTATTTGTTTTTTAAAATATTGGATATTTAAAAATTACGACTTAGTAACCAAAAATTTTTATGCTTGGTAGTAATATGGATGTTAATCATTATATTTATTATTATTAATTATTTAGTAGGATCATAGTAGTATAATATCGATGAAGCTACATTATAGATGTTACTTTTAGAAGTAGTAGCTGTAAAAGTAATTATATCACCTTTTTTACATTCAATAACGTTACTTACGATAACCGGTTTACCACCAGTAGTTGTTTGTGTATCAACAGTTTGACCGTTTTTCAGTATTGTAACTGTCTTTCTGTAGTCACTTCCAGTTTGATGTGAATATGCGAAACCATATACTGCTATCGTTTGATCACAAGGTACAGTAAAAGGAGACGTAGTAGTAGAAGCATTGATACCTTTTGCCACTTTTGCAGTTCCCGTTATTTTATTTCCATTTACCCATGCTGTTTCACCACTTACTATTTTATCTGCTGTTGCCGTTCCTGGTGTTTGACTTGCCAAACTATTGGCGGTTATTCTTCCAGAACCGTTATGGTAGCCTGGCAATATAGTATAGCTCTGCCCTGCATTTAAGGCTACATTTATAGCACCATGATTGCTCATTGTTCCTATTATATATTACCCATTGACATAGGCGGTATAATCTTTTAGTATTTTATCTGGAGTTGCCGTTCCTCCCGTTTGACTTGCTAAGTTATTGGCTGTAATTTTTCCTTGTCCATTATGATAGCCAGCTGGTATGGTATAACTTTGCCCAGCACTTAGAGTAGCTGTCTTAGCTCCTTGATTTACCATCGTTCCTGTTACTTTATTTCCATTAACATATGCGGTCTTACCACTTAAAATATCTCCTGCTATTGCCGTTCCTCCTGTTTGACTTGCTAAACTATTGGCTGTAATTTTTCCTTGTCCATTATGATAACCCTCTGGTATGATATAACTTCCTCCTGCATTTAACGTTTGGTTTATTGCTCCTCTATCTATCATCGTTCCTACTATTAATTTTCCATTAACATAGGCGGTATAATCTTTTAAAACTTTATCTTTGGTCGCTGTTGCTTGCGTAAGGTCTTCTAAGTTTGCCTTGTTCCTGTTATTTTTTCTCCATTCACATAGGCTGTTTTTCCTATCGTGATATCTTCTGGTAATGCAGTTGCATCTTTTGTTACTTCTTTTACAATTCCTAAGATTCTTTCCCCAAAGGTTTCTACACTTGCTGTATATTCTGGCTTTATTCCTCCCGCCTGTTCTATATATTCTGCAATTTTTTTCTTAAATTCATTGATTCTCTCTATAAAATCAAAATTCGTATTTCCTAATAATGAATCATTGATTCCTATTTGTGTATATAATTCATTTAGTTTACTTTGCTCTTCTATTTGTGCCAATTCCATGTTTTCTTTTGCTTTTTTTGCAATTGTAATAAGGCCATTATCACCTAATGTTATATTAATACTTACTCCTGCTAATATGATTAGTATGATGATTGTTACTACTAATGCTACCATCGTTATCCCTTTTTTGCTTCTTATCTCTATTTTCATTACCTATTTATCCCCCTAGAATTTTTATTTTATTATATATTTTCATTTCTTTACTGAGCAATAAAAGAAGTATATTTTACTAACAGCTCTTTTACATAAAGCCTTATTACTCGACATTCGTTCGACAGACAAGGGGACGGAGATTTTGTCTATAGGCTTAGAGCGTTTTTTATAGAGTAATAAGCAAAAATAAAAGGAAACTTTTTCAATAAATAATTTAAAGAGGATTTGTTCAAGAATATTGTAATATAAGAAAAATAGCTATTTTTAATAATAGAATAAAAAATGTTTAGGAAAGTATTAATGAATTTACAACCGATAGGAAAGATTTTGTTAAAAATCCAAGATATTAATAAATGCAACTAAAAAATAATAATGAAAGTTTAGTAATTTAAGGCTGAAAAGCCTATAGACAAAATCTCCGTCCCCATGTCTGGGAATTTCTCCTCTTTTTTGCTTTTTTGAAGGAAAATGGAAAAGAGACTTTGAACTATTTTGATGAATTATCCTGAAATACTTGAAAATAATGCATTTTTAAGATAAAATATAGAAAATAAAAAAGGAGGTAAATAATCAATGAAAGTAATTTTATTAAGTGATATCAAAGGAGTAGGGAAAAAGGATCAAATTATCAATGCCAATGATGGGTATGCAAGAAATTATTTATTTCCAAGAAAGTTAGCAGTAGAAGCGACAACAGGAAATTTAGGAAACTTAAAAGCAAAACAAGAATCAAACCAATATCGAAAAGATGTGCAGAAAGAAGAAGCAATCAAGTTAGCAAATAAGCTAAAAGAAATGACATTAACCATCAAAGTAAAAGCTGGTGAAAATGGAAAGATATTTGGAGGAGTAACAGCAAAAGAAATTGCAGAAAATCTAAAAACACAATATAATATAGAAATTGATAAAAAGAAAATAAACCTATCAGAGACAATTAAAACATTAGGAAGTCAAGTAATAGATATTAAGTTATATGAAGGGGTTATTGGAAAAATAAAAGTGGAAGTTAAAAGTTAAGAGACCAAATCAGAAGTTAGAGGTCAGAAGACAGAAGTTAGAAGTTAGAGCAGTTCTTCGAAGAAAGTACTAAAAATCCAATTTTCAACTTTTAACTTCCAAAAGGAGTAAAAATCATGGAACTAGGAAAAGTACCACCACACGATACAGAAGCAGAACAAGCAGTAATAGGAAGTATGTTAACGGATAAAGATGCGATTATTTCTGCCATTGAAATACTAAAAGAAGAAGACTTTTATCGAGAAGATAATAAAATGATTTATTCTGCCATTTTAAATTTATACAACCGTGCAGAACCAGTGGATATTATTACCTTAAAAGCAGAACTAGCCTCTCTTGGAAAGTTAGAAGCAGTGGGGGGATTAGAATACCTAGCAGAACTTCCAGATAAAGTACCAACCACAGCTAATGTAGACAAATATATCAAAATTGTAGAAGAAAAGTCACTACTAAGAAATTTGTTAAAAACGGCAAATGAAATTATTAAATTAGGATATGATGAAACACAAGAAGTAGATGTACTAATGGATCAAGCAGAAAAAAAGATATTTGATACCATTCAATCAAGAAATCAAAAAGGATATAGCTCTATCAAAGATATTTTAGTGGATACTTTTACACAATTAGAGCAGTTATATAACCAAAAACAACACATTACAGGTGTGCCAACGGGATTTGCAGATTTAGACTACAAAACAGCAGGGCTTCATAATTCGGATTTAATTTTAGTAGCAGCAAGACCTGCTATGGGAAAATCAGCGTTTGCCTTGAATATTGCTAGTTATGCAGCAACAAGAGGAAACGCACCAGTAGCTATCTTTAGTTTGGAAATGTCCAAAGAACAAATGGTAAACAGAATTCTATGTAGTGAAGCAATGGTAGATAGCAATAAAGTAAGAACTGGAAAAATTGACGATGAAGATTGGACCAAATTAGCAGAAGCATCTGGAACTCTATCTAGTTCTAAAATTTTTATTGATGATACCCCGGGTATTTCCATTATGGAAATCCGTGCAAAATGTAGAAAACTAAAATTAGAGCAAGACATCGGAATGGTAGTAATTGACTATTTACAACTAGTACAAGGAAGTGGAAAAAGAGGGGGGTCGCGTGAACAAGAAATTGCAGAAATTAGTCGTTCCCTAAAAATATTAGCAAAAGAAATCAATGTACCAGTAATAGCACTATCACAGCTATCGAGAGCGCCAGAACAACGTCCAGACCATAGACCAATGCTATCAGACCTTCGTGAATCTGGATCAATCGAGCAAGATGCGGATATTGTTATGTTTCTATATCGAGATGATTACTACAATGAAGACAGCGAAAAGAAAAACATAGCAGAAGTTATCCTAGCAAAACATCGTTCTGGTTCAACAGGAACGGTAGAACTATTATGGCTTGGAAACTATACCAAATTTGCTAACATCGAAAAATACAGAGAATAATGTGACAAAAGGATTTCCTTTTGTCACATTTTAATAAAATAGAAAGAGAAGTGAAAAGCGTGACAGAAAGTCACAAAAGTATGCTAGAAAAAAAAGTGTTAAAAACAATTCAAAAGTATGAATTAATAGAAAATGGAAATACTATCGTCATAGGTGTCTCAGGAGGTCCTGATTCGATGGCACTATTACGTGTGCTTCATAAATTAAAAGAAGAAAAACAGCTAAAATGTGAAATAGTAGTAGCCCATATTAATCACGGTTTGCGTAAAGAAGCAGAGGAAGAAACCCAATATGTAGAGACTTATTGCAAAGAACATAAAATATCTTGTTTTGTAAAAAGAGAAAATGTAGAAGACTTAGCAAAAAAACAGAAAATAGGAACAGAAGAAGCAGGAAGAAATCTACGTTATTCTTTTTTTGAAGAGGTGGCAAACAACACAAATGCAAATAGAATTGCAACAGCACATAATGCGAATGATAATGCAGAAACGGTGCTAATGAATATTTTAAGAGGAACTGGTACTTCTGGACTAAAAGGAATTGACATTAAAAGAGAGAATCGTTATATTAGACCATTATTAGAATGCACAAGGAAGGAAATTGAAGAATATTGTGTGCACGAACAATTGAATCCAAAAGAAGATAAAAGCAATAAAGAAACGATTTATACCAGAAATAAAATAAGAAATGAGTTAATTCCTTATTTAGAAGAAGAATTTAATCCCAATATTATTACTGTATTAAATCGATTATCCAATTTAGCAAAAGAAGAAAATGATTTTTTCAATAAACAAGTGGAAAAACAATATGAAAAAATTAAAATAGAGGAATTCTTAGGGAATAAACAGTTTGAAGGAAAAAGTACCATTGTATTAGATTTAAAGAAATTTAATGAGCAAGAATTAGTAATAAAAAATAGACTTGTGCGATATACTATAAATAGACTAACCACAAGCTGTCAAAATGTTGAAAAAATACATATTGCAGATATTGTAAAGCTTTGTGAAAATAATATAGGAAATAAATTTTTAATGCCAAATAAGAAAATAAGAGTTACGGTAAAAAAAGGAAAAATTTTTTTCCAAAAATGGGAATAAGCAAAGAAGAGCGTCCGTAAGGAAAACCTTGAAACGCAAGCGTTTGCACAAAAAAACTTAAGAAAAAATGCTTGCAAATAAAAAAGGAATGTGGTATAGTGCAAAAGTAGAAAAGATAAAAAAAGTAGTTTAAAAAAGTAGTATGGCATAGGTATCACCTTACATATGAACAAAAAGGAGGCAAACAAAATTGAAAAATAGTATCAAGACATTAGCAATGTGGCTCATTATATTGGTTATCTTTATTGTGGTAATTACTTCTATATTAGATAACTCCAATAACAAGTTAGCATATTCAGAATTGGTAGCCAAAATAGAAGCAGGAGAAGTAAAAGAAATTGAAATTTCTTCCGAAGGAACTAGTGCAGAAGTATTACTTAAAAATGACAATATAGCAAAAGAAGTAAACATTCCAAGTATTGATAGCTTAATGGACAATTTACAAGATGCCATGAAAACAGAAAGCATTAAAGTAACAGAAAAATCAGAATCAATTTGGATGATCGCATTAAGCTTACTTACTCCATTTGGAATATTAGCGATCTTTATCATCTTCTGGTTCTTCCTAATGAATAGCAACCAAGGTTCAGGAAATAAAACCATGACCTTTGGAAAAAGCAAAGCGAAAATGATAAATCCACAAGATAAAGCTAAAGTAACCTTTAAAGATGTAGCAGGAGTAGACGAAGAAAAAGAAGAATTAGAAGAAATTGTAGAATTTCTAAAAAATCCAAGAAAATTCACCGATATGGGAGCAAGAATCCCAAAAGGTGTATTACTAGTAGGTCAACCAGGTACAGGAAAAACATTACTTGCCAAAGCAGTAGCAGGAGAAGCAGGAGTACCATTCTTTATTATTAGTGGTTCTGACTTTGTTGAAATGTTTGTTGGTGTTGGTGCATCACGTGTTAGAGACTTATTCGAAGAAGCAAAGAAAAAAGCACCATGTATCATCTTTATCGATGAAATTGATGCCGTAGGACGCCAAAGAGGAGCAGGACTTGGAGGAGGACATGATGAAAGAGAGCAAACATTAAACCAATTACTAGTAGAAATGGATGGATTTGCAGAAAACGAAGGCGTAATCGTACTAGCTGCTACCAATAGACCAGACGTTCTAGATAAAGCACTACTAAGAGCAGGAAGATTTGATAGACAAATCGTAGTAGGTTCACCAGATGTAAAAGCAAGAGAACAAATCTTAGAAGTACATGCAAGAAAGAAAAGACTAGCAGACGATGTAGACTTAAAAACAATTGCCAAAAATACATCCGGTTTTGCAGGAGCAGACTTAGAAAACATCTTAAATGAAGCCGCTTTATTATCAGCAAGACGTAACTTACCAGAGATTGGAATGAAAGAAATCGAAGATGCCATGGTAAAAGTAACCATGGGACCAGAAAAAAGGACTAGAGTAAGAAGTGAAAAAGAAAATAAACTAGTATCTTACCATGAAGCAGGTCATGCAGTAGTAAGTAGATACTTACCAACCCAAGACCCTGTACATCAAATATCCATCGTACCAAGAGGAATGGCAGGAGGATACACCATGTATCGTCCAACCGAAGACAAAAACTTCATGTCAAAAACAGAAATGGAAGAAACCATTGTATCTTTACTAGGAGGAAGAGTAGCAGAGCAATTAATCTTAAATGACATCTCAACAGGAGCAAGTAACGACATCCAAAGAGCAACTCAAATTGCAAGAAACATGGTAACAAAATACGGAATGAGTGACAGAGTAGGAACCATCATGTTAGGTTCTGGGCAAGAAGAAGTATTCTTAGGAAGAGACTTTGCCCAAGCAAAAGAATATTCAGAAGAAACGGCAGCAATTGTCGATGAAGAAGTAAAACGAATTATTGACAAAGCATACAATACCGCTGCTGAAATTCTAAAAACACACATCGACAAACTACACACTGTAGCAGGAATCCTATTAGAAAAAGAAAAAATCGATGGTGAAGAATTTGACCAAATATTTGAATAATCTCTCAATGTCTCATTGGGGACGTTTCCTAAAGAGACATTTGGTAAAAAAAGAAGATAATGTCAGTAAAATCATTATCTTCTTTTTTATATTACTTCCATAATAGTCAAAAAGTTTAGATAGAAAAGGATACCATACATAAATAAAATGGGGAGTATAAGTGAATGAAAATAGGAGAAATTGAAAATAGAAAGAATCTATTGTATAATAGGAAAAAGTAAAAATAGGAGGAATAAAAAGTGAAATATACATATGTACCAAAAGGAGTATGTTCTAGAGAAATAGAGTTAGAAATAGAAGAAGGAATAATAACAAGCTTAACTGTAATAGGAGGATGTGATGGCAATTTACAAGGCATTGCAAAATTAGTAAAAGGAATGAAAGTAGAGGAAGTAATCAGGAGATTAAAAGGAATTGATTGTCATGGAAAAGGAACATCATGCCCAGACCAAATAGCAAAAGCGTTAGAATCTCTTTTTTGTGATGCAGGTATTGCATAAAGTAGAAGACAAATGTCTCTTTAGGAAACGTCCCCAATGAGACACCTAATGAGACATAGGAGGAGGAATTGTATGATAGCATTAGTGACAGGTGCTTCTTCTGGAATAGGAAGAGATATGGCACGTTATTTAAATGACTTGGGCTATGATTTGATTATTACAGCAAGGAATAAGGAAAAATTAGAAGAACTGAAAAAAGAATTAAATCAGAAAAATGATAGAAATGTAGACATTATAGTAAAAGATTTATCAAAAACAGAGGAATGCAAAGTTTTATATAGGCAAGTAAAAGAGACATATAAAAATATTGATATTTTAATTAATAATGCAGGCTTTGGATTATGTGGAAGATTTGTTGAAACCGATTTGGAAACAGAGCTTGATATGATTGATACGAATGTAAAAGCAATTCATATTTTGACAAAGCTATTTCTAAAAGATATGGTGGAAAAGAATCAAGGAAGGATTTTGAATGTGTCTTCGATTGCAGGTTTTATGCCAGGGCCATTGATGGCTACTTACTATGGTACTAAAAACTATGTTTTGAGAATGTCACAGGCGATTAGGGAAGAACTAAATAGGGATAAGTCAAAGGTGAAGATTAGTGTGTTATGCCCTGGTCCAGTGAATACGAATTTTAATCAAGTAGCAAATGTTAGATTTGCACTAAAAGGTTTGACAAGTGAATATGTGGCTAAATATGCAATTGACAAAATGCTAAAAAATAAAGCAGTTATCACAGTAGGTCTTAAAATAAAGATTGCTAGGGCACTAAGTAAAATTTCTCCAGATACAATTGTGGCAAAAGTATGTTATCATATGCAAAGAAGAAAATTATAATAATAAAAAGAGACAAAGTTTTTATCTTACTTTGTCTCTTTCTATTTTATTTCTGTAGCTTTTACTACTAATCTTTGTGTTCCGTAGTTTGTACAAGTAATTAAGGTAACTTCTTTTCTTCCATTCGTTAATTGACTTGTGCAAGAAGTATCGGTTGGCTCTACCACATATTTCTCATATACAGAGTATTTTACTACATTTTTATTTACATCTTCTAACTCTATAATATCGCCACTAACAATTTCAGATAAACGTCCAAACATTTTCTTGTTTTTATAATTGTGCCCTACAATACAATAATTTCCTACTTGGTTTGGAGCAGATGGACCCCAGTATTTATTAACGGATATTTTTAATAATTCTTCCGAAGTTTCACTAAGGACAGGATAGCTAATTCCTAATCTTGGCACACGGACGAATGCTTCTACTGTATATTTGATACCTGCTTCTGTTTCATACTCTACCGTAGATGGTTGTTGTTCTACTACTCCAGGAATTTCATCTACTTCGGTATCATCATCTAATTCAACAACAAGAATATTGTCAAGCCTTCTTACAGTAGTATCAACTTTATTTTGCTTCGTATTTGCTACTTCTGTTTCTGCTCTTCTTTCTTGCATTCCCATTAAGATTTCTTGGGATACCTCTTCACTTTTGGCTCTATCATATTCTGCATAGATATAATAGGAAAATAACATGCATGCTAAGAAAACACAGAAAAAGAACTGTAATTTATACAATTTCTTTTTTCTACGTAATTCTGGTGTTACATACAACTTTTCTGTCACCAAAATTTGGTTCATGCCTATTTTCTCCTTTTTATCATTCTATTTCTATTATATCATATTTCTATTTTTATGCAAGATTGCAACATAAAATGTAATAAAAAATTAATATATTAAGATTAAATTCGATTGGCAATTTGAGCAAATTGTTCTAATGTTAAATTTTCACCACGAATCGTTTCCGGGATATTTAATTCTGTTAATATTTCTTTTAAGGTTTGTTTTGATACCAATCCACTATTGGATACGCCATTTAAAAATGTTTTTCTTCTTTGCATAAAAGATACTTTAATCAATTTAAAAAAGTTTTCTTTGTTTTGTATTTGAACAGGTGGCTCTTTTCTTAGCGTAAGCTGAATGACAGCAGATTCTACTTCGGGTGCTGGAAGAAAGCTTTCTTTTGGTACGTCAATGATTTGCTTTGTAGTGCAATAGTACTGAACACTATAGGTAATGGCTCCTGCCAATTTTTCGGAAGGATGGGCAACAAGTCTTTGAGCGACTTCTCTTTGTACCATTACGGTAATACTCTCAATAGCAAGGTTTTCCTCTAACAATTTCATAATGATAGGAGTGGTAATATAGTAAGGAAGATTAGCGACTACTTTTACTTCTTTTATTCCATTTTCTCTTTTTTCTCTTTCCACGATTTCTTTTAAATTTACTTTTAATACATCCTGTGCAATTAGTTCAAAATTTTGATATAACGAAAAACGGTCTTGCAAGATAGCTACCATTCTGTTATCTAACTCTATAGCAATTACTTTTTTTGCTCTTTCTAGTAATTCTTGCGTTAAAATGCCAAGACCAGGACCAATTTCAATGATTAAGTCGTCTTTGCTAATGGTAGCAGATTCCACGGTTTGGTGAATGACTTCATCATGAATTAGAAAATTTTGACCTAAGCTTTTGTTAGCACTAATATGATATTTTTTTAAAAGAAACATCGTCTCTTGATAAGCATTTTTCATTTTTTATTCCTCTCTCTAGATATTTATTTTACCATATTTTATGATGTTTGTCCATTTTCTATTGATTTTTATTTTTATTTTCTGTACAATGTTAGGTAAGAAAAAAAGAGATGGTGAAGGAAATGGAAAAAAAGAATCACAATAGCAAAAAACAAGAAGTAAAAAAAATCCAAAAGTCCCCAATGAATAAGATGGGGGCTAAAGTAGACAAAAAAGCAAAAAAAACAAAGACAATAAAAACAAAGAATTTATTGATTGGTATGATAGGTGCTTTTTTGGTATTCATTTTATTGCTTCTTAGATTAGCCTTTTTACAATTTATACAAGGGGCAGAATTAAAAGAATCCGCCAATCGTCAGCAAGGGACAGATCGTATTATTAGTGCCAAAAGAGGAAATATCTATGATTCTACTGGTAAATTACTAGCTGCTAGTGCTACAGTAGACACAGTTAGTATTAATCCTTCTAAAATTAAAACAGAAAATAAAGAAAAGGTAGCAAAAGCATTTTCTACGATTTTCGAACTAGATTACAATGAAATGCTAGAAAAGGTAAATAGCGAAAAAGACTTGGAAACCATTATTAAAAAAGTAGAAAAAGATAAAATTGATGAACTAAAAGAATGGATGAAAACCAATAAAACTTCTGCAGGAATTAACATTGATGAAGATGTTAAACGATATTATCCATATGGAAATTTAGCTTCTAGTCTAATTGGTTTTTGTGATACAGACAATATAGGACAGGAAGGTCTAGAATTAAAATGGAATCAAGTATTAAGTGGAACAGCTGGTAAAATAATTAGTATTGAGGATGCAAGAAGAGGGTTAATTCCAGATCATAACGAAAGTTATGTACCAGCAGAAAATGGAAGTAATATAACACTTACATTAGATGCCAATATTCAAACCATTGCAGAAAAATATTTAAAACAAGCTTGTATTGAAAATGATTGTAAAAGTGGAGGAAATGTCATTATCATGAATCCAACTAGTGGTGATATTTTAGCAATGGCAACTTATCCAGATTATGATTTAAATTCACCACGTGAACCAAATGCTACTTTGGCACCTACTTGGAACACATTGTCTGAAACAGAACAATTAAATGCCTTATACAAAATGTGGCGTAATAAAGCAGTTTCAGATACTTATGAGCCAGGTTCTACTTTTAAAGTAATTACAGCAGCAGTACGGATTAGAAGAAAACATTGTAAAAACAGATACCATAAATGATTTTTCTTGTATAGGGCATGAAATGGTAAATGGAATTAGAATTCGATGTTGGAAATATCAAACAACACATGGAAACCAAACGTTAAGACAATCTCTAATGAATTCTTGCAATCCAGCTCTAATGCAACTAGGAAAAAGAATAGGAGCTCCTACTCTATATAAATATTATGAAGCTTTTGGATTATTTGATAAAACAGGAATTGCCACTTCAGGAGAAGCTAATAGTTATTTTTGGGACTTAGACAAAGTAGGAAATATTGAACTTGCAACTATGTCTTTTGGACAACGTTTTCGCATTACACCAATTCAATTAATAACGGCAATCGCTTCTGTTGCAAATGAAGGGGTACTAGTACAACCTCGTATTGTAAAAGAGATACAAAATTCGGATACTGGTGCTGTGGTAGCGGTAGATTCCACACAAGTAAGACAAGTTATCTCAAAAGAAACCGCAAGCAAATTAATGGATATGTTAGAGTCGGTTGTAACAGATGGAACAGGAGGAAATGGACGAGTAAAAGGATATAGTGTAGCTGGAAAAACAGGAACTTCTGAGCCAGATAGCACCAATAAAGACGGAATGTATGTTGCCTCTTTTGTTGGCATTTCACCAGTTGAAAATTCAGAAGTAGTAGTGTTAGTAACCTTATATGACCCAAAAGGAAAAGAAGGACATCAAGGAGGAACCATTGCGGCTCCAGTAGTAAGTCAAATTCTATCAGAAGTATTACCATACCTTGGAATTCCATCGGATGACTTATCTTCAGAAGAAGGAAATACGAATGCGATTACGACGACTACTTTAGTAGATGTTCGAAACAAAACCGTAGCAGAAGCTAAGAAAATATTAGAAAATGCTGGTTTCACTTGTATCATCTCTGAAAATGATACATCGGTACTTGTAACAGACCAAACGCCAAAACCAGGAACACCTTTAATTAATGGAGCTACAGTTAACCTATATTCCGCTAACAATGAAGCTCGTATTTCACAAGAAGTTCCAAATTTGAAAGGAATGAGTTATGCCCAAGCACGAAATGCGTTAAAGGCTAAAAACTTAAATATTCATGTATCTGGTAGTGGAGTGGTATTATTCCAAGACCCTATGGCAGGAACTTCAGTCGAAGAAGGAACGGTTATCAATGTAACTCTTCAACAACAAATCCAAGATGCACATTAAACAATATCCCTTTTGGAATCTTACCAAAAGGGATACTATTTTTAGTTTTTCGGAAAGAAAGCACTTTTTTGTCAGAAAAATAGCATAATAAATAAGTAAAGTATTGAAAAATTATGTAAAATATGATATATTATCACAGTAATATTGTATTAGAAACCAATAAGTTAATCGCTTGGAGGTTTCACACCTCCAAAGGAATGCAAGGAGGAGACAGGATGTTTGAAGTATCAATTCCTAAAATCACAGATGAGGAAATGATGGAGCGGTATAAGAAAATAAAGCCTGTGGTTACCGTAGATGGAAAACTGTATTATCTTAGAGATTTCGCACTTGATGAAATTAGAGGAATCGCATATTTGAGACATTTAGAGAACAACTTAGCAAATGAAGTAAAAGAAGGAGAACTTACAGTATGGGAAAATCACGATTTTAGTTGTTTACATGCCTATGGCTATTACGACCTTTTTAAACCAAGTGTAGGAGAGGTACTTTCCCAGATAGATGAGAAGGATATTCCTTTTATAAAAGCATTTGAAATTATAAGAAGTTCACAGATAGAGAAAGACTTTCAAGAGGATAGTCTCACTTCTATTATATTTAATAAAGGTTATCATATTTCAAAAGTTAGATTATATTGCTAAGAAAGCTAATACGAAAAACAGCGTAGGAAAACTGTGCTGTTTTTTTGTATTAGAAGTTATTAGAGAATACGAAAAAAATAGAAAATCATAACAAGAAGAAAAATTAAATTGTGTTTTTCATAAAGAAGTCCTTTGGCTTTCAAAATAAAGTTATTAATTTGTATTCCACTAATACAATACATTTAACATAAAATATCAAATTGCTTTTGGTGAGTTGAAAATGAAAGCAGAAGGCTAAATTTGACAACATTTTAAAATTATGTTAATATGTTATATGAAACTATTAACAACTTACTGATATCTTTTTAAGATATCAACAACAAGAAAGGATGAACAGCATGAAAAGAAAAGTAGTAGTAGTTCTTACCCTGATTATGAGTGCAATGTTATTTCTTATGGGGTGTACACAGGCGGAAAGAGTATCATACAACTTGTCTGAGGAGGCCGACAATTTCAATATTTGCCGTCAGATTGTGGTTGTGAACAATGATACCGGACAGATTCTCTATGAGTTCGAAGGATTCAGTTCTATTAATGTTGATGAGGCAGAGAGCCAGTTAGAAATCACTTCGGAGATTGGAGATGGAAAGTATTGCAAAGATTTCATCGGACTTAACAATGAAACCACATACGTTGTCACTCAGATAGACGCTTCTAAGGTGGATAAGTATCATTACGAATGGCATCTGTTGCCAGAAGGTAATATTGTACAGTTTGGTATTAAGGTAAGCGACTAATACTAACTAACAGGCGCATTAAAAATGTGGGAGAGATTTAAATAAATCTCTCCCACATTTTTTTTTAACAAATTTTAAAAAAAGTATTGCTTTTTTAAAAATGTTATATTAAAATTTAATCAAAGTGGAGCGAAGTGGTGCAAAGTGGAATAAAATGCACAGGAGGTGAATCAAAGTGCTAATCGGTGAATATGAGCATTCTCTAGATGTAAAAGGCAGATTAATTATGCCAGCAAAACTAAGAGAAGACATGGGCGAGAAGTTCATCATAACCAAAGGATTAGATGGCTGTTTATTTGGGTTTTCTCAAAATGAATGGCTAAGCTTTGAGGAAAAATTAAAAACACTTCCACTTACAAACAAAAATGCGAGAGACTTCGTAAGATTTTTCTTATCAGGTGCGACAGAATGTGAAATTGACAAACAGGGGAGATTCTTAATTGCTAGTAATTTAAGAGAATATGCCAATATGGAAAAAGATGTTGTTATTATTGGAGTAGGAACTAGACTAGAAATTTGGAATCGAGATAAATGGAAATCTTACAATAGTGATGAAAATATTTCTGCAGATGAAATAGCAGAGAATATGACAATGCTTGGTATATAACTTGCAAAAGTTTATATAAAATACAAAAGATAATGTTACAATACACAAAAGAAAAAATGTTTATTTACAAAAGAAAAAAAGAAAAAGTACAAAAGATAAAAATTTAAAATTTAAAACCAAGGAGAAATTTAAAAAGAACCAAAGAGGCGATTTTAAATTTCAAAAGAAAAAAGTTACGAATTACAAAAGGAAGCAATAAACATACAAAAGAGAGCACAAAAGATAGCTGTACAAAAGAGAAAAGTAGCGTTGACAGTTGGTATTTTAAAAATACCAACTGCTTCTGCTACCTTAAATGAAAATGCTTAGAATTAGAGGTTAAATTAGTGGAATTTAAACATCAACCCGTATTATTACAAGAATGTATCAATGCTTTAGCAATTAAAGAAAATGGCATCTATGTAGATGGAACATTAGGAGGAGCAGGTCATAGCAAACAAATTGTCCAAAAATTATCTTCCAAAGGAAGGTTAATTGGAATTGACCGTGATGAAGAAGCATTGAATGTAGCAAAAACAAGACTAAAAGAATATGAAAATGTAACATATATTCATGGAAATCACGATGATATAAAAGAAATATTAGAGAACATAGGAATTCAAAAAGTAGATGGAATTCTATTAGACTTGGGGGTATCCTCTTATCAATTAGATGAAAGAGCAAGAGGATTTAGTTACATGGGAGATAGCTTACTCGATATGCGAATGGACCAGTCACAAGAATTAACCGCTGAAATAGTGGTAAATGAATACACAGAAGAACAGTTGGCCCAAATTCTAGAAGACTATGGAGAAGAGAAATTTGCAAAACGAATTGCTTCTAATATTGTAAAACAAAGACAAGAGGAACCAATTAAAACAACCATGCAATTAGTAGATATCATTAAAAAATCCATTCCACTTTCAAAACAAAAAGAAGGACATCCAGCAAAAAGAACTTTTCAAGCAATTCGAATTGAAGTAAATAATGAAATAGAACCATTAAAAGAAACGGTAAGACAGTGTATTAAATGCTTAAAAGAAGGCGGAAGACTATGTATTATTACATTCCACTCTTTGGAAGATAGAGCAGTAAAACAAACATATAATGAATTAGAAGGAAAATGTACTTGTCCAAGTGATTTACCCTATTGTGTATGTGGTTATCATTCAGAAGGCAAAATAATAAATAAAAAACCAATTATAGCAACAGACGAAGAACAAGAAGAAAACACAAGAAGTAAAAGTGCAAAACTAAGAATATTTGAAAAAAAGACAAATGAAACAGAAGAATGAAGTAGAAGGTATTAATCATAAGTTGTGTTTGTAAAACAAGGAACCTATTGTAAAAAAATGATAAAAGATAACCTACTAAGATAGAATATCAAAAGAAAAGAGGTGAGTTTAGAAAAAATGGCATATCCAAGATATCAAGGATATCAGTATGAAACCAGCCCAAGAAAGTTAGAACCACAGTATGAACCTAGGAAAAATCCTTATGAAAAAAAGAAGTCATCGATACAAAAGAAGAAAAAACAGAATCCTAAGAATGGAAAAAAGAAGCAATTAAAATCAAGAGTAAAATTGGTTAGTTATATGGTAATCGCATTTTCTATTTTATTTGCCATGATTTATCAAAACTCACTTATTACAGAAAGTTTTAAAGAAAAAGAAACATTAAAAAAGGATTTGGCAACCATTGAAAAAGAAAATGAACAATTAAAAGTAAATATTGAAAAAACGTTAAATTTAAATAATGTAGAACAATCTGCCAAAGAAATGCTAGGCATGCAAAAACTAGATAATAGTCAAAAAGTATATATTAATTTACCAAAGAAAGATTATATTGAATCAAATGTAGAAGAAGTTATTATGGAAGAAGGTAACACGTTCTGGCAAAAAATAATCAAAAATATTAGTAAATTTATAAAATAACGAATGATTTTCTAAAAATACAGGAAAATCATTCGTTTTTTGTTCTCAAAAAAGTATTAGTAGTTGCTATTCTTATCGTAAAATAGAATGATTTCTCTTAATAGAAGTAGGAATAGAAGAAATTGAAATATTTCCATCCTTATCTATTTGTGAGACTTTTCCATTTGGTAGATGTATACTAGCAGAAGAAATAGCAACATTACGAAAAATAGAAATAAGTGGTAAAATATCGTCTTCAGAAACATGATATTTTTGTGTTAAAAAAGATAAATCCTGAGGAGATAATTGAATTTGCACACTAGCATTATTATCAAATACTTTAGAATAAGGGATTTTGCTTAATAATTCATTTCCTAACATAAAGGTAGAAAAGGATTTAGATCTTTTTATCATACTTTCATAATTCGCACCTTGTTTTATAAGGGCATCTACTTGTCGTAATAAGTCAGGTGAAATATCAGAAGTTAAATAATTAGTAGCATTCAAAATGCTAGATAGAGATAAATCGTGCTCATTTGGTTCATGGGGAGAAAAATGATTTGCTTGTTTGGTATATAAAGTAGTAGCTTGTTCCTTAATAGAAGCATTTACCGAAGAAGCAATAATAGGAGAGCAACAGCAACCAGAAGCATGATAATGTCCACCTCCACCATATTGTGTCGCTAGTGTTAAAACATTAAAATCGCCACAAGTAGAGGTACTTCGGAATTCTAAATCATATTGTTTAGGGGCATTTTCTGCGCCCATGCAGAGAAAACTGCAATTATCAATATCAGACATTTTAAATATCTTTTTTTGTATATTTCGTATCCCATATTGTTTCACTAATTCATTTACTTGGTGTTGGTTACACAAACAAATAAGTCCAAAGGTATTTCCAATAGGAAATTTTTGTGTTTTTAATAAAACTTTTGCTAGTCCTACTTCATCTTTTAATTTTATTTTTTTATCACAAAGTTTCAAAATAGCTTCATAATCTGCACCAGCTTCGATTAAATTCGCTAAATGGTTTAACGTATCTGTTTTTAAAAATTTTAGTGTAGCCGTATCGGTTAATAGACCTAAAGTTAATAAATTAGCAATTTGAGGTGTTACTTTTTCTCTTTTGAATTCCTCTGCTACAATTTCACAAGTAGAACTTGCTTCAGCATTTCGAATGACATGAGAAGGAGAAAGTTTGAGTTCATCTTCTATGCAAAAACCGCCTTTTACTTTCTCATGATGATCTATTACATAAATATTATCTGGTCTAGATTTTGTAAATAGTTTATTTTCTGCATAACTTATAGTACTAGTGTCAAGTAATAAAGAAATGGCATCTTGTTCTACAGAAGTAGTAACAGGGATATCAGCAGTTAAGTTGGGATAGGAAAATATCTTGTGAGTAACAATATACTTAGCATCAATGCCATGACTTTTTAAATATTGTACAACCGCACAAGAGGAACTAATAGCATCACCATCTGGAAATTTGTGAGCATAAACATATACTTTCTTATCTTCTTTTTTAGCTTTTTGAATGATTTCTTCTATCATTTGTTTCTCCTTATTATAGTAGTAATTTTATTTCGTATGTTATCAAAAAAGTGAGCCTTCGCAGTAGGGAGAATCAAGGAAGTATTGCATTTTTCAAGAAGCAACTCATTTTCTTGTTTTAACTTTTGGTATTCTTCTAGTAATATTCTGTAATCCTGATAAAGCGCAGAATGAGAAATAATCTCATAGTCTTCTAACGCTTTTTGAAATAACAATTCATCTTTTTTCTTGTATAATTCTATTTCCTCTTCTTTTTTTAATCTTTCTTCTTTGTATAATTCATTGCATTCCTGTTTTTCATCTAAGATACCATCTTGAATATCAAGCATGAGAGAATAAATGGTTAAAGCAAGAGAATAATCAAAAAATAGTTCTTGATTGGAAATATCGAATTTTTCAATATAATCTTTATTTAGTAAAACCAATTTTCCATCCAAGATATTTAAGTAACATATTTCATATTGTTTAGAAGGACGCTGAAAAGAATCTTCTTTTAATGCCGGTTTCTGGAAGGTTTGCAAATAAGATTGATAAAACATATTCGCATCCTCAGTATTTTTTAATTTCAATTCATGAAACTCAATTTTTCGCATAAAAAACCTCTCTTAATTTTTCTTTCTTTTGTGTGACAAATATATTATACAACAAAAAACAAGAAATGCAAGAAAGTTAACATTGAAATGATAACAATAAAATACAAGAAGAAATAAATCTGTTTTGTGTCATGAGAAAACTTTTTTTATCATATTCTTAAAGTAAGAATGTGAGGGAGAAAATTGGAAGAAAGAAAAAGAAGAAAAATAGAAAAAGATTTATTAGAGAATAAGAAAAAAAAGAAAACAGAAAAACAAATAGTAAAGAGGAAAATAGAAAAAGAACTGAAAAGACAAGATGTGGATAAGGAAATTAGAAAATTAAAAAATAAAAAACCAATTAACTTTAAAAAATTAAATAAAAAAAATAAAAATAGAGTAGAGCCATTAGGAACATTATCCAAAAAGAAAAGAATGAAATGGGAAATGATAATTGCAATGTTGTTATTACTTGGCTTAAGTGGAAGAATTGCATTTATTCAATTTGTACAAGGAAGTCAACTACAATCAATGGCATATAAACAGCAAACCCTAGACCGAAACATTAATCCAAAAAGAGGAACGATTTATGATAGTACAGGAAAAACAGTATTAGCAGTAAGTTCTACCGTAGAAACCATAAGTGTTACACCTACCACTATTAAAAAAGAAGATAGAGAAAAAATAGCGACCGCATTATCCAATATCTTTTCATTAGATTATGAAAAAGTACTAAAAAAAGTAAGTAAAAGAAGTTCAATCGAGACAATTATCAAAAAAGTAGAAAAGGAAAAAGCAGATGAATTACGAATTTGGATGCAAAACAATAACATTACAGCAGGGATTCACATAGACGAAGATACGAAAAGATATTATCCATTTAACAATTTAGCTTCTCAAATTATCGGATTTTGTGGAAGTGATAATCAAGGATTAAATGGAATCGAAGCATTATATGATGAAACATTAAAAGGAAGTAAAGGAAAAATTACAAAATTAAGAGATGCGAAAGGTGGAGATATCGAAGAAACAAGTGAAGAATATATTAGCGCGATAGATGGAGAAGACTTAATTTTAAGCATTGATAGTACCATTCAAGGGATTGCAGAAAAATACTTAAAAGAAGCCTGTATTGACAATGTTTGTACAGATGGAGGAAATATTATCATAATGAATCCCAAAAATGGAGATATTCTAGCATTAGCAGGCTATCCGAATTATAATTTAAATGACCCATATACCATCAATTCAGAAGAATTATCTGCTAATTGGAATCAATTTTCTTCTGGTGAGAGAAATAATTATTTACAGGCAATGTGGAGAAATAAGGCAATTTCGGATACCTATGAACCAGGTTCTACTTTTAAATTAGTAACAGCATCTGCCTCTTTAGAAGAAAAAATAGCAGAAGTCGATAAAACAGGAGAATTTTGTTGCACAGGTTCAATTGAAATTGCTGGTGTACGTATTAAGTGTTGGAGGCATTATCGACCACATGGAGCAGAAAGTTTAAGAGAAGCATTAATGAATTCTTGTAATCCTGTATTTATTGGATTAGGACAAAAATTAGGAGTCCATAAATATTATGAATACTTAAATAAATTTGGTTTCCTTCGAAGAACAGGAGTCGATTTACCAGGAGAAGCAGGTAGCATTTTCTTAAAAGAAGAAAAAGTAGGACCAGTCGAACTTCGGAACAATTGCCTTTGGGCAAAGATTTGAGGTAACTCCGATTCAAATGATAACCATGTGTTCTACCATAGCCAATGGAGGGACCTATATAAAACCCAGAATTGTCAAAGCCAAAATAGATAGTGAGACAGGAGAAAGAAAAGAAATAGAAGTAGTAACAAAAGATAGAGTTATCTCTGAAGAAACCGCAAAGAACGTATTAAGTATGATGGAATCAGTAGTAGCAGAAGGAACAGGAAAAAACTCACAAGTAAAAGGATACCGAATTGGAGGAAAAACAGGAACTTCAGAAGATGGAGTAAACACAGGAAAATATGTCACTTCTTTTATTGGCGTAGCACCAATTTCAGACCCAAGCGTAGCAATACTAATTACACTATACAATCCAACAGGAGAAGGAGGACACCAAGGAGGAGGAGTAGCAGCACCAATAGGCTCACAAGTATTAGGAGAAGTACTGCCATACTTAGAAGTAGTAAAAGATGGCGAAACAGAAGAAGAAAAAGCGAAAGTAGTAGAAGTACCAAAAGTAGAAGGACTATCAATAAAAGAAGCCAATAAAATATTACAAGAAAGCGAATTAGAAGCCATAGTAGAAGGCGAAGAAATCGATAAAGAAAGTACCCTAGTAAAAACACAAACACCAAGTGAAAAAATACTAGTAAACAAGGGAACAAAAGTATATTTAGAATATTAGAAAAAGACACGGGGACGGAGATTTTGTCTATAGGCTTTGGGCGTTTTTATGAAAGAATAAAAGAAAAAATAATTATAATAAGCGTTTATGATTATTTTTTTTAGTAATATAATTTACAAATGGAAATATTAGTTATATAATTAAGTTGGTTCTTAGAAAATCCGCGAATGCAATGAGCGTATTTTCTTAGAACCAACTTATGCAACTGACCGAAGGGAAGCTTGCATACCTAAGAAAAATAATAGGCAAAAAATAGGAGGCAACTTCTTAGAACCAACTTATGCAACTGACCAAAGGGAAGCTGGCATACCTAAGAAAAATCATAGGCTAAAATAGGAAAAAGCTTCTTAGAACCAACTAAAAGTTGAAAAAACTAAGAAAATGAAAACAAGAGTAAAAAGAAATAAAAAATAAGGGAGGTATCCTATGAAACTAAAAGAAATATTAGTAGGAATAGAAGGATTAAAAGTAAGAGGCAATTTAGACCTTGATATTACACACCTAGACAAAGACTCAAGAAACATAAAAGAAAACGGGCTATTCATAGCCATTAAAGGCTTTGAAAGTGATGGACATGAATATGTAGAAACAGCGATTAAACAAGGAGCAACAGCAGTTATTTTACAAGAAGGAGTATCAGTAGATACCATAAAAAAAATACCAGCTGAAATAACCGTAGTAGTAGCAAAAGATACAAGATATGCATTAGCAATATGTTCATGTAACTTCTATGGAAACCCATCTAGAAAATTTAAACTAATTGGAATTACAGGAACCAAAGGAAAAACTACAACTACCTTTATGACCAAAAAAATATTAGAAAAGGCAGGAAAAAAAGTAGGGCTAATTGGAACGATTGCTACTTACATAGGAGATAAAAAATTAGAAGATAGTGATAGAACCACACCAGAAAGTAACAAATTACAAGCCATCTTTGCTAAAATGGTAGAAGCAGGATGTGACACGGTTGTGATGGAAGTTTCTTCTCAAAGTTTAAAACTACACCGTGTAGCAGGATGTGATTTTGATATAGGAATTTTTACAAACTTCTCAGAAGACCACATCAGTCCAAAAGAACATCCAGATATGGAAGACTATTTCAATTCCAAAGTACAACTATTTAAAATGTGTAAATCAGCCTTTATCAATGCCGATGACTATCATGTAGCAAAACTAACAAAATTAGTACCAGAATGCAATATTACCACCTATGGTATCGATAACTTCTGTAACGTACTAGCAAAAGATATTACCATCACCAATTCCTATGTTGATTTTAAAGTAAAAATAGGAATGAAAAATGAAAGAATTAAAACTTGTATACCAGGTAGATTTAGTGTATACAATTCACTAGCTGCTATTTGTGTAGGAGAAAAGCTAGGAGCAAACGCAGAACAAATGAAAGAAGCCCTAGAAGAAGTACGTGTTCCAGGAAGATCAGAACTAGTAACTAACAAAAAAGAATTAACCATTATGATTGATTATGCACACTCACCAGAAAGCTTAGAAAACATCTTAAATGCAGTAAAATCATACACAAGAGGGAGAGTAATTTGCCTATTTGGATGCGGAGGAGATAGAGATACCAGCAAACGTCCAATTATGGGAGAAATTTCTGGAAGAATAGCAGATTTTACAATTATTACATCAGATAACCCAAGAACAGAAGAACCTAAAAAAATAATAGAACAAATAGAAGAAGGCATAAAGAAGACAAAAGGAAAATATACTGTAATAGTAGATAGAATGGAAGCAATAAAAGAAGCAATTAAAATGGCAGACAAAAAAGATATTATTGTACTTGCAGGAAAAGGACATGAACCATACCAAGAAATTAATGGAATTAAATATCCTTTTGATGAAAGAGTAATTGTAAATAATATCATACAAAGTATTAAATAAGAAGTTAGAAGTTGGAAATAAAAGAAGGCTTCAAAGGAAATATCCTAAATAGCCAACATCCAACCCCTAATTTCGCAATAGGAGTAAATATATGGAATTTCAAGTAAAAGTATTATGTTTAACATTTTTATTAACCGTTGTATTGTCCTTTGTTATTATTCCGATTTTAAGGAAACGAAAAGTAGGACAAATGGAACGAGATGATGGACCACAAACGCATCTAAAAAAACAAGGAACACCAACAATGGGTGGAATTATTATCATATTAAGTATGGTAACGATATGCCTAGGACTATATTATTATTATACAAAAGTGAGACTAGAGCCAGAGATTGCGAAACATATCATACCATTATTAATTGTATCCGTAGGATTTGGAATAATTGGATTTATCGATGACTTTAAAAAGTTAGTATTAAAAAATACCAAAGGTTTAAGTCCAATAGCAAAAATGATAGGCCTATTAGTAGTAGCAGTTGCCTACAGTTTATATTTGACTTCTGTCTTAAAAATAGGAACAGACCTATACATACCATTTGTAAAAACAACCCTAACATTACCAATATGGCTATATATTCCATTTGCCATTTTTGTAATGTTAGCTACCACGAATGCCATTAACTTAACAGATGGAATAGATGGACTATCTAGCAGTGTTACCACCATTATCCTAACTTGTTTAACCGTAATTGCCATTATCTTTAACATAAAAGAAGTAACACTATTTGGAAGTGCTTTGTCAGGAGCATGCTTAGGTTTCCTACTATTTAACCTATATCCATCTAAAGTTATGATGGGAGATACAGGTTCTTTACTACTAGGAGGTGCAGTAGCGGCAATGGCACTATACTTAAAAATGCCACTGTTACTAATCCTTATTGCACTTGTACCAATTCTAGAAACACTATCTGTTATGATTCAAGTTGCCCATTTTAAAAGAACAGGAACAAGAGTATTTAAAATGGCACCACTACATCATCACTTTGAATTATCGGGATGGAAAGAGAATAAAGTAGTGTCAGTATTTAGTATTGTTACACTTATCATGTGTATTATTGGAGTACTAGCAATATAAGAAAAGAAAGGAAGATAAATAGTGCAAAAGAAAGGAAAAAAAGTAAGTCAAAAACCATTTGATTTTACCTTATGCATCATTATATTTTTATTATTAGCCTTAGGAATTATCATGGTACTTTCTGCAAGTGCACCATCTGCACTTTCTACATGGGGAAGTAGTTACTACTATGTCATAAGACAGGCAGGATTTGCAGTAGTAGGAATCATTTTGATGTTTATTATTTCCAAAATTGATTATCGTATCTATAAAAACTTTTATAAAATTGCATACCTATTATCTGTCGTAGCATTAATCTCTGTTGTAATACCAGGACTTGGTTCTGGTGCAAAAGGAGCAACAAGATGGATAGAATTAGGAGCACTACGTTTCCAACCATCTGAACTTGCAAAAGTAGGATTAATTGTATTTTATGCAGGATATCTAACCGAACATAAAAACGAATTAGGATTTTTCTGGCAGGGATGTATTAAGGCATTTTGCTTTCTAATTCCACCAATTGCTATATTATTCTTTTTACAAGATCACTTAAGTGCTTCTGTTGTTATTATTGCTATTATTTCCATCATGATGGTAATGGCAGGAACAAAATTAAAACATTTTTTAACATTAGGAATAACAGGAGGCTCACTTGCAGTGGTAGGAATGTTATTACTAGCAACAAAATCTGGAAAAGGAGAGTTTCGTTTAGCAAGATTAACGACTTTCATAGACCCATGGGCAGATGCAACAGATACAGGTTGGCAAGTAATTCAAGGATTATACGCCATTGGCTCAGGTGGGCTATTTGGAGTAGGGTTAGGACAAAGCAAACAAAAATACTTATATATTCCAGAGCCACATAATGACTTCATCTTTGCTATCATTGCAGAAGAATTAGGATTCATTGGCTGTATGGTAGTAATTGCGCTATTTTGCGCCTTCATTTGGAGAGGAATTATTATTGCAATGAAAGCACCAGACTCTTTTGGAAGTTTACTTGCAGTAGGAATTACTTCCTTAGTAGGAATCCAAGCCATTATTAACATTGCGGTTGTAACCTCTTCGATGCCTGCTACAGGAATGTCATTACCATTCTTTAGTTATGGAGGAACAGCACTATTAATCCTACTATGCAGTATGGGAATTCTACTAAACATATCAAGAGCAGGTTCAAAAGTGTGACCAGAAGGGGCGCGTCCCATCTGTCATACTTCTATTATATAAAGGAGGAAATTGCATGAAAGTAATCATAGCAGCAGCAGGAACCGGAGGTCATATTAATCCAGGAATTGCCATTGCAAATAAAATAAAACAAGAAGAACCAAAATCAGAAATTATCTTTATTGGAACCAATCGAGGATTGGAAAATGATTTAGTACCAAGAGCAGGCTATGAACTAAAAACAATTGATGCTTATGGACTAAGTAAAAAGTTAACCATAGAAAACTTGAAAAATATGATAAAAACATTGCAAGGATATAGTGAAGCCAAAAAAATTATCAAAGAATTTGAGCCAGACATTGTGATTGGTACAGGGGGATATATTTGTGGTGCAACCATTAGTGCAGGACATAAGTTAAATATCCCAACCTTATTACATGAGAGCAATGCTTTCCCTGGAAAAGCAGTAAAAATGCTAGCCAAAAAAGCAGACTGTATTTTAGTTTCTTTTGAAGATGCAATTAGCAGAATAAAAAATGCAAAAAAAATAGTATATACAGGAACACCAACTAAAATTACCAAAAAAGAATACAGTAAAGAAGAACAAGAAAAAATGAAACAACGTATTGGGTTTACAAAAGAAAGTCCAATCCTTCTTATATTTGGTGGAAGTCAAGGTGCACAAGCAATAAACGAAGCTATCCTAGGAATTGCCAAAAAGAACTTAAACAAAGAATATCAAATTATGTGGGCAACAGGACCAAAACAATATGATATCATCAAAGAAAAATTCGAAAATGAAAACTTAAATATCAATCATATTCACAATATGAAAATAGTGCCATATATCTATAATATGGAAGAAATGATGAATTTAGCAGATGTTATAGTAGCAAGAAGTGGGGCAATGACAATTACAGAAATAGCAAACTTAGGAAAACCATCCATCCTAATACCACTTCCTAATGTTAGTAATGACCACCAATTATACAATGCAAAAGTGTTAGAAAAAGTAGGTGCTGCTAAAATTATGTTGAACAAAGATTTAACCGATGAAAAATTAGACTTAGAAATAAAAAATATTGTACTTTATCCACAACAAATGAAAAAAATGGGGATAAATGCAAGCAAAATTGAAGCAAAAAATGTAGAACATAAGATTTATCAAGAAATCAAAAAAATAGTAAAAATGAAATAATTTTTACTATTTTTTATTGCAGGAATTTTCGACTGAATGGAAGAAAAGTTCCATCTATTTTTTAACTGTGTTTTTTCATTTCATATTAAGAAAAAATGCTAAACTACTTGCAAAAAAGACAAAAATCCTTTAGAATACATTAGGATATAAAATATAAGGAGGGTATGATGGCAGATAAATTAATAATCGTAGAATCACCAGCCAAAGCAAATACAATAAAGAAGTTTCTAGGAGGTAGTACAAAAGTAGTAGCTTCTATGGGACATATTCGAGATTTACCAAAATCGAAATTAGGGGTCGATGTAGACCACGATTTCGAACCAGAATATATTAATATTAGAGGAAAGGGAGATTTAATCAAATCCTTAAAAAAAGAAGCAAGCAAAGCCAAAAAAGTGTACCTTGCAACTGACCCTGACCGTGAAGGAGAAGCAATTGCGTGGCATTTAGCCCATATTTTAGACATTCCAGAAGATAGTACCTGTAGAGTAACCTTTAATGAAATAACCAAAGAAACGGTACAAGAATCCATGAAGCACCCAAGGAAGATAGATATGAATGTCAAGGATGCACAACAAGCACGTCGTGTACTAGATCGAATAGTTGGTTACAAAATGAGTCCTGTTTTATGGAAAAAAGTAAAAAGAGGCTTATCTGCTGGTAGAGTTCAATCAGTAGCAGTAAAATTAATCGTAGACCGTGAAGAAGAAATTGAGGCATTTATTCCAGAAGAATATTGGAACATCTATGCTACTTTATTAGACGAAAAGTCAAAAAAGGAATTCGAAGCTCACTTTTATGGAAAAGACGGAAAAAAACTAGAAATTCATTCAAAAGAAGAAGTAGATACGATTCTAAAAGGAATTGAAAAAGCAAACTATATCATAAGTGATATTAAAAAAAGTGAAAAGAAACGTTCACCAGCACCACCATTTACCACAAGTACAATGCAACAAGAGGCTTCTAGAAAATTGGGATTTACCCTAAAAAAGACAATGTCAGTAGCACAAGGTCTATATGAAGGAGTAAAAGTAGAAGGAAAAGGTGAAGTTGGTTTAATTACCTATATGAGAACAGACTCTACTAGAATTTCAGAAGAAGCAAGAAGTTCAGCAAAAGAGCATATTATAAAAGAATATGGGGAGAATTATTACGAAAATCGTTACTATAAAACAAAAAAAGATGCACAAGATGCACACGAGGCAATAAGACCAACCTATATTGAATTAGAACCAGAAAAAATAAAAAATTCACTAACAGCAGACCAATATAAATTATATAAATTAATCTATCATCGCTTTATTGCAAGTCAAATGCAATCTGCTATTTATGATACTGTAGGAGTTACCATTGGAGCAAATGATTATCAATTCAAGGCAAATGGGCAAACATTAAAATTTAAAGGATTTATGGCACTATATGTAGAATCGGAAGATGGGAAGCAAGAAGAAAAAAAGAAATCAGAAGAAAATATGCTTCCAGAATTACAAGTAGGACAAGAAGTAATCAAACAAAAAATAAATCCAAAACAAAGCTTTACTGAGCCACCACCAAGATATACGGAAGCAAGTCTAGTAAAAGCCT
>CASCUT010000005.1 GCA_949155365.1 uncultured Clostridia bacterium
CACTACGGACTTTCACCGATTAGTTAAACGACATGCCTGTCGCACTACAAAAAAACTACTAGGCAATGTGTGCCTAGTAGTTTTTCTTATTTTGCATAATCAATGACTCTTGTTTCTCTTATAATGTTTACTTTTATTTGTCCTGGATAATCCATTTCGTCTTCAATTCTCTTTGCAACATCTCTTGCCATTAATGTCATTTGCGCATCTGATATCTTCTCTGGTTTTACAACAAGTCTAATTTCACGACCTGCTTGGATGGCAAAGGATTTGTCTACTCCTTCAAAAGAGTCTGCTATTTCTTCTAGTTGTTGTAATCTCTTTATGTAGGCTTCTAAGGTTTCTCTTCTTGCTCCTGGGCGAGAAGCTGAAATTGCATCTGCTGCTTGTACTAATACTGCTTCAATTGATTTTGGCTCTACATCTCCATGGTGAGCTTGTACTGCATTTAATACCATTTCATTTTCCTTAAATTTACGAAGAACATCTACACCGATTTCTACGTGTGTTCCTTCCATGTCATGATCTAATGCTTTTCCGATGTCATGTAGTAACCCTGCTCTTCTTGCTATTTTAGGGTCTAGTCCTAGTTCTTCTGCCATAATTCTTGCTAAATTAGAAACTTCAATTGAATGGTTTAAAACATTTTGTCCATAACTTGTTCTGTATTTCAATTTTCCTAGTAATTTAATAATATCTGGGTGAAGACCTATAACGCCTGCTTCCATCGCTGCTCTTTCGCCTTCTTCCTTAATGGTTGCTTCTAATTCTTCTTTTGCTTTTTCTACCATTTCTTCGATTTTCGCTGGATGAATTCTTCCATCTTCAATTAGCTTTTCTAATGCCATTTTTGCTACTTCTCTACGTAATGGGTCAAAGCCTGAAATAACGACTGCTTCTGGTGTATCATCAATAATTAAATCAATTCCAGTTAAAGTTTCTAACGTTTTAATGTTTCTTCCTTCTCTACCGATAATTCTTCCTTTCATATCATCATTTGGAAGTGATACAATTGAGACAGTTGTTTCTTGAGAGTGGTCTGCTGCACATTTTTGGATGGCATAACCAATGATATTTTTTGCTGTTTTATCTGCAGTTTCTTTTGCTTTTTGTTCTAACTCTTTGATTAATGTGGCTTTTTCCACTGTAATTTGTTTTTCTACTTCTGTTAATAGTTGTTTTTTCGCTTCTTCTGTTGACAAGTTTGCAATGCGTTGTAATTCTTGCATTTGTTTTTCCACTAAACCTTCTAGTTCTTGTTTTTTCTTGTCATTTTCTTCTACTTTGCCACTTAATTCTTTTTCTTTTCGTTCTAATTGATTCATTCTATTTTCTAGATTTTCTTCTTTTTGAATTAAACGTTTCTCTTGTAATTGTACTTCGCCTCTTCTTTCTCTAACCTCTTGATCTAATTCTTTTCTAGCTGACATGATCTCTTCTTTTGCCTTAAAGATTTCTTCTTTTTTCTTGTTTTCTGCTTCTTTATTTGCTAATTCTATAATTCTTTTAGCTTCATTTTCTGCACTTTTCATTTTAGATTCTGCTATTTTCTTGCGGATGGTAAATCCTACCAATGTGAAAATAACGGCTGAGATTAGAAAAATGGCGATATTAATTATGATTTCATTCATAATTTTACACCTCTTTCTATTTGATTTTCAATGTACATAAATATATATCTTTTACTTTTAACTTTTGTTATTAAAAGTCATTTTGCGCTGATTGCGTTTTTAGAATATATTTTGTCTCCTATTCTATTTTATATTTATTCTTGAAAAGTGTCAAGGGCTTTTGGACAATTGGTAAAAAAAGATAGTTAGAAGTTAGAATACTAGCAATTTTTTCGAAGTCTTTTTCAGTATTTCAACTTCCAATTTCTAACATAAAAAATCAGCCTAAGCTGATTTTTTTTATGCTCTTGGGTGAGCTTTTTTATATACGTTTTTTAATCCACTATCTTGAAATTGCATATATACTTGTGTTGATGATATATCCGAATGTCCAAGCATGTTTTGAATTGCTTTTAAATCTGCTCCATTTTGTAGTAAATGTGTTGCAAAAGAGTGTCTTAATACATGTGGTGTTATGTCTTTTGTAATGTGTGCTTGTTCTTTATAGTATTTTACAATTTTCCAGAAACCTTGTCTAGTTAATCTTTGACCATTTACATTAACGAATAATGCTTTTACCGTTTCATCATGAATTAATACTGGTCTTGCTTCTTCAATATATTCTTTTAATGCTTTTAATGCTAACGTTCCTAAAGGAATATTTCTTTGTTTTGAACCAGAGTGACAAACAACATAACCTTCTTCTAATTTTACATCGTCGATGTCTAATGAAATAATTTCTGTTACTCTCATTCCTGTAGCATAAGCAAATTCTAACATTGCTTTGTCTCTTGTTCCTTTTAGATCGACATCTTTTGGTTGATCTAATAATAGTTCTACTTCTTGTGCAGTTAATACGCTTGGTGCTCTTTTCTCAATTTTTGGTGATTGAATATTATTTGTTGGGTCTACTTTTACTTTTTTATTTCTTACTAAGAATTGATAAAAAGAACGTATTGAAGCTAAACTTCTTGATATTGTTGATGCTTTTTTTCCTACTTCTTGTAAATGTTCTAAATATGCCTTAATATCTTCTTCTTGCATTTTTGCATAATTTAATTGATTGCTTTCAACATATTTGTTGAAATATACAATATCTCTCCTATATGATTGTAATGTGTTGTCTGATGCCTTCTTCTCATTTTGAAGAAATTCTAAAAAAAGTTTTACTTGTTTTTCCATTTGATTTAGCTCCCCTATCTTTATTTTTATTTAACTTACGTAAACTGTATATGTTATATCAAATTCCTTGTCAATTGTAAAGACATTTTTCTAAAAAAATTTATATTTTTTCACGTTATTTTTGTTTTTGTGCTATTTTTCAACATTTTTATCTTAAAAATATTTCACGCATGCACTTATTAAAGTATTTGAACCATAAACTTCCATTATTGTTGCAACCATTAATATCGCTAACATAAAAAGAGAAAATATAGTATGTCTTACAATTTCTATCTTTATATTCTCTTTTCTTTTATCTTTCATAATAGATTGATACAATTTTATTCCACTTACTGCTAATGCTAAGATAACAGGAATAATAAAAATGTTTTGTAGCACCAAACTAAGAATACAAAACAACGTTCCCTTTCCTGTTCCCAAAGTATATAAAATAGAAGAAATCGTATATCCCAAAGAAAATCCTCGAAAAGCAACCAAACCATATACCATAGGAATCCCTATTACCATACATCCCATAAACCACATTAAAAAAGTAAATACAATATGATTTCCCATTACCGTTTTTAATAAACTAATCGAATCAATTTGATAATCCGTTTTTAGTGAATATAGAAAAGTAGTAAGTTCATTTTCTATTTGCTGTTTCGTTCCTATCTCTACATGGTTAATAAAAAAAACACCTGCTACAATTCCAATCAAAAACAGAATACAAACAATACTATATTGCTTTGCATTATGATAAATATGATTTTCTATTATACGCAAAATCTGACTTTTACCTTTTCTCTCTTGTTTCCTCATACCTTTCCTCCTTGTGGTGTTTCTACATAATGTCTATTCCATAAAAAACTCTTTTAGAACCAAAAAAATAAATTTTAGGGACGGGTCTAAAAATTTAATTTTACCCATCCCTAAAATTTTCTATCTCATTTAAAATATTAGAACTTCTATATTCTCTTTTGAAAAAACTAAGTTTTTTAAATTTTTAGACCCGTTCCTAAAATTTATTTTACTTTTCCGGTAGACTCCGCCTCCGCCGGATTGTATGGTTATGTTTCCTTCTCTTGATTCTATTATTTTGGTTGCAATTTTTTCTCCTACTACTGCTTCTATATCGTCCTTTGAAATTTTGTGTAGTATTGTCATTTCTGTTCCAAAGTGATTTAGTAGTTTTTCAATTTGCTTTGCTCCTACTCCTGGTACAAATTGAAGTGGTATTTGATAGATATATGGTGGTCTTGTTTTTGGACTTTTGGTTTCTTTTTTGTCTTTGATTTGCTCTATTCTGTCAAATACTCCGAAGGTTACTTTTGGACTACCACATTTTGGACAAATACTAACTGGCTCTTTTGTTTCAATTGTTGTTTCGCAAGCGTCACAATAGGTTCTATGGTATTTTCCTAATTTTGGGTCTAATCCGTAATTTGCTATTACTTTTCTTCCGTCTTCTCCTTTTAGGGCTTTTACTATTTCTTTGAATGATATGTTTTCTACTTGCATTTTATTGTATTCTCTTGCTATTTTTGGAAGAGAATGTGCATCTGAATTGGTTACAAAGGTTTTGGTTTCTAGTTCTGTGATTGTGTCTGCTAGAAAGGTGTCAGAGCTTAATCCTAATTCTACTGCAAATATCTTGTCTGCTTTTTCTTTAAAGATTTCTTCTAGTCGGTCTGTACAGTTTCCATAGTAACTTTTGTGTGGTGTAAATATATGTGCTGGTATTAATATTCCATGATATTGTTCTACTAAATCAATTAATTCATAACCAGATAAGTCAGAACGTTGTGTACTTAGTGTTATATTTTTGATGTGATGACTCATTTCTTCTGAAAATCCTTTTATGTCTTTTAAATGGGGAAAGAAACATACATTATGGGCAGAACCTTTATGTCCATTTCTTCCTATTTCAGAGGTTTCTACTTCGCTTCCTAATAAGATGCATACTTTTTCTTTATAGATAATTCCTCCTTCTTCTATTTCATAAGCTTCTCCTGTTTTTAAAAAGTTTTCGATGTCTTCTATTACATAAGGTGAGGCACAATCTATTATTCCTACTACTTGTATTCCTTTTCTTTCATAACACTCTTTTGCAATATTCGCAAAGTTTAGCGACCTTGCAGCTGTGATTTTAATTGGTTTTCCTTGTTCTGATCTTCCTATGTGAACATGTAAATCGGCAAATATTTCATTCATTTTTTTCTTCTTCCTTTCTTACTTAAAAAACGTTCTTTTTGAAATATATTCACTTCAAAAAGAAACGTTTTTGCTATCTTTCTATTTCATCTCTAAATACAATTGGTTCTATTTCTGTTGGGTCAAAATAAATTTTCTCTGGTGCTTTTGCTTTGTTATTTTCTCTTGCCTTTTCTTCCATTTCTTTCATTCTCTTTTGTAGAGTTTCATACGCATTTACTGCTACAATAATCGATTGTTTTGTGTCTTTGGCATGATTCATTGTATTGGAAATATAGTCTATCCCCGGAGTAAGTCCACTTGTTCTGTTCATATTATATATACACCTCCTGCATTTTACTAATAAATTCTTTGAATTGTTCTAAATATCGATTATATTTTCCTTTTAGGTTACGATATTCTAGTAATACTAATGCTTCATCTGGCTTAAATCCAATTCTTTCTGGTCTATCTAAGAGCATTCCTCCAAATTGATCTACTAATTCTAAGATATCACTTTCTTTTTCTCTTGGAAAACTTTCAGAATATCGATTTACTTCTTCACAGATTTTACAGAAACGCTTTGAAAATCCTAGTTCACTTAAATATTCTGCTCCTTGTTTGGCATAGGTATGCACTTGTTCTAAATCACTGAAATTTGCTGGCTTTTTACAATTGCATAGTAAACAAGCAGTAATTACTAAATTACTGTCTACTTCTATTTTCATTGTTTCGATAAATAGCTTGGTAAGTTCTGTTTTTAGCACAACCGATTTATCAAAGAAAACATGTGCTTTTTTTTCTAAGTAGTACATGATTTCCATTTTTCTAACCCAATCTTCTTCTTTTAAAATGTATTCTGCAAAAGTTCCTTCCATATAACCCCTCCTATGGAATTTTTGTCTTACGTAACTCCTTTTTCTTTCATTATATGCTAATAACGCACATAATTCAACAATGTTACAGAATTGTTATATAATTGTCATATCTGTGTAAAATTTATTATCTTAACTATCTATTAAGGGCGATTTGCTAGTATCTGTCTTTTTAAAAACTTGCCCTACTTTTACTAGGAATGTGTTTTTAGAAAGCTTCCACTGCTAATCGCCCCTATTTATTATGTTCTATGATAAAATTACCAATTTGTTTGTGTAGTCTAAATTTGCCCAAGAGTCATATTCATAACCTAATGTGTAAATATTGGTAGCAAAAATGTCTCGTTCTAACATTTCTTTTAGTATTCTATTGGTATTTTGCTCTGTATATTTTTTTACAGAAGTAATCATCTGAATTTTTGGATTAATATGACATATGTCAGATAACATTTCTTTTCCTTTGTTATTAAATCCCAACACCCTTGCATATGGTGTTACTTTTTTTGAATTTGCCATATCTTTTTTGCTAATACCTAAGAGAGCATATAATAGAATACGTTGAATTCTAGTTTGGGTGTATCGTTTTGATTTTATAATATTGACTAAGTCAATTAGATTATTACAAGAGTTTGCTCCATTCTTTATTGCATTTTCTAACCCTTCTGCTACATCTGGTAAATCTGCTATTTCTTTTATTGACATTTTTCTTAAATTGTATAAAATTTCTTTTTCGTATTTTACTAAGTCTAGTACATAATTTCCTTTTTCAATTTCTTTTTTTAGTAACAGGTAAGAATTTTTTGGCATTACTTTTCTTAAGTCATCATATTGTTCTCTTGCTACTAATTTTCGAATTGCGGTACTACTTGCAAATTCGTCTACTATTTTTTCGTCGTTATAGTATACTTTTTTACGTTCTATTGAAAATGGCCTCATATCACTTTTCAACCTTTTTAGTGCTTTTAGATATTCAATTCCTAAAATGTTATTTGGTCCAGACAAAATATTCGCATAACGTTTAATGTCGTTTAAATACATCATTAGTGCATTTTCTCTTGCTTTTGGATAAGAAATACCTTTTCCAAGTTCATGATTTAAAATGGCAGTATATTCTTTTGGCTCATTATATAAGACATTCGCAATATTGTTTAATGCTGCAAAGTCTGCTGTTTCTGTTCCAAAACAAAGGGTATCTACTATTTTTAAACTATCTAATATTTTTATAGCACCTTCTGCAAAATTTTCTGCACTTGAAATGCTGTATATGGTAGGAAGCTCTAATACAATATCCACTCCGTTTTCTAATGCCATTTGTGCTTTTATCCATTTATTGACTAAGGCTGTGTTTCCTCTTTGAGCAAAGTTTCCAGACATGATAGCTACAACATATTCTGCTCCTGTTTGCCTTTTTGCTTCTTCTATTTGGTATAAATGTCCATTATGAAATGGATTATATTCTGTAATAATTCCTAATACAGTTGCCATTTTTAAGCTCCTTCCTTTTTTGTTTTCGTTATTTTTCTCTATTGGTTTTTCAGTGGATGTAGTAATTTTATCATTTTTTATTTCTCTTTTTTTGCAATTTGTACATCTACTTTGATTTTATTTTTTTGTTTAGTACTTGTATCCTTTTTATTTCCTTGATATAATATCATAAGTTTTAAAATTTTACAATCGAAAGGACAAATATTATGGAAGAAATTACAATTTATACAGATGGTGCTTGCTCTCGGTAATCCAGGTCCACGGTGGATGGGGTGCTATTTTAATGCGTGGGGACTATCAAAAGGAGATTTCTGGTGGTTTAGCCAATACCACTAATAATGTGATGGAGTTAACTGCTGTGATAGAAGCTCTGCGATTAGTAAAGTATCCTTGTAAAATTAAAGTTTACAGCGATAGTGCTTATGTGGTAAATGCTTTCCTACAAGGCTGGATTTATAACTGGATAAAAAAAGGATGGAAAACAGCGGATGGTAATCTTGTAAAAAATAAAGAATTATGGGAAACTCTATATCAATTTACCAAAACACATCAGATTGAATTTATTAAAGTAAAAGGTCATAGTGATAATGCATTTAATAATCGCTGTGATGAACTAGCAAGAAATGCGATTCCCAATTAAATTCTAAGAAAATATTTTGTTTTTTCTAGTCAATATGCCTTTGTTTATTTTCTTTTCACAATAGGATTTATTTATTTGAAAGAATCGTACCAATAAAAGAAAACATATGGTATAATAAAGTTGTAAAATCATAAATTATGGTAAGGAGGATTATTATGATTGAAGAACCAAATCAAGAACCTGTTATGGAACAGGTAGACAACAATTTTATTCCTAAAACATTTTTCTGGATGTTTTTAGGATTATTAGGAACTGCTATTGTAGCATGGTATACCTATTCTTCTGGACTATTTCTTAACATTTTGGTAAACGGCTCTTTTAGCATTCTTCTTATTGTAGAACTTGTTGTTGTTTTACTATTTTCTTTCCTATTTAGGAAACTTTCTCCTACGATGGTAGGAATTTTGTATTTTATTTATGCAGCGGTAAATGGTGTTTCTCTTGCTACTATTTTTGTAGTATTTGAACTTCAGTCCATTGTTTTACTATTTGTTACTTCTGCTGTATTATTTGGAGGATTAGCCTTATATGGATATAAAACTTCAAAAGATTTAAGTAGTTGGCATACCATTTTGTTTGGAACTTTACTGGCTGGTTTAGTCGTAAGTATTATCAACTTATTATTAAAAAATACTATGTTAGATATTATCTTAGATTGGGTTATTCTTCTTGTATTCTTTGGTATTACAGCTTATGATATGAATAAGATAAAACAATTAAGTTTAGACCCAAATTTAGATAAAAGTAAATTACATATTTATGGTGCTATGGAATTGTACTTAGACTTTATCAATATTTTCTTACGAATTTTATCTATTTTTGGAAAGAGAAGAAATTAAAAACAAACAAAAAAGAAAGGATAAACTTTATATAAAGTTTACCCTTTCTTTTTTGTTTGTTTTTTCGTCTAGGTTAAAATTCTATCTTACCGTTACATCACTATATCTCCACTCTTTCAAGAGTCGATTCAAACTTTTCCGCTTTCAGCTTTTTGTTCTCTTTTCTAAGCTCTGCATTCTGGTTGCTTAGCCGTCTGTTCTCCTCACGAAGTTCCTCCAGTTCCTCTAATAATCTTTTCATATCTGTCATGCTGTTTTCCCCCTTAATCGATTTTTCCTCTTTTTATGGAACTTTTATTCCTGCGTGTTCATGCAATCCTATTCTTTTGGCCTAATTATAATTGCAACTAATTCTCGCAATTTGCTTTTATATAAAGCATTTTCTTTCTTTAACTCTGCCAATTCCTTCCGGAGTTCCTCATTTTGCTTGCGCAACTCCTTGTTTTCTACCGACTGCATTTCACATAAGCCAGACGCTACCTGCAATGTTATTTGATTTTCTTTAACCAAACGGCTTTGTTCTTCCAAAACTTCTTCCAATTTCTCTACTAATTTCATATCTATCACTTGTTTTCCCTCCTTAATGATGTGCATTTACTTATTTTGCTGACGATGATAGATTATCTGTTTTCGAACTACTGGATTCTTGTAGTTACTTTTGGATAAGTGAACCTGACAAGCTACATTTGCTGTCTTCTCGTTCCGCTTCACTTCATAAAAAATGGTTCTAAAAATGAGTCTTTTAATCGTTTCTTTCCATTCTGTAAATCCATTCATAGTAATGATACCTCCTAGACATTTATATAAAACTCTCCTTTTATTTTACTATCTTACGTTTATTTTGTCAAGCACTGCTTTTGTCTTATCAACTACATAATGGCTTCCACCCTTTTTCTCTACTTCTTCTACCATTGTCACAATAAGTAATTGTTTCTCTTCCTTTTCATCTGCAATAAAGGTATTATACCAACCAATCTCTTTTCCTTTCGTGTCTTCTTTTGATGTTTTTATTTCTGCCGTTCCTGTTTTCCCTGCTAATGTTATTCCCTCTATTTTGGCACTATGTGCTGTTCCATTTGGATTTTCTACTACTTGTATTAAGTCTTCCTTTAACGTATTGGCTACTTCATTACTCATTATTCTTTCTTTTTTTACCGTATTGTCTTTGTTTTCTTGATATTCTATGTTTGCTTCTACCATATTTCCTTCATTCACAAAGGACGAATATAACATTGCCATATGAATAGGATTGACTAACATCTCTGCTTGTCCATAGCCACTATTGGCAAGTGCTGTTTCTGTACTAATCTTACCCGTATTAGAATAGCTTGACCTTACTGTGCCTACTGGTGTTTTTATTTCTTCATTAAAATGCATTTTTTGTAAGCTTTGTGCAAATGTTTCTGCTCCTATTTTTAGTGCTACTTTTGCAAAATAAATATTGTCCGAATAAATTAACGCATTTTGTAAATTTGCTTTTTCTGGATAAGTAGATAAAGTCGTAATATAAAAATCTTTCCAAGTCTCGTCTTTTTGCCATCTTTTTCCGCTTGCTCCAAAATCTTCTTCTGTTGTAAATGCCTTTACATTTAACCCAATGGCTCCTGTTATTGGTTTAAACGATGAACCTGGTACATAACTTGCTAAAAATCGATTATACATCGGTTTTCCTTCTGCTTGTGATAAGATATCCCATTTATGACTTGTCATTCCTAAGCTAAAATCATTTGAATCAAAGGTTGGTGTACTAACTAATGCTAAGATTTCTCCTGTTTTTGGATTGATTACAATAGAAGCACTTTTATCTTCTTTATATTGTTCATATAATTCTCTTTGTAAGGTACTATCAATCGTTAATTTAATATCTTCCCCATTTTTTGCTTCTGTTTTTGCTAATGTTTTTATTTTGTTTCCTTTCTCATCTATTATATAAATTTCCGCTCCATTTATGGCTCTTAGTCTTTCTTCATATAATTTTTCTAATCCTGCTTTTCCAATGATACTTTGCTCTGTATACCCTTGTGTTTTCTTTTCTTGTAGTTCTTCTTGGTTTATTCCTTGGATATAACCAAGAAGGTGGGAAGTTGCTTCACCAAGTGGATAAATTCTTTCTTCTGTATCGATTATTTTAATTCCTTTTATTTCAAGTAATTGATTTTTTAAGTTTTGCTCTGTTTTTCGTATGGTTCTTAATGGTACGAAGGTATCTTCTTTTACATAGGAAGCGTTCAAACTGGTTTGAATGGTATCTATCGATAAATCTAATAGATTTGCTACTTTTTGAATATCGTCTTGCTTTGTTTCAGAATTCATCTTCTTTGGGACAAAACCAATTTGAGACGCTGTCTGCTTTCCTGCCAAAATGGTTCCTTCTCGGTCTAACAGTTTTCCTCTATTGGCTTGTATGGTTTCTACTCTTATTTTCAAATTCTCTTTTAACTCTGGGAAAATATCACAAGAAGACCATTCTAAACGATAGGTATTCTCTTCTTTTTTCAAATAACTTGTATTCGAAAAGTGGATTTCTCCTGCTATTGTTTGCATGGTAACTTGATAAATTACTTCTGCTTTTTCTTGTTTTTTATTCGTTTTTACAATATTAATTTGTAAATCACTTATTTCTATTCCCTCATAAATATTTTGATTACGTGTTAAATACGTTTGTTTTTCTATTTTGCTTTGACTTTCTTTACTTAATAATCCATACATTCCCTCATAGTTTTTATCTAAAATATAAGCCATATATGTTTTTAAGGTTTCCTCTGGTTGATTGGTTGGTTCTTCCCAAAAATGATTGACTCCCATCCAAATTGCTATCGTTAGAAGTATGAGTACTAAAATTATCCATTTATTTCCTTTTTTATTTTTCTTTTTTTTCATCCTTCTCTTCCCCTTTTTGGCATCATTTTATCATATACAATTGTTTTTTACAACCAAAAATCTCCAAACAGTTTTAGCTGTTTGGAGATTTTTCTCCTATCTTAACATTATAATTGAGCCATCTTTACCTTACTTCTATGTGGCACATTTGTAATACTTTTAAGGCATTTAAATGGCTTTCCGGTGTTACTCCTGCACAGCAAGACGAATCTACGATAATTACTTTCTCCGGTAACTTTGCTTTGACTATCATTGCATTGGTTATTACACAAATATCTGTGCATAAGCCAACAATTTCAATCACTTCTACTTCCTCTAATGTTTCCAGATACTCTGCCAGTTCTATTGAACCAAATGTAGGCTTATCGATGATCTTATCGTCAGCGGTATCAATTTCAGAAGTAATCTCCCACCCTTTTGTGTTTTTCAAGCAGTGTTTCACTGGCAATTTCTTTCCTTCCATCGTCTCAAGATAATTCTGACCATGAGTATCTCTTGTAAATATGATAATTCCGCCATTCTGCCTGTACATTTCGATTTTTTTCTTCACATTTTCAACAATAGCTACTGCTTCTTTTGTACCGAGTGCCCCATCAATAAAATCATTCTGCATATCAATTACTAAAAGCACCCTTTTACTAAAATTTCCCATACTGTCATTCCTCCTTGTGTTGTGTTTGGTTGTTAACCTACTTCATTAAAATAGGTTGGTGTAAAACAAATTACTTTTTCATCTTGTTCTGTCAAAATTATGTACTTTCTGTACACATTTAAACGGATATCTCCTAAAAAATATTTGTTTTCGTATTTTGCGAAAAAATACTATTCTTCCACAGCATACACAAAAACATGTATAAAGTATATCATATTTTACATAATTTTGCAACAGTTTTAATCATTTTTTAATAAGTAGCTATCGTTATTCCTATTTTTTCATTCTCCTAAGCTTTTTATTCTATATTGTGTAGTTGTTATTATCATAATTTTGTGTGTAAATTCCATTAAGCTCTGTTCCATCTTCTAATCGAATGATTGCTTTATTATCTTTTAAAGTGACTTTCATTCCATTGGATGAAATCCATACATTTTCAAATAAATAGGGCGTTTCCAAAACCAATGCCATACAAGCAACAATTGGTAGTATCACTCTACAAGCTAAAATAAAACTTTTTGATTTTTTAAATTTTGTTACTATCTTTTCTTTTACTTTTGGAAGAAAGATTATCGCTGTTATCAGCCACATAATCGGTGTTATATTTTTATTGCAATACTAATGCCTTTTTAGGGCAAAAATTAGAGCATTTACCACACTTTATACATTTTTCTTCATTTATTTTTGGTGCTTCAAACTCTTTTTGTGTTAATGCTCCTACTGGACAAACATTTACTGCTGGACATTTATGATTTTGAGGACAATTTTCTGTTATAATTTCTAATTTTCTTTCCATATTATCTGTTTCTCTCGCTCCTTTTTATACTATTTATCTATTAAAAGAATATCATAATTTCCTGTGTTTTTCAACTTTTTTACCTTCTACCAAGGTCATTTTATAAAGCATTACCCTTTTGTAATATTTATATCATGCTTGCAAATATCCCTACCATTTCAAACTCCTTGAGAATTATCTTTCTCAAGGAGCTTTCTTTCTTATTTTACCAATCTGCATATTGAAACATGACACATTCATCTAGTGGTTCATCTCCGCAATCATAACATCTTCCTGTACAATCACTCCCATGTCCGCCTTCTCTATTTTCACAAGAAAAGCACTTACATTCTCCACAATTTTCGCAAGCTTCCTCTTCCTCTATTTTGCGGATTGAGTTCGCTTTAACAGTAATATAGCTTTTTTGCATTGCACTTAAACATTTTTCTGTTTCATAAATGGTCATCTTTCTTTCTCCTTTCCTATTAATGGGTTATCTACATGTTACTTCAGTCAAGTTCTATAAGGAGATAATAAAATACACTATTTGGATATATTTTAGCATGTCTTTATTCAAAACACAATCTTATATGGAGATTTTTTCGTGCGTCCCAGAAATCTCTTCTAGAACTTGTTTAAACATTTCTTTCCAATTATCGAATGTTAGTATCTTTAAGGCTTCCTCAAAGTCACACCATTTTATATCTTCAATTTCACTTTCTTGTCTTTTTAAGTTTTCTGTTTTTGGAGTGGCTACATACAATACTGTTGTTTTGTCTATTTCATCTTTCATTATGTAATTCAGAAGATATCTCTTTTTTCTATCGATTTCCACTTCTAATCCTACTTCTTCTTTTACTTCTCTTAGCGCTGTTTCTATCTCGTTTTCTCCTTCTTCCATATGTCCTTTGGGAAATCCCCAAAAATTTCTATTTTTTTCATACACTAATAATACTTTTTTATCTTTGATAATAATGCAACCACAACTTTTTTCTTTTCTTAATTTCATAATATTCCCTCATTCTTTTTGAGATTTTTGGGACGTACGAAAAAATCTCTCTTTTTGGGGAAGATTTTTTCGTACGTCCCAAAAATCTTCCAAAAATCTTCTCTTTAATTTATTTTGGTAATGATAAATAGTTTTTCTGAATTAATGCTATATTCTGCTATTTTTCCATCTGGCAATTCTCCATTGTAAACTACCCAATATTCTATATCGTGATAATTCCATTGTCCTGTTTTTTCATAGGTTCTTAAAGTAATTTTTCTATCTTCTTCTCTTGCGTATTCATCTCTTGTTGTATCCATTACCAAATAGATTTTATTATTTTTTGCATCATATAATATATCTATTAAAATCAAATCTCCTTCTATTGTTGATTCTACTACTCTTATAAAAGCGGTTTCTTTTTTATGATATTTATCCATAAATTCATTATATAGGTGGTCGTTATGAACCGTTGTTCCAACTACAAAACAATTATCCTTTTGCACTTGCTCTGCTGAGTAATCTTTTGGTAGTTCTCTTATATCTTTATTTTTCAATATCTTTTGAGCATAAAAACTATCTAAATCTACAATTTCTTTTGGTTCCTCATAGATTTCTTTATATTCTTCTTCCAATCCAAACATTCCTTGTCCAAAGTGAATTGGAAGATATTTTGGTCCAATTAAAAAGGTATATATTTTATCCTTCTCATCTTTAAAGGTAATGGTATAATCTCCCAAAGCTGAATTCCACTCTATATTGCTATATTCTAATTTTATTTTAGGAAAGTGCTCTTTTAAATAATTGCTTGCATAAACTTTTGCTATCTGTCTTGGTATTATTCCACTAATCCATAGAAGGACAATGATGAATAGAATTAAAGCAATTACTACTAAAATTATATTTGTTTTTTTACTTTTCATTTTCGATTACCTCCTTATTGATAATTCAAGAATGTCTATCTAACATTTTCTTATAAAATTTCTGCTTCTTGATAGGATACTTTTCCATTTGAATCTATGGTAAATGCTATTTTAATTGTTTGGCATTCCTGACTAAATAAAAGAAATTCATATTCTCCGTTTTTCCAATTTTCCATAGAGTGAAGCCCAATTGAATTTTCTTACTTCTACTGTACTCGTTTCCCCATTTTTGCTATATGGTAAGTCATGGATAGACGTTTCTTCTGTCTCTTCACTTGAGATATTAGCAATTTTCTTTACTTCTTCCCAGTTGTATTCAGAACCTGTTCCGTGTATAGCCCGCAGTTGAATTTTTTGTGTCTTCTCCTATTTTATATCCTACACCAGTGTATTCCTTATTTTTTACTTTTTGTTTAATTTCATAATGATGGGCATATTGGTATGGTAGTTCATTTGTGTCTGTTATGGTTAATGTTATTCCTGTATTAGTAAATTCTGATATTGCAACTGTAACATTTTGATAGGAACTGTAGCAATATCTTAGTATTTGTTCTGGAATTTTTTTGTCACTTTTTTCCTTTACTATTTCTATCTTTTCTACATTTCCTATTTGTGCTGGATATGTTGTCAATATAATTCCATCAAAATGAATTGCAATTTCTTGTCCTTGTTTAAATTCCATATTCGATTCGTTTTTCAGGCTAATTAACTCGTCTTCTAATCCCATTACCATCAAGAATTTATCATTTGCTTTTACGACAACTGCTTTCATAATTGCTTTTTCCTCTTGAAGTAATTCTATCTCTTCGTTAAAATCCTCGTAGTCCATAAACCATGTTCCAATCTTTATTTCATCATAATAATGCATTTCATTACTGTTTGGGCTAGATTCCAATATTTTATGAAAATCAATTACTTTATAACCAAATCCATAATATACTTTCGTTCCACCATCTCTATAATTGGCTACCTTAATACAAAATAATGGTTTTTCTTGTTTCTGTACTCTTATGTAATCAATGATAAAAAATACAAGTGCTATTATTATAAATGCTTCTAGTACTACTAGTGCAATCTTTTTCCCTTTTTTCATTTTATCACCTTTTTTACCTTTCTACTATTTAGACTCTTCTTTTGTAATGATTTGTTGGTTTTTTTGTATTTTTTTATTGACTGACATTTTTATTTATTTCTTATCCTAAAAAGATTCCTATTTTCTATTCCCAATTTTCTTCTAACTTATCTTTTTTGATAAAGCTTGCATATAATAAAATTGGTGTTATCAAGGTTACTAATAAGACAGTTATAATGACAATGGAAAATATTTCTTCATTGATTAAGCCTATTTTTTTAGCTTCATCTGCCATAATAAGTGCCACTTCTCCTCTTGTTGCCATTCCAATTCCAATTTGTAATGCTTTTTCTTTATGATAACCACATAGTTTTGCTCCTAGTCCATTTCCTATAATTTTACTTATAATAGTAACTGCTGTAAATATTAAAATAAAAATCCATACTGATAAACTAAAATTAATTCTTCCTAATTTCAATCCTACACTTGCAAAAAAGATAGGAGAAAAAATCATATGGACTACTAAGTCGATTTTATTCTTTACTTTTCTTCCTTTTTCCGTGTTTCCTATTACTAACCCTGCAATATACGCACCAATGATACCACTTACTCCCAACCTTTCTGCAATATAAGCTAATATTAATGCAAATGCGATTGAGTATGTAGGCATTTGGTCTGATTTAGTATCTTTTTCTTCTATTTTTTCAAATACTTTGAATAATAATAATCCTAGTATAATTGCCATTCCAAAAAATAATATTATTTTTAATACCATTAATGCAAATGTTGTTAGTTGTAAATTTCCACTATTCATAATGATAGTTAAAAACAGAATTCCTATCACATCATCTACCACACCTGCTCCTAGAATTGCTAGTCCTACATTGGATTTAATTTTTTTCATTTCAATTAATGTCTCTACCGTTATACTAACTGATGTTGCGGTTATGACGGCTCCAAAAAATAAATTTGTTTTTAAATCCTGTACATATAATAGACTAAATAACGTTCCTAATATTAATGGTACAATTACTCCTGTCGTGGCAATTACTACATATTTATTACGATTCGATATAAATTTTTTGATACTTGTTTCCATTCCTGCCAAAAACATAATTAAGATAATACCAAATTTGGATAATGCCTCTAGTATGGTACTATTTTGTACTATATTTAACATAGCAGGACCTAGTACAATTCCCGCTATTAAGCCACCTAGTACTTTTGGCATTTTGATTTTTTGTGTTATGATAGTAAAAATTTTTACAATTAATATAATAAGTCCAATCTCTAACAAATATTTATATTCCATTTCAACACCCTCATTTTTTCTTTTGACTAATTGCATTTATCGTAGCATAAAAGCAGATAATTTTCAATCCATTATCTGCTTTATTTTTATTTTTCTCACTTTCCCTATCCTAAAAATAGGTGTATGCAATAATCTGTTTGTTTTGAAAAATATAGAATGCAAAATTCCCTCTACACAAAGCTTTCCCAACTATTCTGTGGAAAAATTAAACATATTTCCGTTCCCTCTCCTTCTGCTGATTCTAGTTCAATTCCCATTCCTAATTTATTGCATAATTTCTTACATAAATATAATCCTATCCCAGTTGATTTTTTGCTTAATAACCTTCCATTAGTTCCTGTAAATCCCTTTTCAAATACTCGAGTAATTTCCCCTTTTTTCATTCCAATTCCATTATCTTTTATGAATAACATTACTTTTTCTTTTCCTGACTTTGCATATATCTCAATTTGTGAATTTCTATCTTGATTTCTATATTTAACACTATTTTGAATTATTTGGTTCAAAATGAAGACCACCCATTTATTATCTGTTCTGACTTCTAGGTCTATCTCATGAATGTTGATTGCTATTTTCTCTTGGATTAGTGCATTTTTATTTTTCTTGATGCTTTCATTTACCATTTCTTTTAATGGTACTTTTTTTATAAAATAATCCTTTTCTACAGTATTGCTTCTTGCATAAAATAAGGCTTGCTCTATATAGTTTTCCACCTTTTCTAATTCTTCTTCTATTTTTTTGGTTGTTTTATTTTTATTATTTTCAATAATCATTTTACTAGTAGCAATTGGCAATTTTATCTCGTGAATCCATAGTTCTATATATTCTTTATAGTCTTCTCCGCATATATTTATATTCATTTACACGTTCTAACATTGCTTTATTAATTTCTTCTAACACCTTTTTTAAGATTTTTCCTTCTGTAAAATCTGGAGAAGCAATAATTTCTGTAATCAAATATTTCTCTTCTAACTCATCTAATATACGAATTAAATGTTGATAAAAATTTCTTTTGACAATATATTCTACACCAAGTCCGATTCCATATAAACCTAATATCACAATAGGAATGTATAATTTTATAAACTCTCCAAATGGATAAACTAGTAATATGATTTCTATACTTGCAATTGCAACCAATAGTAAAGTAGTTGTTATCCATTTGTCTTTCAAAAAACTCCCTATCTTCATTTTAATTTTCTCCCTTTAATAAATATCCTTGTCCTCTTCTTGTTTCAATCAACTCTTTCAAGTCTAATTCTTCTAATTTTGTTCTTAATCTGGTAATATTAACACTAAGAGTATTATCATCAATAAAACTTTCACTTTCCCATAAATAGTCCATAATATCTTCTCTGGAAATAATTTTTCCTCTATTTTGTGTTAGATATTTCAAAATTTTATATTCATTCTTCGTTAATTCTATTACTTTACCATTTTTCTCTATACTACTATTTTCCAAATTTAGGATAAAATCTTTTGCATCTATTTTATCTTTAGGATCTGCTAATGAATGGGTTCTCCTTAAAAGAGAGCTTATTCTAGCAAGTAATATCTGGATGTTAAAAGGTTTTGTAATATAATGATCTGCCCCATAATTAATCGAGATAAGTTCGTCTAATTCCGTATCTCTACTAGTTACTATTATAATAGGTACATTTGATTTCTTTCTAACTTCTTTACATACATATTGACCATCGCTACCAGGTAAGTTAATGTCTAATAAAATCAAATGTGGATTTGCTTCTAAAATATCTTCTATTGTATTGTCAAATGTTTTTAGCGTTTCTACTTGATATCCATTATGATTCAAAAATATCTCTAGTTCATCTCTTAACTTGTCATCATCTTCTACGATTAGTATTTTCTGCATCTATTATCCCTCCTTTGTTTATTATATCACACTTTCTTTTTGATGTATCTTACATTTTCGTAAGATTTTCTAAAATGAAATACCCCCACTATTAAACTTTTCATTTAATAAGTGGGGGAACGTAGATTTTTAGGTACGTCCCAAAAATCTTGCAAGTTGTTGCATTTCTTGTTCATTTTGTTCGCTCATGGTTGTTTTTATATGAATAATTGGTTCTACGATGGTAATATCTTTCATTTGTTCTAACAATTCTTTCATATTTTTAGCAGCTGCTGGTGCCCAAGAACCATTTTCTATAATTCCTACTGTTCTTTTTTGATAATTTTTGTGTTTTAAATGTCTTAAAAATTTTTCCATAAATGGAAATAGTCCTGCGTCATAGGTTGGACATGCTACTATCATTTTATCATAGCGGAAAGCATCTTCGATTACTTCTGCCATATCTTCTCTTGCTAAATCAGAAAGGATGACTTTTTTAGCACCTGCTTCTAGTAAGATTTTCTCTAATCTTTCTACTGCTTTTTTGGTATTGCCATGAATCGAATTGTAAGCTACTAATATTCCTTCGTCTTCTGGCTCATAACTACTCCATTTATCGTATTTGTTGATATAGTAAGATAGATTTTCTTTTAAGATTGGCCCATGTAATGGACAAATTGTTTTAACCTCTAGATTTGCTACCTTTTTTAATAAGGCTTGTACCTGCATTCCATATTTTCCTACAATATTAAAATAATATCGTCTTGCTTCACAAGCCCAGTCTTCTTCTGCATCTAAACTTCCGAATTTTCCAAATCCATCTGCTGTAAACAGTACTTTTTCTGTTTGTTCATAGGTTACCATGACCTCTGGCCAATGAACCATTGGTGCCATGAAAAATTGAAGCGTATGATGTCCTATGTTTAAGGTTTCCCCTTCTTTTACTACTACTTGTCTATTTTCTAAACCAATGTCAAAAAATTGTGGTAGCATTTTAAATGTTAAAGCATTTCCTACTATTTTCATGTTAGGATATTGTTCTGTTAATAGCTTTATACTAGAAGAATGGTCTGGTTCTAAATGAGATACTACTAAATAATCAACTTCTCTGCCTTTTAATTCTGTTTGCAAATTTTCAAACCATTCTTTTTGTTTTCTTTTATCTACGGTATCCATCACTACTATTTTGTCGTCTTCTATTAAATAAGAATTATAGGATATTCCCTTTGGAACAACATATTGACTTTCAAATAAATCAATCTCATTATCATTTACTCCTATATATTTTATGGTATCTGTTATTTCTATCTTTTTCATTCTTTCCTCCTTACTTTCTATTCCATTCCATGAACAATTCGATTTCTTGCGTATCCTTCTCTAGTTTTTTATTCCTTGTCTTAAAATCTTCTCTTTGATAAAATTGAATTGCACGTTTGTTTTTTTCATATACTTTTAAATTCAATTTAGTATATCGTCTTTTACATTCCTCGATTAGTTGCTTACCTATCCCCTTATTTTGTTTCTTTTCTTCTACAAAAATTCCAGCTATATAACCATCCACAATTCCCACGAAGCCTACCACTATTTTATCTTCCTCATATACATATACTTGCGCATCTAATATTGCCTTTTTCACTTCTTTTTCGTTTTTCTTCCAATATTCTTGCTCTATAAATGAATGTGTTTTTCTATTTGTTTCTAGCCAAATCTTCATTACTTGATTGCTATCTTCCTTCTTAAAATCTCTAATCATTTTTCTTCTCTACCATTTCTTGAAACTTCTCCTCTGCTTCTTTGATAAAAATACTACTTCTTCCACAATTTGGTCGATTTAACGGGCAACGATGAAAACATCCTCGACAAGTCAATTTTCTTAAATATTCTTCAAATTCTTCTTTCATTTTGCTTCCTCCATTAGAATGTATCATATCATAAAAGAACAGAATAATCAATGTCCAAGAAAATTTTAAAGACAGGGCAAAATTTCTATACTATGGATAACTATAATAATTTCTAGTATTTACTCTACCATTTAGTTCAAGCAGATTTTTAGAACCGTCCCTAAAATTTAAAATTTTCTTCAAAAGAGCACAGGCAATCGCCTGTGCTCTTTAGCATTTTTGTTCTTTACGCTACTTTCAAATCCTTTACCAGCACTTCATAATATTCCTGCAAAAAAGCAAGTCTTTCTTCTATGTTGCTGATTTCCAATCCTACTAATAACGCTCGTACCTCGGAGTCAAATTCCTCCTTCACTTTCTGTTCTTTCGGAGATAAGCCTTTCTTCCCTTTCAGGAATTTGAACCGTTTCTCAGAATAATTCTGCTGAATGGTTTTCCCATAAAGGAATTCTACCGCTTCCTTGTTTTTTGCCTCTGCCTTTTCTTCGTCTTCTAATAATTCTATTTGTAAAGACTGATTTTTTTGCAGTGACAAGCATCCAAAACCGTAAATCGGTTCACCATATCCCCCATTACCACGTATTATTTCTTTTTTTCCTAAATACGGAATACATTCTACTACAGAAGAAACTTCGTAAGATTTTAATTCTGGCAATCTTCTTTTGGCTAGTTTCCATGCATTACTTACTCTTTCCCTCTCTATTGCGTTTCGTAAGTCTGGTATGCTGTTTCCTTTCTTTCCAAAATAACTATCACCACATCTTATACTTACTTTCGTCCCATCGTCCAGACATACTTTCTTTACTTCTGTGTGATACAGAGTCTGCAAATCTACTTCTATTTCTGGTCCACCATAAAAATAATCTATTTCAAATGATTTTCCATCAATTACGACTGTTTTCTGCCGTCTTTCTTCGTAGTATGTTATACTATTTCCTGTGTACTCTGCCTTTAACTTTTCATAGTCTGGATGGTTCGGAACGGAAATGTTTGTTTCTCCTATGTTGATATCTTTATAATACGTTCTTATTGTTACTTTTACCACATCTTCCCAAGAAGAATAGTAGCTGTCTATTTCTTCCTCAGTAACAAATTGCGGTGCTACTTCTTTCAATTCTTCTACGGTTACTGTTGTTGCCATTGTGACTAAGTGCAACTTTCTCTTACAGTTCCAGCGGTCCTCAAATTCAATGACCTTTGGTCTTCCAACGATTGCGTTAGAGCGTTTTCTATCTTGCAGACAACTTTTCCTTTCTAAGATACGCTCAATTCCATCGCCATTTCTATAGTAGCCTCCTCCTACATGTCGGTATACATGGCTAACGATACCTGCTAAGCAAGCTCTTTTAATGGCTTTGCGATCACCTGTTGAGGTAATTTCAACAATTCCTGTTAACACTTCATTCATTCTCTGAATCTGTTCTTTGATTCGTTTATAGGCTTTAGGATTAATTCCTAACTCTTTAAAATCAATGAACTTCATTTTCTGAAGTGCTTCCCAAACATCCAGTTCTGCAAGCAAATCGCTTTCTGTTTCTCTTGTAAATGTTTGGTAAGATCCTTCTCTGTCCAGAAGTGTTCCAATCTCTATGATAGAAGCAATTTTTATTACATCTTCGGTAACACCATATTTTTCTGCTTCTATAATCATTCTTGCAGATTCTACCGATATTGGCATTTTAGCCATTTTATATCCGATTGGTGTTACTTCATTGTTTTCTTTTAATGCTCCTAAATCAATGAGAGTCTGCTTTGCCCTTATAAGCTCCTCAACATCCGGCTGATGGAAAAACGGAAAGTCAATGGCATCAATTTCGATGCTAGCCAGACGCAGAACAATCTGCTCTAACATACTTCTTTGAATTTCCGGTACACAGAATTCCTCTCTGTCTTCAAAAGGTTCATCAGAACAAAGAATATACTTTCCTTCTTTTGTTCTTCCAGCACGGCCTTTCCTTTGTAAGCAATCTGCCTTACTGACATCCCTTAAAAACAGCCCCTGAATACCATCTTTTGCTTCTGAGCGTCTTTCTTTTCCCGTATCAACTACTGCATCAATATCCGGAATGGTAATGGATGTCTGTGCCACATTGGTCGCTACTACTACTTTCGGAATGCTATAATTTTTAAAGCACTTTTTCTGTTCTTCTGTATCTAACTCTCCATGCAATGGAAGAATTTGTGCATTCACCTGATGTTCTCTAAGTTCTTCGATTGTCTCTTTGATTTCTCTCTTTCCTGGAACAAATACCAAGGTATTACGTCCTTCTGAAATCATGGCAAGAATGTTAGGAATTAAGTCTTCCTTCCACTTCTGCTTAAATTCTACCGGAAAAACCTTTCCTGGTACTTCTAACAAAGAAACATCTCCTCCGAAATATTCTGCCAAACTTCTCCGCTCTAACGTAGCACTCATAATAACTACTTTGGTACACCAACCTTCTTCTACTTTTTTCTTGCACCAGCCAACCAGTGTTTCGATATTGCAGTTCCACTCGTGAACTTCATCAATAATTAACACTCTTTGTCTGTCTGTTTTGTCTGTTAGTGTCCTTACCAACTCCAATCCATCTGTACAATACAGAATAGCAGTATTAAGAGAATCCTTTCTCTCAAATGCGGTCCGAAAACCAACAATCTCACCAAGTGGTGTATCCATTTCTTCTGCTACTCTCTGTGCAAGTGACCAAGCCGCCATTCTCCGTGGTTCGGTAACAACTACATCATAACCAACATGATATAAATACTGTGGCACCTGTGTTGATTTTCCTGAACCTGTCTCTGCTGTAATAATCGTAACAGCATGTGTCTGTACTGCCTTGGTGATTTGCTCTTTGTAGTCATAAATGGGTAATGATGTATTCATTTAGAAATACTCCTTTCCTTTTTGTCTCGTTATGGTAATGTTTATGCTATAAAAAACATATATACCCATATTATACAACATTTTACATAAAATTTCAACTCTTAAATTTTAGGGACGTGAATTTTAGGGACGGGTCTAAAAATTTAATTAAATAATTTGCCCCGTCCCTAAAATTTAATTTAGAAGGAGCACAGACAATTTGTCTGTGCTCTTTTGCATTTTTATATTTTAGTTTTCTACTATCTTGCTTCCAAATGGTGCTAGCGATAGCTTCGCTATTTTAAAGAATTGCATTCCAAATGGGATTCCTACAATGGTAATACACCAAATGCATCCCCAAATAAAGTTGTGCAATGCCATTGGTATTCCGAAAAAGATAACCCATATTACATTGGCAATAAAGGAGAGGCTTCCTCCACCATATTCTACATTTTTGCCAAAAGGGAAAAAGGCTAATGTCGCAAACTTAAAGCATTGTGTTCCATATGGAATTCCTACTATCGTGATACACCATAATACTCCTGAAACAACCCATGAAAGGCCACTTATAAATCCTCCAAATATAAACCATATAATATTTCCTAAAAAGTTCATTTTTATTCTCCTTTCTTCTTTTCCATTTGCTTTGTTGATACGTTAACTTTTAACCACTTTTTTGTAATATCCTATCCTCCTTTTTTCTTTTACAATCTAGAATTATCTAGCTTGCTTATTATTTTATTCTAGTTTATTATACTACTCTTTCTCTCTTTTTGCTATATTTTTTTCTTACTTATTTATTACATTTTTGTAAGATTTTATTGTCTTTAACAATTTATTTCTGTTTCTTCTACTTTTTTAAAATACGTTTTATCCATTCTACATTTTGGGCATACCCATGTATCCTCTTTTGGTAGTTCTTCTCCATAATATACATATCCACAAACCGTACATACCCACGCTGTTTTTCCTTTTTGTGTTGTTACTTTTAGCAATTCTTCTCTATGTTCTTGATAATATTGATAACTCATTGCTTCCTCTTCTTTATACACATCTGCTTCTATCATTTTTCCAATAAATACAGTATGAGTATCATTTTCCAATGAATCTATTATTTCACATACCATATAGCCTAAAGAATCCGTTATAATATTCAATCCTTCTACTTCTATCGTTTCTATTGTTTCAAATTTGTTGATATCTCTTGCAGAATGAAACCCAAATGTTTTTATGATTTCTGGATTTACCTCTTTTCCTAAAACGGATATTGCAAATTTGCTATTTTGTTTTAATAGCTGATTGGTATAATTCGTTTTCATTACGGAAACTGCTATCAATGGATTTTTTCCATTACTAATTTGTGATACCGCATCTACAATGCATCCGCCTTCTTTGGTTGTTAATACATACATTCCTTGTGTTATTTTTCTTGTTATATTTATATTCTTCAAATGACTGCTTCCTTTCTTATTCTTCTAAATTTTCTTTCACTGGAATAAAATTTTTTGCAAATTTGTACTTACTTCTATTTTTAATATATAAAAATCCAATTACGCTAAATATAATGGCACCAATAAAATTCACAAATAAATCTTTCATTGTATCGATAATACCAATATCCAAATATCCATTTTCTATGGTAACAGTTTCTCCATTTTCTAAGTATAACACTGTGCTTTCAATATTATTTACTTTTACTGGGCTGTTTTCGCCATTTGGATTTAATTCTACTGTTGAAATATCTCGTACAATTCTATCTTTTTGCATATCTGTCTTAACAACCATATCTGCTGAAAACTCAAAAAATTCCCATAAGATTCCAATTGTCATAGAAAAACAAAATGCTACTATCGCAATATAAAGGGGTGATAGATTTACTTTCTTACTATTTTGATTTAATAAATCCACTAGTGAAAACCCTATTCCTGCACATAAAAATCCATTCATTGTATGAAGCACAGTATCCCAAAAAGGAATTAATCCATAGAAATTATTTATTTCTCCTAATATGGCAGAAGAATAGATAAATAAGTAAATAATAATCTCTAATACGGTTGGAATACCTATTTTAAATGTTTCCGAAATAATAGTAGGAAGTGTAAATAAAAATAAGGCTACTATACACATAACAGCATTTGATATGTTTCCTAATACTATTTGTACTATCATACTAAGAATCACCAATATTCTTAAAATCAGATATACTCCAATTGATTTTTTGTTTGTTTCATTATATTTTTTTCTCATTTTTTTTGAAAATTTTCCCATAATAATTCCTTTCTTTTTTCGTGTTGTAATAATTCTTGCTTTTTATCGATTCCTCCTGCATACCCTGTTAATCCTCCATTTGCTCCTACTACTCTATGACAAGGTATAATAATGGATATTGGATTATGAGCAATGGCACCACCAACTGCTTGTGCTGACATTTTGCTTTTTTTCATTTTTTGAGCCAATTTTTCCGCTAATGCTCCATAGGTAGTTACTTCTCCATATGGAATTTCACATAGTAATTTCCAAACCATTTGTCTAAATTCACTTCCAACTGGGGCTAATTCTAATTCTGTTATTCTAGGGTTCTCTCCTTTAAAATATTTGGTAAGCCAAACTCGTGTTTTTTGCAGGATTTCTTCTTCTTTCTCCTGTATTTGTTCGTTTACTTGATCCAAATAATATTTTTGCCCCTTTATCCATACACCAACTAATTTTCCATTTTTACTGGCTAGTAACATCTTTCCTATTGGAGAATCATAATAACTTATATTTATCATGTTTTTTCCTCTTTTTTATAGCTTTTTTATTCTTTGTTATATTCTCAAGCAAGGTACTTTCTGTATTATATCGTAATGTTATTTATAACTCAATATTTTAGAAAAATTTTATTGTACTTGTAATTTACATAATTTTGTATTATACTATTTTTATTGCTTGGTTATAAACCATATTTGTACTATTATTAATAAAATTTTATTATAAGGAGGTTCTAATTGTACCGGAGTAAAATTTGTTGTACCATTTTAGCATATCCAGTGTGGAATTGAGTGTGCAGTTGCTTTTTGTATTTCTTTGGTTTTAATATTTGTATTTGCCAATTTAGCGGAAGAAGATAATAGGAGGAAAATGCTATGAAACAGATTACATCTTTGACAGAAAAAATTGAACTGGACCATGTAGATATTGTTACATCACATATTTGCAATAAACACTGCAAATATTGTATCGACAAATTTCTTGGAACTTCCAAAGAAATGATTTCTTTAGAAACCATTCAGCGGTTCTTAAGTGTGATTCGGAATTATACAGACAAACCACTAGAAGTACTTTTACTTGGTGGTGAACCAACTGTTTTACCTACCCAAACATTGATTGCTATTTCTGATTTGGTTCATCGCAACGGCTTTCTGGTTATGATGAGTACGAATGGGAAACTTCGAGAAAAGATTATTGAATTAATTCCTTACTTCGATTCCATTCAGATTACAGTTAACAGTGACGCAGAAATAGACTTTTGGAGACAATGGCCAGAAAAAATCAATATCAAATTAGCTGGTGATGCTTCCTTGACAATGCCAAAGTTAAAGCATTTTGTGGAGTATACCAAAGGATTTTACAGACGCTCTATCAGTATGTATTTTACAGAGGATTTTCAGGAACTGTGTTCTGACAAAGAAGTCTGGGCATTGCTTGACTCTCTTGAATGGAAAAGAAATGGTTCTTATCTGTATACCTTCTATCAGGGCGTTCGGATTAAAAAATGTATTCATGGTGAAACCAACATCATCGACGAACCTACCGTTCCTAAAGTTTATCCAAATGGAAATTACAACAAAACTTGGTGCAACGAGGATTTAGACGACTATTTATGTGGTTCTTGGAACAGTTAATGTAACATAAGTAAAACATCTCTTTCTCTAAGGTAATTCCTTTAAGAAAGAGATGTTCCTTTTCTATATCTTATTTTTTTTGATAGCCATTGCCTACCTCTCTATTTTATATAAAGCAAATTCTATTTGTACCATTTATAAATACCTTTGGTTCTAACTCCGCAAGTTATTGTTTTAGATTTTCATAAATATAAGCTAATTCGTATAATTTTTCTGTATCTGTTTTTTCTGCAAAGAAGTATATATTTCTTAAGTAGGTTAATATTTCATAATCTTCTGGCAAATATTTTATACTATCTTCTAATGTCTTCATAAAATTCTGGTTGCTATCCTCTACTATTTTCTTTTCTTTTAACTTTTCTTTTAATACTTGCTTAAATAATTTTTCCATCTCTTTCAAAGCATTCTGTGAATCATGACTTTTTATCATTTTTATAATCTCATTATCTTCCATCGTCTTCCCCTTTATACATAATATCATTTAATCTCTTTGCTGTAACATTGTTTGACGCTTCATACTCTAAAATTTCTTGTTGTTCTTCATCTAGTACAAAATGAATTCCTACTTTTCCATTTTGGGCAAATCTTATGATTTCACTTGATGTTTCTTCTTGGATTGGTTGCATGTTATTTTCCTCTAAAAAGCTATTTATCTTCTCTTTATCACAGTGCATAACCACTGGTGCAATCCCATTCATTTCTCGAATGATTAACCTTAACGTTTCACTTCCCTTAATTGCTACTTCTTTTTTCTCACTTAAACAAGTTACTTTGATGGGTGAATTACTATTTTTTTCCATTTCTAATAAAATCGTTTTCAACATTTCTTGTTTTAAAGTCCATAATTCGTTTCTAATATTGAGTCCTAAAAATAAGTTATTCAATTGCTCTGGTGTTCTAACTTCTTCCAAAGAAGTTGCTTCTTTTTGTAATATGTTTTCTAACCTTAAAACGATTTCATTCGATTTTCCCTCTTTCAATATTTGCCTCGTGCTTAATAAGTCATATTGATAGTTAGGATTTAAATAGTATTTTACATATCGTTCATTCGCTTTATATTTTTTCTCTTTTCCTACTACTTCATTTTCAAGATGGTGTGCAATTCGATTCGCCCAATAACATAGTTTTAATGCTACACTTTCTGTGGAACTTTTTTCTGCACTTTCCAATTCTTTTGTTAATATTTCCTCTACTAATTCATTATCTACTTTTCGATCAAACCAATCTGTCGAAATACTATTTCTAGCCATTCTAGTTATTTCATCTAAATAACTAGAATGTACAATTATCATAAGAAGTTTTTGCAAACATTCTAGCATGTCCTCTTTCCTTACTTTGCCATTTAAAAATGTATTTTTATTAAATTGTTTTAATTCCTTTATTTCTTCTTCTGATATTGTTCTTATAATTTACTTTTCTTTTTTGATTTCTTCTTCTTTTTTTCTTGCTTTTTCTAACAATCTTTTTTGCTTATTTTTTTCTTTATTACTTTTTTTCAAGTTATTTCACCTCATAATCCATTTGATAAACTTCTTTCTATTTAATCGTATCCCAATATACCATCTCATCCATTGCATTTCTTCTATCATGTGCTTCACTTGGCTTTGCCTCTTCTGCTGGGTATCCTACTGGTAATATGGCAACAATTTCAAGATTTTCTGGTATTTCATAGATTTCACGGACCTTTGCTGGGTTAAAAGAGCCTATCCAAGTAGTTCCTAGTCCTAATTCTTGAATTTCTAACATCATATGCGTTGTTGCTATGCTGGCATCTACTACTCCTTCATCTTGTCCATCAAACTTTCTTTTCCATGATACATTTTTATCATAGCAAATAATCATAATAACAGGAGCTCCCCAACCAAACCTAGTACACTCACTTAGTTTTTCTAATTGCTTTTCCTCTTGCAAAACTAACACTCTCTGAGGTTGATAGTTTACTGCCGTTGGTGCGATTCTTCCTGCTTCCAATATTTGTTCTAATTTTTCCTTTTCTACTTTCTTATCTAAAAAACTTCTACAAGAATATCTTGCTTTTGCTAATTCTAAAAACCCCACTTCATTTTCCTCCTTTTCTATTTCTTTCTTGGCTTTGGTAGTGGTGTTACTTTTTCTACTTCCATGATAATAGACTTACAAAACTCTGCATTATCAATATCTAATATATAATGTTCTTTCGCTCCTTTATAAGGATAACCTGTTTGTGCTTCTTTCATTTCCTTTTCAATACAAGGTAATTTTTTTACAAATGCTGTATTATCACAAACAATGATAACAGGTTTATCATTCACATATACCATGTATTCTCCAAACATTTTCTTATATCGAATCTCTCCTATTCCATTTATTTGTTCACATACATATTCTATATATTCTATTGTTGTTGCCATATTTCTTTTCCTTTCCTATTTTGATTCTAAGATTTCTTTTCTCTCTTGCTTTTCTTCTGTGATCTGTTTTTTCTTGCTTCTAAATTTTTGAATTTGAATAGAAGCAACTGGTATTAATACTAAAAGATAAGGAAGAATATATCTTGATTTCGCTTCCCATAATAAATGGAAGGTAAATCCTCCAATAAAAATCGTAATTAGAAATAAGACATCCAAAGACATTTTCTTTCTATTTTGGATTAATACAATAATGCTAGAACCACCAATTAGTATTACTAATGCTTTCTGATAAAAGGCTACCCCTCTTAACCTGTCATTTTCTTCGATATTATTATTCATTCCTACTGAATAGGTCGTTTCTGTCCACATTGAGCCGATTTTATGATAATAAAATTGAGCCATTTCACCGAGATTTTTTGAAAAATAAGTTATTCTTTCTTTGATTTTTTCTTTATATTCTTCTGTTATCTCTTGTGGATTCTGTAATGCTTTTTGTGCAATTTCTTCGCTGTACCACCCACTTGCTCTTGGTGATTCTTCCATTCCCATTAATAGATAACTAATATTAGGATATGTTTTACTCTTATCTAACTCATATTGAGCAAAATAATAATTCTTTACAAGAGAGGCTGGTAAGATAGAAATCATAACATATAACACAATTATCGCAATTTTTATTGTATTTTCCTTCCCGCTACTTTGTTTTAATTCTTGCCATACTGCTAATAATAAATACATTACTGTAGCAATCACAAAAATTAAACTATTCATTCTCATCATATATGCAATCATTGTAAAAGTAGAAGCACCTACCACATATCTGATTTGTTTTGTTTCTCTGTATTTCATCATAAAATAAACAGAAAACAAACATAAGGCAATACTAGGAATATCTCCATAAATAAAGGTGGCTAGCATTGGCAATGAAACAAATGTTAAAATTAATGTCAATAATAAAACTTTATTTGTTTTGTATTTGTTTGCTAAATGCTTACCAATTAAATACACAGCCATTACAATTGCCATATTTCCAAGAATATTTAATCCTCTTAAAATTTCCATTACATCAGTATGTATGATACGAAACACAACGTGAAATACAAATGCTAGAGATATTTGTTGTGGATATGCCTGCATATAATCTTTAAGAGAAATTCCTGCATAGGTTAAATTTGACAACAATTGTGTTTCATTTTCACGATAAAATACTTGTGCTAAATTGCACACATGAACGGAATCTCCTACTACATTGGGAGTTACCTTTGCTACCCACATAATGTTTCCGAAAAGATAGATTAAAATTCCTAGCACGAACAGCCATTTCCTAACCTTCTTTTTCTTTTTTGAATCTTTGTCGTTCAGTTTTTCGTTTATCTTATTACTTAAACCATAAATTCCTATTCCTAATAACACAAGGAAAACAATCCTTAACACCGAATGGTATTGGATAGTAATATGTTCTCCTAAGTCTAATTTTGCAGTGATGATTACATTTAAAATGGTAATTATTATTAAGGATAGGATACCTATTCCATAGATTAATTTTTTCACTTTTTTTCTCCCCTTTTTTCTCTTCTTTTCCAATGTATATTTCATTCTTTTTTTAGTGTTACCCCTAATAAATATAGCAAATCCATTGCTTGTAGTTCCTCTACAATTGCTCCTTTTATATCCTCTAAAGAAATAGCAATTCCTTCTATCTTACAAGTGGATAAATCAATTCCTTTCAAACTAGTTTTAGAAAATTGTGCTTGTGTTAAATCCACCTGTTCAAATGCTATATTTCTTATTTTCGTTTCTTGAAAATAACTATTTCTCATCTGTGAATTATTCCACTTCAAATTTTCTAGTGTTGCCATTGCTAAATTAATATAATTGGCATTTGTCTCCACAAAAGAAATATGATATAAGCCATTTTCCGAAAAATTACAACCCGAAATTTTACAATTTTTGAATTCACATCGTATAAAAGAACATTCTACAAAATCGCTATTCGAAAAATTACAATTTTCAAATAGGACATCTCGAAACGTTACTTTCTCAATTTTGGCTTTTTGCATACTAATGGTATGAAATTTACAATACTCAAATTGAAAATCCCATATCTTAATTTCATCACACTTTTGATTTTGAAAATAAGCATACCTTATTTTTTCTATTTCTAATATCTCACTCAATTCTTTTTCTTCTAAATTTTCTAACTTTTGTGGTTTTTGTATTTTCATTTTTTGTCTCCTCTTATTCTGCTTCTAATAATTGAGATAGTACTTCAATAAACATCGCATGTGACCAATTTAATCCGATTACCCAAACTGGCTCTTTGGTAACATCATCTACTTGTTCTGCTAGAAATCCATGTTCTGATGCGGAGTTCACTACATAATAGAAACATTCTTCTGCTTTCTCTTTTTCTCCTATTTGTAAGTAGTACAATGCCATCCATAATGTAGTAATTGGCCATGGATTTTGTCCCCCTCTATACGAATCTTGTTCATAACGAAGATACCCACCATGTGGCATTCGAATTGTTTGATTGATTTGCTTAATGGTATTTTCTATTCTCTCTTCTTTGCTACCAAATACTTGAAATGGAACTACAATTCCCAAAATACTCATATCCATTTTGTTATCCTCTGTATTTCTAACAAATGCATTTCTTCCTTCATGATAAAAGTGAGTTTCGATATATTGTTTTAACCATGCCTTCTGCTGTTGTAATCGATCTATTTGCTCTTGCCTTTTGGCTTGTTCTTCTTGTTTTGCAAGTACTTGTTCTATTCCTATCATTGCTTCAAATGCTCCATAAATGGATGCTAAGGAATAAATGGATATTCCTTCTTTTTCTTCCCAAAGATCATAACTCTTTGGAAATTTGTAGTTTTCTACATTTCCTTTCAGCATTCCCTCTATCCAATTTTCTAAAAATTGAATTGCCCTTTGACACATTTCTTCTATGTCTCTTAAAAATTCAATTTCCTGCTCTATTTTATAATGCTCATAAGCCCCATACACTACACTTGCTGTTTCATCAATTTGATATCCCCATGAAGGTGCCAATCTTCCGTCGGTATAAAATCTCTGTTCCCAGTTTCCTTCTTTGTTTTGCGTTTGTTTGCAGAAAATTTGATAAAACCTTTTTGCTTCCTCGTTCATTCCAATTAAATCCATTGCTTTCGTGATAAAAGCAGCATCTCTAGGCCAGCAATAGGAATATCTTCCACAATTGGTTTTCGCTTCGTCTACTTCAATACTAGCTGAAATTCCTCCTGTTTTTGGGTTTGTCAATAATGGGTATAGTAAAATGGTTCTAATATAAATTTGTCTTACTTTTTCATTTTGAATTTTCTCAAAATTTATTTTGAGATGTTTTTGTGTATAAGTTTCCCAATATGCTTTTGTTTGTTCATATAACTCTTGTTCGTCTAACGCTTTGATTCGTTCTATTGGTTCTTCTATCTGGTTTGTTCCTAGATGTTTTTGGTTGTCATTCACATATAGGTAAAGCGTAATTTCTTTTTCTTCTCCTGGTTTTAAGTTTCCTATTTCATAACAAATACTAGAATCCTTTGACATTCCAATATAATCTTTTCCCCCGATGGATGCGGAATAAATGCTTCCTTCTGCTCCATTGATTTGGTAACTTTTCAATTCTTGCTTGGAGAAAAAGCAAGTTGTATAGTCATGATTATAATGCATTAAGGTATGATTTTTCACGAAACCACAAGTATCATTATCAAAATCAGAAAAAGATTTTACATAGAATAAAAAGTCTACCTTTTCTTCCATATCACTTTCATTGATGAACTTATATTTTTTTACCATAAAATTCTCATGAATTGGCACATAATCAATTTGCTCTATTTTCAACTTAAAATATTGATTGAATATTTCTGTTTTTAGTAGATTCGTATTTCCTATATATTCTTGATGATATTTATTATTAATATCATCATGTAATGGCACAAGTGCAGATTCGTTTACTTTTACGCCTTCGATTACTTTTTCAAAAAATTGCCTATAATCTGTGGTAGGATAAAAAAATCTTAGTAATTCTCCTTGCTTATTAAAACTAATTGTCATAGTTTCATTTCCAATGATGGCATCATTCAAATATTTTTCCATAAAAACTCCTCCTATTGCCTTTACGTTTTTTCTTCCGTTATTCCTTTTTAAATTTTATATTCAAATCATAACATAAAATCAAATTAGTATCTACTTTTTCTAATAAATTTTATGAATATTTTTGTTCCTTAAAAAATTTTAGTATCGTTCTACTAAGTTCCTCTTTTTATCTAACAATAAAAGGTGTAATCTTTCTATCGATTACACCTTTTATTAAAAATTATTTTTATTCTATTCGTTCTTTTGAATTAATTTTGCTTTCTAATTTGTTCTTCTTTTATTACTTCAAATCGAATTAATTCCTTCCCTTCTAAATCTTCTTTGTTCATATCAACTGCTGTAATTTGATGGTTATCATATGTGGTATAGTAGTAAATTCCTTTTTCTGTATTACAACAGGAAGTATAAATTGTCGTCTCATATACACCGTCTTTTAATTCACAACATCCTCTTTGTTGGTCAACCGAATTTAAAATATGAAAACATTGACTTACACTTTGTTTTTCGTCTTCTCCAGAAACGGAATTCATCTTAACAAAGGAAGCTCTTATAAATCTAGATTGGGAAGATAAATCTCCTGGAAGTCCTATTGCTCCCATTCCTCTACTGTATGCTTTTAGAGATAATCCTTTGGCAAATTTATTTTCTGGTTCTTTGGTGGATAAATTCATATAATTATTTAATTCGAATAGTTGTGTATCAAATGGTGGATTGTTTGTTAATACCCCTACTGGATTTTCGTATATTTTAATTCCCTCTTTTATCACTTCTAAAGTGATTACTTCTTCTTTATCCGCAATTATCCAATGTAACTGCGCAACTGGTAATTTATCGTTAAAAGGAATGTCCACTATATTCATTTTCTCTATTTGGTCTCGCACTTCTTTTACATTGGCACATTGTCCAAGAAGCCATGGAATTAATTCGAATTGTGCTATATTTTGTTTTCCTTTTTTTCCTTTTTGATATACCGCATTTCCTACAAAGTTCAACCCTGCTATTGCCAATCCTTTTTCATTTATTGCTTCATAATAAAGAGGGTAGTTTTGCGTAACATGTGCCATTCCAATCATGGCATAATGTGTAGTTTGACTTTTCTCTTCTCTAAAATGAAACGGATAATTTCTTGGTGTAATAGTAATTTCATCTCCATATGAAAATTCATAATCCAACGTTCTTCCAAAATAAAAATCTTTGGTTTGGTATGTTATGGCTGTACACATTTCTCTTTCTCCTTTTTTCACTTTTTATTGAAGTATCCCCCATTTTCTCTAAAACATACCTTATTCTACATTCACTCCTTTTTCAAAAACCTTTCTTCCTAATAGATAATAGAAAACAAGATACACACCATATATTCCAATCGCTCCATATAGTAAAAACTTTATTGCGTCTATACTAATCATTTCTGTTGTATTAATCAAATTCATAATATTCGCATTAAATATACCAAATATACAAATTATGACTAAACTTACCATTTGCGTTCCCATATAGCATCCAAAACCAATTACAATTGACTTAAGCATTTTATTGGTATTGGATTTATGACCTAATATAATTCCTACATATCCAATTAAAACAATCCATATCATTTGCATGGCAAGAATCAAACTAACTAACAATAAAATGTTCACTACCGTTGTTTGATACGTGGTTGCTGCTAATTCTAATATCGATTTTAACATCTCTATATTGGCTTCCGAATAATAGCAAATGGCCAAACAAATAAGAATGATAATAACCGTAGTAATAATACTAATAAAAGCTGAAATGACTTTTGAAGCATATATTGTCTTTTTCTTTACTGGTATTGTATGTGTTAAATACGATTCATCTTTATAACAATTTTTAATAAACCTAGCCCATAAACGCATAACACAATTAATTACACTACTTACCATCATACTAATAGCAATTCCAAAACAAATTTGACTTACCACTGAAAAAATAACTGAATTTTTAATTTCTTGTAACCCTCTTCCTAACATAGAAAAGAGAATGGCTAATGCATAGAACACTACTACCACTTTATAAATCCATTTTAAATCATATTTTACTAATTTTCCTAACATTTAAAATACCTCCTAAATATCTCGTCAATTGATTGTTTTTCCTTGTTTCGTAATTCATCCGCAGAAGAAGTTAATACAATCTCTCCTTCTTTCATCAAAATTACTTCATCTAAAATTCTTTCAATATCTGAAATTAAATGAGTCGAAATAATCACACTTGCTCCCTCACTAAAATTAGAAAGTATGGTATCTAAAATATAATCTCTTGTAGCAGGGTCTACACCACCTAAAGGCTCATCTAAAATATAAAGTTTTGCCTCTCTACTCATTACTAAGATTAGTTGTAATTTTTCTTGCATTCCCTTTGACATTTGGGAAATTTTTTTGTTGCAATCTAAGTCTAAGTCTTGCAATAATTGTAGGGCTTTTTCGGTATGAAAGTTCTCATAAAATTCTTCAAAATAGTGTATCACTTCTTTAATCGTCATATTTTTTTCTAAATAGGTTCTTTCTGGTAAATAGGAAATGATTTTCTTTGAAGATACTCCTGGTTTTTCTCCTTCAATTCGGATTTCTCCACTAGTAGGGGTTAATAAATCATTTATCAACTTAATTAACGTTGTTTTTCCTGCTCCATTTTTGCCTAAAAGACCTACTATTTTTCCTCTCGGAATGGTTAGATTAATATCTTTTAAAATTGGTTTGTGATCAAATTCTTTTCCTAGATGTTTACATTCTAATAGTTCCATGTTTTTATCCTCCTAACTCTTGCAAGTATTTGATTGCGTCTTCTTGTGCTATACCGATTTCTTTCATATCCTTCAAATAGCGTTCCACTTTTTGCTTTGCCAATTCTTTTTTTATTGCTTCAATCACTTCTTTTTGATTGGTTACAAATTTTCCATTTGTTCTTTCTGTATAGACTAACCCTTCCTGTTCTAATTCTACTAATGCCTTTTGCATGGTATTGGGATTCACTCTTGCCGTTAGTGCTAGCTCTCTCACGGAAGGAATTCTTTCCCCTTGCTTTCTCTTTCCAGAAACAATTTCACTTTTAAATTTTTCTACCAACTGAATATAGATTGGCCTCTCGTTATCAAAATAATATTCCACTATCGTTTTCCTTTCTTTTATTGTATTACTTGCATAATACAATAATACTATTTTGTTTTTCTTTTGTCAACTATTTTTAAAAAAAGAATTGTTTTTCTTCTTATTTTCTTATATAATAAGTCTATTCTATTTTATCATGATTAGGAGGGAAGCAAGATGGCAGAAAGATATCAAACAAAAGTAGCTATTTTTTTGGTACTGACTAGAGAAAATGAAAATGGTAAAGAAATCTTATTACAAGAAAGATGTAATACCGGTTACATGGACGGGAAATATGATACTGCTTGTAGTGGACATGTAGAAAAAGGAGAATCGTTAACAATGGCAGTATGTAGAGAAGCCAAAGAAGAAATTGGTCTTACCATCCACGAAAAGGATTTGCAATTGGTTTGCGTTATCCATGCCTATCAAGAAGACTATCTTAATGTATATTTTACAACCGATACTTATCAAGGTACTCCTAGTATCATGGAGCCAAATAAATGTGATAATTTACAATGGTTTCCTATTCAGCAATTACCTAGCAACACCATTCCACGTGTTCGAAATGTAATTACTTGTATGAGTGAAAAGGCTTTTTATGATGATGCTGATTTTACACATCATAAAGATTTATAAAGTTACAAAATAGGGTGAGTTTCAAAGGAAGCTCACTTTATTTTGTAGCAAATATCTTCAATTTTATACCCTTGTTCTTTTACTTCTCCTTTTCTCCCATTTTTTGTATTTCTTTCGTAGATTACCCTATATTCTATTTTTTCTCTATTTTTCCTAAACCATTCTGTTATTTCCTTTACCGCCTTTGGTTTGTAATACACTTGATAATATTGATTTCCTTTTGAGATATCTGGTACAATTGCTATTTTTTCGCATTTTCCTACCTGTTTCATTATTTTCAACCATACATAGTTCTTTTGCCATGTCTATCGAAATATAATATTCTTTCGTTTTTGTTCCTAGATTGTCTTTTTGGTCACATTTCACAAAATTGTGAAATGTGAAGAAATCTTGATATTCAGTAAATTTATAATGTTCTATCCTTTGCTTTATCCAATCTGCAAACTTTCTTTTATTTTCTAATATTTTGTGCAATTCTCTTGCATTAATTAATCTTTCGCCCTTCTTATTTTCATAAATAGGCACAATTTCTCCTTCTATTATTTTTAATTCTCGTTCCATACACATTCTTCTTTTCTTTATTTTTTATTTTTACTTTGGGAATTTTTTAGAATAAAACTTTGAAATAAATCTTTAATATTTTACCACATTTTTCCAAAAAATGCAATCAAAATCATTCTGGTTTATTTTCTATTTTTCGACAAAATCAAGAAATAGATTTTAGAAATTGTACTTCTCTTTGCTCAAACAATTTCTAAAAATTTCCATAATTATCTTGTCCAGAGTTTTTCTTCCCTTCGGTCGAAAATTCCTACAATATAAAAAATAATGAGATTCTAAACCTCATTATTTTCTTTTTATTTATTATCTAAACTATCTTTTCCTATTACTCTACACTCTTTAAACTTTCTATCATATCAATTTTCTTTAATACAAAATGAATGATATTGTTTACAATCACTGAAAATCCTATTGTTATCATTGCCGATAGGAGATAGCTTGTTGGTAGGATTTTGATATCAAATTTTAATAAATCAATTTCTATTGTTCCTATAATAATATTCGTTAGGAATACACCAAATACCAATCCCAGTATAACACCAATTAAGGTAAAAATAATCGTTTCTTTATTGATATAACTATCTACTTCTTTATCCTGAAATCCCAATACTTTTAGTGTTGCAATCTCTCTTTTTCTTTCTCCAATATTAATGTTAGCTAGATTATACAATACTACAAAAGCAAGCATAGCAGAAGTGATGATTAATACAATTACTACATAATCCATCGTACTTAACATATCACTAATCGATTGCATGATATTCGGCATAAGTAGGACAGAAGCTACTCCTTCTATTTGTAGTAAATTTTCTGATAATTGATTTTGTGTTTCTTCACTCATTTCTTTTGCCTTTACTAATAGCATATTGGTTTGATAGGAAGATAATAAATTGGTTTCATAATAGTTTTTTGACATGTACACACAATGTCCTACATAATGTTTGGTAATTCCCTCCACTTTTACAACATGTTTCACTTCTTCTGCATCGGTTATGGTAATTTCCTCTCCTACTTTTATTCCAAATGCATCTGCTACTTTTTCTGTTAGAATAACGCCATTATCACTTATTTTTAATTCTTCTTTTGTATTAACATCTATTAATTTGGCTACTTGATAAAATTCTTCTATTTGATTTGGTACATAGATGGAAACATCATAACTCCTATCCTCATTTGCAATTCTACCAGTCCCCACATACACTTCTTGATAGCTTTCTATTTCTTGTTGCTTTGTTAAACACTCTTCTATTTCTTTCATTCCATTGGTGTTTAATAAACTAATTGCTGAATCATATTGATAAATTTCTTTATATTGAAAATTCGGAATGTCTTGTACCGAATCTCGAATGCCAAACCCAGTTAACATTAATCCTGTGCAACCTGCAATCCCAATAATTGTAATAATGGCTCTTTTCTTATAACGAAAAATGTTTCTTGCTGTTACTTTTTGCGAAAAGTTCATCCTCTTCCACAAAAACGCGATTCTTTCTAGCATTATCTTTTTTCCGTTTTTTTGGTGGTTTTGGTCTCATTAATGCGGATGGGGTTTCTTTTAGTTCTCTACGTGCTACTAACAATGTAGCACCACCAATACATAAAAATGCAATACAAGTTCCCATTAAACCTATGTTAAGTCGATATGACAAATAAAATTTAGGAAGAACATATAGCATCGAGTAAATTTTCCAAACAATGGATGGTAATAAATAAAAGCCTACACTCATTCCTAATATTCCACCAATTACGCTTGCCATAAAAGCATACCATACATATTTTGCCATAATTTGTCTATTGGTATAGCCCAATGCTTTTAATGTTCCAATTTCAATTCTTTCTTCTTCAATCATTCTTGTCATAGAAGTTAAACTAATTAAAACGGAAACAAGATAAAAGATAATTGGAAATACATTGGCAACATTGTTCATCGTTTTAATTGCATCAAATATATTGGTATAACCTGCATTATCCTTTCGTTCTTGGATGTACCATTTGGCTTTTTCTATCTTTTTAATTTCTTCTCTTGCTTTGCTTATTTCTTGTTGTGCTTCTTGTAGTTTTCCTTCTGCTTCCTTTTTATTTTCCTGTAATTGCTTTTGGTTTGTGATAAGTTCTGTCTTTCCTTTTTCTAATTCTGCTTTTGCATTTGCTATTTTTGCTTTTCCCTTTTTCATTTCTGCATTGGCTGTTATTTTGCTCTTTTCTAAGGTACTTTTTTGTGTTGTTACTTCGGTTATGGCTTGCTTTATTTGTGCTTCTGTCTCTACTATTTTTTGTTTTGCTTCTGCTATTTGCGTTTGTATTTCACTTTTTTGCTTTTCTAAGTTTTGCACTGTTTCTTGTGTTTTGGTAATAGCCAATTCAATTTGAGTTGTATCTGCACCTACTGCTTCCATCTGCTCTTTTTGTTGCTTTAATGTATCTAGCATATTCTTGGCACTATGAATGCCTGCTTCTATTTCTTTTATTCCTTGATTGGCTTCTTGTTCTTTTTCTAGCAATTCTTGCTTTGCTATATCCAATTTTGTTTTATTTTGCTCTATTTGCTTTTCTGCTTCTACTAATTTTCTTTCTGCTTCTGAAAACTGTTCCTTTGTCTTTTGTTCTTGCCTTCCTAGTTCTCTTTCTGACTGCTGAATCGTTTGCTCAGAATTTTGGATGGTTTGCTCTGCTTGTTTTATTTGCTTTTCTGCCTCTTGTAACTTTTCCTCTACCTTTTGCTTTTCTTTTTCATACTCTTCTTGTGCTTCTTCTACTTTTTCTGTAGCTTTGTTAATCAGAGAAGTATATCGTTCTTGCTCTCTTTGTTCTTTGATGCCTTCTAGCTTTTGATAGACTGGTTCTACTAAGGCTAAATACTCATCACTACCAGTTTTTGTCTCTTTCGTTCCCTTTACGGTTACTCCTATTTCTGTATAATAATCAAATTTAATGTTCTCTTCTTTGCAATAGAGAAACAAATCAATCGAACCATTTCCTATGTTGGTATTTCCTCTATCTTTTGAAATATAAATCGGAGACTGTACAATTCCTACAATTTCAAGTTCTTTTTCTTGGAATATAGATTCTCCTTGTTCGTTCGTATCTTCGTTTTGTAGTACAATCTTTTTTCCAATATAGTCTTGTGTATTACCTGTTATGTCATAATGAGCATCTAATAGGCATTCCTTTTCCTGTTCGATGTTTCTTCCTGCTATTATGACAGGAGTATTTACTTCTTCCTTATATCCTATCACTTTTGCAATTCTATCTTTTTCTTCTAATACAACAATTGTGTCTTTACTTTTGATGCCAAAGGCGTTTTCTACTCCCTCAATCTGTCTTGTTGAAGATATATCTTCTTCCTCTAATCCTAAAGTAGAAATAATGCTGATATCATACAAATTGCTAGAATCAGCAAAATGGTCTAAACTGTCTAACATATCTGGACTAGAAGCAACTAATCCAGAATAAAAGCCCACTCCTAAAAATGCCATTGTTAGAATGGAAAGAAATCGTTTTTTTGTTTTGCTAATTGTTTTTACATTATTTTTAATTCGAGCTTTTCTCAATGTAATAACTCCTTTACTACCACTCTATTTCATCGATTGAAATAGGACTTTCATTAATCTCGATTTTTTCTGCCTTTCCATTTTTAAAATGAATGACTTTATCTGCCATAGGAGCAATGGCCGTATTATGGGTAATAATCACTACTGTCATTTTTTCTTTTCTTGCCATATCTTGTAGCAATCTTAAAATACTTTTCCCTGTTTTATAATCTAATGCTCCTGTTGGTTCATCACATAATAATAGTTTCGGATTTTTCGCAATTGCTCTTGCAATGGCTACTCTTTGTTGCTCTCCCCCAGAAAGTTGAGAAGGAAAATTATTCTTTCTATCACTTAGCCCTACTTTTTCTAGCATCTCATCAACATCTAACGCATCGATACATATTTGCGTTGCTAATTCTACATTTTCTTTGGCTGTTAAGTTTTGTACTAAATTATAGAACTGAAATACAAATCCAATATCATTTCTTCGATATTGAATTAGTTCTTTATGGTTTAATTTGGTAATTTCTTTTCCATCTACCCATACTTTTCCTGCTGTTGCTGTATCCATTCCTCCCAAAATATTTAAGGTAGTCGTTTTTCCTGCTCCACTTGGTCCTGCTATGACAACCAATTCTCCTTTTTCAATGGAAAACTTTGCTTCCTCTAAGGCGGTTATTTCCACTTCTCCCATCTTGTATTTTTTATCCACCTTTTCAAACTCGATATATGCCATTTTTTCCTCACCTTTCAAACATTTCTTCATGATGATAACATTGCCAATCTAAAACCTACGAACATCCTACGATTTTATTCTTTTCTTCGATCCATCTTTTCATAATATAGGTTTGCCATTTTCTAAACATTTTATTAACATATTCTTCTGGTTTTACCCATAATACCGTATGGTCTTTTTCGATGGGCTCTGTTATTTTTTTATCAAATTCTGCAATATATAGACTTGCTATTACTTCTATATATCCTTTCTTTTCCGAATATAAATAAGAACCTACTTCTGTAAATTCTTTCACATTTTTTATGGAATATCCCGCTTCTTCTATAATCTCTCTTTTTAACGCTTCTAGTTTTGTTTCTCCTTCCTCTATTCCTCCTCCTAAGTAAAAGAAGCAATCCTCTCCATCTGTTACAATTCCTACTCTATCCTCTTCTTTATTGATAATAATAGCATATGCTCCTGGTCTTTTTGTATATTTTATATTTTGTTCTTTTTCTCCTATATATTTCATTTCTCTTTCTCCTAATATGTTTCGTGTGATGCAATTTCATTTTCATTATGTACAAATTTTAACTTCTGCAATGTTTCTTGACCAATTATTTCATCTTATTTTACCATATTAAAATGCCTCTGACAACGAATTCACAAATATTTCACAAAAAAAGGAAAATTTTGGATATCTCCTAAAACTTTCCTTTTTTCTGTTTTATTCGTCGATGGAAATTAACTCATATTCTTTGCTTCCCATTCCTAATTCTTCTGCTACATCAATGGTATGGGTTCCTTGTTTTGAATGAATTCTTTCTAATAGATGGTCTCTTCCTTTGTCTTCTGATTTTGTTACTAAATCAATACAAGCTTGGTCAATGGCAACTGGGTCTAAGGATGCTAGTATTCCGATATCTTGAATGCATGGGTCTTCTGCTACTCTACAACAGTCGCAGTCTACACTCATGTTACACATAATATTAATATATACTATATTTCCTTCGAATTTCTTTGCCACACTACTAGCACTATCTGCCATAGCTTCTAAAAATTTTAGTTGGTCTACTTGGAACATATCTTCATAGCTTCCATTTTCTTTTCCAACACAATGAATATAACGTTTTCCTTTTCCAGAAGCAACACCGATGGATAATTGTTTTAATGCTCCACCGTATCCTCCCATCGGATGACCTTTGAAATGAGATAAAACTAGCATTGAATCATAATTATCAATATGGTTTCCTACATAGTTTTTCTTAATGACTTTTCCATTTGGAATTTCTAATACTTTATCTTCTCCTTCACTATCCATAATGTCTACCTTAAAATATTTAGTCCAACCATGTTCTTCCATTAATTTTTGATGTTTCTCTGTAGTATCTCTTGCTCCTTCATAAGCAGTATTACATTCTACCACAGTTCCATTCACATGTTCTACTATTTTCTTTACCATTTCTGGTTTAATATAGTTTTGATTTCCTTTTTCTCCCGAATGCAATTTCACAGCCACTTTTCCTTTTAATGTTTTTTCTAGTACCTCATACATCTTTACAATACTTTCTGGTGTAATTTCTTTGCTAAAATAAACTTTTGCTTTTCCCATAATCCTCTTCCTTTCTTTTACTACATACTAAATACAGCAAAGACAGGGGAAAGACAGGGGGACGGAGATTTTGTCTAGCGCTTTTCCGCTTTTTACTTTTCACTTTTCATTTTTTATATTGTCAAAAACCTTTAGACAAAATCTCCGTCCTGTTATCTTTTCTTTGTTGTACCCTTTCTTATTTTGTTTATCGTATCATACTATGAATACTTTTTCAATAATCATTCCATGTCAAAATCTCCGTCCCCATGTCTACCATGTATCTTCCTATTTCTACATCACATACAATAAAATACATAGAAATTGTAAACTTCCTAATAAAATGAATAGATGAAATATGGAATGGAAATATTTGTGTTTTTTTCCTACTCCATATAAAATTGCTCCTATTGTATAGGTTACTCCTCCTGCTACTAAGAGTATAAATCCATTGGTTGTTAATAATTGTGGTAATTCATTCACTTTAAAAATGATACACCAACCCATTAATAGATAACAGATCATGGAGAATACTTTATATCTTTTGATATCAATTGAGTTTAATACAATTCCTAAAATGGCAAATCCCCATATTATGCTAAATATAATCCATCCTGTTAATGGATTACTTTCTCGAATTGTACATAGTGCAAATGGTGTATAAGAACCTGCTATTAATAAAAATATGGAGCAATGGTCTAATATTTGAAATACTTTTTTTGATTTTAGCTTAGGACTTAATCCATGGTAAATACTTGACATTGTATAAAGTAGTAACATACTTATTCCATAAATAAGTCCACTTACTATCCCATACAAATTTTTATGGCTTGTCGCAAATGCAACACATAATATGGTAGCAATTAATCCTAAAGAGGCACCTACAATATGGGATGTCATATTAAATATTTCTTCTCCTTTGGTATACGTTGGTAATATTCTATCTTTTAATTTCGTTCTTTGCATTTTCTCTCCTTTTCGTTTCCATTATTTTACTTTTTGTTGATTGTCTTTTATCCTATCATAAAAAATGACAAGAAGCAATCATCCTCTCCTTTTATTTTACCCTTTTTTTCTCTTCTTTTTCAATCTTATCCTTTTTTACTAAAAAAGATTAGAGTCTCTCTCTAATCTTCTGTTTTTTTGTATATTAATTTTTAAATAAAGTAAGCATATATCCCAAGTACATTACTAAATAGATAAAGCCATTCGCTCTACTCATTTTGTTTTTTGGTGGAATGATTGGAAATACCGATAATATAAATGTTCCTATTATTAAGATAATAAAATCTTTATTATAAGTCATATTATATTGAATTGGATTGATTAGTGCAGATACTCCAATGATTAACAATATATTGAAGATACAGGAACCTAAAATATTTCCTATGGCAATATCACTTTTTCCTTTTGCTGATGCGGAAACACTTGTTACAAGTTCTGGCAAACTTGTCCCTATTGCTAGTATGGTAACACTTATGATTTTCTCACTTAAGTGAAACATCTCTGCTATTTTTACTGCATTTTGTACTGTTACATCTCCCCCTATTTTAAGAGCAACTATTCCTATTATGATAAGTAGGATATCTTTTAATGCTTTGCTTTCTTTTTCCTCTTTCTTTTCCTCTTTCTCTTTTTCTTCTTTATCAAATGTTTCGCCTTTAAAAGCCATAATAATGGTATAGATAATAAATACTATAAACAGTCCAATTAGTATTATTCCTTTTATTCTCGAAACCTCTTTTCCTATATTACATAGTATCATGAAAATAATCGTTATTATTAAACATAGTGGCGTTTCTATTAATCTTGTCTCTTTTTTAAAGATAATTGGTTGTACCATTGAAGATAATCCTAAAATTAAAAGTAAATTACATATGTTACTTCCTAGTACATTTCCAATTGCCATATCCGAATGTCCATCTAAGGCAGAAGTAATACTAACAAATAACTCTGGCATTGATGTTCCAATGGAAATAATCGTTAATCCAATAACAATTTCTGGTATATGAAATCTCTTTGCTATATTGCTTGCTCCATCTACTAGAAAGTCTGCTCCTTTTATTAGTAAGATAAACCCTATGATAATAAATATAATTGCTACAAACATTCCTATCTTCCCCCTTCTTTTCCTCTGTTACACATATTGATATTTTTTTCTATTTGTTACTAAAAACCCAATACTAATAATGAATGCTAATGATTCTGCTACTACATCTGCTATCCAAATTCCATTTATTCCCCATATTATTGGTAATATCAAAATGGTTATTACTTGAAGTACCAATGTCCTTAAAAAGGAAATGATGGCTGAAACAATGCCATTGTTTAGTGCGGTAAAAAAAGAAGAAGCAAATATATTAAATCCACTCATTATATAGCTAAAGGAAAATAGTCTTATTGCTCTTGTTGTCATCTCTAATAAGGTAATATCATAACTTACAAAAATAGATGCTAATGATTTCGAAAGTATTTCTGCTAATACTGTCATCACAATAGAAGTAATTCCAATTAGTTGTAAACTTTTCTTTAATAAACTTTTTAGTTCTTCTGTGTTTTTTGCTCCATAATGATAGCTAATAATAGGCGCTGTACCTATGGCATATCCTATGTAAGTACTAATAAAAATGAAGTTTACATACATAATAATTCCATAAGCAACAATGCCATCTTCCCCTATATATTTCAGTAGTTGGACATTGTATAATATATTTACTAAAGATAACGATACGTTCGTTAACATTTCTGAAGAACCATTCATACAAGCTTTTAGAATTGGCTTTACTTCAAATTTTGCTTTTGTTAATTTTAATAGACTCTTATTTTTCCCAAAAAAGTATAAAAGTGGAATTACTCCTCCTACTAATTGACTTATCCCTGTTGCTAGTCCTGCTCCAAATACGCCTAATTGAAACACATACATTAGTAAATAGTCTAAGACCATATTTGTTATTCCTGCAAAAATTGAAATGATTAATCCAAATGTTGGTTTTTCCGCTACTACTAGAAAACTTTGAAAACAATTTTGTAACACAAATGGAATTAAAAAGAAAAATAAGGTTTTTCCATAGGTAACACAATGCTCTAACATTGCTTCATTGGCTCCTAAAAGATGCGAAATTGGCCTTACTGTAAATACCCCTATAAAAGTAAATAACATTCCTAATCCTATTAACAAATAAATCAACATGGAAAAATATTGATTGGCTTTTTTATTTTCTCCCTCTCCTATTGTTTTAGAAACTAAAGCACTTCCTCCTGTTCCTATCATAAATCCTATTGCTCCTAATATCATAAAAACAGGCCAAATTAAATTCACTCCTGCAAATGCATTAGATCCAACATAATTTGATATAAAGATTCCATCTACTACACCGTAGATAGAAGTAAAAATCATCATTATAATCGTTGGCATGGTAAATTTTATTAATTTTCGGTACGTAAAATGTTCTGATAATTGTATTTTCATTTTCGTTTTTCCCCCTAAATTCGACAGGAATTATTATAGTATGAAATCACTTTATTGTCAACCATTCTACTTTTCTCTTTTCCTTAGTTCTAATTCTTTCTTTTGTTAATATTTTTTATCGAGGTGATTTTCTTGAGGATTCTTTCATTTTCTAAAAAAATACTATTATACCATGTTTGTATCCTTTTTTTCCTTATCCTTGTAATATCTTTTCTTTGTTACACTGCTTTTCAGAATACTACCCCTTGTCATAGTCCTATTTTTGATTCTTTTTCAGAGCAAATTCAAAACCTTACCAATGGGACAGAAAAAATTGCTTACTTAACATTTGATGATGGCCCCACTACCTCTGTTACTCCTAAAGTATTAGATATTCTTGCAGTAGAACAAGTAAAAGCTACTTTTTTTGTGATTGGAAAATCGGTAGAAGCACATCCTGAAATTGTAAAACGAGCTTATGAAGAAGGACACTATATTGCCAATCATAGTTATTCTCACAATAATGCTATTTTATATAAATCGAAAGAAAGTTTTCTACATGAAATTCAGCTAACCGATACTGCCATTGCAAAAGCACTTGAAATCGACTCCTATCATTCTTATCTATTCCGTTTTCCCAATGGTTTCATGGCTCCTCTCTATCAAAAAGAAAAGAAAGAAGCCATATCTCTTCTTTCTGATAAAAATTATACCTATCTTGACTGGAATGCTTTAACTCAAGACTCTGTTAAGAAGTATTCACCAAGTCAATTACTAGCCAATTTAAAACAATCTTGTCAAAACAAAGGGACTCTCGTTGTTTTAATGCACGATACCAAAGATGTCAATGATAGTTCTCTTGTTTTAAAAGATTGCATTTCTTATTTAAAAGAACAAGGCTATGAATTTCGAAACCTTTCTTCTCTTCTCCCTAGGCTCTAGGTTATTGTTTTAGCTAAAACTTTCTTTTAATAATCTTCCTTAGACTTGTATCTTGCTAACTAATATCCTTGTCATAGCTATTGAAACAACTCCGCTACCAGTTGGTAACGGAGTTGCAAAAAAACACTTATTAACACCAGTCTTTATATATTCTTTCCTGTTCTACAAAATGCGTAATCAATGGAAGAAAGTTAATTGGTACCTCTGCACTATCAAGGCTGTCAATTCGTTTTATTAAACTTTCTGCTGTCAATTCGTTTGTTGAAGGATATCGAATTATGCTAATCCAAGACACTAAAGAATTTCCACTTTTCAGTATTATCTCAAAATTCTCATCCTGTGCGTAGCAATATTTCTTCTCTTTTTCTTTCCAACTTGTAACATCATATCCCTTTGCTACAAGTGTTTCAGGCGTGTAAAGTACTAGTCCACTGTCTATATTAACAGCCGTAATGTCACCAACCAATTTTGCAACTTTTACTAAAAGTTGCACGAACTTTTCCCTGTATGTTTGAATGTTTTCCTCTTTACAATTTGGCGCTTCTGGTTCGGTTTCTGAACAAAAATTAAAATCATATGTCCAAACCGTATTGGTGCGGTCATGCCCACAGTAATGTTCTTCTAACTTCTTATTCCGAATGGTTTTAAGATGATAACCATTGCTATGGCTCGCTTCTTGTTCAATCCACACTCTACCGCAGTCTTCTAATTTCTCAGAATAATATTTAGCCCATAGACGTCTACCAAACCGCTCATTTGCTACTGGCTTTGCCAAAGTCACATTAAGCGTTTCCATAATTATTTCATCTGGAATGGTAACATCTAAGGGATAAAATAGCTTAATGCTATTTCCCATCCAGCAAGTCCACAGCCCTACAATTCCATTTGTTGTTTCAATCGCTACGCTCCATCCAAGTTGCATCCTAAATCCTCCTTACAATTGTTTTTTGAGAATACTTACTAACACAATGTCATTCTTTTTCTATTTCGCATGACTGCGAATGATGATTGTATTTTATCATAATTCACATAATATTTCAAGTAAATTCTACCTTTTCCCGTTTTTTCCTCTATTCTATAAGGTAACACTAAACTCTATCACATCGTCTTCATTTTTTACGCTAATATCTCCTTTATGCAATTGTATAATTTCTTTTGTTATCGCAAGACCTAGTCCTGCACCACCTTCATTACTTGCTCTCGCTTCATCGATACGATAAAATTTATCAAATAATTTTTCTAATTTGTATTTTGGAATTTTATCTCCTCTATTTCGAAATATCACTTGTGTTGTTTCTTCTTTCTGTTCTAATACAATTTCAATTAAGCTATTTTCATAACTATAGTGAATAGCATTTTTAATAAGGTTACCAAAAGCTCTTGCTAGTTTATCCCCATCTCCTTCATAATAAACATGGTCTGGTTTGGTTACCTCACAGGTTAATTTCCTTTCTTGTAACATCGGATAACATTCATCTACTAGTTGTTCTAATAAAAAAGATAAATCGATTTTCTTTTTTTGAATTGGCATATCATGCAAATTGTATCTTGTTATTTCAAAGAATTGATTGGTCAATTCTTCTACTCTTAAGGCTTTTTCTAATGCTATCTTGATATATTTTTCTTCTAGTGGCTTCGAAATTTGCTTTTCTTCTGTTAATAAAGTCAAATATCCTATGATAGAAGTAAGAGGTGTTTTTAAATCATGTGCCATATACATGATTAAGTCATTTTTCTTTGCTTCCGCTTCTTTGGCTTCATTCCTATTCTTAATTAATTCAATTCGTATATTATTTAGCTTATTTTCAATAACTGCTAGATATGGAGGTAATGTCACTTCTTTATCTGGATTCTTCGAGATTTGATTCATTGCCATCGTGATAGTAATTAAATGATTGGAAGCATTTCGTATTACAAAAAAAGCAACCAAAATAACAAATACCGAATAAATACTAGCTATAATAATTTGCTTATTCTTTACTATTAGATAGTACGACATGGTATCACTCTCATAAATTTTTTCTGCAATTAAATCGTTAAAAACACCATCTACTAGTATCATAAAAATAATTAGTGCAATTATGGTATACACTACAATTTGGATAATAGCTTTTAATGCTACCATATTTTTAATACTTTTAAATTCTTTTACTTCATTCAATTTTATATCCCACTCCCCACACTGTTTTAATAAATTTTGGCTTTTTCGTATCTTCTTTTAATTTTTCCCTAATTCTTCGAATATGTACCATTACCGTATTATTACTATCAAAATATTTTTCTTTCCATACTTTTTCAAATAATTCTTCTGAACTTACTACATTTCCTTTATTACTCGCCAAGTATAATAATATATCAAATTCCAATGGTGTTAATCCTACTTCTTTTCCATATAACCTACATGTATGCTTTTCTTTATTAATTTCTAATCCTTCTATCTCAATTTTCTCTTCTTCATTTTTTTCATTATATTTGGTATATCTTCTAATAGCTGATTTCACTCGTGCTACCAATTCTAATGGATTAAATGGTTTTGTTATATAATCATCCGCACCAATGGTTAACCCTGTAATCTTATCTTTATCTTCTATTTTTGCAGTCAGAATAATAATCGGAAAGGTAAGATTTTTTTCTCTAATATACTGGCAAATTTCAAAACCACTTTTTCCTTTTACCATGACATCTAAAATAGCAACATCTAATTTTACAGTATCAATCCATTTAATGGCTTCTTCTGAAGTATAACATTTATAAATGGTATAGTCTTCATTTTTTAGATATAGCTCTACTAAATCCGCAATTTCCTTCTCATCATCTAATATCAATACATTCATATTCCCTTTCTCTCTTTCTTTTTTATTAAGGATTTCTGGGACGTACGAAAAAATCTACCCAGGGTAGATTTTTTCGTACGTCCCAGAAATCCTCACGTCACAGAAATCCTCGCCCCAGAAATCCACATTCACTTTCTCTTTCCTTTTCATTATAGCATATTTTGTTTTCTTTTTCATTGTTTGTAGCAAAATGTAAGAAAATGTTAAGATTTTATTCAGTGTTTCTTAAAATACTTTTTTACTTGTTTTTATATAATAAGGACAAGTTTAGGAGGAATTTTTGTGAAAAGAAAATTAAATAGAAAAAAAATAGTTTTAACTTTAATACTACTTATCATAATTTTTTATTTGTTGCTTCATTGCATTTTTGGTAATATTAAAATTAATTGGGCTAATGTTAACTCCGTTTTTAACAATTGCTCGAATTATGATATTATAAAGCAAGATACTAACTCTAATTATTCTGGTATTGGTCAAGAAAAAATATTATATAAGGATGGTTATGATACCATTTTTACTACTTCCAATCACCAAATTTATAAAGAGTATAAGCAAAATGGAAATTCTTCTTGGAGCAGTCTTCCTTATTGGGATAATACAATGGAAACGGATGGGTGTGGTATTACAGCATTAGCCATTATTTTAAGTGGTTATGGCAAATCTATCTCTCCAGGGGACCTTAGAGAAAGATATTATCCTGTTTTAAAAGGAGATTGTATCTCTTCTGAACTATCGAAAACCTTTGCTATTTCTAATTCTGACTTTGCCTATGATAAAGAGCGTTTATCGAGCTCCTATATCGAAAACCATTTAAAAAGCAATAGACCTGTTCTTATTTGCGTTTGGAATAAACCAACTGCTAACCGTTGGACTACTGCTTCTCATTATATGGTATTACTAGCAACCGATAACCATGGTATGGTTTATGTTTCAAATCCTAATGGCTTATCAAATACAGCTAAAAGTTCTGGTTGGTATTCTATAAATGAAATTACACCTTATCTGGCAAAGGCATTATTTATTGAAAAATCTTTTTAATTTGTATCCTTTCCAAAAGATAGCTCTTCCACTTAATAGTGAAAGAGCTACTTTTTTATTTATTTTGATTAAAATAATCTTCAAATTCTTCTTTTGCTAATGGCTTTGAATAGTAATATCCCTGAATGATATCTGCTTTTATCTTCTTGATAAATTCCATTTGTTCTTTGGTTTCTACTCCCTCTACGATTGTTTTTACTCCTAGTTGTTTAGCTATCAACATAATGTAATTAATGATATTATGATTGCTTTGTAAATCTGCTTTATCTACAAATACTTTATCAATTTTCAAAATATCAATTGGCATACTTTGTAACATACTAAGAGAAGAATAGCCTGTTCCGAAATCATCGATAGAAACAATAAATCCTTTTGCTTTCATACGATTTAATATTTTTAAAATATCAATATCTTCATCAATTGTGGCACTTTCTGTCACTTCTAAATCGATATTACTTCTATCAATTTGATATTTATCTGTTATTCTTACATAATCTTCTATAAAATCTTCATTCACAAAATGTGCTTTTGAAACATTAATGGAAATCGTTGGCATAAAACCATATCGTTCTCTCCATTCACTTAGGTCTTTACATACTCGTTCAAAAATATATAAATCTAATTTAATAATAAATTTATTTGCCTCAAATAAAGGAATAAACTTACTTGGTGGAATCATTTCACCATCTTTACACCATCTTACTAAAGCTTCTGCACCAGCCATTCTTTCATTCTGAGTAAAAGTCTTTGGTTGATATACAATTTTAAATTCTTCATTTTTTAGTGCACTTTCCATGCAAGATTCTATTTTTTGTTCTTCTACTAATTGATTCTCCAAAACATCATCAAAAATGTAATAACTTTCGTCATATAATCCTTTTATCTTAGCACGTGCCATATACGCTTTATCTAGCACTCTATTAATATCCGTATCTTCTTTTTTTACCTGATAGACTCCAATTGATAAATTAATATGAATCGTAGTTCCTTCTATTGTCAAATTGGATGCTTTATCAAATATTTTATCTAAAATAGTTCTAATATTCTTTTCTCCATGGAACAATGTCGTAAATATATCGCCTGAAATACGGCAAGTAATACTATCTTCTGGCAAGATATCCACTAGCTTTTCACCCAATGCTTTTAATATTTGATTGCAAAAATCATATCCATAAATATTATTTAATGCTTTAAATTTATTAATATCTAAAGATAAAAGATACGTGTTTTTCTCTTGTTTTTCTAAATACTTCTTACCATTTTCTTTAAAATAAGCTTCATTACCAAGCAATGTAACTGGGTCAATATATGCTACTTTATATAATTTTTGGTTTCTCTTTTGGTTTGAAATATTAATATAAACACAAATCGATGTAATAATCAAACTAATCAATATGCAAAGTCCTTGTGAGATAATGATTAGCATAATCAATTCTTTTGCAATTGTACTATTAGCAGCTGTTGTAACCACATACCAATCATTAATATTTACTTTTTCATAATGAACAAAATATGTCTCATCCCCTAATTGAAGGTCAAATGTCCCTACTTCTTTTCTTTTTATACTTTCTGCCATATTTTTAATTTTATTTAGATCTTCTTTTCTTTTCACTCCATGCTCTGTCCTCATATGTTCATATAAATTAGCATTTTCTTCTTTTATTAATCCAAACGAATCAATTAAGACAATACCATCATTATTAATTAAATAAGTACCACCTTTTCCGAATAATCTTCTTAATAAAATACTTTTATAATCCTCTGTCTTAATCGTTGCCATTAAGACTTTATCTTCTCCCTTTAATTGAAAGGTTTTCGAATAAATATTTACTTGATAATCCGACACAGTACTTGGTCTATTTTCTGATACATATACATCTTTTTGTTGAAAAAACTCTTGAATATTAGCATAATTGGATACCTGTTGGCCATCACTTGTCGTTCCATTTCCTTGTTTATCTAATATAACAAGTCTAGTAAAATTATAATCTCCCAAATCACCCTTAAAACGGTCAAAAATCTCTTCTGGTGTATCAAAGTATCCTCTATTAATCGAATCTACCATAATCTCCACAAATCTTTTTTGATCCGTAATTGCTAAGTTTAGTTGAGTCGCTGTTTGCTCACTTAGTTCTGTGATATTATGATAAATATTTTTATAAACTAAATCTTTAATTGCTCCAATATAAAAAAATGACATAATCAAAATAGCAATAAATAGCAAAATAATCCACCAAATATTTAACTTAATACTACTTCTATCTCTCTTCTTTTTTCCCATACTACACCTCAAATTTTATTTTCTCCCCCTTACTATATACTAAATCAAAAATTTTTTCAACATCAAAAAAGAGATTTTTGGGACGCACCAAAAAATCTCTTTTTTCATGTTTGTAGATTTTTAGGTACGTCCCAAAAATCTCACTATATCATCTAAGTTTGCTAGTAGGGCTATTACATCGAATTCTTTTACTTTGCTTAGTTGTATTTGTTCGTATTCTCCGTTAATACTTACTAATCTTTCTTTTAGTTCTTTTTCTCCATGTTGCTCTAAAATAGAAGCTAATAGGACAATGTTGGAATCTTCTACTTTTGTTTGATATTTGTTTTCTAGTATTTGGATACATACGATTTCAATTAATGCTGCTACTGCTTTGTAAGCTTCTACATAATTTTGTTTTTCTAATAATTTTTCTATTATTTCCATTTTTGTTTTTAAAAATGGTACTTGATTAATATTTTCTATCATTTCTTTTTCTAGTAGCATTTTTTCTTACCACCTTTCTTCTTCTGCATCATCTAATTCTTGTAATTCTTTTCTTGTTAAACCACCTTTTACACCTAATTCGTGTTTTTCTGCTTTTGTTAAATCTAAAAACTTAAGTTCTTCTAATAGTCTTACTCTTCTCTTTCTGAGTTCTGTCGCATGTTGCGGAATATTTCTTTCTTCATCCATCGAGTCATCTTCTTTTGCTTCTGTTATAAATTGTTTTGCTTCCTTCGATATGCAATTTACTAACATCGCTGTTTTTCTTCTATAAATTGGCATGTTATATTTATTTTTTATTTGAGCAATTAAGTTTGGATCTTTCATATGGACAGAAAACTGACCAAATCCTCGTACATCCATTACGAATAAGATATTATCTTCATCAAATTTTTTTACTCCATAAGAAATATCATCTCTATCATAATCATGTATTAAACGATTTACATTTTCGATTTCTGTACTCTTTATATACATGCCATCATTATATGCTTTTATTAGTTCCGAAAGCTCCAATACATCTAAATTTCTTCCTGTTTCAAAGTCTTTTTCTTCAAAACTATAGGAAAGTATTAAATTACTTTTGGCAATTTCCTTTACTCTATCTTTTGTATTTGAATTATAAATTTGTCTTATTTGCCTTTTTACATCATAGAACTCTGCTTTCGTTTCACATGGTATTCCATTTTTTATCATATATTCTCTTAAACGATTGTCAAATACATCCTCAAAGTGATGTGCTATTTTATTTACTACATGAATAATTCGTCCTCTTTGTGTAATATCAATTACTGGATTTTTGCTTTCGTTTTTAGGAGCTTTTAATTTTTGCACGGTATAGTTACTTGGCAATCGTACTGTTAGAAAACTATCAAATGTTTTATCTTCAATTTTATTTTCCTCCAATAGGTTTTGACTAAGTTCGTTAAAATCTTGTACCCAATTTGGCTTTAATGTTTCAAATATGTCTAATAGACAATTTAAGTTATCTTCTGAACTATGAATTTCATAATCTTCACAAATAGATTTGAATTCTGTAAATACACGGCTATCTAATCTTTTAATTTGTTTTCTCATTGGCATATCTCCTTATTTCATTTCTCCATAATGAGATTTCTGGAACATTTTCCAAAATTTCTCTCTAGCTATATTATATCACACAAATTACCATAAAGTCAAAAAAAGACAACAGACTTCATAAGTCTGCTGTCTCTGTTATCCTTTTCGTTTCATCTATTCCCAAATTCTTGAGAATTTGACTTGTGTCCCGGCTCATCTCTCTTAATTCTGAAAGATTGATATAATATTCCTCTGCCTCATATATTTCTGAGAGTCTTTTCTCATACTCACTCAGAATTACTGCGGATGACAGATATTGCCGTACACTACAAGAAGATCCGTTGTTTTTAAATACTTCCAATTTTTGAAAGATTTCTCTACGTAAAAACTCTCTTTGTATTTGCTGTAATCCCATTTTGTCTTTTCCTCCTGTCTTCTTTTTGTATCCTGTTACTAAATAAATGATATCACAAAATATACTTTTTTGCAATCATTTACATAATATTTGTTTCTTTTATTATTTTTTCTATCTCTTCAAATCGCTTTACTTTCGCTGTTGTTGTTTTAATCATTGGCTCATCGGTTACAATGATGTTTTTCATATGTTGGTAATTTGGTAATCCTTTATTAATTTCTTTCACATCTTCCCAAATTTTCTTTTTCAATTCTTCTTCTGAAAGGTTGCTTTCTTCTTTATATTCTTTGTTGTACACAATTTTGGCAGATACTACTAAATCCTCTTCTTTTGGCATTCCAAATACCATACTTTCTTCTACATATGGCAAGTTATTAATTAGTATCTCTAATTCTTCTGGATAAATGTTCTTTCCATTTTTTAATACGATAACATTTTTCTTTCTTCCTGCAATATAAATGTAACCATCTTTATCTTGGTAGGCTAAGTCTCCTGTGTGAAACCACCTTTTTCCATTTTCATCGGTTTCAATGACTTCTTTTGTGGCTTCTTCGTTTTCGTAGTATCCTAACATGACATTTGGTCCACTTGCTACAATTTCACCAATTCCTTCTTGATTTGGATTGTCTATTTTGATGTCAACATTGGCAAATGGATATCCAATTGAACCATAGCGGATACATTTTTCATTTTCGGCAATTAATACTGGTGAGGTTTCTGTTAATCCGTATCCTTGTACCGTTAGGATACCAAAATTGTTAAATCCTTTTGCCACTTTTTTGTCAATGGCAGAGGCTCCACTTACTACAAATCGGATATTTCCCCCTAGTTGGTTAATGACATCTTTAAATAACTTTCTACGAATGTCAATTCCGAATTTTAGTAAAAAATTACTAATTGGAATAACTATTTTGATTAATTTGCTTTTTCCTTGTCTTTCAATTTCTTTCATAATTTTTTTATACATAGCTTCTAATAGTAGTGGAACACATACAAATACGGACACCTTATATTCTTTTAGGTTGGTTTGAATATGACGAATTCCATCGCAAAAAGTATTGGTTGCTCCGGCACTTAAGAAGAATAACATTCCAGTAGAACCAAAGGTATGGTGAAGTGGCAAGAATGCTAAGTTCACATCGGTATCATAAATTTTTTCTGCCATCGTTAGTGCATAGATGTTAGAAGCAATGTTTCTGTGAGATAGCATAACTGCTTTGGATTGTGAGGTAGTTCCTGAAGTAAATAATAGAATACTCATTTCTTCATTGTTAATTTCTGCTTCAATAAATTGTGTATCCCCTTTGCGTAATAACTCTTTTCCTTCTTGTATTAACTCTTGCAAACTTGTGAATTCTTCTGTTTCGTCCATACATATAAAATGATGAATTCTACCTTCTTTTTCTTCTTGTATTTTTTTCATGATGTCTTGATATTTTTTATCAAAAATGACAGCATCTGTTTTGCTTCTTTCTAATAAGGATTGTATTTCTTGTTCTGGAAGTCCTTTATCTAATGGGATTACAATTCCAGTTCCATTCACTGTTGCCAGATAGCTTACTACCCACTCATATCGGTTTGGACTAATTACTGCAATACGTTTTCCTTTTAATCCGCTTTTTACAAGACTTGTTCCTAAAGCATCTATTTCTTCATCCATTTGTCGATAGGTAATTTCCGTATATTTTTGGTTTGTTCCTGGTTTGTTTTTGATGATAAAAGCATTATGAAAAGGGTATTTTTCTACAGCATTTTTTATAATTTCTCTAATATTATTAAATTCTTGTGCTGGATAAATCTCATTTTTTGATTTCATTTCTTCTCTCCTTTTATTCTATAAAAAGGACAATACGTTTTTTGTACTGTCCTCACTTCTTTTTTTATTATATTCTATTTGCTCTTTTTTCGCAAGTAATCTGACTAGGTATTCATTTTTAAATGTCATAGAAATAGGTAGCTTCTAAATCTGCCTCATGAACTAATAGGGCAATTGGATATTTTTTGTAAGCCTGTCCTATGGTGGTATATAACTCTTTTGGCTCTGTAAAGCCCATGTGCCATCGGATTGCATATCTTTCTTCTGGTGTTAATTTGATGAATTCAGATAGCATCATAACTGATTTTTCTCCATGTCCATATGGTATGGTATCCTCTACCGTATAATAAGGTACTTTTTCCCATACTCCTTGTTCATTTTTTGCATTACGATAATCAACTTTGTAGAAGTTTGCTTTACATACATCATGTAATAATGCAATAATTTTAACAGAATCGTTGTCTTCTGTTTTTGTTTTTAAGATTTCATATACTTTCATACTATGTTCTACTAAACCACCTTTAAAGCATCCATGAAATCTGGTACTTGCTGGTGCCTCAAAAAAGTCCGTTTTATTTAGGAATTCAATCAATTGTTCCATTCCCTCTCGATTTGTTTGTCTTAACAGTGCTATAAATTCTTCTTTCATTTTTTATTCTCCTTCTCTATCTTCGTGTTTTAATACTTTTACTAAATCGCCTCTCCCATTCGATTCAAATTTGTAATAGTATGGTTTGATATCTCCTACATAACAATCAAAATAAATCATATTTCCTTCTGCATCTTGTGTTTTTAGGTTTGGAAAGGTCTTTATCATTTTTTCATCTCCAAAGAAATGGTAAATTAGCTGGGTTAGTCCCTCATCTTGATAGACTTCTTCATAACGTTTTTCTACCTCTTCTTTTTGTGCTACTGGCAAATTGTATTCGTGTACTTTTCTTACTAAAAACATTTCTATTGCATAGCCAGTGATAACACAATCTAGAAATAAGAAAATAGTAACCAATGCCGTTAATATTTTTAATCCTTTTTGCGATATCTTGGATTTGATAAAATCAATTAATTTATCAATTTTGGGATTTACATAGGACATTAAGTAAATTGCTAAAAGCCCCCAAAATATGGAAAAGAATACACATATTCTACCATTGATGTTAAGTGGCATATTGGAATAATCCCACCATTTTACATGTAAGACAATTTCTCCATACCAACTGACAATATATTCTACAATTGAACCAATGATAAATCCTCCAATAAATAATCGGTTATTATTTTGATTGAAATATTGTAAAAAGATAATCATTACAACAGCACCTAAGCCATAGATGCCACAAAATGGTCCATATAAAAAACTTTGTCTACTTTCCCATACCCCTTTTGTTGCCATTCCATATAGGGTTTCTATTACATATCCTATGAAACTATATATAATAAAATAGGCTAATATTCGCCAAATACTAAAACCAAAAATCGTCCCTTTTTTATTTTCTTTTTTCTTTATTTCACCTTTATTTACTACCTTTTCTTGCTCCATTTCTCTTCTCCTTTTCCTTTTGTTTTTAGAAAAATGCATAAAAAATGACAACTAGTATCTCAAAAATTAAAATGGCAGGAAATCCGATAGCGAAATCTTGGTTTTTTCGTTTTATGTCTAAAAGTATACATTCCTGCAATACCTCCAAAACCGCCTCCTAAAAGTACTAAAACAAATAGAGCATATTCGCTAATTCTCCATTTTCCAAATTTTGCTCTTTTCTTATCGATTCCCATTGCTAAAAATGCAATAATATTAATGATAATAAGATATAAAATTGCATTTTGTATATTAAAAATTTTTGTTAAATCAAGCGCATTGTCAAACATCTTTTGCCTCCTTTTTGTTTTTTACTTGTTCCTTATTATATCATATTTTCTATTTTTGTATAGACTTATAGAATTTTTTTTCATCTCTAGTATGAATCGAAAACTGTGCTTTCTTTTATACGTTAAAAATACAGAATCTCAAAGTAATAAGTGTTGAAGTTTATAAAAGAATGAGTCCTCCTAAATCAAAACCATCTTTTATGATGCAAGTAAAAACAGATGAATCCTAGTAGAATTCATCTGTTTTATTGGGTATTTATTTCGATAACAAAACTAATTTTGCCTGCTTACACTCTTCTCCAGAAAAGCATACAATCCTTTTCTTTTGAGGGTTTAAAAGAATAGATATGAAATCTCCAAACTGTCTTACAAAGTCTTGGTGATTTTTCGTATCGTTTGTACTAAAACGAAGCTCTGTTTCCACTGGGTGACTGTGAGCAAATCCAAGAAACTGGACATCTCCATAGGAGTCTTGATAGACTTTGTCTGCTTTTGCCATTGTTTCATTGATAATAGCCACTTCCTCTTGTATTTGCTGAAGACAGAAGTCATCCATGGTAGCCATGTTGCCAGCTCGATTGTATAAAATGGCTGGTACTACATATTTGATAAGAGATATCTCTTGCCATTGGTTCCCAATTAAAGCTACTTGTTGTTCATACAAGTTACTTGGGTGGCATTCTCCATAATGAAAAAGATGGTATAAATCTCTTGTGGCTTGTGGCGTAAAGATAACTGTTTTCGTTTCTTCCTCTTTTAATGGCTTTATGGTAAGATGGTCCATTCTTCCATTCTTTTGTACTAATGGTGTCACAATATCCACATAAGAGGGATTAATTGGTTCTTTTTTTCTCTCTTGCTTTCCTGAAAAGAAGGTTTTATAGCAAAACTGTGGTGTATTGGTTTCAAAGTCAAAGGTATGAAAACTATCTCCCTTGCAGTATTTCCAATATTCACAATCTTCACACTGTTTCGCCTTTGTTCGATTTGGATTTCTGTAATATTCAAATTTTTTGTTCCAAACATCACAGAAATTGTCCTGTAATACGTTCCCTTGTATTAACTCTTTCCTTCTAGGAATATTAGGACATCCAAAAATATCTCCATTAGAAAGAATAGAAGCTACATGAATTCCTGTATAGCAAGCAAATTTCTTGCCGGTTGGGTCTAAGGTATGTTCTGTATTTCCAAAATAATGAGAGCAACTCCATGTGATAGGAAGTGGCGAAGAGGAATGCTTTTTCATGAAGTCAAATAAAAAGGTATAATCCTCTGCACTTAGCATTAATTCTTCGTTTTCTTTTGCCCTACCAATGGGGTCAATTCCACTAATTCTAAGAGAATCAATTTCTAACATCGTAAGCATACGATATACTTCTGGCAGTTCTGTAATATTCTTTTTGGTTGCAATAAAAGTAACTTGAATATGCTCTACAAAATCACTCTTTTTCAATTTTTCAATTGCAGAAATGATTTTGTTAAAAGAACCTGGTACATGCCGAAACTCTTCATGCGTTTTTTTCATTCCATCGAGACTGATGGTAATCGTTGACATGTGTGTTTCTTTCATTTTCTGAATTACCTCATCGGTTATTAGCATTCCATTGGTTACTAATCCCCATTTGAAGCCCAGCATATCGGCATAACCTGTAAGTTGAAACAAATCCTTTCTCATAAGAGGCTCACCGCCTGTGATGTTAAGCATAATTGTTTTGGTTCCAAACTGATTTGCTACATCATCTAATACTTTTTTTAATATTTCCACCGATAACTCGTCTTTTTTACTAGCCGTGCACCTGCTCCCACAATGGTCGCAGAGTGCATTGCATTGGCTAGTTACTTCGAAAAAGAGGGTATACAATGGATATTTTCTATTGACACTCTTATCCATTTGCTCTCCTTTCTGTTACTCGAGTTCAGAAATAGAACCTGTTGTTGTAATGCTGTCTTCTTCCCTATAGGCTTCTGCTTGGTTCATGGCTTCTTCTACACTCACTGCCATAGGACAACCATACAGACATTTGATAGACATAGGGTCTCTTCTATACACTACTTCTCTTCTACCTACTGGTTCTGGATCTCCCTTCTTAATTACAATGAGACCATTTTCAACTATTCCTAATTCTTTTAAGGAACGAAATTCTCCTGTGCAAATTTCAACCAGATTGGTCTTTTCTTCATTTTCCATATAAACCTTAGTTGTTAAATAAGATTGCTGAAAACAAGAGATATACCCCAAATCTCTTAAACATGCTTTCAACTGCACTTCATCGATATCGACGGGAATTGCTACTTTTTTATAATGTTTCCGGTTATAAGTAATATACACATGCATCAAATTTCTTTCTTCCATTCTTTTGGTCTCCTTCCTTTTTGCCTACCTGTTGCTTGTTACGAATCTTACCCTCCTTGTTATTTTATTGAGTTCTACTAATTTAGTAGTTACTCTTTTCATAAAATATTACGATTTGTAAATTTTATGGAAACATTTTATCATTTTTCAAACTTAATGTCAATGAAATCGTCAATCCTAAACCTAAATTCTTATGTTAATTTTCTAAAATTTGCTTTTTTTGTTGGTTTGTGGTATAATGAATCTGTGTTTAAAGAATGAGATTAGAAGGTGTTTTATATGTATGAAAGTTATAAAGTCTTTCCTTCTGAAGAAAGACAATGGAACTTAGCATTTTTAGACGCCACGAAAAACAAAGATAAAAAGAAAGTATTTGAATTGTTAAGACAAGCTAATAATGTGTATTTAGATGAATATTATATTGACCATTCTATTGCAGAATTAAACAATTCAGACCTTTCTTCTGACAAAAGAGAAGAAGTATTAGATGGCTTAAAAAAATGCAAAATTGTAAAAGGTGTAGCAGATCAAAATCATGCTATATCTATTAAAACTGCCTCAAACACCATTATGGTTTCTAAATTGTCCGATATTATTCCAGAAATCGGAGAGGTTACTCCTTCTAGTAAAAAAGAAAATCTTGTAAATAAGAGTGTATTCCGCTCTGAATATATTTCACAAATGTTAAGTTTTCCTAATAGTATTGTTACTGGTTATACTTATGGAATCGCGGATAAAGCCAAAAGTATTGATACTTGGGTAGAATTTAAAAATAATAAAAATCAGGAATTTGTTGTATTTCCTGACTCGAATACAGTTTATAATAAAGAAGGTTTTTATTTTTTAAAACATGCTGAACCAATCAAAAAAGTAGCAAGTGATGATTTGAAAGGAAAATCTTCGGTTGGTAAATCTTCTGGTACCTATTCTGAAATTGGTTCTAGTGCTGATGTTGTTGATATTGAAATTGATATGGGGGATGAACGATAAAAATAAACGAAAAAAGCATCTACATTGTTAGATGCTTTTTCGTTTATCTTTATTTCTGTGTTTCCTATAAATGTTATGATAACTTTGATTTAGTCCTTTGATATCAAACTGTCCTTTAATGCGTTGTAATCATATTTTAGTGAGAATACATCACTATGGGCATTAATCTGCCCTGATGAGTAACCTTCTACCCTGCCTAATTCATATGCTATATCAGTTATGTATGCATATACTGCTATTAAAAATGAAAATGCATCTGTATATGCTGGCACTGCACCATCAGAATAAACATGGATATTCTTTAGAGTTGTTAAGCTACATCTTAATTGTACTATAGTACTCTGTAAGTTTTCTATTTTTGCTTTTATTTCTTCTATATCCTCGTTATCGGATTTCTTCATTTTTACAGTAAGCTCGCTTACTGTAAACTTATGTGCTTCCTCCATATAAGAATATTTCTGAATCAAATTATTGACGGTAGCGAAAAGTTTGTTAGCTAAACTAGTCTGTTCTTCATTCAGTTTGAATTCTCCCATCTGTCTTCCTCCATAAATAATTATATTTAAAGAACTCTATTTATTGTTGCATTAAAAGTATATCATATTTCACATAAAATGACAATAGAATTATGTAGCTTTCTAAATTTGTTGTACCATACACAAAAATGCCAATATTTTCTCAAGGGAGTTCTCCGATTGTCCCATTTTCTGTTAGCCAAATAGGCTCATTTGGTTGCTTTGGCTCATCCCTTTTAGGCAACCAAATTTTTCTAGTAGTTCAACAACGGATTTTCCGATTTTGGAACGAATTTTCATGTCGTCAATGGACATGAAGTTTCCGTCTTTTTTTGCTTCTTCGATTCCTTCTGCTGCTACTGTTCCAAGTCCAGGGATACTATTTAGTGGTGGACGTATGCTACCATCTTCTATTTGGAATTTTGTACTGTGGGATTTGTATAAATCCATTGGTAGGAATGTAATTCCTCTTTCATACATTTCTAAGACCAATTCTAAGATGGCATACATGTTTTTGTCTTTTGTGGTTGCACTGTTTCCCGCTAAATCAATTTCCTTCATTTTGTTTTTTACTTTTTCTTTTCCATAACACATGATTTCACTATCAAATTCATCTGCACGAATGGTAAAGTAGGCTGCATAATAGGCTACTGGATGGTGTACTTTAAACCATGCAATACGGAAAGCATTGGTTACATAGGCAGCCGCATGGGCTTTTGGGAACATGTATTTAATTTTTTCGCAAGATTTGATATACCAGTCTGGTACGTCATGCTCTTTCATTAGTGCTACATATTCTGCCCATTTTTCTTTATCTTTTAAGGCTTTTCCTTTACGTACGGTTTCCATGATTTTGAAGGCTGGGTTTGGTGGTACCCCTTTTTTGATTAGGTATATCATGATGTCATCACGACAACAGATTGCCTCGTTTAAGGTTACCGTTCCTTGTTCAATTAAACTTTGAGCATTTCCAAGCCATACGTCAGTTCCATGGGATAAACCAGAAATACGAATTAATTCGTCAAAGGTAGTTGGTTTCGTATCTACTAACATTCCTCTTACAAATTTCGTTCCAAATTCTGGTATTCCATAACTTCCTACTTCGCTTCTAATTTGGTCTGGGTTTACTCCTAATGCCTTTGTTGAACTAAAAATTGACATCGTTTCCTTGTCATCTAATGGTATTTTCGTTGGGTCTATTCCCGTTAAATCAAATAACATACGTATCATAGTTGGGTCGTCGTGGCCTAGTATATCTAATTTTAGTAAGTTTTGGTCAATCGAGTGATAGTCAAAATGTGTGGTCACAATATCTGAGTTTGGGTCATCCGCCGGATGTTGTACTGGTGTAAATTCGTAAATTTCTCTTCCTTTTGGTACTACAATAATTCCTCCTGGATGTTGTCCTGTGGTTCTTTTAATACCGCGTGCATCCTTGAGAAACCCTGATTACTTCTGCGTTACTAACTGGAACTCCTCTTTCTTCGTAATATTTTTTTACATATCCATAGGCAGTCTTATCGGCTACGGTTCCTACGGTTCCTGCTTTAAAAGTAGTTCCTTTTCCAAAAATAACTTCGGTATAACGATGTGCTTTTGCTTGGTATTCTCCTGAGAAGTTTAAGTCAATATCTGGCTCTTTATCTCCATTAAATCCTAAGAAAGTTTCAAATGGGATGTCAATTCCATCTTTTAACATGGACGTTCCACATTGTGGACATGCTTTATCTGGAAGGTCAAATCCACATTGATAACCATAATCTGTAAAGTCTGAATATTTACACTCTGGACATCGATAATGTGGTGGCAATGAATTTACTTCTGTAATTCCTGTCATATTTGCCACAAAAGAGGAACCTACAGAACCACGAGAACCTACGATATAACCATCTTCATTAGATTTCCATACTAACTTTTGAGCAATGATATACATTACGGAGAAACCATTTTTAATAATCGAATTTAATTCCTTATCTAACCTTTCTTGTACAATTTCTGGCAACGGATCTCCATACAATTCGTGTGCTTTGGTAAAGGCGATATCTTTAATGGTTTGCTCACAACCCTCGATATGTGGTGGACATTTTTCTGGTGAGATAGGACTAATTTTTTCGCACATATCGGATACTTTGTTGGTATTGGTTACGACTACTTCATAGGCCTTTTCTTCCCCTAAATATTCAAATTCTTTTAACATCTCTTCGGTTGTTCTTAAGTATAATGGTGCTTGTTCATCTGCATCCTCATACCCTTGTCCTGCCATTAGAATTCTTCGATAGATTTCATCTTGTGGGTCCATAAAGTGCACATCACAAGTAGCTACTACGAGTTTTCCTAGTTTTTCTCCTAAGTCTACTATTTTTTTGTTAATATCTTCGATTGCTCTTACGTCAGGAAGTGTTCCATTTCGAACCATATACATGTTATTTCCTGTTGGCTGAATTTCTAAGTAATCATAGTCTTTTGCAATTTCTTCAATTTCGTCATCGTCTTTTCCTGCTACTATGGCTCGATATAGTTCTCCTGCTTCACAAGCACTTCCTAAGATAAGTCCTTCGGAATATTTTTTGTAAAGGGATTTTAGAATTCTTGGTTTTTTATAAAAATAGTGTAAATGAGAAAGAGATACTAGTTTATATAGATTTTTTAATCCAACATAATCTTTGGCTAAAATAATCGCATGATAACTTGGTAGTTTTTTATAGTTACTACTGCTATCTTCTAAATTATCAATCTGCTCTAACGTTTCTACTCCTTTTTCTTTTAACATTTCTAGCATTACTTTTAGTACTTTTACTGTTGTGTCTACATCATCTAGTGCTCTATGGGCTACTTCTACTTTGATTCCTAATTTTTCTGCAATGATTCCTAATTTATATTTCTTAAAATCTGGGAATAGTTCTTTTGCCAAACGTAAGGTATCCATATAGGTATTTTCTAAACGATATCCTAACTCTTTAGCATTATATTTTAAAAATCCGATATCAAAGTCGGCATTGTGGGCAACTAACACGCTATCTCCTATAAAGTCTAGCATTTTAGGAAAAATGGTTTCTATGGTTTCTGCGTCTTTTACCATATCGTCTGTAATATTGGTAACTTCTACTACTTTAGGAGGAATTGGTTTTTCTGGGTTTACAAAACAAGAAAATTCATCAATCACTTCTCCATTTTGCATTTTCATAATTCCAATTTCTGTTATTTTTTCAGTTCTAAAAGATAAGCCTGTTGTCTCTAAGTCTAATACACAATATGTGGTATCTAGGCTTTGTCCTTTTCCATTCGAAACAATATCACTTTTATCTGGTACTAGGTAGGCTTCTACTCCATAAATTACTTTCATATCTGGATTATCATATCCTAGCATTTTGTGGGCATCTGGGAAAGATTGTACTACTCCATGATCAGTAATAGCAATGGATTTCATTCCCCATTTCATAGCACGTTTGATTAAGTCTTTTACTGGTGTTACCCCATCCATTTGGCTCATTTGTGTATGCATATGTAATTCTACTCTTTTTACTTCTGCATTGTCTTGTCTAATTTCTCTTTTTATTCCAGTTGATGTTAAAATGGTATTGGCCATAATGGTTAATTCATTTGAGAAAGTATCCATTCCTGCTTTTCCAGAAAGCTTAATTCCTTTTGCTTCTTTTATTTTTCCGATTACTTTTTTGCTATTATCTTTGGTTAAAAATGCTTTACAAGTCATGGTACTAGTTCCATCATAAATGTCAATGCTAAGTAGAACTTTTCCTCCTTTTAGTTCTCTATCTTCCATGGCAATAACTTCACCATCAATACATACACTTCCAGAATCTACTGTTAAATCTTGTATTTTCACAAGTGGCTCTTTGATTTGTGTACTCATTCCTAATATTAATGGAGAATCGGCATCCTCGGTTGGAAGTTTTGGGAAGTTATCACCATTTACTTCTAAAATGGTATTGGCCATAATGGTAACATCTCCTGCAAAAGCATCTAATCCTGCTTTTCCTATGGTTTTAATACCACTTGCATTCCTAATTTTATCTGCCACTTCATTTCCTTCTTCGATGTTCTTCGTAAAAGATTTACAAGTGATAATTCCTGTTCCATCATAGATGTCATAAATTAACATTCCTTTTCCTGTTTTGGTCTCTCTTGCATCACAAGATACGATTCTTCCTTCAATGGTAATTCTTTTATTTTCTGCAGTAATATCTTTTATTTTAACTTTATTTTCTTTTGCTTTTGATAGAGTTCCTAAAATGACATTGTTTTCTTCTTCTAACTGTTCTAGTTCTTTTAAATATTCTTCTTCTCCAATTGGCATATCACCTTCTTCAAATCCAAAATTAGGAGGTGGTAATTCTGCCTCATTGATAGCTGGTGGTACTTCTATTTCCTCTGTTTGATGAACCGTCGCTTCTTGTTGTACTTCTAAAATCGCTTGTTTTTGCATTTCTTCTGCATATGCTCTTTTTTTCTTAAGAACTTCATCGGAAATATCTTCAATATAGCTTACTTTGTATTTTTTTCCATAGATATCCCATAATAAATTTTGCAAAGTCTCATCCATTTTTTTAGCAAGTAAGAATTCCTTTCCTTGTATAGAAAGAAAAATAGATATGGCATTTCCGTCTACTGAAATTTTACTATTTTTTAGAATTGCTTTTGTCATAGGATGTTTTTTTGCTATATATTCTATGATATCAAGCCATTCTTTTTCTATGTTTTTCGAAGCTTCCTCTTGCGTTGTTGTTTCGCATACTTTTTCTAACTCTTCGTCTTCTTTTCGTTCTTTTTCTATTTTAATTTGGATTGCTTTGATGCCAAAACGAGCCACTAAATATCGCTCAAAAGATTCAATTTGCCTTATTGAAATGATTTTTGGGCTCACTAAAATAAGCTCTAATGAGTTGGTCTTTTTAAATAAATTAATGGATTTTATTTTTGCTTCTAATAATTCTTTTTGGATCGAACGATAGTCTTTAAATACTTCTTGTACTGCTTTATATTCTTCTTTCCTCACTTTATTTGCCCCCCAATTATCGCTACTTTCACGAAGAACGGACGACTTTTTTAGTCGCCCCTATTTTCCTTTCTTCTTTTCTCTTTTGTTTTAATACATATCTCCTTCGTCTTCAAAGAAACCTAATATCTGTGTTTTTCCTCTTGGCTTTGATGGTCTTATAATCGTATCTGCGCTTTCTTGCAATGGTATCAATTGTTTTTTTATGGTTTGCACTGGTTCTACTTTTGCTGTTGGTGCTTGCTCCCATCGAATGATTTGTGCCGTTTTTGGCTCTTTTCTTTCTTTTGCTACTTTTTCTGTTTTTGTTTTACTTACTGCTACTTTGCTTACAGCAGAACTTTGTTTGCTTGTTCCTGTTTTTGGCTTTATTTGTGTTAAGATACTTTTTTGTAGTGCCTGCATTTTTTTGTCTACTAATGCCTCTACTTTTGTTTGAATCGCTTGTTCTATTTCTTTTGAATGGTTCTTTTCTAGTACTTGGACCGTCTCTTGTAATTTCTTATTTTCTAATTGTAATTTTTTTATTAATTCTACTTGTTTTTTATTTTTTTCTTGCCATTTTACCATTTGTGCTTTTACATTTTCTTGTAGTTTCTTATAAATCTGTGCCATTTGTGTGGTCTGTTTTTCCATTTGTGCTTTCATACTAATTACTATTTGCTGGCTATCTTGTTCCTTTTGTACTACTTGATTTTGTAAAAATTCTAGTTTTTCATTTTGCTTCTCTTGCCATTCTTCTGCTTGCTTTTGCCCTTGTTGTTCTAAAAGTTCTAATTGGCCTTGCCATTCTTGTTTTATTTGCTCTAATGTTTCTTTTACTTGATCTATTTCTTTTTCATTTTCCGTATTTTCTAGTGCTTGTATTCTCTCTTCTAGTTGTGTTTGCAGTTTTTTCCCTACTTTTTGTTGCTCTACTTGCCATTTTTCTTGTGTCTTCTGCATTTGATTTACTTTTTCTAGTACATCTGCTTGCATGATTTGAAGCTCTTCTTCTGCTTTTCCTTGTATTTGCTCTACTTCTTGTAAGATGTCTTCTCTTATGTGGTTAATTCCTATTTGTTGTTTTTTGATACTGTTTTTTAATTTTTGTAAATATACAAGAATTCCTTCATATCCAGCTTTCCATTGCTTTTCTTTTTCTTTTTGGTTTTGATACGATAACTGTTGTGCTTGGTCTATTCCTTCTATTTCATTCCTCATTTGGTAGTCCATTTCTTCTAGCCTTTTATTCGTTTCTTCCCCCTGTAATTCTTGTCTTTGTTTTACTTCTTCTATCTGTGCATGTAATTTGTTTCGTATTTGAACCACTATATTTTTATATTCTTTGGCTTGTCTTACTTGATTTTCTTTTTGTTCTTCTTGTTTTGCTTGCCATCTCTCTTGTTCTTTTTGTAATTCTAGTTCTAATCCTTCTCTTACTGTTTCTAAATCGTTTCTTATTCCTTCTATTTCCTTGGCATTTTCCTGTTCTATTTGTTTTTGACTGTCTTCTATTGTTTTATTTTCTTGTCTTAATTCTTCTACTATGCTGTCTATGTTTTCTATTAACGTGGTTAATTTCTCTTGCATAATTTCTTCTTGATTGGTTTCAAATGCCTGTTGTCTGTCTTCGAATTCTTCTTTGAAAGTTTGTAATTTTACTTCTATTGTCTCACTTTTTCGGTTTAGTTGCTTTTGTCTATTTTCTATTATTTGAATGGCTTCTAGATTTTCTTGATTTAATTCTTGTTTGATAGTTTCTATTTTCGTTTCGATTGTCTCAATAGCTTTTTCATTTTCTTCTCTTACTTGTTCTTGTCTATTTTGCATTATTTGAATGGCTTCTTTTTGCTGTTTTTCTATTCTTTGTCCTTGTTGTCTTACTTCTTCTTCTTTTTGTTTCAGCACTTCTTCTACTTGTTTTTGTCTTTGATTTGCTATTTTTTCCTGTTCTACCTGCCAGATTTCTTGCCTTTTTTCAAATTCGTCTTTGACAGTTTCTATTTCTATTTCGATTGCTTCAATGGCTTTCTCATTTTTTTCTTTTCCTTGTTTTTGCCTATTTTCTATTATTTGAATGGCTTCTCTATTGGCTTGATTTGCTTCCTTTTGTTGGTTTTCTATTCTTTGTGTTTCTTGTCTTAATGCTTCTTCTTTTTGGTTAAGTGTTTCTTCTAGTTCTTTTTGCCTTTGATTTGCTATTTCTTCCTGTTCTACCTGCCACATTTCTTGCCTTTTTCCGAATTCTTCTTTGACAGTTTCTAATTTTGTTTCGATTGTTTCAATGGCTTTCTCATTTTCTTCTTTTACTTGTTTTTGTCTATTTTCTATTATTTGAATGGCTTCTCTATTTGCTTGAGTTGCCTCTTTTTGCTGGTTTTCTATTCTTTGTGTTTCTTGTCTTAATGCTTCTTCTTTTTGGTTAAGTGTTTCTTCTAGTTCTTTTTGCCTTTGATTTGCTATTTCTTCTTGTTCTACCTGCCACATTTCTTGCTTTTTTCCGAATTCTTCTTTGGCAGTTTCTAATTTTGTTTCGATTGTTTCAATGGCTTTCTCATTTTCTTCTTTTCCTTGTTTTTGTGTATTTTCCATTATTTGAATGGCTTCTCTATTTGCTTGCGTTGCCTCTTTTTGCTGGTTTTCTATTCTTTGTGTTTCTTGTCTTAATGCTTCTTCTTTTTGGTTAAGTGTTTCTTCTAGTTCTTTTTGCCTTTGATTTGCTATTTCTTCCTGTTCTACCTGCCACATTTCTTGTCTTTTCTCGAATTCTTCTTTGACAGTTTCTAAATTTGTTTGTATTGTTTTAATGGCTTTATTGCTTTCTTCTTTTAATTCTTCTTGTCTTTTTTCTACACTTTGAAGTGCTTCTTCATTTGTTTTATTTACTTCTTCTTGTTGATTTTTTATTGTTTGACTTTCTTGTCTTAGCTCTTCTGCTATTTTATTTATTGTCTCTTGCACAGTTGCCATTTTTTCTTGAATACTCTGTTCTTGCCTTGTCTCAAATATTTCCTGTGTTTGTACTAGTTCTTGCTGAATGGTTTGTAACTTATTTCTTAGTATTTCTATTGCTTTTCTATTTTCTTGGTCTGCTTCTTTTTGTTTTTCTCGTAATGCTTGATTTGCTTTTTTTAATTCTTCAATTGTTTTTTTCGTAATCTTTTCTATTCTTACTATATCTTTTTCATAACTTTTTTCTTGCTCTGCTACAAATTTTTCTTGTCTTTTTTCTAGTTCTTCCCTTGCTATTTCTAACTGATTTGCAACTTCTTCTAGTGCTTGTCTCTTCTCTTCGTAGGCTTGTTCTTGTTTGCCTTCAAATGCTTGTTGTCTTCTTTGTAACTCCTCTTTGGCAATCTCTAATTTGTTTTTTGCTATTTCCAGTTCTTTTCTACTTTCTTGATAGGCTTGCATTTGTTTTTCTTCAAATTCTTGTTGTCTTTGCCTTATTTCTTCTTTGTTTGTATTTACTTCTTGGGAAATCGTTTCTATTGCATTTTTATGATTTTCTTCTTGTCCTTTTTGATAATCTTCCTGTATCTTTTTGATTTCTTCCTGATTTCTTTTTAATGTTTCTTCTACTCTTTCTACTTGCTCTTGATATGCCTTTTCTTGCTTTTCTCGAAATGCCTGTCCTTCTTCTTCTAATTCGATTCGACTAATCTCTAATGCATTTTGAATTGTAGATAGAGCCTTTTCTAGTTCTTCTTCTTGCTTGTTTCGTAGATAAAGAATTTCATTTTTCTGTTCTTCTTTTAAGCTTTCTTTTTGTTCTTCTAACTCTTGTCTTCCTTGTTCTATCTTTTCTAATACATTTTTAGCATAGGTTTCATACTCTTTTTTGTTTTCTGCCATTTGCTTTTCTTGTTTTGCCTGTAATAGCTTATTCCTATCTTCTAGTTCGGTCTCTTTTTGAAGAAACTTTTGGTCTAATTGTGCTTCTCTTTTTTGCCATTCTGTTTCATTTTCTTCGGTCTGTTTTGCCTGTTTTTGCCTTAATTCTTTTTTCGCTATATCGATTTGTTCTTTTTTCTCTTCTATTTCTTCTTCTAGCTTTACTAAGGCCGAATTAAATTGACCCATCAAATGTTCCATTTGTTTGTCTTGTTGTTCTTTGTTTTCTTTTACTTTTGCTTCTTGCTGTTTTTCACTTAATTTTAAGGCATCTTGCATCTCTTGCAAACTCATGTTAAATTGATCGATTATATTTTTTATTTCTTTATTTATTTTTTTATTGTTTTTTTCTACCTCTTGTTTGGTTATTTGCTCTTTTTCTAGTTGTTCTATTTTCTCTTCTATTTGTGCTAAACTTTTCTTCTTCTCTTCTTGCTTTTCTTCTCCCATTTGTACTCTTCTCCTTATTCTTTCTATAACATTCTTACAATATCATGATACGTAATATAAAAAGATAATGTAATTAAAAAGGCAAAACCGATTAATTGAAGATTTATTTCTGCTTTTTCACTTAGTTTTTTCCTTCTTATCGCTTCTATTATTAATAGTAAAACTTTTCCTCCATCTAATGCTGGAATAGGAAGTAAATTAGTTACTCCTAACGATAATGAAATTAATGCTAGAATATTAACAAAATCTGCTACTTTATTTGTTTTGGCTACTACTTCTGAAATTCCTACTGGTCCCATAAATTGGTCTACTCGTACTTTTCCTGTAAATAGCATTTTTAGATTATCAAAAATAGATAAAGTAAAGTCTCTTGTTTCATAAAAGGCATAATATAAATGATTTGAAATTGTATTTTCTGCTTTTGCAAAATAAATTCCTAAATAATATTGATATGCTTTTTCTGGCTCTAGTGTTATTTCTAGTTCTTCATTTCCTCTTTTTATTGTAAAAATAAGACTACTACCTTCTTCTTTTTGAATCATTTCTATAATTTGGGTTTGATTGTTTACTTCTTTACCATTTATTTTTAGAATTTCATCATTTGCTTTTATTCCTTGCTTTTCTGCACTACTTCCTGCACCTACTGTAATAATTTTGTTTGATTGTCCAGATGCTTTTAGATAAATTCCTGTGTCACGATATTCTTTTGCCGTTGGTTTTAAAGAAAGTTCTTGCTTTTTTCCATTTCGTTCTATGGTAAGTTGTAATTCTTTTCCTTCTGTTTTTTCTATCACCTTATCTATGTCTTGTTTTGTGTGCATCGTTTTTCCATCTACTTTTACAATTTTATCTCCTGTCTGTAGACCTGCTATTTCTGCACCATATTCTGGAATGACAGAGTCTACTACTAATGAAGTGTGGTTTCCTACTCCTATCATTAATGCAAAATAAACAATAAGAGCAAATACAATGTTGACAAGTCCTCCTGCTAAAACAATAGCCATTCGTTTTGGAATGCTTGCTTCACTAAAAGAACCCTCTTTTTTTGAGCGTTCTTCTTCTCCTTCTAAATTTACAAAGCCTCCTAAAGGTATTAGTCTTACTGTATATTTTGTTTGTTTTCCTTGTTTTTTCCAGATAACTGGCCCAAAGCCTATTGAGAACTCATTTACACTTACTTTGCAAAGTCTTGCTACAAAGAAATGACCTCCTTCATGGATTAAAATTAGGAATCCTAATACAAAAATTATTTTTAAAGCACTTATGAAAAAAGTAATCAATGGTTAACCTTCCTTTCGTAATGGAGCTTAGAAGCAGTTTCCAACTTCTATATCAACATTAATAGAAAATACGCAAATGGTGCAATGAATATAACACTATCAATACGGTCAAGCATGCCACCATGTCCTGGAATTAAGTTGCTAAAGTCTTTGATTCCAGTATAACGTTTGATGCTAGAAGCTGAAAAGTCTCCTATTTGGCCTACTAGACTTAGTACAATTGCTATTATTATTATATAAGAATACTGAAAATTCATTCCTAAATATTGGTTACATATCCAAGTATATGTTGTCATGAAGAAGATAGCTCCTATTGCTCCTGCAATACATCCTTCAATACTTTTATTCGGACTTATTTTACTAAATTTGTGCTTTCCAAACCTTTTTCCTATGCAATAGGCAAAAATGTCGGTTCCCCATGCAGCTAAAAATACATACCATACTGTAATTCTTCCATTTGGTGTTTCTCTTATCATAGGAATATATAGTAAGAAAATTACAATATAGCAAATTCCAAATAAGGTAATGGCAATATCTTTTATATTATATTTCATATTGGTTGCAATAACTTGAGCAAATAATACTAAGATGGAAATGGGTATAATGGCGGTAATTGTTTTTACTATGTATTCTTGTGGGATGATATGTATAACGGCAATTAATAGTCCCGCAATATAAGCAATCCAACCGTAAATTTTTATTTTGTGTTTGTTCTTTGAAACTATGAAAATACTCGTGCAAACTAAGTATGGCAATGATGCTAACGGCTATATCGACTAAGTATTTATTTCCAAATATTAATATAATAGCAACTAATGGAAACCCAACTAGTGCTGAAGCGATCCTTTTAAAGTCCATATTTTTTCCTTTCTATTTTGCACCAAATTTTCGATTTCTTGTTTGATAAATTGCGATTGCTTCTTCTAAATCTTTTTCTTCAAAATCTGGCCAATTTTTTTCTATAAATACAAATTCAGAATATACGATTTGCCATGGTAAAAATCCACTTGTTCTTAGTTCTCCACTTGTTCTAATTAATAAATCAGGGTCTGGTTGATTTGCGGTATATAATGAATTTGATACGGTTTCTTCTGTTATATTTTCGATTTCTATCTTTTCTTCTTTTACTTGTGTTGCAATCTTTTGAACTGCTTTGACAATTTCGTCTCGTCCTCCATAATTTAATGCAATGTTAAAGGTGACTCCTGTATTGTCTTTTGTTCTTTCCATACAGTTATAGATACTTTTTTGCATTTTTTCTGATAAAGCAGAGATATCTCCTAATATTTTTACTTTTATATTTTCGGTGTCTGCCCTTTTACTGTAATCTTCCAAATAGTTTTGTAGTAATAGCATTAAAGCTCCTACTTCTTCTTTGGTTCGTTTCCAATTTTCTGTTGAAAATGCATATACCGTGATATACTCTAATCCTATTTTATTCGCATAACGTACTATTTTTTCTAATGTTTTGGCTCCTTCTTTATGTCCTATTCTTACATCTACTCCTCTTTGTCTTGCCCATCTACGATTTCCATCCATTATAATAGCTATATGTCTTGGCATAGTTTCTTTATCCATTCTATCTATCCTCTCTATTTAATGCTTTTCTATCATCCCTGACCTTACTAAATTTCTATCTGTTTTTTGCTTTCTTTCCTCAAAAGATTAGGATTTTTTGTAGAATTCATTTTATTCTATTAGCAATTTTTTTGTTCTCTCTATTTTATTAAACTGTCATTATTTCTTTTTCTTTGCTTTCTGTCATTTTATCTATTTGCTCTACATATTTGTCTGTTAATTTTTGTATTTGTTCTTCTGCTTGTTTTAGTTCGTCTTCTGTTATTTCAGATTCTTTTTGCATTTTTTTAAATTCGTCTATTCCATCACGTCTTACCGCTCTTACTGCTACCTTTGCTTCTTCTGACATTTTTCGAATATCTTTTGCTATTTCCTTTCTTCTTTCTTCATTTAGTTCTGGGAAATTTAGACGTATTACTTTACCATCGTTGTTTGGTGTTATTCCAATATCCGATGCTAATATGGCTCTTTCTATTTCTTTTAGTACACTCATATCCCATGGTTGAATTACGATTAGTCTAGCTTCTGGTACTGATATTCCTGCCATTTGATTGATTGGTGTTGCTGTTCCATAATAGTCTACTGTTATTTTATTTAATATTGCTGGATTTGCTCTTCCTGCTCTTATTTCTGATAAATTTGTTTCATAAACATTTATTGTTTTTTTCATTCTTTCTTCTATGTTTGTATAATTCATTTTTTTCTCTCCTTTTCGATTTTGTTTTTGTTACCTGATGGCAACACATTTTTTTCTTTTGGTCCTATTTTCTGTGATAGGATGTGTTCCATGCAGAGTATTTCATTATTTAACTATGGTCCCTATTTTTTCGCCTTTTACGATTTTTATCATATTTTCTGGTGTGTCTATTCCAAATACGATAAGTGGAATTTTGTTGTCTCGGCATAAGGATGTTGCTGTTGAATCCATTACTTTTAAATCTTTATTTAAGATATCTAAATAGGTAATTTCATCGTATTTGATGGCATTGCTGTCTTCTTTTGGGTCTGCTGAATATACGCCATCGATTGTTTTGGCAAGTAGTATTACTTCTGCTTCTATTTCTGCGGAACGTAATGCTCCTGCTGTATCTGTGGTAAAGAATGGGTTTCCAGTTCCACATGCAAAAATAACCACTCTTCCTTTTTCTAAATGTTTAATTGCTTTTCTTTTGATATATGGTTCGGCAATTTGTCTCATTTCAATTGCTGTTTGTACTCTTGTATTTAGTCCTCTTGCTTCTAATGAATCTTGCAAAGCAAGCCCATTCATTGCAGTGGCAAGCATTCCCATATAGTCTGATGTGGTTCGTTCCATTTGGTGTCCATAACGTCCTCTCCAAAAGTTTCCTCCACCTACTACGATTGCTACTTGTACTCCTAAATCTACCATATTTTTTATTTGGTCACATATTTTTCCTAGTGTTTCGGCATCGACACCTTTTTTTTCTTCTCCTCCGATAGCCTCTCCACTTAATTTTAATAGAACTCGTTTGTATTTTATTTCTGCCATGTATCCTGTCCTCCTTCTATTTCTATTTTCGCTTATCATTCTATCATATGGTCTGAAAAAAAGAAACATTTTCCTAAAATTTTTTCAATTTTATTTTTCGACATATTTTTTGTTTTTTTGTTCATACTAACTGGTAAGAAGCTTTTATATAAAAGAGGGATAAAACATGAATCAAATTTTAGATACTAAAACATTAGATAATAATTTGCTTTCTGGTACAAAACATTCTTCTGTTTCTTCGAAAAAGTTTCAGTGGATGTTCCGTTTTTCTATTTTGCTAATTCTACTTTGTCTTATTTTTTACTTTTTTTCTAGATATCATGCATGGCAAAAAGAAAAAATATCAAAAAGTTTAGTAAGTCAGTTTGGTATTCGCAATTTGTATGCCAATACGCTTGACTACACAGCAGAGAAAGTCGTTCTTAATTTGGAAGAGGAAAATCCTTTTGTGATTGGCTTACTTAAAATTGACAAGATTAATTTATTATATCCTATTTTGTCGACTACTTCTGAAGAATTGTTAACCATCTCACCTTGTCGTTTTTTTGGACCTATGCCAAATGAATTTCGGAAATTTGTGTATTGCTGGTCATAATTATGCCAATCAAACGCATTTTGCCAAACTTTCTTCTTTAACAGAAGGAGATTCTTTTCAAGTTTATGATTTAAATGGTTCTCCTGTTACTTATACCATATTTGAAAAGTTAGAAGTTAATGCTCATGATACTTCTTGTATTAATCAAGATATTCATGATATTAGGCAAGTTACCTTAGTTACTTGTAATACGATAAAAGGTACTAGAATTGTAATAAAAGCAAAAGAAAATAGATTGCCTTAGCCTTCTATTTTCTTTTTTCTCTATTTTATTTAATATTATATTGTTTTACTTTTTGATAAGCATATACTGCAATTACAATTGCTACCATAATTAATAAGAAGATAGCATAATCACTAGCATCACCTGTTTGTGGTAATGAAGTTGTATTTTGGTAGTTGCTTCCTGTTGTATTTGTTGTTGGTGCAATTGGTGTTATGGTATTGGTTTGAATTACATTGGTTTGTGTTGTATTGGTTGAATTTGGATCTGGTGTTGGATTTGTTGTAGCATCCACAGTTGGAATTTGAATTGGTCCACCTGAAGTTCCTGTTGCTAATACCTTTGAAGAAATAAGTAGCACGGCAACAATTATCATCATAATTACTAAAATTTCTCTTTTTACACTCATTTTTTTCATACTCTTTTTTCTCCTTTTTCTTCTGAAATTATAATTAGTATTTATGTTTTTGCTTTAAATTATACGTTAAACATAAATTTCCCTTTTAAACTGTTACTATTGTAATCCTTTTTTTGTCATTCGTCAACATTTTTTTTACATTTTTTTATTACATTTATATTACACTACTATCCTTCTATTTTTTGCTATTCTTTTTTTTGCTATTTTGATATACATTCCCTCTTTTTTTATTAAGACAAAATCTCCATGTCACCATGTCTATCCCATGTCTACCTGTCAAAAATCTCCGTCCCCATGTCTATAATTCTACATAACTTTTCCTTTAAACAAAAACCAGATAACTTCAATATCGGTTATCTGGTTCTATTTTTCTTCCTTTACTGTCTATTCTTTTACTTCTTCTACTACTTCTTCTGATACAGTATCTACTGTTTCTTCTACTACTGGTGTTTCGGTTTCTATTGCTGGCGCTTCTTCTGGAGCTTCTTCTACTAAGTCTTCTTTTAAGGTGATTTCTTTGTTTTCAATTCTTGCACCTAAGTTTTCTTTTGTCTTAGCAGATTTTCCAACTCTGTCTCTTAAGTAGTATAATTTTGCTCTTCTTGCTTTACCAACTCTAACTACTTCTACTTTTTCTACCATTGGAGAATGGATTAAAAATGTTTTTTCTACTCCTACTCCATATGCTACTCTTCTTACTGTGAAGGTTGCGTTTAATCCTCCACCTTGTTTTTTAATGATAATTCCTTCGAATACTTGGATTCTTTCTCTGTTTCCTTCTTTAATTCTTTGATGTACTCTAATAGTATCACCAACGTGAAGGTCAGGAATTTTATTTTTTAATTGTTCATGTTCAATTGATTTAATAATATCCATAACGATATTCTCCTTTCTTTTCCTCATAAGTGTCGCATCTTTTATTTAGATGTCGCTTACTATTTTTATTCTTTTTCCAGTAAATCTGGCCTTTTTTGCTTTGTTATCTCTCTTGCTTGTTCTAATCTCCATTTACGAATGTTTTTATGATGACCAGAAAGTAGTACCTCTGGTACTTTTTTTTTCAAAAATGTTTCTGGTCTTGTATATTGTGGATACTCTAACAGTCCATTTGAGAAGGATTCTTCTTGTATGGATTCTTGAGTTAGAACTCCTTCCACATAGCGACTAACACTATCGATTAGCACCATACTTGGAAGTTCTCCTCCTGTTAATACATAATCTCCGATGGAGATTTCCTCATCTACAATTTCATCTAACACTCTTTGGTCTATACCTTCGTAATGGCCACATAGCAAAATAAGATGATTCTGTTTTGCTAATTGTTCTACTTTTTTTTGGTTTAAGGTAGTTCCCTGTGGAGAAAGATAAATGACGATTGCATTTTCCTTTTCCTCAATGGATTGATAAGCATCATATACCACATCAGGTTTAATTACCATTCCTGCACCACCCCCATAGGGAGTATCGTCTACTTTTTTGTGTTTGTCTTTTGAAAAATCTCGGATATTAATGACATTAATGTCGATTTTTTTCGTTTCTTGCGCTTTTCCTAGAATGCTTGCTTTTAATGGCTCATACATTTCTGGGAAAAGAGTTAACACATCAAATCGCATGATATGGTTCTTCCTTTCTATCTTAATCCTTTTATTAAGTGAACAATTATTTTTTCGTTTTCTAAATCAATTTCTTTTAACACTTCTTTGATTCCAGGTAATAAAATTTGTTTGCCTAGTTCGTCTTTTACCACATACACATCATTGGCACCTGCGTTAAAAATATCTTCTACTTTTCCTAGCAATTCGCCTTCCTCGGTATAGACTTCTAACCCTAATAAATCGGCAATAAAATAGGTTCCTTCTGGAAGCTTTTTGGCATCTTTTCTAGCTATTTTTAAGAATAGCCCTTTATATTGTTCTGCCTGTTCTAAGGTATCAATTCCTTTTAGTTTTAATAAAACCATTCCTTTTTGATAACTTACTTGTTCTATTTCTACTTCTTTTAGGTTATTTTTTTGCACAATTAGTACGGTTTTCAATTCTTCAAATCGAGACGCTTCGTCTGTAAAAGGTTTTACTTTTACAAAACCCTTTATTCCAAAGGTATTTACAATTTGACCTACTTCAAAATATGCTTGCATAGTTTCTTCCTCTTAATCTACAAATTCAATTACTAGTTTTTTGTGTTCTTTTGCTGCTACAGATTTCATAACAGTACGAATTGATTTAGCAACTCTCCCTTGCTTTCCAATTACTTTTCCCATATCGGTCTCGCTTACCTTTACTTCAAATACGGTTGTTTTTCCTTCTTCTTTTTCTGTAATGGTAACTTTTTCTTGATTGTCTACAAGGTTTTTAATCAATATTTCTAGAATTTCTTTCATATTTCAAAATTCCTCCTAGTTTGCTTTTTCAAGTAAAGCTTTTACTGATTCAGTTGGTTTTGCACCATTTTTTGTCCAAGTAGCTAATTTTTCTTCATTTATTACGATAGTAGCTGGGTTTGTCATTGGGTCATAAGTTCCGATTTGCTCAATGATTTTTCCATCTCTTGGGCTTCTTGAATCTGCTACTACAATGTGATAAAATGGAGCTTTTTTTGCACCTGCTCTTTGTAATCTAATTTTTACCATAAAAATTCACCTCTTTCTAAAGTTTGGAGAAGTTTCCTTCTCTTATTGTATATTTAAAAAATTAATAACTACATAAATTTCTTTAAATCTTTTGGATTTAAATTTTTCATCATATTTTTCATACTTTTGCTATCTTGCATTTTTTTCATCATTTTTTGTGTCATTTCAAATGATTTCATAAATCGATTAATTTGTTCTACTGTAGTTCCACTTCCTTTGGCAATTCGAATTCTTCTACTTGCATTTAGTAGACGTGGATTTTTTCTTTCTTGTTTTGTCATAGAACAAATGATAGCTTCTATTTTGACGAATTCTTTGTCGTCTACTTTTAAGTCTTTGATGTTTGCCATTCCTGGCATCATTTTTAAAAGAGAGGAAAAAGAACCCATTTTTTTGACTTGCCTTAGTTGCGTTAGATAATCGTCTAAGTCAAATTCTTTTTTCTTTAATTGTTTTTCTAATTTTTCTGCTTCTTCTAGGTCAAATGATTCTTCTGCTTTTTCAATAATGGAAAGTACATCTCCCATTCCTAAAATACGAGAAGCCATTCGATCTGGATGAAATACTTCGATATCACTTAGCTTTTCTCCAGTTGCTACAAATTTGATTGGTCTGCTTGTTACTTTTTTTACAGATAACGCTGCACCACCACGAGTATCACCATCTAATTTGGTTAGTATCACTCCATCAATGCCTAAGGTTTCGTTGAAACTTTGTGCTACATTAACAGCATCTTGACCTGTCATAGAGTCTACTACTAATAAAATTTCGTGTGGTTTAACTCCTTGTTTTACATTTTTTAGTTCTTGCATTAGTTCTTCATCAATATGAAGTCTTCCTGCAGTATCTAAAATAACAACATCATTTAGTTTGCTCATAGCAACACTCATTGCTTGTTTCGCAATATGAACGACGTCTTTGGATTGTTCGTTACTATAAACTGGAATGTTTAACTGTGCCCCTACTACTTGTAATTGTTTAATTGCTGCAGGTCTGTATATGTCACATGCTACAAGTAATGGCTTTTTTCCTTGTTTTCGAAGTAAGTTTGCTAGTTTTCCTGCGGTTGTTGTTTTTCCGAGAACCTTGCAATCCTACTAGCATGATAATGGTGGGAGGATTTGGTGTAAAGCTAATTTTGCTTTCTTCTCCTCCTAGAAGTTCTACTAGTTCATCTTTTACTATTTTGATAACTTGTTGTCCTGGTGTTAAGGATTTTAATACGTCTTGCCCTAACGCTTTTTCTTGTACATTTGCCATAAAATCTTTTACAATTTTATAGTTAACGTCTGCTTCTAGCATAGCAAGTTTTACTTCTCTTAGCATTTCCTTTAAATCTGATTCTGTAATTCTTGCCTTTCCTCTTAACTTTCTTGTAATGTCTTGAAGTTTGGAAGATAATCCCTCAAATGCCATTGTATTTTTCTCCTTTCCTAGACTAGGATGCTTAATTCTTTTCGAACGTTTTCTAGTATTTTTTCAACTTTTTTATCAGATGAATCTTCTTGTATTTTACTTAGTTCATTTAATACTGCTTGTAATAATTTTTCTTGTTTCATCGTCTTTTCCATAAACAAAAGCTTTTCTTCTAGTTTGAAAAGTTTATTCTCCCCTTTCTTGATAATGTCGCTAACCGCTTGTCTTGTAATTTGGTTATTTTCTGCTATTTCGGAAAGAGATAGGTCATTATTATAGTAATCTGTTAGGATTTCTAACTGTTTTGGAGTTAATAGTTTGCCATAGATTTCACATAGCATACTGATTTTCACATTCTTTTCCATATTACCACCTCTTTTTTTGATAACAGCTTTTTTTGTAATGCTATTATACTTTACACCATTTCTATCATTTTGTCAAGTGTTTTTGCTTTACTTTTTTATTTTATTCTAAAAAAAGAGATTCTTGGTATTTCCAAAAATCTCTTTTTTTACCTGTCTGCAAAAAAACTTAATGATAACGATTTTTATTCCTGTATGTTTATCGTTCCTTCTGGTAAAATAATTTCATAACTTATTTTCTCCCCTGCTACCATTTCAAATTGACCAGTAAGTATCGAAAAAAGACCTGCTAATTTCATCTTATTTTTGGTATAGGTTCTAGATTCAATGAGCATTGGTATGCAATCTTTCGTTTTTTCATTTATTATTGTGTTTTTGGAACTAACTTTATCATTTATTCCATTTGACTTATAATAGTAAGTATATCTGTCATTGCTATCTTTCGCTCCATATACATAATACGTTTTGTTTGGATGATAGCCTTCCATCTTGATACTATTTTCCAACAATTCCAGTTCACAAGTATCAGTTTGAAATGTTTCCTCATAAGTTTTTGCTGATAGCATAGTGGAAATAATGTTCCAAGCACAAACACTTATAAAAAAAATAGCTAGTGCGCTAAATGCTATTATTTTATATTGATGAGAGTCTTCTATTCCCAAATAGGTAACTAAATTGTGCTTTAATGCATATTCTCTGTCTTCTTTTTCCTTTTTCTTGTCTTCTCTTGTTTTTCTGCCTCCATTTAATTTAATTTCTCTCCGGTACTCCTGAACAATTCTAATACAACAGATAATAAAACCTAAAACACTTGCACAAGCGATTAACCATAACATAGCTAATTCCTCCTTTAACTTTTATTGATGTTAACTATAACTACGCATAAAACCAAAAAGTTAGAAAAAAATCCTCTCACTAATTAGTGAAATTAGGAAAACATGAGAATTTTTTTGCCAATTTGTTATCTATTATATCATATTTTAATCTTGTATTCAATACTTTATGTAAAATTATATCTTCCTATTATTTTCAATGCTGATTCTCTATCATATCTTTTACTTTTTTCCTCTATATCAAACAAAAGTAATAATTTTATCTTAAACTTTTGGATAAAACTATTACTTTTGTTTCTATTCTCTATCATATTATTTGTTATTTTTCTTTATGAAAGTGATATATTCATAATTAAAAGGATTTTTCTCGTTTTTTATTCCTTCTTCTCTTTCTACTTCTTGCCATTCTTCTTCCTTGATTTCTGGAAAATAAACATCTCCTTCAAATTCTTCTTCTATTTTGGTTATATATAGTTTATTCGCATATGGCATTAATAGTCGATAGATGGTTGCTCCTCCTATTACGAAGTGTTCTTCTTCCGATTGGATATACTTTTCTAACATTGAAATATCTTCTAATATTTCAATGTTTTCATTTTCTATTTTCATTGCCATATCATGGCAAAGGATAACATGTCTTCGATTTGGTAATATTCTTCCTAACGATTCAAATGTTTTTCTTCCCATAATAATGGTATGACCTGTTGTTAATTTTTTAAATCTTTTTAAATCTTCTGGCAAATGCCAAATTAATTGATTATCTTTTCCTATTACATAATTCTTAGCCATAGCTACTATCATACTAAGCATTTATCTTTCTTCTATACTTCCTCTTCCACAATAAATTTTGCATAATAATCAGGATTAAAGTCTTCATCATATTCTACTTCGTTAAATATTTCTGGCATTTCCTCTTTAAAATATTTCAATAATGGAATTAGAACTTGTCTTATTGCTGGGTGTACATGTTTTGTTGTTCTTAATCCAAGAATATGTTTCCATTCTCTGATATTAGCTGTCATCGTATATTCTGCTGCTGTTGAATGTGGTAGTAATTCTCTACACATATCATTGGCAGCTCCTAATTGTTTCATTTTTATATAATTGTTTTCAATCATTTGCATTGTTTCTTTCCATGTTTCATACATTTCTTTATCTTCAATATACACTGGATTGATAAATGCAATTTCATTTCCATATTTGTCTTTATCATAGCTACAATATCTAGTTGATTCTACGGAAAAACTTGCAAATCTATGTCTTGTTAAATCTTTATAAGAACCAATATCACTATAAATTCTAACCGTTACTTTTTCATGTTCTAATACTGATTCATGTCCTCTTGTAATACAATTATTTAATAATCTTTTATAACTATCTTCTGTAATACTTCCTTCTGAACGATAACAAGTTCTACATGCTCTTTCTATTTTTTTCATTATTTTAGTTCCATCAATTTTTTCAACTTTTATATATGGTTCTACAATTCTCATTTTATTTTCCTCCTTTTTTTACTATATCAAATTGAATCTTCTTTTTCAATACTTTCATTTTATTATTTCATTAATTCTTCCTCTTTTTCTCTTTTATATTGTGCAAATTCTCTTAGTGCTCTGCATGTCTCTCTTTTATAAAATTCATTTTTAGGGTTTGCATTGGTATTGTTTTCTGCTAAATATTCTGCTATGGATAAGTTGGTAAAAGAAATTTGAAAATGTTGTTCTTTTTCGTTTTGTGTTAATTGTTGATTTTGAATTTGAATTGGTTTATCTGTGGTTCCATAAAAGAAATAGGTTTCGGTTAGTCTAGTAATCTTCCTATCTAATCTTCTATCTAAATAATTTCGATCATAACTTTCTATTTTTAAAAAGGGTTCTTCTTCAAATTTTATCGTTTTTATGCCTGATTCTTCTAGTACTTCTCTTCGTAATGCTTGAAGTGGATTTTCTCCTTCTATTTTTCCTCCTGGAAACATATAAAATCCTGCACATTGTACCAATAATGCTTTCCCTTCTGGATTGATGACAATTCCCCTTGATTTTTTAACTACTCTCTCAATTTCTTCTTTTTCTACATTTTCTTTATTAAATTTTACAATTTTCATCCCACTCATCCCTCCAACTTGATTTTACTATAAGCTTTTTTTATTTTCAACATGTTTCGCCTTTTTTTCTAAAAATTTTCGTTCCATATAGGAACATATTCTTCTTCATGTTCTCCTAGTTCTTGTATATATCCATGTTTGAAATCCAGTAAATAAAAATATTCTTCTATTTCTTGATATTCTTTTTTCGTTAATTTTCGATTTAATAGTAAATCTTCTTTTGCCTTATAGCTTGGGAAGTATTGTGCCATGATATTAATATACACTTCTTCTGGAATATTTTGTTTCATCCATTGCAAAATATGTTTTGTATTTTGCTTATGGTTTGGCAATACTAAATGTCGTATCATGACTCCTTTTTGTATCATCCCTTTTTCATCAAATTGAGGTGTTCCTACTTGTCTTATCATTTCTAGAATTGCTTTTGTTGCTATTTTAAAATAATTTGGTGCTTTCGCATATTTTATTGCCATTTCATCTGAATAATATTTTAAATCTGGCAAATATACATCAATATATCCTTCTAATTCTTTTAATGTTTCTACTTTTTCATAGCCATTTGAATTGTAAATAATCGGAATTGTTAACCCTTTTCTTCTTGCTATTTTAATTGCTTCTTTTATTTGATAAGCATACATGGTAGGAGTTACTAAATTAATATTTTCTGCTTTTCTTTCTTGCTGTTTTAGCATAATTTGTGCTAGCTCTTCTATCCCTGTTTGTCTCCCTTTTTTTAATTGACTAATTTCATAATTTTGGCAGAAGATACAATGTAAATTACAGTGTGTAAAAAAAATAGTACCTGAACCGTTTTCTCCACTAATGCAAGGTTCTTCATATTGATGCAATGATACTAATGATATTTCTACTTTATCTGTTGCCCTGCAATTGCCAATTTTTCCTTCTATTCGGTTTACTTTGCAGTTACGTGGACATATTTCACATTTTTTTAATTCTTCTAACATTTTTCTTCTTTCCATTCTTACTATTCTCTTTTGGATTTTTCTTTTGCATATTATCATATTTTTTTCATTTTTTCTACCTATTTTTTTATTTTGTGTTATAATAGGAAAAGTTTTTACATAGGGAGGTTATTAATCATGGCAATTTTTGAACACACTTTTGATTTTAGTATTCGTGATATTAATGCAAAAACAGAATTAACAAATAAAGCAATGCTTGGCTTTTTTGAAGATATTGGGGGTTATCAATCCGATATTGCAGGTTATGGATTAAAAGATATTGAAACAACAAAATTAAGTTGGGTTCTTCTTCATTGGAAAATAAAAGTATTAAAGCGAATGAAATATGGTGATTCTATCCATATCCAAACCTGGTCTCGAGGGTCAAAACGTGCTTGTTGCTATCGTGATTATGAAATTTACAATCAACATAACCAACTGTGTGCCATCGCCACTTCTAAATGGGCACTTATCCATTTAGAGAAAGGTTTAATGCGTTTAACCGATGAATTAGTAGAAAAGTATCAAACAGAACCAAAACAGGTTTTTTCGTCGTTTGATTTTGAAAAAATAAAGGAACCTGAAACAAGTCAGCTTACTTTTGAATATCAAGTACAAAGAAGAGATATTGATATTAATCAACATATGCACAATCTATGTTATTTAGATTTGGCTTACGAAGCTCTTCCAAACGAAGTTTATGAAACAACTTCGTTTGACAATATAGAAATCATGTATAAATCTGGTGCTTTCTTAGGTGATACCCTATCTTGTTTTTATTCTAAGCAGGAGGACAAGCATATCATTACTATAAAAAGCCAAGATAATACTACTCTTCATGCAATTGTAATATTATCTTAAATCGTTTTTTCATAATTAAAGAACAAGCAGTCATTATTTTTGATTGACTGCTTGTTCTTCTTTAATATATTGCATTGCTTTTTGATAGATTTGTGAGTCGATTGGGACATATCCAATATAGTATTCTAGCATGTTTTCTGCCATTTGACATTTATGAATAATGCTATATTGTCTATTGTTGCTTTCCTTACGTCTTATTGTCGTATATTTGGGAATCATCTCTTGGCTTTGTTCCATAAAAATTCCTTTATTTTCCACACTTGGAAATATTCTTCTTTTTCCTGACCTTTTATCATGTGCCGCTACCCCATTGGCTTTGGTTAGATTTTCTCGGTAAATGGAACGAAGTTGTAGTTCAAAGGTGTATTCTGGATGATCTTTATAACAAAATTTTATATGGTCTGCAATGTAACCATTTTCTTTCTTTTTGTGCTTATATCCTTCTGGTAAAACTTGAATATTTAAACTTTCTAAAAATTCCTTGTTTGCCATTAATCGTTGGGCAAATTCGTTTGCTACTACAATACAACATAAATCATTATATTTTGCTTTTTCTTTTTCTGACACTTGTTTTCTTTTTTCAATTAATTGTTTTAACATTTCATTTTCTGTTTCTATTTCATCTGGTACACTATCTATAATAATTTCAAAACCTCTTAAGTCTTTTATTCTAAGATATTCGAAAGAATTATGTAATTTTTCAAGACTTTCTTGATCTTGCTTACACATTTCAATACATTCCCAATGTAATATATTACGTTTTGCTTGTTTTGCTTTTTGCGCTGCTGTCTGTCCATATGTTTCTTCTATTTCTTCTAATAATTCTTGTTTGTTTGGCACTTCTTCTCTTTCTATTCTTGTTTTTATGATTCTTATTAAGGCTGTTTTTATATTATCATCGATTTCTTCTTCTTCCATTAGTTTATGAATTGTTTCTAAGTCTTCTATTTTTCCATTGCTTATTTCTTCTATTTGTTGTGCGTTTCCTTTTATCCTTTTTTCAATTAGTGTTACAAGCTCTTCTTGTTCTTCTTTTGTAATTCCTTCTATGGCAAATAATTTACATAGCCTCTCTATCTCTAAGTTTTCTATTTTGGTTCTCATACTTCTTCTTGTTTTTTCACGTCCTTGTGGTTGTTCTATTTTTACATTTGGATAGGTGCAAGCAAATAAATTTACAATGGCTAAAAAAGCCTTGTCTACTCTTTCTTCATATTCTTTGTTACTTTTCAAAGATAGATGGTAGTCATAAGACTTTTCTGTATTACTTTTTTGTACTTTATATCTTTCTCTTAAACTGTTTTCCATTTGCTTTCTCACTCTCCTTATTTCAGCCTTTTTATTATACTACTTTCTTTCCCAAAAGTCTATAGTTTTGGGGTATTTTTATTAACATAATTTTCGACATAAACTGGCTTTTTGTAACATTTTTCTTATCTTTTTCATAAAATGTAGTATATCAATCAGATAAGGAGGATAAAACAATGTATCATTGTAGATATAAAAATTGTTACTGCCAAAAAGATTATGATAAAAGTAGAATCGAAACTGCTTGTCAAGATTGTGGTGTAACAGCTCAGTATTACACAGCTTCTAATGAAGATAGTTGTGATTGTGGATTTGAGCATGGCGAATCCATATTCCCTCAAAATCCAATGCTTGCTCAAAGTTATGTTCCTATTCAAAGAATGGATAAGACTTTTGTTCCTAGTGTTGGTTTAAAAATGGGAACCATTTTTCCAGAACTAGTTAGTCCTTATGCACCATGTCAATCTATAGAAGAAATTGCTTTTATTAAAGCAATGAATACGATTGGAGAGGGGTGTAACAAATGTTAGAAAATGAAAATACTAGACATTGTCATTGCCATCAAGAATATAGCATGAATTCTGCTACTAATATGATGGTAGAAAATAACGATTATCCTAATACTACTGCACTATCTGCTGGCTTCGAAATGAATCAGCAAGACGATAATTGTTGTTGTTGTGCGAAAGGCACTGCTCCTATGGTTCCTATGTATTCTTATGAATTTACAAATATCGAACCAGAAGAAACTTGTCCAGAAAGAGAAGTTTCAAGAGAAGAAATGATTTCTCAAATTCGTTCTTTAAAGTTTGCTATTGTAGAACTTGCTGAATATTTAGATACTCATAGTGATGATCAAAAAGCATTATGCCTTCACAGAGAATATGCTACTAAATTACACGATTTAATGGATAAATATCAAAAGGTATTTGGTCCTTTAACCATTAACTTCCCATGTAATAAATGGAGATGGCTAGAGGAACCATGGCCTTGGGAAAGGGGGAATTTCTAATGTGGACTTATAACAAAGTATTACAATATCCAATTAATATTAAATGTCCAAATCCAAAACTTGCTAAATTTATTATCTCTCAATATGGTGGACCAGATGGAGAACTTGCCGCTTCACTACGATATTTATCACAAAGATTTGGTATGCCAGACCAAAATGCAAAAGCAATTTTAAATGATATTGGAACTGAAGAATGGGTGCCGTTATGTTGTCAATAGCTAAAGACAATATTTACAATTAGCTATTGACTGTAAAATGTTATATCTTAGGTATTTTAGGATATATATGTAATTCAAAATTTGTTGGGTTAGAAGCTTTTTTGACGGCTTTGTTTGTTTTTAGATATGTGACTTTAGCAATAATACTTTTAAGTAAAATATTCTTATCTTCAGCAGTTGCCAACTTATCATACAAATCAATCACATTTTTTAATTTAGGTATAATAGTTTCTTTCTCGTTTTGTATTTCATTATTTCTATTTAAGAGTTCATTGTATTCTTTTAGTTTGTTTTCTAAAATTTCAATATTGTCTTTTATAGCTTTTGAACGACTAATGAACTCATCTTTACTATAAATTTCATTTTCCAAAAAATCATAAATTTTATCAAGTTTAGTATTTTCTTTTTCTAATTCTTTTTTGGTAGTAGATATAGACTTTTCAATTATTTTAGTATTTTCAGTATTTGAATTATCTTTGACTTCATAATCTACTTTGTAATTTTCAAGCCAAATTTTTAATGCTTCAATAATTTTATTTTCAACAATATAAAGTTTAGAACTTACATTGTCACATTTAGAATTAGAACACATAAGAGTTGCAGGTTTATCAGCTTTTGCATAAGGTCGTCTTTGCATTGGCTTGCCGCATTTCTCACAAAACACTAAACCAACTAATGGATTTTGAATAATATTACTATGTTTAACTTTTGGAGTATTTTGTTTTCGCTTTTCTTGGACTAATTCCCAAGTTTTATTATCAATAATAGGCTCATGTAATCCATTATAAATTAAATAGTCTTGATTACGAGGTCTACTTATAATAATATGTCCATTTTTCGTTTTCTTTTTTTGTTTCCTTCTATTCCAAACAATCTTACCAATATAGGTAGGATTAGAAAGAATATCTTTAACAGAAGAAATAGTCCACTCATTAGAAATTCTAGGTCTCAAATTCATATCATTTAATTGTTTAACAACAGAATTTATAGTATTACCTTCAAATGTATATAATCTAAAAATTTCTTTCACAACAGGTGCTTCATTTTGATTAATTGATAAAGTATAGCCTTTTGCATCTTTTAGTTTTATTCTATCATATCCAAATGGAGCAATATTTCCTACAAACTTACCTTCAGAAACAGAAATTTCACGACCTCTTTGTAAACGCCTATTGATTGTTTTATATTCTCTCCTAGACATAAATAAGCCAAATTCAAAATATTCCTCATCAAATTCATTATCTGGGTCATAAGTTTTAACAGGTGTGATAATTTTTGTATGAGAATATTTAAAAGCTTTTGAGACTCTTCCCTGATCAGCAGTATCACCACGAGCAAGTCTTTCTACTTCAACAACCAAAACACCAGTCCACTTTTCATTTTCAACATCTTTAAGAAGTTTTTGCATTTCTTTTCTTTCACTAATAGTTTCACCACTTACAACTTCACGATAAATCTTTGAAATATGCAAATTTCGTTTTTCTGCTAAAGTAGTTAAAATCTTCTCATGCCTTGCTAAAGTTTCGCCTTCTCCATATTTTTCAGATTCTATATCTTCTCTTGATTTTCTTAAATATATTGCATATGTGCCATCTTGCACATTTCCTCCTTTCCTTGTAATTTGTCTTTAACTTGTAATTAATTATATCTGTAATTGCAACAAATTACAACAAAGAAAGATTTATTTTTCTTATTAAATTAATAATAATATTATCTATATATTCTTTTTGAGTATCTGTATTTTTTACAATGTAATCATCATAAAATTTCACTTTAGTATTTTCAATAGTATGTTCTTCTAATAACATATAAATCGCCTCTTTAAAATTTATGAAAAAACCATAAAAAAATACCCAA
>CASCUT010000006.1 GCA_949155365.1 uncultured Clostridia bacterium
AAAAAGCATATAATATATCGTACAAACAATATATTGTTTTTTAGATAGATGAAATACAGATAACGAAAATGGTTATCTGTATTTTGCTTTTGGTCATTGAATTCGCACTCAAATTATTTTAGCAATTGGTGTATTTTACAAAAGGATAGATATTTATGGTTAAGAGAGTATGAATGAAAGGAAAAGAAGAAAAAATAGAAAAAGGAGTTTCATTTTTTATGATGTAAATTCTTGTATTTGCAAAAGAATTATGCTAAAATAGAAAAGGATTAAAAACTGGATAAACTAGTCCAAAAGAAGGAGGAAAAAAGAGTGGAAAAGAAAACATATTATGTCACAACACCAATTTATTACCCAAGTGGAAAATTTCATATAGGAACTGCTTATACAACCGTACTTGCAGATACCATGAAACGTTATAAACAAATACAAGGGTATGATTCCTACATGTTAACAGGACTAGATGAACATGGACAAAAAATACAAGAAATAGCAGAGAAAAATCATAAAACACCACAAGAGCATGTAGATGAAATGGCTGAATCTGCAAAGAAGTTATGGAATTACATGGAGATTGATTATGACGATTTTATTCGTACGACCGATGAAAGACATGTAAAAGTCGTAGAAGATATATTTGATCGCTTGATGGAACAAGGCGATATTTACTTGGGAGAATATGAAGGATGGTATTGTACCCCATGTGAAACATTTTTTACAGAGACCCAACTAGTGGATGGAAAATGTCCAGATTGCGGAAGAGAAGTAAAGAAAATGAAAGAAGAATCGTATTTTTTCAATATGAAAAAATATCAAAAAAGATTAGAACAATTTTATGAAGAACATCCAGATTTTATTGCACCAGAATCAAGAAAAAATGAATTATTTAATAATTTTATCAAACCAGGATTAGAAGATTTATGTGTAAGCCGTACCAGTTTTGATTGGGGAGTAAAGGTAAGAAAGAACCCAAAACATGTCGTATATGTATGGCTAGATGCATTAACAAACTATATTACGGCACTAGGATATGGTTCTGATGATGAAAGCAAATTCAAAAAATACTGGCCAGCAGATTTACAAATTGTAGGAAAAGATATCATTCGTTTTCATGGTATATATTGGCCAATCTTTTTGATGGCATTAGAACTTCCTATTCCTAAAAAGTTATATGCTCATGGTTGGATTATGATGAAAGATGGAAAAATGTCAAAATCGAAAGGAAATATTGTGTATCCAGAACGATTAATAGAACGTTATGGATTGGATGCAACCAAGTACTTTTTATTAAAAGAATTACAATATGGACAAGATGGTGTATTTTCTCCAGAAGGCTTTGTAGAACGATATAATATTGATTTATGTAACGACTTAGGAAATCTATTAAATAGAACCATTGGAATGGTAAACAAATATTTCGCAGGTAGTATAGCCAAAGAAATTACCACAAAAAATGAGCCAGATGATGAGTTAGAAAACTATGTACAAGAAAAAGTAAAAGCAGTAGAGGAAAATATGGAAAGTGTGCATATTAGTAATGCCTTAGCTGAAATATGGAGTATTATTGCAAGAAGTAATAAATATATTGATGAAACAGCCCCTTGGGTGTTAGCAAAATCAGAAGAAAAAGAAGACAAAGAAAAACTAAAATCTGTAATGTATCATTTATTAGAAAATTTAAGAATCGTAGCAATTCTATTACAACCATTTATGAAAGATACTTCAAATAGAATGCTAGAACAATTGGGAATAAAGGAAGAAGTAGTAAGTTGGGAGAACTTAAAAACATATGGTGGTTTGAAAGAGACCAAAGTGATTGAAAAAGGGGAACCTTTATTTGTGAGATTAGAAGTAGAAGAAGAAGTAAATTACATTAAAGAAGGAATGAAAAAATAGAAAAAGAAGGAGTACTAAAAATGGATCAAAAACATAGAGAATATTGTATTCGATTGGGAAACCCATTTATGAGAGAAGAACGCTATGAAAATCAATATAGAGCAGAAGAAGCAGATTCTTCATGGGTGCCAGAAACGCAAATGAAAGAACAAAACTGGATAAAAAATAGCAAAAAATTCACAAATTAGACATAATTAGAAAGTATAATCAAATAATAGAAAAAATAGAGCAATCGTCAAACCATGAAATTGCTCTACTTTTGTATTAGAAACGAAAAGAGAAGAGAAAACCAATTCTAGTAGAGAGTAAAAAAGGAGAAATGAAGCGATGAGAGATGTCAATGTATTAATGGTGGATGATGAATTTAGAATGCGTAAATTAGTAAAAGACTTTTTAGTGCAAAAGCAATATAAAGTATTAGAAGCAGAAGATGGAGAAGAAGCTTTAAGGGTATTTCAAGAAAATCAAAATAAAATTGATATTATCTTACTAGATGTGATGATGCCAAAACTAGATGGATGGTCAGTGCTTCGTCAAATTAGACAAATGTCTAAGGTTCCTATTATAATGCTAACAGCAAGAGGCGAAGAGCAAGACGAGTTATTTGGATTTGAATTAGGAGTAGACGAATATATAGCAAAGCCATTTAGCCCTAAAATATTAGTTGCTAGAGTAGAAGCTATTTTAAATCGTACCAAACCAAAACAAAATGAAATGATAAACTATGGTGGAATTGAGATTGATGTGGATGGAAGAACTGTAAAAGTAGATGAAAAGCCAATTGAATTGAGTCTAAGAGAATATGAACTATTAACCTATTTAATAAACAATAATGGAATTGCTCTATCCAGAGATAAAATTTTAAATAATGTATGGAATTATGATTATTATGGAGATTCTAGGACAATTGATAGTCATATAAAAAAAATTCGCCACAAATTAGGAAAAAAAGGAAAATACATTGAAACAATTCGAGGAATCGGTTATAAGTTTGAAGTAAAATAGGAGAAAAATATGAATTATATAAAAGAAAAATTAAAATCAGTACGTGTTAGACTATTTCTTTGCTTATGTATTGTGGTTACAATGATTGTATTATTTTTAATTGTGATTAATAATGTGATATTGGAAAGTTTTTATTTATATTCGAAAACAAAAAATGTAAAACTAGCATATCAAAAAATAAATAGTTATTTTAATTCTATAGAACAAGATCAAAATACAACGATTGATATAGAAGAAGAGTTAAACCGTATTGCAATAAAAAATGATTTTGACATTCTAATCATGAACAATCAAAATATATTAATGTATAGTTCAGATAAAAGCTTAACTGGAGTGGTAAAGAAAATAAATGAAATGATTTTGAATACACAAAGTCAAAGCTTAATCGTAGAAAATAGGAAACAAAATCAACATCATATTATATACCAAGATAGTAAAGTAACGATTCGCCGAATTATAGACGAAAAAGATAGTATGAATTATATCTTTTTATCTGCTACCTTAGATAATGGAGATGTTCTTTACATTAGAATTCAAGTAGCTTCTATTCAAGAAAGTGTACAAATTTCCAACCGTCTATTAATTTTAATTGGAGGAGTGTCAATTCTAATTGCAAGTGTATTGGCTTCTTTTATCTCAAGAAGATTTACACAGCCAATTTTAGAATTAAATGATATTGCACAAAATATGTCAAAATTAGATTTTAGTAAAAAGTATCGCATGAATGATACCGATGATGAGATTAATCATTTAGGAAAAAGCATTAATATAATGTCAGAAAAATTGGAAACAACAATTAAACAACTAAGAGAGAACAATTTAGAATTAGAACGAGACATTGAAGAAAAATCAAAAATTGATGAAATGAGAAAACAATTTATATCAGACGTATCTCATGAATTAAAAACACCAATAGCGCTAATTCAAGGTTATGCAGAAGGGCTAGTAGAAAATGTAAATACAGATGAAGAATCAAGGAAATTTTATGCAGAAGTAATTTTAGATGAAGCAGGAAAAATGGATACTTTGGTAAAACGACTATTAGAGTTAATGAAACTAGAATACGGAAAAAGAGAATTTAACAATAGTCAATTTAATATTGTAGAATTAATTGAAGAAGTGATTCGAAAATGTGATGTCATGTTAAAAGAAAAAGAAATTACAGTACAATTTAACAATCATAAAGAAGTATATGTGGTAGCAGATGAATTTTACATTGACCAAGTAGTAACCAATTACATTACCAATGCAATTAAGCATTGTGGAGAAAAGAATGGAAAACGAGAAATTAAAATCGATATACAAGAAGGAGAGAAAATAAGAATTTCAGTTTATAATACAGGAGATCCTATTCCAGAAAGTGAATTAGATAGAATATGGAAACGTTTTTATAAAGTAGATAGTTCTAGAAATAGAGAGAATGGAGGAACTGGAATTGGACTTGCTCTAGTAAAGGCAATTATGAACAACTATGGAAATGATTTTGGTGTTATCAACAAAGAAGATGGTGTAGAGTTTTATTTTGCGTTAGAAGTAGAAAGACGGAGAATGAGTGAAAGCAAATATAGTGTAAGAGGAATAAGTTAAAAATAGCAAAACAGCCCGCAAATTTTTGCGGGCTGTTTGCGAATCATTCGCTTTTAGCAGACTGCAGTTCTTTTAAAGCTACCTGGGTAGCAAGCATAAGATCATTCAAATGCTCTGAGGTCATATCCTCTTCATACTGCTGTTTAGCCTCTAAATACTGGTTATAACTTTCTTCTGAGATACAACCGCCGAAGCCATATTGCAGTTCCAAATATGCCTGATGATAACCTTGCTGTCTTACTGACTCGATATAGGATGTAAAGTCACTGGTTTCCCAATAAGAAGACTGGGAAGCCTTTTCTTTTGACTGTCCACATCCTGCAAGAATGCTACAAGATAACCCTACCATACAGATAACTGCCAACAGTTTTTTGATTCTCATGTTTTTTCCTCCTTATGATTGTACATGATTACTCGGAGGACATTGCCTCCGAAATTTACTAGTTCAAAGGCAACAAAGTACATACTATAATACTATGATACCATATTTTACATAAAATAGAAAGCCCTAGGAGGCAATTTTATGCGAAAAAACTTTAATAAGTCGAAAATTGAAAGAAAAAGGCGATGAAAAGTTCTTTACAAACTGGAAAAACTATGGTAACATAAAACCAGATTTTAAATTGCAATTTTAATTTCAAAAAATTTAAGTTCAAGAAAGAGATATCAATCTTAAAAAAATCCATGGAAACAGAAGAATAATAAAAGCACAAAAGAAAAGGAAAGAAGAATCAAAAGAAATAAAGCAAACAAAGGAATAGGAAAAAACAGAAGAAAAGAAATGCAAGGAAAAAAGGAGGCGAAAGAATATGTATGTTTGCCTATAGCAAAAGAAAAGGGATAATGGTTTCCATTATTATGACCATTTTAATAGGAGGAGCTTTCTATTTCATCCAAATGCAATTGCAAAGCAATCAAAAGAAGGAAGAAAATGCTACCTTTATTCTAAAGACAAGTCAAATAGACAATATTACCACTTCACTTGTCAAGAAAGAAGAAATCGAAAGGGAAGAAAGGATACAAAACCAATATCAATCCAATCCTTGGAGAATTTTAATTCCAAAGATAAACTTAGATGCCCCTATTTTAGAAGGTACTAGTAAAGAAGTACTAAGAAGAGGTGTAGGACATTTTACTACCACCAGTAAGTGGAATGGAAATGTAGTACTAGCAGGTCATAATCGAGGGTACAAATATAACTTTTTTCAAGAAATAAAGAGGCTCGAAAGAGGAGATACCATTGAGTATCAAACAGAGCAAGGGACAAGAACTTATGAAGTAATAGGAAAAAGAAAGATAAAAGAAACCGATTTATCCTGTTTAGAAAATACGAAAGAAAACCAATTAAAACTTATTACTTGCTTAGAAAATATGCCTGAATACAGAATTTGTATTCAGGCAAAAGAAATAAAAACAGAATAGGTTGATAAATAAAAAATACAAATCAAAAAGAAAGGAAGAAAAAATGAAAAAATCAAAAAGAAAAGGAATATATATTGTCTTATTACTATTGCTAGTAGTAGGAATATTCTTACTTGGAAATAGTTATTCTAAATATGTGACACAAGTAGATGGAAAAGGAGTAATAGAGGTAGCCAAATGGGCCTTCCTAGTAAATGGACAAACAGCTAGCATTACCAATTTAAGCCTAGCACAGACATACCAAAGTGATACCTTAGTGGAAAACCACATTGCACCAGGAACAAGAGGATCCTTTGACATTATAGTAGATGCAACAGGTTCAGATGTGGGAATTGACTATAAAGTTACGTTTGCGAATGAAACCAATAAACCCAATAACATGAAATTTTACTATAATGGAATAATGGCCAATAGTATTAAAGAATTAGAAACACTGTTAGCTGGAAATATTTCTGCAGAAACAGAAAATAAAATAAGAACAATGACAATAGAGTGGGAATGGAGCTATGAGACAGGAACAACAAAAGAAGAAATAAAAAGACAAGATAGTATCGATACACAAGATGGCCAAACATTAAATCAATATCAATTTGATATCTTAATAACGGGAACACAAGTAGAGCCAAACTAAGATAGGAATCTTTTATGAAATGTAAAAAAAGAAAGAAAGTAGGTTGGATAGGCTGCCTTTTTCTAATCTTAGGCTCTTTGTTTTTTATCTTCCCCCAATATCCATTAAAAGAAATATGTCCCATCCATTTTTTTATCATTCAAACTGGCAGTATGCTTCCAGAAATAGAGATAGGAGAAATGGTGGTAGTAAAGAGAAAAAAAGACTATCAAAGAGGTGATATTATCACCTATCAAGTTCATCATTCTTATTTTATTACCCATCGCATTATTGAAAAAACAGAAGAAGGTTTTTATACGAAAGGAGATTTTAATAATACAAAAGATGAAGAAATCATAACACAAGAAGAAATACAAGGAAAAGTAATACTACATTCTAAATTATTAGGTAGGCTCTATCAATACCGTTTTGTTATAATAGGAATTCTTGTTGTATTACTAGTAATAGCCTAGAAAGAAAGGAGAGATATGGCAAGTGCCAGAAAAAGTAAAAAAAATAAAAAAACAAAAGAAAAAAACGAAAGAGGAAGAAGAAAAAAGTAAGATAGGAATTATTATAAGTATAATTGTTATTATCTTGCTTGGTATTTTAGTAGGAATTAGTTTCTCAAAATATCAAGAAAAAATAACGGAAAAAGGCTTTTTATCAATAGCAAAACCAGTTTTAGAAGTAAGAAGAGAACAGAGTATGATGATAACCGCATTAAAACCAAAAGCCGTATATTGCTTTGAAGTTCGAAATTACAAAGAAAATGAGAGGCAGGAAATACAAAGGAATGAAGTGGAAATGGAATACTATATTGAAATGATAAGTGAGATAGATGAGGAAATTCAATTTAATTTATACCAAGGCGAAAAACAAATACCATTAAATAATCGAAAAACAGAAACAATAAAGTTAACCAAAGGAGAAGAACAAACACATTCCTATCGCTTAGAAGTTACGTATGACAAAGAAAAGAGTACAAAAGAAGAAGATATTAAGGCAGAGGTAGAAATTAAAATACATTCTATTCAAAAAGCATAAAAGAGGTGAAATATGAAAAAGAAGCAAATCGGTTTAATCGTACTATTCTTATTAAGTTATCTCACTTTTTCAAGTTCTGTTTGGGCAAAATATAGGATAGAAGAAAAGTTTCTAATTGCTACCATACAAATTGATAGGACGAGACCAAACTTATCGGTTCAATATTCAGAAGAAAAGATAACAAGAGAAAATGTAATCGTAACCATTATAGCAGAGGAAGAGATACAAGAAGTAGAAGGTTGGCAATTAAAAGAAGATAAAAAAACATTAGTGAAAGAATATGAAAAAAATACAGAAGAAGAAATCATAGTGAAGGATTTAGCTGGTAATGAAACAAAAGAAAAGATTATCATAAAAAATATAGATAAAGAGGCCCCTATTATTTTCATACAAGAAATTACCAATAGCAATCAAGAATATCCAAATTATGCGAATCAAGAACAAACGATAAAAGTGAAGATACAAGTAGTCGATGACAGAAAAATAAGTGGAAAGTTAGATGCTTCCCATATCAAAATAAGAGTAGGCGAAAAACAAATTGAACCAAAGAAAAAGACATTAATATACGAAAAGGAGGAGGAAAAAGAAAATCTTATTACTCTAACATTAGGAGGAATCACAGAAGAGGGAAAGTTAGTAATAGAAATTCCAAAAGGAAGTATCAAGGATGAAGGAAATCATGAAAGTGAAGAAGTCATAAAAGATACGAAAATAGAAATAGATAATACAAAACCACAAGGGGTATATTCGCAACAGGAAAAAGAACAAAAAAAGATAGAAGCGGTAATTACAGCAAATGAACCAATTCGAAGATTGGAAGGATGGAATTTAGAAGAAGAAACAAAGTTAAAAAAGACATTTACAAACAATTTATCTTATACCACAACAATTCAAGATTTAGCAGGAAATGTAAGTGAAGTAGAAATTCATATTACTGGTGCAGAAAATATTGTATTAAGCTATGCTTCTCATAATTCTGTTGTAGGATGGAGCTATGGGTATGGAAATTACGATATAGCAGGGATGGAAGCAATTAAAAAAAATCCAATTTATAAAACAGAAAGTTTAGCATTTCGCATAGCAGGAAATGTGCCAAAAGACTTTTTACAAGCAAAAGCATATGTGCATACGAATTGGGGAGAAGGAAGCACAGCTCAATGTACCTATATGAAAACCATTTATCATGGAGGATGGAACCCAGCAGAAAATGAATGGAAACAGGAGACAACAGAAAATGCGATTATACTAAAAGATAAAACCTACTTCCAATTAGGTGGTGCAGGAGTAAACAGAGAATATAACACAGATATAAATGGAAATGGAAGTATTACACCAGAAATGACAAAACAATATCGATTTGGTATTTCAGCTCTTAGTTTAAAACTAAAAAAACAAGAGGAATACGCAATTGTTTATCAAGTATATATTCATCAAGTGGGATGGTTGCCAACAGCAAAAAATGGAGAGATTACTTGTTATCAAAAAGATAAACCAATATCTGCCCTTCGTGTAGCATTAGTACCAAACTCTGAGTTAAAATCAGTAGTAACTTTTTGGAATAAAGAAACAGGAAAAATAATAAAATAGAAAAAGTAAAAAATTCATTGACACGATTCGATTCTTAAAGATATAATAAAAGCGATAAAATGGGGAATAATTATAAAATAGAGAGGAATGTGAGACAAGTGATAACACAAATCATAATTTTATTTATTTTAATTTTACTAAATGCTTATTTTGCAGCTTCAGAAATCGCTTTTATTTCTTTAAATGATACGAAAGTAGAAAGACAAGCAAAAGAAGGAAATAAAAGAGCAAAACAAATAGAAAAAATGTTAAAAAATCCAAGTAAATTTTTAGCGACGATTCAAATTGGTATTACACTAGCTGGTTTTTTATCTAGTGCGTTCGCTTCCGATGCTTTTGCGGATCTTTTAGCACCAGCCTTAAATCGAGTTTTTCCTATAATTTCTGTAGAAATTTTTAGAGGAATTTCGATTGTCATTATTACCATTATTCTGTCTTTCTTTACTTTGGTATTAGGAGAATTAGTACCAAAAAGATTGGCAATGAAGTATTATGAAAAAATAGCATTTGCTACAATCCCAATTATTCGAGCAATCTCTGTAGTAACAGCACCGTTTGTTAAAATATTAACCATAGTAACGAATTTGATTTCTAAATTATTTGGTATTTCTGAAATGAAGAGGAAATTGTTACAGAAGAAGAAATCAAAATGATGATTGACGAAGGGGAAGAAAAAGGAACTATCGAGGAAGATGAAAAAGAAATGATACACAATATCTTTGAATTTAATGATATTACAGTATCAGAAGTAATGACACATCGAACCGATGTCTATGCTATTGATATTAGCTCTAATATTAATGAAATTCTGCAAGAAGTAGATACGTATAAATATAGTAGAATTCCAGTATATGAAGAAAACATTGACGATATAAAAGGAATTTTATTTGTGAAAGATTTACTAAAATATTCTTACGAAAAGAAAGAAGTGGATATTAAAAATATCATGAGAGAGGCATATTTCGTGTCAGAGAATAAGCCAATCAATGAATTATTTAAAGATTTACAAAAAAATAAGATACAAATGGCGATTGCCATTGATGAATATGGTGGAACAGCAGGAATTGTTACCATGGAAGACTTATTAGAAGAAATTGTAGGAAATATTTTTGATGAATATGATGAAGTAGAAGATGAATATGAAAAAATTGATGATTATACATTTCGAATTAGTGGAGGAATATCGATTAATAATTTAAAGAAAATATTACAGGTAGAAATTCCAGAAGGCGAATATGAGACATTATCAGGATATTTACTAGAACTATTAGGAAGAATTCCAGAAGAAGGAGAAAAACCAATTATAGAGACCGAACATATCAATTACAAAATAGAAGAATACGAAGACAAAAGAATTTTATGGGTAAAAGCTTGTAAAGGATAGAACGAATGAAAAAAATGGAGGAAATATATGGAACATAAAAAAAGAAAAGTAGAAAATGGAAAAAGAAATAAAACTGCAATCGTATTATTCGCAATCATACTGATGGGTGTTTTGATAACAGTAGGAGTAATTTTATGGTTAAAACATATCGATAAGAGTTATGAGATAGAAACTATTACAGAATTTTCTTATTTTAAATTATTAGAAAATGAGAAATATGGAGTAATTGATACAAAGGGAAATATCTTAGTAGAGCCACAATATGACATGTTGGATATTCCGAATCCATCAAAGGCTGTATTTATTGGGTATTTTAGTTATGATTCACAAAAAGGAGAATATCAAACAGAAGTAATTAACGAAAAGAATGAAAAGATATTAACCAAATATACCCGGAGTACAACCACTTATGTTTAAAGATGCTTCCGTAGAAGTACCTTATGAAAAGAGTGTACTGTCTTATCAGGAAAATGGCAAGTATGGAATTATTGATTTTCAAGGGAATAAGATAACAGATGCAATTTACGATGAAATAACAAGTTTATTATATAAAGAAGGATGTCTACTAGTAAAACAAGGTAACCAATATGGTGTCATTAATAATAGAGGAAAAGAAATGGTAAAGATAGAATATGATTCTATTACAGCAGATGGTTATTATGATACAGATTCCAAATATCAAAAAGCAGGATTTATTGTAGGAAAGAAAAAAGAAGAAGGTTATCGATATGGTTATATTGATAATAAAGGTCAAACAATCCTAGAAGAAAACTATAATGAAGTGGATCGTATTACAGAAATTACAGAAAACAATGATATTTATTTATTAGCTTTTAAAAATGGACAAGCGGGAATCTATCAAAATAAAAAGCAAATAATCCCTCATACTTACGAAGAGATTGAATACAATAAACAAAACAATTTATTTTTAGTAGAGAAAAATGAAAAACAAGGAGTAAAGGACAGACAAGGAAATGAAATTTTAGCAGTAGAATATGATTATATCATGTTAGAAGAAAATAGCTTAAATGCACAAAAAGGAGAAGAATCTTATCACTTTGATTTACAAGGCAAAAAGCAAGAGGTACAAAACAATGTAACATTGATTAGTACAGAAAATAGTGATTATTCTATCAGTATTAATTCACAAGATAAGTTTGGCATTGTAGATCATCAAGGAAATACTATTTTAGAAAATGAATATACGTATATTGAATATGCATTTAAAGACTATTTTATATTAACCAAAACAGGAAGTGTCAGTGTATTAGATGCTAAAAATAGACAAGAAATGTTAAAAGGTTATGATGTAATTCAAAAAGTAGAAAATAAAAATGTATTACAAGCAATTCAAAATAAACCATACACTGTTTTATTATATAATGAAACAATGGAAAAAATAGCCTCCTTAAAAGAAGCTAGTATAACTTCAGAAGAACAGTATATTAAATTGATTTCCAAAACAGACAGAATGTATTTTGACAACACAGGAAATGCAATTTCGTATCAAGATGTGCAACCAAACCTATCTTTATATGCTTTTAAAGAAAAAGAAAAATGGGGATTCAAGAACAAGGAAGGAACAGTTGTAATTGCTCCAAACTATGACATGGTAACAGAATTAAATCAGTATGGATATGCAGGAATTAGAAAAGGAGACAAGTGGGGAGTAATCGATGAAAAAGGAAATGTAGTAGTGGATCCTTCTTATGAAATAGAATGGGAAGAACCAGAATTTATAGGTCCTTATTGTAAACTAAACTTTGGTTATGGAATGGTATATTATACGAAGGAATTAACGAAAGAAAATACTACTTTGGAGTAGGAAAGTTTATGAAACAATACAGATTTTGTAAAGAATAGAGAAAGAGGATAGAATAGAGAAGGAATAGGGAAGTAGAATGCTAGGGAAAACAAATAAATTAGCAAAAACTACTTGCGATATCTTAAAAAATGTGATAAAATACTAATGTTGTAAAATGAGATGCACTTTTTACATCCTTACTTACAGCAAAATGTAGGTTGAAATCCAAAAGGAGGTGAACGATAATGAATCAATACGAAAGTGTTGTCATTATTAATCCAAGAGTAGATGAAGAAGGAGTTAAAGGACTTGTTCAAAAATTTACAGATTTGATTAATACTGATGGTAAAGTAGAAAAAGTAGACGAATTAGGAAAAAGAAGATTAGCATACGAAGTACAAAAAAATAAAGAAGGATACTATCTAGTATTTTACTTTGAAGCAAATCCAAACCTAATTTCTGAACTAGAAAGAATTTACAGAATTACAGATGAAGTAATTAAATTCATGACAATTAAAGTAGAAGAATAAGAAATAAGGGGCCTTTTACAAAGAAAGGTGAGGTAAAGAAATGAATAAAGTAATTTTAATGGGAAGATTAACAAGAGATCCAGAAGTTAGATACACACAAGCTAACAACACATTGGTAGCTTCATTTAGTTTAGCAGTTAATAGAAGATTTGTAAGACAAGGAGAAGAAAGACAAGCCGATTTTATTAACATTGTGGCATGGAGCAAATTAGGAGAATTCTGTAGTAAATACTTCAAAAAAGGACAACAAGTAGGTGTCATTGGAAGAATTCAAACAAGAACTTGGGATGATGACCAAGGACAAAAACATTATATTACAGAAGTAGTGGCAGAAGAAGCATATTTTGCAGATAGTAAAAGAGAAGGAGAAAATAGTTCAAACTTTGATGCTACGTTTGGTGCAATGCCAACAGCAGGAAGTTCTGATTTCGAAGTTTCTTCCGGAGATGATTTACCATTTTAAAATATCACGAAATTAAGATAGGGGGGAAAGAAAGTGGCAGATAAAAAACAAAAAAGAAATAACAGAAACAATAATGTTGATGATGATTTCAATCCAAGATTTAGAAAAATAAGAAAGAAAGTTTGTCCTTTATGTGCAGACAAAAATCTTGTTTTGGATTATAAGAATGCAGATCAATTAAAGAAATTTATTAATGATAAAGGTAAAATCTTACCAAGAAGAGCAACAGGTGCATGTGCAAAACATCAAAGAGATATTACTTTAGCTGTAAAGAGAGCAAGACAAATTGCTGTTTTACCATTTACACAAGAGTAAGATACATAGAGTGAATAGGGGCTAGATAGAACGTTTAAGACGTTTTATTTGGTCTTTTTTTTGTTGTTTTTTTGGGAAGTTGAGGAAAAGGAAGAGGTCGTGAAAGAAAGGGATGAATGCTAATTGGAAATAGAATAGGAGAGAATTAGTGGAGGAAGTTAGTAGTTTATTGAGTAGGAGGGGCGGTTATGAATGGAAAATAGAGTTAGATTAAATTAAGTAAAAAAGAAAGGATGATAGGATGAGGGAAAAAATGATAGAGAAAGTAGTAATTGTATTACTATTAGTGTTACAGATATGGCAGATAGGAGGAAGTGTACTAGTTGTGCAGGCAAAGATAGAAGAAGGAGATGTGGTTTTTTTACAGGGGGACCATGAATGTGATTCTTTGCTGGAATATTGGATGGAAGACTATCAAAGGTGGAGCTATAAGATTGTATGGTATGTGTATTATTTAGATCAGAAAGAAGGAAAAAAGTATCCTGCTTTTTGTATAGAGCCAGCCAAGTCGGGAGTAGGTACTGGGTATGATAGTTATGATGGATTGATAAAGAAAGAGAAGGATAATCGCATTTGGCGTATTTTGAATAAAGGGTATATGGGCTCGAGTTACCAAGACTGGAATTTAGAGTGTGATGATGATTTTTATAGTGCGACGAAAGTGGCTTTACATTGTTTGGCAGATGGAATTGCACCAAAGGATAAATATATTTTGGGAAATAGAAGTGTGGACGGCAATACGGTAGAAGAAATTAGACGAAGAGGGGCAAAGGTATTAGAGGTATCGCAAAGTCTTTATGAATATGGAATAAATGGAACAGAGAGATATGAAACTCCTAAAGTAATGATAGCTAAAAGAGGAGAAAGTAGGGAGGAAACAATAGGAGATACTAGTTATTATGTACAAGATTATCAAGTAACAGGGAATAAAATGTTACAGTCTTATGAAGTTAATATTCAGAGTTTTCCAAGTGGAACGAAAGTGTTAGATTCTCAAAATCAAGAACAAACAGTTTTGTCAAATGGTTTGTTTAAAATGGCAATCCCAATCAATCAAATAAAAAATAATAGAAAAGGAAAAATAGAAATAAATAATGCGAAAATAAAGACAAACCCTGTCTTCTATTGTAAAAGTAGTATTCCAGAAGCACAAAGCTATGTTACTTATACAAGTGCTTATGAGACAGCAAATACGAGTATAGAACTAGAGGTAAGAGCCAATAATTGCGATTTACAAATTCAAAAGGTAGATAAAGAAACAAAGCAACCGATTCCCAATGTAATGTTTGAGATAAAAGATGAAAAGGGAGTTGTGTTAGAGAAGGTAATTACGAATCAAAAGGGAATTGCGGAAGTGAAAAATGCGTATCCACAAATGGTAACCATAAAAGAAATAGAAGTACCAGAGCCTTATGTTTTGGCAAAGGAAGAGAAAAAAGTAATGCTAGAATGGGGAAAGAAGGTAAGTGTTACGTTTGAAAATGAACGTAAAAAAGGGGAATTAAAAATTAGAAAGATAGATAAAGATAACAGAGAAATTATGTTGGAAAATGTCGAATTTGAGTTGTTTGATAGTCAGGGGAAATGGATAAAAAAAGTAGTAACAGATAAAAATGGAGAAGCCGTAATTTCAAATTTAGAGTTAGGAACTTATACATTACGAGAAACGAAAACAAAGCAAGGGTATGATTTGGCAAAAGATAGAAACATTGAAATTAAATGGAAGGAACAGGTAGTAGAAATAGTAGAGAATGAAAAACAAAAAGGACAAATAGAAGTATACAAAACCGATGCGGAGAATAAAAAACATCCATTAAAAGGAGTTGTTTTTGAGGTGTTAAATCAAGAAGAAAAAAGAGTAGAAACGTTAATAACAGATGAAAAAGGATATGCGATAACAAGTAAATTACCAATTGGAATTTACTATTTGAAAGAAATAAAAACACAAAGCAAATATAGGCTACCTCAGGAACTAATAAAGATAGAAATAGGCAATAAGGAAACAGCAACTGTTTTTGTTGCTAATCAAAAGCAAAAAGGAAGAATTGAAATAGAAAAAGTAGATAAAGAAAATAAAGAAATAAAAATAGCAAATGTAGAATTTCAGGTGTTAGATAGTGAAGATAAAGTAGTAGATACACTAATTACGAATAAAGCTGGTTATGCGATTACAAAAGAATTACCGATAGGAAAATATCAGATAAAGGAAATAAAAGCAGATGAAAAATATGTGATAGAAGAGAAAACAATAGAAGTAGAAATCAAGGATAGAAAAATAGCATCGGTGGAAATTGAAAATGAAAAGATAAAAGGACAAATAAAAATAAACAAAGTAAGTGCAGAAGATAACAAAAGAAATGGAAAACCAAAAGGTTCCCCAATTCAAGGTGTTGAATTTGAAATAAGAAATGAAAAGGGAGAAATCGTACAGATAGTTACTTCAAACGAAGAGGGAATTGCCATTAGCAAAGAATTGGAAAAAGGGATTTATAAGATAAGAGAAATTAAGGGAAATGAAGATTATGAAATAACAAAAGAAGAGTTTGTAATAGAAATAGTAGAACATAAAAAGATAGAAGAGATAACTATTACCAATTTTCCAAAAGAACCAGAAACACCTAAATTACCTAAAACAGGATTTTAAATAAAATTTAATGTTGATTTTTACATCAAATAGCTATCTCTTTACATAAAAACAAAAATATGCTATAATTGTAAAAGAAATGATAAATAATATTAACACAATTGAAATATTTATCGTATATAATAATTTTGTCGAATTGTGTCGATGAAAAATTCTTGCGTTATTAGCAATTCTAGTATAAAATGTTCTAAAAAAGAGAGAATAAAAATATACTAGGGGTATAGCAATGAATGAAGAAAATTATACAGGATATCACGGTACTAATAATGTAGCGGCGCAAAAGATTATAGAAGAAAATCAATTTATACCAAGCAAAGATAAAAAAACAAAATTATATTTAGGAAGAGGCGTTTATTTTTATATAGAGTATAAAGATGCAATTTCATGGAATATAAAAGGATATAAATACGATAATGAAAAATATCCTAATTTAGAAGAACTAAATCAACAATATGATATAATAAATGTAGATATTGTAGTATTAAAAGATAATATATTAAATTTGAATAAAGTAGAAAACATAAAAATATTTGATGAATTAACTAATGAAATAAGAGGGAAATTGGTAACTAAACCAGAATATAAATATGCAAGAAATAAAAATGGAGCTATTATTAATTATTTAATGAAATTAAAATTATTAACAGATGTAGATATGATTATTAGAAATATAAAAGACCCTATATTAGATTCTGATATACATTCTATGAATGACATTTATAGAAAAGTTATATGTGTAAAGAATTTAAATATTATAAAAAATATAAGCATGCATGAGAAAGTAACAATAGAAGATTTTAAAATAGTAAATTATTTTTATGGAGATAAGGTAAAATGAATATTTTTAAGGTAAGCGAAAAAGAAAGAAAAGAAATTATAAGTAAAATATTAAATAATATAACACCAGAGCAATTATTGGAAGAATTAATTGAGGAAGGTCTAGAAGTTACGAAAGAACCTATAATCAATGATATGTATATAAAGAAAAATATTTATATAGAAGATAATATATACAGAGATTTCAACATACATAATATAAGGATAAGCCATAAGTTTATAGTAAACATATTAAAAAAACAAGAAAAAGTAAATGAAAGAAGTATGGAGGAAGCAGCATAAATGGAAAGATATGAAAGTATTTTAAAATTTGAAAAATACATAGTAAATGAAATATATTTCAAAACAAATCAAGAATTTAAAGATAATAATGAAGGTACACCAATTGACTTAAACATTGAAACGAAAATAGATATTCAGAAAGATAATATGAAAATTACATTAAATACAACTATATTTGCTAATGCTATAGAAAAAAACTATCCTTTTGAAATGAATGTAGAAATAACAGGATTATTTGTTGTTAAAGGCGATGAACCAAATAAATTTGTAAAAAATGCAATTGCTATACTTTATCCATATGTAAGAGCGATAGTATCTACATATACGGCAAATGCAAATATAAGTCCATTAATATTACCAGCTATAAATGTAAATAAATTAATAGAAGACCAAACTAAAAAAGACTAGCAATAGTCTTTTTTAGTTTGGTCAAATTTCGATACCAACAACTAACATAATGTAATATGCTTGATACAAGAGGTGGTCAATATGAATAATTATAATAGAAGTATACAAGCAATAAAAGAATATGATTGTAAATTGTCAGAAAGAGAATGGAATCAAATAGCAAAATAATATAATTATTTATCAGCTAAAGTCTTAACAATGCTAAGTAATAAAAATTTCTCAAAAATAAGTAATGAAATAAGAAGAAAATGAATTGATATTTTTCTTGACAAAATAAAAGTTTACTATATAGTAAATAGAGACTTTATTTGTCAATAAAAATTTCAACATGTGAGCCATCGATGGTTCTATTTTTTTATACTATGAAAAACAAACTTATTGACTAATAGCAATGCATGTTTCGACAAAGAAAAAAGTAATAAAATGTAAAAAAAGATAATATCTAAATTTTATGGAATTATAATTAGAATGTATTTTAAAGACAATGAACAACATAAGTTACCACACTTACATGCAAATTACAATGAATATATAGCAATATTTGATTTTTATGGAAATATGATTGATGGAGAAATACCAAATAACAAAAGAAAAATAATACAAGCTTGGATTGAAATACATCAAGAAGAATGAAACCATTTATGGGAATTACTAGTAAAAGGAAAAGAGGGCTATAAGATAGACCCTCTAAAATAAAAGGAGGGATATCATGTTACCACCAAGAATAAAGGAAGTAAAAGTATTAGAAGATTATAAGTTGCTATTAATTTATGAAAATGGAAAGCAGAGGGTTTATGATATGAAACCAAATTTACAATATGAAGCATTTTCTAAATTAAAAGATTATGCGTTATTTCAAAAAGTGCATCCAGCAGGAGAAACCATTGAATGGGAAACAGGAGAGGACGTAAGTCCAAAAAGCTTATATTTACATAGTATAGAAAAGAAATAAAATGACCTCTTATACGTTTAAACAATATCATATTAGTAAATAATATAGATAAAACGTATAAGGGGGATTTTTTGTTGAAGTTAGGAATTGCTTTATCAGGTGGAGGTATTCGAGGAATTGCACATGCAGGGGTATTAAAAGCCTTAGAAGATAGTGGAATTAAAATTGATATGATTGGAGGCTGTAGTAGTGGAAGTATGATAGCAAGTCTTTATGCTATGGGATACAAGCCAGAGTACATTTACGATTTATTTAAGACTTATGCAAAAGATATTGCGGCACTTAATACAAAACCGATTATTTCAGGGATAAAAAGTCATTTTTGGGGTAAGAAAACGATAGTAACAAGCTTAAAAGATGGAGAACCGATTGAAAGCCTATGTAATAAATTAGCACTAAAAAAGGGAATTAAAAGTATGACAGAAATTCCAATGCCAATTGTGATACCAAGTGTTGATATTATGGAATCAAAAGAATATGTCTTTACCAATCAAGTTCCAAAAGAAACAGAAGATGCCTCGCAATATATTACACAAATTAGTGTAGGAAAAGCAGTAAGGGCAAGTAGTAGTTTTCCAGCGGTATTTAATCCTTGCACTGTGGGAACACATGCTTTTATGGATGGAGGAGCATTAGACAATATTCCTGTCTATGAGGTAAAAAAACAAGGAGCAGATAAAGTAATTGCAGTAAAATTTGATGCAGATCCGATTGATGAAAATAGTAATTTAATGGATATTGTCATGAAAACAATTGATATCATGGGAAGTAAAATATCAGAAGAAAGTTTAGAAATGAGTGATATAATATTAAGTGTATATACGGATAAGGTGGGGTTATTAGATGTAAAAAAGTTAGATTCTTGTTATCAATATGGTTATAATTGTGTGATGCAAAATATAGAAAAAATACGTAAGAAGGTGATAGAATAAATACAAGCACCTTGTAAATGTAGAAAAAATATGCTACAATAGTAAACATGATAAAAGAAATGAGGAAATAACATGATAGATATGATACTAGATACTGTAATAGATGCAATAAAACTATTACCATTTTTATTCATCACGTATCTCATAATGGAATACATTGAACATAAAACTGGTGAAAAAACGAAAAATATAATTAAAAAATCTGGAAAATTTGGACCATTTTTTGGTTCTATCTTAGGTATCTTTCCACAATGTGGATTTTCAGCGGCAGGAGCCAATTTATATGGAGGAAAAGTAATTACACTGGGAACTCTTGTTGCTATTTTTTTGTCCACTTCGGATGAAATGATACCAGTGCTTATTTCAGAAGCAGCACCTATTAGCTTAATGTTACAAATTATAGCAATTAAACTAGCAATTGGAATCTTAGCAGGTTTTGGAATTGACTTAATAGGAAATTTGATAAAAAGGAAACAAAAAGAAGAAGTAGTAGAAGAGGAAATTGGAAATATATGCGAACATGAACATTGTCATTGTGAAGAAGGAACTTTACCATCTGCGATAAAACATACCTTACATATTTTCTTTTTTATCTTAATCATTTCATTTGCGATTAATATGATTATTTATTGGATAGGAGAGGAAAACTTATCGAATTTAATTCTCAATATGCCAGTAATAGGTCCAATCATTGCAGGATTAGTTGGACTAATTCCTAATTGTGCGGGTTCTGTAATCCTAACACAACTATATTTAGGACAAGTTATTTCATTTGGTTCTATGATAGGTGGACTATTAGTAGGTTCTGGAATTGGGATTTTAATATTATTTAGAATCAATAAAGATATGAAAGAAAATCTGAAGATATTAGGTTTATTATATGGAATTGGAGTAGTCTGTGGAATTATGATAGATTGGATTATATCCTTGGGAGTGGTACTGTAAAAAATAAATAGCATTGAAAAGATAGAATAACTGGATAGCATGTTATTCTATCTTTCTTTCAAAAGGTATAACGTAGGATTGACGAAATTACAATAACATGATATGGTATTATATAAAGTAACTAAAAAATCTTTTGTTTTTTAATAAAAATGGAGGAAAATGGAATGCAAAGAAGGAAAAAAGAGTGGAATATCAACATGGCAATGGAAAGAAAAGAAGCGTTTGTGTTTCGGACAAAGGAAACAGGCGTAAAAGATTATGAAATTGTGATACGAAATGGGAAAATTATTTCGATAGAAGAAAATGCAGGAACAGTAAATGTTATTTTATTCGAGGAAAAAAATAGAGAAAATCCCCAATATGATGAGAGAGTAAGAATTTCTTTATATGCTTTTGCTAAAAAGGATATCACAAATTTTCAAGAGTTATATTCACTGCTTGCGAAATACGATAAATATTATTTTGAATTAGCAAAGCAAATAATAATAGAAATACAAAAAGAATATGAAAAAATCGGAAAAATGCAAGAATAAACAATTAAGAGGGTTCAATTTGAATCCTCTTTAGTGTTGTAATATAGCCTTTGCTTTTTCTACATCTTCTTTTGTTGCTGTTTTATACCCTTCTAAAGGATATTGACATCCAAGTTGCTCCCATTTAAATTTACCTAGGTCATGATAAGGTAAAATTTCTATTTTTTCTACGGTTTTTAAACTAGAAATAAAATCTCTTAGTTGTAGCAAATCTTGCGGATCATCGGTAATACCAGGTACTAATACTTGTCTAATCCATAAAGGTTTATGATGGTCGCTTAAATATTGAGCAAAAGCAAGTTCTTTCTTACTAGAAATACCTGTTAAATCCATACATTTTTTATCATTAATACATTTAATATCTAACAAAAATAAATCAGTTAAATCAATTAATTTTTTGATATCTTCTGTTAAGTCGAAGGAACCAGAAGTATCAATACAAGTATGAATATGATGTTTTTTTAATATCGTAAATAGTTCTATTAAAAATGGCGTTTGAAGAAGTGGTTCACCACCACTGATGGTAACACCTCCATTTGGCATAATATAATTTTGATATCTTAAAACTTTACTTACGATTTCTTCTAAAGAATAGGTACTGCCACCATGTAAGTCCCAAGTATCTCTGTTTTGACAATATTTACACTTTAAAGAGCAACCTTGCATAAAAATAACAAAACGAACGCCAGGTCCATCGACTGCTCCTAAACTTTCAAATGAATGAATACGTGCTTTCATAACATCCTCCTAATATATATAAATTAATTTTACTATAAAAAGATACAAAATTCAACACAAATAAGATAAAATATTGACAAAAAAACAAATATTCTATAACAAATAAATTTCACGATAGATTTATAGCCATCGATAATAAAGAGTTATACCATATAGGAGTTTCACTAAAAAATCTAGGTAAGAAATGTTTTGCAATTTCTAAGATAAAGAGATTTTATTTATGAAAAATTCTAAAAAAAGGAGGTCACTTTATATTGAAGTGACCTCTTATTTTTTAGAATTTTTCATGAATAGTTCTATTGATAACATCTAATTGTTGTTCTCTTGTTAATTTAATAAAGTTTACGGCATAACCAGATACACGAATGGTTAATTGTGGGTATTTTTCTGGATGTTCCATTGCATCTTCTAGTAAAGCTCTATCAAATACATTTACATTGATGTGATGTCCTGTTTGTTTGAAGTATCCATCAAGTAAACTTACTAAGTTATCTACTTGAGAATCTAATTCTTTTCCAAGTGTTCCTGGTGTAATTGAGAAGGTATAGGAAATTCCATCTTCTGAATATTCATAAGGTAATTTTGCGATGGTGTTCATAACGGCAACAGCACCATTGGTATCTCTACCATGTAGAGGGTTTGCACCTGGTCCAAATGGTTCACCAGCACGTCTTCCATCTGGTGTATTTCCTGTCGCTTTTCCATATACAACGTTAGAAGTAATGGTTAAAACAGATAAGGTATGTTTTGAATTTCTATAAGTAACATGTTTTTGTAATTTTCTTAAGAAAGTTTTTACTACTTCTACAGCAATTTCATCTACTCTATCATCATCGTTTCCATATTTAGGGAACTCACCTTCTACTTCGTAGTCAACCGCTAAGCCAGATTCATCACGAATTACTTTTACTTTTGCATATTTAATAGCAGATAGAGAATCGGCTACTACAGAAAGTCCAGCAATTCCACATGCCATAGTTCTTAAAATTTCTTTATCATGTAGTGCCATTTCTAATGCTTCATAAGAATATTTATCATGCATATAATGGATTGCATTTAATGCCTTAATGTAAATTTTTGCTACATAATCCATCATAGTATCAAATTTTTCAGCTACTTCATCATAGTTTAAGTATTCTGAAGTAATAGCTTCAAATTTAGGTGTGATTTGTTTTCCACTTTTTTCATCTCGACCACCATTAATAGCATAAAGTAGTGTTTTGGCTAAGTTTGCTCTTGCACCGAAGAATTGCATTTGTTTACCAATTTTCATAGCAGATACACAGCAAGCAATTCCATAATCATCCCCTAATGTCGTTCTCATTAAATCATCATTTTCATATTGAATAGAGGATGTTTTAATTGAAACTTTAGAAGTATACTTTTTAAAGTTTTCTGGTAAATCATTTGACCATAATACTGTTAAGTTTGGTTCAGGAGCAGGTCCTAAGTTAATTAAGGTATGAAGTACACGGTAAGAGTTTTTGGTAACTAACGTTCTTCCATCAACACCCATACCACCAATACTTTCTGTTACCCAAACTGGATCTCCACTGAATAATTGGTTATATTCTGGAGCACGTAAGAAACGAATCATACGTAATTTCATAACAAAGTGATCCATTAATTCTTGTGCTTCTTCTTCGGTTAAGCTTCCATTTTGAATATCACGTTCCATATAAATATCTAAGAAAGTAGAGGTTCTACCAATACTCATAGCAGCACCATTTTGGTCTTTGGTTGCAGCTAAGTATCCAAAGTATAGCCATTGAACGGCTTCTTTTGCATTAGAAGCTGGTACAGAAATATCAAATCCATATCGATTAGCCATTTTCTTTAAATCTTCTAAAGCAATGATTTGGTCATGAATTTCTTCACGTTCACGAATAACATTTTCCGTAAATTCATCCACATCTAAAATCTCTAATTCTTGTTTTTTCTCTGCGATTAAGGCATCTACACCATAAAGGGCAACACGTCTATAATCTCCAATAATTCTTCCGCGTCCATATCCATCAGGAAGACCAGTAATTAAGTGAGAGCTTCTAGCAGCTCTAATATCTGGTGTGTAGACAGCAAAAACGCCATCGTTGTGAGTTCTTCTTAAATGGTTGTAGATGTAGTCTGTTTCTTTATCTACTTCATATCCATAAGATTCACAAGATTTTTCTACAATTTTAATACCACCATTTGGCATAATTGCTCTTTTTAAAGGTGCATCTGTTTGAAGACCTACAATTTGTTCTAATTCTTTATTGATATAACCTGCATCATAGGCATTAACGGCAGATGGAGTTTTGGTATCAACATCTAATACTTCATGTTCTCTTTCTTTGGCATAAAGTGCTAATACTTCATCCCATAATTTTTTTGTTCTTTCTGTTGGTTCGGTTAAGAAAGAATCATCTCCAGTATATGGAGTATAGTTGGCTTGAATGAAACCCCTAACATCGATTTCTTTGGTCCATTCACCAAGTTTATTGAATCCTTCCCATTGTTTGAATTCCATGCTAAATCCTCCTTCATTTTATTATATTATAATGTTGTCTATCACTATTAATAGTAACATAGTTTGGGCAACTTTTCAATCGTTTTGAGAAGAAAATAGAAAAGATAGGAAATAAAGATAGAATGGAATGAAAAAGCAAAGAAAGTATAGGAGAGATAACGAAAGGATAAAAGGAAGAGAATCCGTATAAAGGTGGAAATAAAAAAAGAACTTGGAAATGTTTCCAAGTTCTTTTAAGAAGCATCATTACGCAATAAAATTTGTAAAATTTCATAGGCTAATTTTTGTTTTCTAGCAGGGCATTTTCTTAAAAGTTCATAAAATTCAGAATGTAAATATTTCTCAGAATGATTCGAAACACCATTTAAAATTTCACCTTCAGTGGTTCCTAAAATGTCACATATTTCCGATAATCTTTCTAGATTGATATGAATTTTACCAGTTTCTACTTTACTTAAATAGGCAATCGAAACTCCCATCTTTTCTACCAATTGTTCTTGCGTTAGTCCTTTTTTCTTTCTTATCTCTTTAATACGCCTACCAATAATATTAAAATCAACCGCCATTCAAATCATTCCTTTCTTTGTTAGTAAATATAGCATGAATAAGGTTAATTTTACAGATAACAATAGGTCGAATTAGAACTATTATTCAAATAAATTAGGAAGAACCTCATTTACAGTCTTAGCAATAGCATAAATTAATTTTTGATTTTGAGGTGAGGTTTCTTTTAATAAGTTAGCCATATCAGAATTTAGGTATTGAGGGGAAGTAAAGGAAGCACCATTTAATATTTCTCCTTCTTTTACTTCTAATACTTCGCAAATTTGATTTAATCGAGAAAGACTTACCTTTAAGTCTCCACGTTCAATTCTACTAATGGTAGAATCGGATACATCCAAAGCTTCTGCTAGAGTAGCTTGTGTTATTTTTTTCTTTTTTCGAATGGTTTTAATTCTATTTCCAATAATAGAATAATCTAATGCCATAATTACTTCTCCTTTTATATCATTAAACTATTTATAATATTTATAAGGTAATATTTACCAGAGCGTTAGAGGTAAATATGTACTTATTACGCATGATAAAAAGCTTTCATTACAGAGAATAAAAGCTTTTCCTTTTTTAGTCCTTTTCTGCAATTACTTTTGCAACATCATAAATTAATTTTTGTTTATCAGCAGAACAGTTTTTTAATAGATTAGCAAATTCAAAATCTAAATATTTAGTGGATTTGCTAGAAGTTCCATTTAAAATATCCCCTTCTGTAACATCTAAAATTTCACAAATTTGACTTAATCTTTTTAAGTTAATTTGAGAACTACCTCTCTCAATTCTACTTAAAAAAGCAATGGATACATCAATTTGTTCAGCTAATTGTTCTTGTGTTAAATGTTTTTCTTTTCTTGCTCTTTTTAATCTTTCTCCAATAACACTATAATCGATAGCCATGATTTCACCTCCTTAGCCATTAATTTCAAGGTAAAGATTTATCTATCCGGACTATAGCATGTATCAGTAGAAGTTTACAGAAACTTGCAAGTAAACCATAAACTGATAAGTTCGGGATTTAAAAATATTTTCTCCAGTAAAGAGAAAAAAATTCATAACTTGGATGAATGGAATAAAATTACAAAAATAGAGTAGAAAGAGTTAGGAAAAACAGATTAGGTAGAACGGTTTACAATAAAAAAACATTTTCTTGTCTGAAATGATGGATAAACATAGAATGAAAGGAAAGGAGGAGGAAAGAGAAAATGAAAAAAATAGAGGAATAATATTAGTAGCACTAGTAGTAACCCTAATTGTACTAATCCTATTAGCGCGGGTGAGCTTAAATTTAGTAATAGGAAATAATGGAATAATAGAAAAGGCAAAAAAGACTATATAATAGCAAGTATTAAGGAAAAATTAGAATTGATGGAAGCAAGTGTATTAAGATATGAAATCTATTATTTAAAGTGAAAATACCAAGGTAAGAAAAAATACCTACCAGAATGCTAGTTTAGCGTATTGTTCTGATAGGTAGTTTTTTAGATAATAAGTATAAAAGACTATTTTAAGTTGGTGAGTGATTAAGTTCAGTTAAATCTTGCCAATATTTTTTGGGCATATATTGCATTTGAAGTCTAGGATTGGTTCGTTCTTTGATTGCAATTGTCTCAAAAAAAGTAGTCCATAGTGTTTGGTAGTTTTTTTCTTCTTCCGAAAGAGAAGGAATGGTAAGAGAAGAACTATCTACTATTTGATATCCTTTCGTATTATAGATAAAAGCAAGATTTCTATTTTTATCATGAATGATAAAGTTTTGAGTAGGAAGTCTTCTCATAAAGTGTTGGCCTAAATTTTCAAGAATATTATGCTCTGGGTGAATCGAGGCATAGAGTAGGGGATGGCCAATTTCAATAAAACGGAGTAATCCTTTAAAACGATGGGATTCTCCTAGCACTTTTTTATGCATTTGATGGACGGCAAATACGAAATCAAGAGAAAGCATGGTATTAATTTTAGGACCGATTACAAAACCATTTAATAAATAGTTTAAAATATGAATTTCTTTTTCTTTTTCATTTGAAAGAAAAGCGTAGTAACTATGATATAGCGTATCATAAGAAATATTTTTTACAATTCCATTAAAAATGCGTTGAGATTTTTCTATGTTTGTTCTTTTTATTTCGAACTCCTCTAAAAAATTGAAAGTTACCATAGACTCTGGTGTAATGTGTAATGGAATTACTTTTTCAACATAGCAATCAAAAACAATGCTAAGAAGACCTTCAAAAGTACCATCATAGAGATAAGTCTTATTTATAACATTCCCGTTAAACATTTTTGTTTATCCTCCTTTGTAGGTAAAAGTGTATCAAAAAGGGTAGCTTTTTCTTGTATGGAAGGGAGTGTATCAAAGAGCGAAGTTTGCACATAAGAAGAAGGAGTTGTGGAAACACGTTCTAAAAAAAGTAAGTTTTCAGAAATAAACTTTTGATTAAAACTTTTAATAGGGTCAAAATAGCTTCCATTACAAGTAATAAAATAGCGTGCACGTTTTAATACAATTCCAAGCTTTTTTAAGTTTTCAAAAGTAAGATTAAACTCTCTTCTAGCAGTGATAATACGTTTGGCAGAAATCACACCTATGCCAGGAACTTTTAAAAGAGTAGCATAATCTGCCTGATTAATTTCTACTGGAAAATGTTCTAAATGACGAAGAGCCCAATCACATTTAGGGTCGAGTAAAGTGTGAAAGTTAGGATGGGATTCATCTAGTAAATCGTCGATTTGAAATCCATAATAGCGAATTAGCCAATCTGCTTGGTATAATCTATTTTCGCGAAGAAGAGGTGGAGAAGCAAGAGTAGGCAAATTAGTATCTTCATTAATCGATATATAAGCAGAATAGTAGACACGTTTTAAGTGTAAAGTTTGATATAAACCTTCTGAGAGTTTCATAATTTTTAAATCTGTTTCTGGCGTTGCTCCTACAATCAATTGCGTTGTTTGACCAGCAGGAACAAATTTGGGCTTAGCGGTTGAAATTTCTTGTTTCGAAAAAGCAATATTTTGTGAAATGTATTTCATAGGAGAAAGGATGCCAGCTTTTTCTTTTTGTGGTGCAAGTAGTTTTAAACTATCATTAGAGGGTAGTTCGATATTAATGCTAGTACGGTCTACTAGAACGCCTAATTTATCAATTAATTCTTTACTACAACCAGGAATGGTTTTAACATGAATATAACCGATTAAATTGATACTCTTTCCTTAAAATGAAAATTGTTTCATAAAGACGCTCCATCGTATAATCTGGATTTCGAATGACGGCAGAGCTTAAAAATAAGCCTTCTATATAATTACGCTTGTAAAATTGGATAGTTAAATCTGCAATTTCTCTTGGCGTAAAAGTTGCCCTTTTTACAGAGTTAGAGCATCGGTTGATACAATACTTACAATCATAAACACAGCAATTGCTCATTAAAATTTTAAGAAGAGAAATGCATCTGCCATCTGCTCCCCAACTATGGCAAATACCAGAAACATCTCCATTTCCAATACCACTTTTAGAATTGGTTCGTCTGCTTCCAGAAGAACTACAAGAAGCATCATATTTAGCAGAATCGGCTAAAATTTTTAATTTATCTAATAATTCCATAAAAACCACCTTATACAAATAAATGTTTGTATCAATATAACATATAAAAACAGAAAAGTCAAACAAAAATTCGTAAAAATATTGACTTTTTATTGTTAGTAACATATAATACAAACAATAAAGGAGGAGAAAATGATTTATCAATATCATAAATTAGTAAGAGATAAAATACCACAAGAGATAGAAACCGTAGGAAAAAAGTGTAGCTATTCTATTTTAGAGGAAGAAGGCTATCAAAAGGAATTAGATAAAAAATTATTAGAAGAAGCAAATGAATTTATTGCAGATCATAGTGCCGAAGAAATGGCAGATTTAATGGAAGTAATTGAGGCAATTCAAAAAACACATCATTTAGAAAAAGAAAAAGTAGAAACAATACGTTTAGAAAAAAAGACTAAAAAAGGTGGTTTTGAAGAAAAAATCTATTTAATAGAAGTAGAGGAAGAAGAAAATAATGAAGTAGAAGACCAAAATATAGAAAAGAAACAACAAGCATTATGGAACAACTTACAAGAAACAGATAGTGTAAGAGAAGTACAACAATATATAAAGGCAGTCAATACGGTTCGTGGCTTTGAAGAGCAACCAATTGAAGAAAGAATGTTGTTATTAACAGAAGAAATTGGAGAACTAGCAAAGTCAATTCGAAAAAATGCAACCAATATGAGTACAGATATAAATAAACAATATAATTATGATTCCATTGAAAGTGAAGTAGCAGATTGTTTCTATGTACTAGCATCGGTATGCAATAAATTAGAGATTGATATGTTTTCTTCTTTAAAAGAAAAGGAAAAAGAAAATATCCATCGTGTTTGGAAAAAATAAGGAGAGAGAAAATGAAAATTAATATTGTAATGGTAGAACCAGAAATACCACAAAATACAGGAAACATTGCAAGAACTTGTGCAGCAACAGGGGGAAAGTTACATTTAGTGGAACCACTAGGGTTTGAAATAACAGATAAAGCCTTAAAAAGAGCAGGGCTTGATTATTGGGATAAATTAGATATCGAAAAACATGCTTCCTTGTCCCAGTTTTTAGAAAAATATAAACCAGAAGAAAACAATATGTATTTTGTTACAACAAAAGGACAAACTTGTTATTCTGATGTAGACTATTCAAAGCTAGAAGAAGTATTCTTACTATTTGGAAAAGAAACAAAAGGCTTACCAGAGGACTTACTTCAAAAATACATCGATAAAACCATTCGTATTCCAATGAGAGGCACACTTCGTTCCTTAAATTTATCGAATTCAGTTGCAATTGTTATTTATGAAGTATTAAGACAAAAGCAATTTGAAGGGCTAGAAGAAACCAGCCAATATTTTGAGTGTTAAGTTTTAGTTTCTCCTTTTTCTTCTTGCTTTTCTTGTTTTTGAAATTTGTGTTTTCGATAGTCTTCTACTTGTGCTTTTAAACGATTCGATAAATCAAAATCAAGTTTTTCACTTTCTATATCAAGTGGAGTCTTTTTTCGATGACCCGTTTCATCATATTCAAATTTATAATAATTTTCTTGTATATAAGCTCTTAGTTGTTCTTGATATTCTTTTGACTTCTCAAGAGCTTTTTGGTTATCTCGTAAAACATCGAAATTTATTCCATGTTTTTGATAAACTTCTTCACACCTCTTTTGAAATTCTTCCTCTTTTATTGTTAAATTTCTTAGTTCATATTCCAAATTAACTAATTGAGAGTTGATACTGTAGTTATAGAGGATGTATGCTTCCACATTTTGTTCTCCTTTTTCCTTCATACGAATTCCAAGTTCATAAGCCATAGCAGTGCATTTCATGACCCAAAGACAGCGACTTTTAGGATCAAGAGGAATTAACGCTTCTTTTGTTACTTTTAAATTTTCGCTAAAATTTGATTTCTCCATAAAAGTTCCTCCCTATATTACACAAAATAATTATTGTTATTATTGGTAAAAATGAAATGTTTTATACCTAGCAAAAGAGATGTCTTTCTTAAGATTTTATGAAACCATTTGAAGGACGAAGCATTGTATGCTAGAATAACAAAAGTTAGGAGAAAAAGAGAATGGAAGATAAGTTAAAAATAGGATTAACTTCAAAAGAAGTCGAAGAAAGAAAACAGAAAAATTTAGTAAATGTGGACACAACACTTCCTACCAAAAGTGTAAAACAAATTATAAAAGAAAACTTTATTACCTTATTTAATATCTTAAATTTAATATTAGGAATTTGTATCTTTGCAGTAGGTTCTTATAAAAATATGTTGTTTTTATGGATTGTCATTGTAAATACTGCAATTAGTACGGTACAAGAAATTCATTCTAAAAGAATGATAGATAAATTAGCGATTCTTGCTACCCAAAAAGCAAAAGTAATTCGTGATGGGAAAAAACAAGAAATCGAAATTCATGAAATTGTATTAGAGGATATCATTGAACTAGAAATGGGAAATCAAGTAGCAGTAGATAGTGTGGTGCAAGAAGGAACAGTAGAAGTAGACGAATCTTTTTTAACAGGAGAACCAGATTCAATTTATAAGCAAAAGGGAGATATGATTTTATCTGGAAGTATTGTTCTTTCTGGAAGATGTCAAGCTAAAGTAGTACATGTAGGGGAAGAAAACTTTGCAAGTAAAATGACAAATGGAGTAAAGCATGTTAAAAAAGTAAAATCAGAAATGATGCAATCATTAAGTAAAATTATTCGTATCCTTACTTTTGCAATTATTCCAATTGGCATTTTGTTATTTAGTAATCAATATTTCCATTTACAAGTAAATCTTCAAGAAGCTGTCGTAAAAACAGTCGCTGCAATGATTGGGATGATTCCAGAAGGATTAGTATTATTAACAAGTACGGTTTTAGCGGTTAGTGTAATTCGTTTATCAAAAAGGAAAGTATTAGTACAAGAATTATATTGTATTGAAACATTAGCAAGAGTAGATACACTATGTCTTGACAAAACAGGAACATTAACAGAAGGCAAGATGGAAGTAAAAAAATATAGTTCATTAAATGAGAAAAACATGGAAATGGAAAATATACTAGCTAATTTTGCAAACAATTCACAAGATAGTAATGCAACCATGGTAGCAATCAAAGAAAAGTTTAAAAAGCAAAAAGAAATTTGGAAGCCAAAGACGATTATTTCATTTTCCTCCCAAACAAAATGGTCTGCAATTACTTTTGAAGAAAAAGGAAGTTATCTATTAGGTGCGCCAGAGATAATAATGAAGCGGAAGTTTAGAACAATATGAAAAACAAGTAAAAGAGCAGGCAAAAGAATATCGCATATTAGTACTTGCTCATAGTAAAGAAGAATGGAAAGAACCAACCAAAGAATTACCACAAGAAATAGAAATAATAGGATTCATCTATCTAAAGGATAAAATTAGAAAAGAAGCAAAAGAAACATTGAACTATTTTAAAGAGCAGGGAGTGGATATCAAAATTATTTCAGGAGATAATGTACATACGGTAGCGCAAATTGCAAAAAGAGTGGGAATGGAAGAATGGGAAAATTATATTGATGCAACAACCTTAGATACAGAAGAAAAAATAAAAGAAGCGGTAGCCAAATATCATATCTTCGGAAGAGTGACACCAACACAAAAAAAAGCAATTATCTTAGCCTTAAAAGAACAGGGGAAAACGGTTGCTATGACAGGAGATGGAGTAAATGATGTATTAGCACTAAAAGAAGCAGATTGTAGTATTGCGATGGCAAATGGTAGTGATGCAACCAAAAATGTATCACAGCTAATTTTATTAGATTCTAATTTTTCTTCTATGCCACAAATTGTCCTAGAAGGAAGACGCAGTATCAACAATCTAGAACGTTCTGCTTCCCTATTCTTAGTAAAAACAATCTATTCTGCTATTTTATCAGTAATATTTTTAATAATAGGAGAAGAATATCCATTTATGCCAATTCAACTTAGCTTAATTAGTTTAGTAACCATTGGAATTCCATCTTTCTTATTAGCACTAGAACCAAACAAAGACAGAGTAAGAGGTAATTTCTTAAAAAACATTATAAAAAAAGCAGTACCAACTGCAATTACAGTTATTCTATCGGTTCTTACAATTGCAATGGGATATAAATATGGAAAAATTGGGGAAGAAATTTATTCAAGCTTATGTGTAGTAGTAGCAGGATTTTCAGCCATTTTATTATTAGCAACGTTAGCGAAAACAAGAAAAAGTGAACACAAAAAATATCCAGTATCAAGGTTTCGCATATGCTTAACAATTGCTATGTTAGCTTTATTTATGGTGGGATTAACAACATTTAACTGGTGGTTTTCGATTGCACCATTAGAAATAATGCAAAATGCTATAGTATTTGTATGTAGTATTTGCACTGCAGATTTTATGATATTAAATTATGTTATGAATAAATGGTGGAAATAAAGACAGCAATGGTTCAAAAATAAGGAAATAATATTATTATAAACTTGAAAATTTAATAAAAATAGATATAATAGAAATAATAAAAAGGGGGAAGAAAGACATGCAAACAAAATTAACAGAAGAACAAATCAAGTTAATAAAAGAAAATGAATGGATAATTCTTTCTACTGCCAATCAAAATCATCAACCACATTGTATTATTGTAATACCAAGTAGAGTAGAGAGCGAAAGGATAATATTATCCAATATTCAAATGCAAACAACCATAAAAAACTTAGAAGAAAACAATAAATGTTGCATTAACATTTACTGTGCCAAAGAAAGTGATACACAGATAAAAATTCATGGAAAAGCCACTATTCAAAAAGAAGGTACATTATATGAAGAAATAAAAAATGATGAAGAGACAAATAATTTACCAGAGAATTTAAAAGTAAATGCGATTATTATTGTTGAGATTGAGAATATTAAAGTTTCAAAAGAATAAAAAATAGCAAATAATAAAGAGATAAAAAAGGGGCAAAGCAATAATGAAAAGAGTATTAATTTTTGATATCGGAGGAATTATCCTAGATGTAAGCAATGAAGCAATTACTAAATTCCTAGGGATAACAGAAGAAGAAACAAAAGCATTAAGAAAATTAGTATATAGAGATAGACGCTTTTTAGCATGCCTAAAAGGAAGAATGACACAAGAACAATATAGAGAACAGTTAATAGAGGAAAATCCAGAAAAGGAAAAAGAAATAGATAAAATATTAAATCCAATTTATCAAGAAAAAGTATTACCATTCATCTCAGATACTTGGAACTATATTTGTGAACTAAGAAAACAAGGATACAAGATATATTTCCTATCTAACTTAACAAAAGTTAGTTATGAGTATTTAAAAGAAAAATTAAAAATAACGCAATTAGTAGATGGTGCTATCTATTCATGGCAAGAAGGACTTACAAAGCCTGAAAAAGAAATTTACGAATTACTTTTAGATAGATATCAAATAAAAAGAGAAGAAGCAATCTTTTTTGATGATAAGCTACAAAATATAGAAATGGGAAATCAGTTAGGAATAAAAAGTATTTTATACAAAAGCAAAAAAGATATTGAAGAAAATATAAATTAAAATTGAGAAAAAGGAGTACTTAATATAAAGAAAACGTTTTCTAATATTTAAAGAATCAAATAAAAAACCCCTATCGTAGAATAAAGTATAAAACATTATCCTACGATAGGGCTAAAAAAAGCAATTTTATTGAGCCATATATTTTTGTTTCGTAGCATCAATCTTAGTTTGTTCTGCAGTATCAGTTTGATACCAGCCTCTTTCTTTCATTAAATTATAAATTTTATTTTGAATATCTAATGATTCATTTAACGCATCTTTAAAAGCCATGTGAACTTCAGCAGTAGTAGCTTCAATTGTTCCATGAAGATATAAATCACACACACCTTTTATTACTAATAATTCATTTTCCATTAAATCTTTATCTTCCATAAGTACCTCCTATAATAGATTTAAAAACTTATTTGCTAAATCAGTATGCTTTTGAGCCAACTCTCCCATATAAGAAGAAAGAGTAGAATCCGTTAGCTTACCTGATGTCTTAGTCGCACATGATTTCATAAAATTTTCATGACCTAAGGCATCCTCAATGTATAAAAGTTCTTTACTCGTCATTTCCATCACCACCTAAGAAAAGTATTTCCAAAACTGGAAACGATATACTACTAAATTTTAGGGACGGGTCTAAAAATTTAAAAAATAAAAACCAAAGAACGATTAAATTTTTAGACCCGTCCCTAAAATTTACTTTACAAATGGGAGAGGATTTTATATAATCAGAGTAGGAAAGAGGAAATTATATGAAAAAATTAAATGTGATAATTGTTTACAACAAAGAAGAAAATAAAATATTAATGTGCAAAAGAGAAAAAGAACCATATAAAGGTAAATTTAATTTGGTAGGTGGCAAACTAGAAGAAAATGAAACAGAATTACAAGGAGCTTATCGAGAACTACAAGAAGAAACAGGAATTACGAAAGAAGAAATTGAATTAACACATATTATGAATTTTCAATATCAAATGTCAAATATGGAATTAGAAGTTTATGCAGGAAAATTAAAGAAAGAGATAAATTTAGTAGAGGAAGTTAACAAATTATATTGGGTAGACAAAAAAGAGAATTTTTTTGATTTGCAAAAATATGCAGGAGAAGGAAACATTGGTCATATGGTTGAACAAGTCGAGATTTACAAAAATCAGTTATTTACAGAGAATGTCTAAAAGGTCGAAATAAGAAAAAGAGAGGATAAAGAAAAATGAAAATTACAAAATTCCCACAATCCTGTTTGTTGATAGAAACGAAAGGAAAGAAAATATTAGTAGATCCAGGAAATTTAAAATATAAAGAAGATTATTTTCCTGTTTGGAATAGTGTAGATATCGTATTAATTACACATAAACATCCAGACCATTGCTATGCAGAAATATTAGAAAAGCTAGATAAGAAGATAGAAATTTATGCTAGTTGTGAAGTGAAACAGAATTATCCAACATTACAAATAAAAGTAGTAAAAGAGCAAGATGTGATAAACATAGAAGATAACATACAAATTGAAATAGTCCATGCAGAACATGGTTATATCCCAACAATGAAGACAGGAGCGAAGGTAATTGAAAATATTGGTTATATGATTGACGATAAAGAAACAAGAGTCTATATAACGAGTGATACAATTTGCTTTGAAAATAACTATCAATGTGATATTCTATGTGCTCCAGTTTCAGACTATGGAGTAGTAATGGGACCATTTGAAGTAGCCTTATTGGCAAAAGATACAAATAGTAAATTAGTAATACCACTGCATACAGACAGTCCCAAATTTCCTGTAGATTTCAATTTTGTAAAAGAAATATTTGAAAAGAATGAAGTAGAATATGAAATATTAGAAAGTGAAGAAAGTATTGAGATAGAATAGAAGGTGAAAAAAATGGAAAATTATTTTATTATACATGGTTCGTTTAGCAGTCCATATTCAAATTGGATAGGATGGTTACATGATTTTATAGAAGGAGAAGGAAAACAAGTATATGTACCAGATTTTCCCATTGGAGTAGGATATCAAAATTATGAAAATTGGAGCAAACTACTAAAGAATTATTTAGAGTTAGGATTAATAAATGAAAATACTACTATCATAGGTCATAGTATTGCACCAGTATTTATATCAAAATTTTTAACAGAAAACAAAGTAAAAGTAAAAAAATTAATTTTTGTATGTGGATTTAATCAATATCTAGGAATAAATGAAGAATATGATGCAGTTAATCGATCTATGTATTTTGATAATTTAGAAGAAATAAAGAAATATGCAGATGAAATTATATGCTTTTATTCCGATAATGACCCATATGTAAAATACGAAGTAGAAAAAGACTTTGCAGACAAAATTGCAACAGAGCAAGTTTTTATACCAAAGGCAGGACATATTAATAGTGAAAGTGGATATGATACATTTGAACAAATCATAAATTATTTATTTTAAATTTTAGGGACGGGGTTAAAAATTTAATTCAACTTTTTTGTTGTTTTTTAAATTTTTAACCCCGTCCCTAAAATTTAATTTGTTATGATTTCGATTAATTTTTGAGTGGCAAAACTGCTTATTGTATTTTTGGGTAAGACGATTCCTAAGCCTCTGGAAGGAATGGTTTCTTTTAAGGGGATTTCAAAAAGTTGTCCTTGTTCTAATTCTTCTTTGGCAAATTCTTTGGTAATGTAAGAGATTCCCATACCAATTTTGGCGAAGTCTTTTACTAAGCCATAACTAACGATATCAAATTGGGGATGGAAATCAATTTGATGTTCTAACATCAAATGATTTAAAAAGTTTCTAGTGTTAGATGGCTCTTTTTGCGTAATGATAGGAAAATTTTTAATTAATTCTTCAAGAGAAATTTTTTGGGGAATTTGCTTTTTATAGGCTAGATTACTAGCAAAACAGTCTTGCAGGGTTCCACAAGGAGTGATTAGCAAATCTTCATCTGAATGTTCCATAGGAAGATTGACGATAAGAACGTCAAGGCTTCCTTTTTTTAAACCAGATAATAGATGTCGTGTTAATTGATTGGTAATTGAAATGTCAATATTAGGATATCGTGTGTGAAATTCTTCAATAAATGGTAGTAAAAAATAGCGTGTGACAGTAGTACTAGCGCCTATTTTGATGGTACCTGTTTCTAAATTTTTTAGAGAGGTTAATTTATGCTCTCCATTAATAAAACTTTCTACTCCATTTTTAACAAAGGAATAAAAAATTTTTCCGTTTTCTGTTAAAGTAACACCTTTAGGACTTCGATGAAATAAAGTAATGCCAAGTTCTTCTTCTAATTTTTTTATGGATTTGGTAATAGCAGGTTGTGAAATATAAAGAGAATGAGAGGCTTTTGTAATACTACCGATAGAGTGCTACTGTATAAAATATTTTGTAGGATTCGTAATTAATATCCATTCCATAACCTCCAGTTATAATAAACATAAATATTATATATTTGAATTATATCAAAAAAACAAGTATAATGCAAATAACAAAAACAGAAAGGAGCAAAAAAGATGCGGGTAGATGATTATTTATCAGTAGGTATGTTTCAATTAAAAGTTTCATTAGATTGTAATAGTACAGAGGAATATCTGATTGAAACGGAAGAAGTAGATAGGCAACTAGAAAAAGCTTTTGGAATTATCGAAAAGCAAAAGCCAGACATTTCTTTATTTCCAGAAATGACATATTGTAAAAGGTATGAAACAAGATACCGTCAATTGTCAGACAAGAGAATCCTTGTAGCAGGTAGCTACTATAAGGAGAAAATCAATACGACGGTTGTTTTTTCAAACGGAAAGAAGTACGAAATTGCCAAAGGGTATGCCTCTGGTGCAGAACCAATGGCAAGAATTATTTCCTATGATGAACCACAAGAATTTTTAAGCAAAGAGATTAAGAAACATGAATTTTGGGTAAAAGGAAAAAAAGTTTATTTATTAAATTGTATGGAATATTATCATATTGCTTATTACTTAGCAAGAAATGAAAACTTAAAAGATAAGCTATTTGGTATATTTGCAATTTGTTCTAATTCTAATACGAAGGTTTTTGAGCAAGAGACCATTTGTATTCACAACCATAATGAAAGCTTATATACTTTTGTATTAAACTGTGTTGGAACTTATAAAGGAGAAGACTATGCAGATGGAAGAAGTTATCTCTATGGACCGGTTTCAGGGCATGAAAAAGAGTGGTTAAGAAAAGAGAAGATAGAAAGCAAAGAAAATGTCTCTCATATTCTTTCTTTAGCAAAAGATGAACCACAATACATGTATGGAGAATTTTTAATACCAGAAAGATTAAGCAGATATGGAAGAAGTGACCAATATAGAAACAACCCAAGACAAATCAAAGTAGGAAAATTATAGGAGGGAAAAAGTATGAAGAAAAATATCATTATTACAGCAGGACCAACCAATGAAAGAATTGATGCCGTGATGAAAATTACTAATATGTCAACAGGAGCATTAGGAAATGTAATCGCAGAAACGTTTTTAGAGGATAAAGAGGAAGAAATTGGAACCATTTACTATATTTCCACCAAGATGTCATATAAGCCAAGAATCAAGAGTGAGAAGATACAGTTTGTTACAGTAGAGTCAACACAAGATTTGTTAGAGGCGCTAAAAAGAATTTTTAGCACAACGAAGATTGATATTATTGTACATTCATCAGCAGTTGGCGACTATGCAGGAAAATATGTTATAAGAGCCGAAGAGTTAGTGGAAGAAATATGGGAAAAGGTGCAAAAGGCAGAAAGGAAAGAGGAGATAACAAAAGAAAGCTTAATGGCAATCTTTGAAAATCCGATGGCTATCTGCAATAATAGCACTAAAATTTCATCCTATGAACCACATTTAATGACCATGCTACAATTAACGCCAAAGGTTATCAGCCAAATCAAGGAAATGGCGCCAGAAGTAACGCTAGTAGGGTTTAAGCTTTTAGAAGGAGTTAGTAAAGAAGAACTCTATCAGGTGGCTTCTAATTTAAGGAAGAAAAACAATGCGGACTATATTGTAGCCAATGATTTATCCAAGATAGGAAATGGAAAGCATTGGGCAATGATTTTAAATGAAGATGGAATGCAAGCAGAATGTGAAACGAAACAAGAAATTGCAAAAACATTAGAGAAATTTCTCTTTTAAGAACAGAACAGGAAATGCCAAGAAATAAGGCATTTCCTGTTTTGTTCTTAAAAGATTCTATCTTTTTCTTAGTGAGTGTGTTATAATTAAAAAGTAAAATAAAACCAAAGGAAGGAAAAAAGAATGGAGAAAATGATTGTATTAGGGACAGGAACGGCAAGTGTAGTAGAGAATTTTAATACTTGTTTTTTATTAGAAAATAAACAAGGAGAATATTTAATGGTAGATACTGGTGGAGGAAATGGAATTTTAAAACAATTAAAAGAAGTTAAGGTAGAGATAAATGAAATTCACCATATTTTTATTTCACATAAACATATTGACCATTTTTATGGTATGCTTTGGATTTATCGATTTGTTGATCTTTCTATGAGAAGTGGAAGTTATGAAGGAGAGTTACACATTTACTGCCATGATGAAGTGGCTGAAATTTTAAGAAATCAAATTCATACATTACTAAGAAAGAGTCAACAACAATTTATCGATAAAAGAATTTTTATTCATGTGGTGAACAACCATGAAAGAGTAAGAGTATTGAATTATGAGTTGGAATTTTTAGATATCATTTCAAAAAGTGATAAACAATATGGATTTAAAACAACATTAAATAATGGAAAAACATTGGCATTCTTAGGAGATGAGCCACTAGATGAAGCGTTATACGAAGAGGTAAGAAACGTAGATTATTTATTACATGAAGCCTTTTGTTTAGAAACAGAAGCAGAGAAATTTAAACCAAGAGAAAAAAATCATGATACTGCAAAATCAGCAGGTATGAAAGCACAAAAAATAGGAGCCAAAAACTTAGTTTTATGGCATACACAAGATAACTTAAAAGAAAAAAGGAAAGAAGAGTATACCAAAGAGGCACAAGAAAACTTTGAGGGAAAGGTATATGTTCCTAATGATTTAGAAGAAATCGTATTATAGAATAGCGAAAATATTGAATGCATATGGAGAAAATGAGACTTAAGTAGTAAGAAAAGGGATAAGAATAAAAAAGTGAAATAAAAAGTCACAAAGAGAAGGAAGAATAATAGGAATGTGTTTTGATGTAGTAATTGGTTAGGGCATAAAGAGAACTTGAATTTGCAAAAAAATATTATGATAAACTTATTCCGTATACACCGTTTAAAACAGGAGTTGCAGAATATATTGACAAAATAGAGTGGATAATTGGAAAGAGTTATACAAAAGAATAAAACAATACAGTGATTAAAATGGATTACAAACATAAAAATCTTCAGTGTGTCTGGAGAGTTTTATGTTATATGGTATATAGGAATTTAATTTTTGTATTTGTATTTGGTTGAAAAATAGATAAGACTATGATACTATGACACAAAAAAATAAGAGGAGAGTTATGAATATGTTAAACAATGGAATATTATATGTTCTAGGATATTTAGTGCTAGCAACAGCATTTACGCAATTTTTTAAAGTCACAACAAAAACATTAAAAAATGCAGGAGCCTTAACAATTCTACTACAGTTGATGGCAGGAATGATAGCACTAATTTTATGCCCTTTTTTTGAATTTAAGTTTTCTACCGATATAAATATATATATTATGCTTGGAATGTCCATCATTTTTTATGCCATAACAGATAGAATGAATACAACGGTAAGAAGCGGAATAGAAGCATCGACATTTAGTATGTTAAAACAATTATCTACTACATTTATGATAGTTGCAGGGTTACTATTTTTTAAAGAAGAATTTGTACTAAGTAAATTTATTGGAGCAATGCTTATTATATTTAGTAATATTTTAATATTTTATAAAAAAGGAAAATTTAAATTTGATAAATATATATTACTAGGGATATTAGCCAATATAACATTTACGATTGCATTATTCTTAGATGTAAACATATCCGATAACTTCAATTTACCATTCTATGTAGCATTAACTCTGATAATACCAGCATTACTAATCATGATATTCGAGCGAATTAAACCATCACAAATAAAAGAGGAATTCGTAAAGGGAAATAAAAAAGCAATAATAATAACTGCCATATCTTGGGGAGTAATGATTATTGCCCAATTAAGAGCATATCAATTAGGAAATGTAACAATAGTAGCACCATTATGTGCATTAACAGTAATATTAAATGTAATTGTAGGATATTTATTTCTAAATGAAAAAGATAATTTGTTAAGGAAAATCATATCAGCAATTTTAATTATAATAAGTATTATTTTAATTAAAATGTAATGATAATGTGGTCGAATTATTAATGGGAAGTATTAAGGAAAATAAAAAAGTTAATGCCAAGCCATTAAAAATAGGATACTAATATAAGGAAGAAAGAAAAATCTTCAGGTACGTTCTAAGACAAACCATCCTTGAATACACTTAAACAAAAGTATTCAAGATGGAGGTTTTCTTTATGAAGAGTTACTCAATCGAAGAGCGTGCCAATCAACTAGCACACTATATCATAGATTCAAAAGATACCGTAAGAGGTGCGGCAAAGAAATTTGGTGTAAGTAAATCGACCGTACACAAGGACTTAAGTGAACGAATAGTAAAGATAAATCCTGCGTTGGCAGCAGAAGTAAGATTAATTCTAGATGAAAATAAGGCAGAAAGACACATAAGAGGAGGAATGGCGACGAAAATGAAATATATCCATCAGAAAGAAGATAAAGTAGGGTAACAAAAAATCCACATTTGCTGTGGATTTTTTTCTTAGCTATTGAAATTATAATTTCTTCTTTGATCTTTTCTTGCTTTTCTACAAGCAGGACATCTTTGAGGTTCGTTTTCAAACCCTTTTTCAGCATAAAATTGTTGTTCACCAGCAGTGAAAACAAATTCAGCACCACAATCTTTACATACTAAAGTTTTATCATCCATTTTGATTACCTCCTTCTTCCAATTCTAAATTTAATATCTTTTGACACATATCGACCCTATAATTTAGTATAGAAGGAAATGATCTACTGAATAATAAATAAATTTAAGCTTTTTCAAAGCCATTCTTACTATATCATACAAGAAAGAAAAAAACAAGCAAAATTAGAAAAAAATTCCAGTTTATTCGGAATGGTTAGAGAAACTATTTTCCCATCGCTTCTTCTAAACACTGGTTTCTAGAATAGAACAACTATTTGTCACAATCTTACAAAATTCGACATATCATATACTAGAAAAACATATGAGGTGGATAGTATGGGAAAATTTAGAAAAGGTGATATTGTAGGAAGAATTTCATATAACAAAGATGTACTATTTGAAATAAAAAAAATTATCAAAACCAGTAATGGAAAAGAAATGATGATATTAAAAGGAATCACAGAAAGAATAGAAGCAGATAGTCCATCGGAAGACTTAGAAATTATGGATAAAAGAATTGTAGAAGAAAGGATGAAAAGACTAGAAGATAAAATGTCAAATCGCATTCAACAATGTTTAGAAAACCCAAAATATTGTTTTAGTAAAGCAAAAAAGATGTTTTATTGGAAAGAAGAAGATAGAGGGTTTAAATCTACTTATACAGGAAAAATATTACACTTAGATGGAGATAGACGATATGCGGAAAAATCAGTAAAGTACTATAAAAGTCTAGGATTAAATGCGATTGTAAAAAATATTCCAGAAAATAAACAGGCACTTATGATCAAAAGCTTACTGGATCGATACGAACCAGATGTATTAGTACTAACAGGACATGATGGAATGATAAAAAAAGGAACAGGCTTTAATGATATCTATAATTATCGAAATTCAAGACATTTTATTAATACTGTAAATGAAGCAAGAAATTGGAATACAAAAGGAAAAGAACTTGCCATTTTTGCAGGAGCTTGTCAAAGTTATTATGAAGCAATTATGGCAGCAGGTGCTAATTTTGCTTCTTCTCCACGGAAGAATTATGATTGACTTTATCGATCCATTAATTGTAGCAGAAAGAATTGCTACGACAGAAAATACAAAGTATTTAACAATACGTGACATTAAAGACGAATTAAGAGATGGAGAAGATGGGGTAAGTGGAACAGGTGTAATGGGAAAGAAAATAATCCAAACAATCTAAAAAGACATGAGAAACTTTATCTCATGTCTTCTTTTCTAAATTCTTTTGCCATTGGTAAGTCAATGATTTGTCCCTCTTTAGCAGAAGCTACATGAGGAAATATTTTTTTTGCCTCTAACACATATTTTTGCACGGATTCTTCTGGCCAGAAATGAGTTAAAAGTAATCCTTTTACTTGTGCTTCTTTTGCTATGACTCCTGCCTGATAAGCAGTTAAATGTGAATTTATTTCAGGAAAGCCATGTTCTTTTAACAGACTAGATTCGCAAATTAGCAGATCAGCACCTTGAGCAAACTCAGCTAATTTTGATTTCGCAGAAAAAGAAGTGTCCGAAGTATAGACAATTGTTTTGTCTCCACTACAAACTTTAATTGCATATGTTTCAACAGGATGGTCTGTTTGACAAAAATAAAGATGCATTTTTCCCAACTTAAGAGAAGTCTTCTCATTGATAAAACGATAGCGAGCGAAACTATCTTTTTCACTCATAATATCGGTGGAAATACGACTAGGAGTTTTTGGCATATAAATAGAAATCGGTCTTTCTATTCTCTTTTGATTGTGGAAAACAAAAGAAGCATATTGCAAATTATAAATATCATTATAATGGTCACGATGTAGATGACTAAGAATAACCGATAGATTTTGTAAATCGTGAGGAAAATTTAGAACACTATGACTTCCACTACCACAATCTAGCATAATGTTGGTCTGACCTTCGGTAATTAAAAAGCCAGGACAATGATGGTTTGGAGTATTATAAGGAGACTGAGTTCCAAGTACTTTTAGTTTCATCTTTCTTCCCCCTCTTTTTGTAATGGACCAAAACTAGAAAGCATACGTTTCAGTGTTTCAGGCTGATAATCATTAAAAAACACATAATCAAAATAAAACGAAGAATAATCGATACTGTTAGCGTCTCGTTTAGCAAAATACTCTTCCGAAATATGGTCTCTTTCCATTACTTTTTCTTTTCTTTTCGTATCATCTGATAAAACTAATACTTTTGAATCACAGATATCCCAATAATGAGTTTGAGGTAATAGAATAGCATCCAATACAATGGTAGCATCCTTTTGATTTAATAAACGTTCTAACTTTTTATCCATATAAGCATAAGTTAAATCTGTTACAACTTGCATATTACTTGGATGGGTAAACGCAATATTACCCAATTTTTTTCGATCAATTTGTCCATCGGAACCTAAGATACCATTACCAAATTTGGTACATAACGTATGTGAAATAGAATTATCTAATAATGCTTCATGACACACTTTATCCATATCCACATAAATACCATTTAATTTCTGAGCAAGCAAAGAAGCAAAGGTAGATTTTCCACTTCCAGATTTTCCAGCTACACCAATTACTGCCATATAGATACACCCTCTCTATCAATAATATGAAATATTATACCATAGTAACATAAAATTTTCAATAGGATTTGAGAAATGAGGTCATGAAATAAAGTTAAAAATTACGACATAGCAACAATGTAATACAAAAGTAATGATAATGTAATATAAATGTAACAAACGGCAAAAAGCCTTGAAATAAGCGAGATGTAGAGAATGACACAATCTTCTTTGTTTTGACATTTTATGCACTTCATGATAGAATAAACACATCTTAAAGAAGTAGGTGATGAAAATGATTTGTAGAAGTGATATCACAAGTCTAAAAACAGATATTGGAGATATGATTGGACAAAAAATTATTGTGAAAGGGTCATTAGGAAGAAGTAAATCATTTGAAAAAGAAGCAACGATTCAAAAGGCTTATCCAAACATCTTTGTAGTTAAATATGAAGAAAACGAAAGAAATGTTACCTATAGTTACACCGATGTTCTAACAAGAACAGTAGAAGTGGACGTATTTGATGGTGAAAATTATTCTCCATTAATTCCACCAATTGCAGAAGTAAAAGCATAGAATAACAAAAAAACAAAAGTAAAAAAGAGAAAAAATAATATTATCATAAAAATTCCTAAGGATTTAGGAATTTTTTTTATGCCCAAGCAATATACTCTTAATAACAAAAAATGAAGGAGGTATATGGTTATGGCAGTTACAACGAGTAAACAAACTCTATGCATCAACCAAGTAATTGGACAAAAAACAGATACAGCCATGGTAGAGGAAGATTTTGTAGTTCCCGATATTAAACCAGATATATTAAATACCATTCGCAGTAATGGAACCGTTTGTGTCTATAAAAAAGAAGTAATGGATGGAAAAGTAAGACTAGATGGTTTGGTAAATGTATATATCATGTATTTAGCAGATGATGAAGAAGCAACTATCAGGAGTTTGAATACGACACTAGAATTTTCACAAACAGTTGATTTTGAGTCTGTAAAAGCAGGAATGCTATTAGAAGACAAAATAACATTAAAAGCAGTAGAATGTAGAGTTTTAAACGGAAGAAAAGTAAAAATAAAAGCCATGATGGATATGGATTTAAAAGTACTATCAAACGAAGAGGTAGAATTTGTAAAAGAAGTAGAAGAAATAAAAGATGCTCAACTATTAGAGAAAACCTTAAATTTAAATTCATTACTGGGAAATGGAATTACCAAAGTATATGCAAAAGATACCATTATGATTAATAATGCAGATAACCTAGCAGAAATGTTAAAAGTCGATATTAGTATGATAAACCAAGAAACCAAAATCAGCTATAACAAAGTATTAGTCAAAGCCGATGCTTGTGTGAAAATGATATATCTAACAGACGATAATCGAATTTGTACGACCACCAATTTAATTCCAGTAATGGGATTTATTGATATGCCAGATGTAACAGAAGAAAATTTATGTGATGTACGATATGAAATAAGAAATCTATTGGTAAAACCAAATAATGTAGAAGAACATTCTATTTATATAGAAGCAGAATTAGAGATAAGTTGTAATGTATATCAAATAAAACAAATCAACATCATAGAAGATTTATATAGTCCTAGTGTAAATTTAGTATACAAACAGAAACAAATAAAAGCAATTGCACAAAAAGAGATTGTAAAAGATTTATGTTCGATTCGAGAAAGACAACTAATACCAGAGATAGGAAATCATAAAATCTATGACGTAGAAGTAAAACCAACCATCATTAATCAAAGTATTTTAACAGACAGAATTTTATACGAAGGAGAATTAACACTTAATGTCTTATATGGAGCAGAAACAGCTAGTAGAATAGAAAGCAAAGAAATGGTAATTCCATTCAACTTTAATATGACGATGGCAGGAGCAACACAAAACTCACAAATAGAAACCAATATTGCAATAACCCTGCAAGATTTCACCATCCTGCCAGATGAAAACCTAGAAGTAAAAGTAGATTTGGAATTTACAGTAAACCTATCAAATCATCAAACCATCCATGTAATAGAAGAAATCAACATTGAAGAAGAAAGAAATGAAGACAGATATAGTCTTATCATTTACTTTGTAAAGCCAGGAGATACCCTATGGAATATTGCCAAAAGATTTCGTAGTACAGTAGCCAATATAGCAACAATAAATGCCATCGAAGATGAAAACAAAATAAATGTAGGAGAGCAACTATTTATCCCAATCTAAGCAAAAAAGAACAATTAGGGACAGTCCCTAATTGTCCTTGAAGAGGAAGGCCTATGGATAAAATTTATTCTAGGAGACGTATGTGTTTTCCAAAACTAGAGATGATAGGTTATCAAGGGAAAGCACCTATCCCAAAGAAGCAAAAATTGAAGATCGTTAAGATAATAGGGATTCTTTTGATTGCAATGCTAACAGCCAAGTTTGTAATACAGTCGATTTCTCCTATGCTAGATAAACAATGTATGAATATGGCAAAGTCAATAGCAACGAAAGTATCCAATGAACAAGCAACAGCGGTTATGGCAAAATATAAATACGACGATTTGTGCAGTATTACAAAAGATACAAATGGAAATATTACAATGATTAGTGCTAATATCATCCCAATTAATGAAATTATTTCAGATATTGCAGTAAAAATTCAAGAAGAATTGAATAAAACAGAAAATGGAACATTTGGAATAAAAATGGGAAGTATGACAGGAAGTAGGCTATTTTCCGGAAGAGGACCAACGATTGAGATTAAAATGACAACCATTGGAAACCTAGATACAGACCTAAAATCCGAATTTACCTCTGCTGGAATTAATCAAACACTTCATAAGATATATCTACAAGTAGAATGTCAAGTAGCTGTTCTAACACCGTTTCATACCATAGAAGAAACCATTAAAAATCAAGTATTATTAGAAGAAGTAGTAATCGTAGGAACCACACCAAACACATATTATAACTTTGAAGGAGTTGGCAAAGAAAATGTACTAGAAGTAATAGAATAAAGTGTCAAGAAAAAATCAAGAAAAAAATCACTAGTTTTTTTCTTGATTTTTTCTTGACACTTTATGTAATGGGCATTAAAATAATAAATAAGATGTTTCTTTAACGATGTCTCTTTGGGGACGTTTCCTAAAGGGGCATTAAAAATAATGTCACTTTAGGAAACGTCCCCAAAGAGACATTGGAAGGAGAAAAAATGTTAGAACTAAAAGATATATGTTTTACAAGAGATAACAAGAAAATATTAGATCATATAAATGTAACCATTGATACCGATAAATTTGTAGTAATTACTGGACCAAATGGTTCTGGCAAGTCTACTTTGGCTAAAATTATTATGGGAATTGAAAACCCAGATGAGGGAAAGATTTTATTGGAAGGAAAGGATATTACGAATTTAAGTATTGATGAAAGAGCAAAACTTGGAATAGGGTTTGCGTTTCAACAACCAGTTAGGTTTAAAGGAATTACTGTGTTTGATTTGCTTAAATTGTCTGCACAAAAAGAAATGAATAAGGCCGAAGCATGTAATATTTTATCAAAGGTCGGGTTATGTGCGAAGGAATATGTAGATAGAGAGGTCAACAGTTCTTTATCTGGTGGAGAATTGAAAAGAATTGAAATTGCAACTGTTGCTGTTCGTAATTCTAAATTGACGATTTTTGATGAACCAGAGGCAGGAATTGATTTATGGAGTTTTCAAAGTTTAATAAAAATATTTGAAGAGATGCGAAAAATAGTAAAGGGAACGACGCTTATTATTTCACATCAAGAAAGAATTTTAAATATTGCAGATGAATTGATTTTAATGAAAGAGGGACAGATTGAAAAAATAGGTAAAAAAGAAGAATTATTGGGACAAGTTTTAGAGAAACCTCTATGTTGTAAATTGGGAGGAGAAGCTTAATGGATAAAATAGATAAAGAGTTATTAAAAGAAATTGCAGGATTAGAAGGCGATACTTTTGAAAGTGCCTACAATATTCGTAAAAATGGAAAGGGAATGGAAAGAAAAGTAACGGAAAATATTAATATTGTTACAAAACAAGACGTTTCTGGAATTGATATTTATGTAAAAGAAAATACGAAATTTGAATTTGTTCATATTCCTGTTATTATTACAGAAAGTGGACTAAATGATGTTGTATATAATGATTTTTATATAGGAAAAAATGCAAATGTAGTTATTATTGCAGGTTGTGGGATACACAATGACCATCACAAAGATTCTCAGCATGATGGAATTCATCGTTTCTTTTTAGAAGAAGGAGCAAAGGTAAAATACATAGAAAAGCATTATGGAGAAGGAAGGGGAACAGGAAAAAGAATTCTAAACCCAGTAACGGAAGTTCATTTAAAAAAAGACGCTACTTTAGAGATGGAATCTGTCCAAATAAAAGGAGTAGATTCTACGATAAGAACGACAAAAGCAATCTTAGAAGAAGATACGAATTTTGTAGTAACAGAAAAAATTATGACCCATGGTTTGCAAAAAGCAAAAACGACATTTGAAGTAGAGCTTAAGGGAGAAAATGCAAGTACCAAAGTAACTTCAAGATCAGTTGCAACAGAAAATTCAGTGCAAGAATTTGCTTCAAAAGTAATTGGGAATACAAAATGTTTTGGTCATGTAGAATGTGACGCCATTATTAAAGATAAAGCAAGAGTTATTGCTATTCCAGAAATTATAGCCAATGATGTAGAAGCTAATTTAATTCATGAGGCATTTATTGGTAAAATTGCAGGAGAACAATTAAAGAAATTAATGACCTTAGGGCTAACCGAGAAAGAAGCAGAAGAGGCTATTATTAATGGTTTTTTGAAATAATTAGATAGTAAATGAAAAATAGGTAAAAGTAAGACCAACCCCAATAGAAATAGGGTTGGTTTTAAATTGAATAATATTAATACGCTATAATAGCCTTAGAAAGTAATTCAAACACCTCTTCATACGGCATAAAAACAGTGCAACCGGCGGAGTAACTGTGGCCTCCACCTTTACGGAATTTGCCTTCTTTCACAAGAGTAGAACAAATTTCGTTTAAATCAACAGAGTTATCTAAACTACGCAAAGAACCTCTAAATTCACCTTTTTCATTTTCAATTAAGAGAATCAAAAAAGTGAAAGGAACCGAGTCCTGTAGTTGTTTAACGATTGCCTTATGGTTTACCAAGTTTAAATTTTTTTCTGAAGCTAATAAGTCTTTTTGCAATAAGTAGGTGCAAAAAATAGAGTTATTAGAATCAGTAGAATAATATCCTCTTTCTAAAGTAAGTTTAAAAAGTTCCTGTGTTCTAGTACTTAAGGAACGAAGCTTAGAAGATAGACCATCCATATCAATACCAAAACTCCTAAGTTCAGAAGCAATTTTTTGGCAGTGACTGGTAACATTTAAGGTAAAATCAGAGGTATCTGAGATAAGGCCGATAGCAATACAAGTAAGAAAGTTCTTGTTTCTACAAGTAAAAGTATCATATAAGATACAGGTACAAGAGGAAGCAAGAGTATCGATAAGATTGGTATCACCATACAAAGAAATTGTTTCATGGTGATCAATACAAATAACCTGTTTGCCATAGGCTAAAAATTCAGATCCTTGAACAAAGGAAAGACCTGGGCAGTCAAGAACTAAGACTACGTCGTATTCGTTTTTGGTAGGAGCCTTTTTCAAATATTCCATTCCAGGAACAAAAGAAAAATCAGATAAAAACTCTGGAATGATGACATCAATATTCTGTTTTTCTTTTCCCATATAGAGCAAGTACCAAAACATAGCAAAAGAGCTAGAAATAGCATCTCCGTCAGGCCTTTGGTGAGAAAGAATAGCAAAAGTATTAGCTTCTTCTAAGATAGGGAAAATAGAGTTAGTGTTCGTCATTGATAGCACCTCCTATGTTAGGGATTTCTTCGTTAATGAATTTATCTGCGAAAGAAGAAATCGCAGACCAAAGCCTTTCATAATCTAGAATTTCACCAGTGTAACTAAGATTTTCAGAAAGATAACCATTCAGTTCCTCTCGCCATGTTTTTTCACGTCTTTTGTCAAACACTGGTAAACCGGTCAGAGGAAGGTGGTCTGGTATTAGATTGAGAGTTTCTTGACTAATATGTCCATCGAATAGCATAAGATGGTTAATTTGGGTATATCCTGCATATAAAATACCTCCATCAGATGCTTTGGCAAAAAAGCGTTCAGCGGGCCAAGATAGACCATTTCTTGGATTAATTACTTGCATGGTATTGGCATCCCAAATAAACTCGGGAATAAGATAACTTTCAAAAAAATGATAATCCAAGTAGAGATGACAAAACATGCCTAACTTAATAGAATGATTTGCATCATAAAGCTCTTTTCTTACTGCTTTCATATCAGGAACTACAAATCCATTTACAGAAGCAGGAACCCGGTAATGAGAAGCTTTTTTGTTTTCTGGTACCACTAAATCAGGAATTAAATTTCCAGAAAAAAACTCGACCTTATTTACTTTGTTTTTAAGATGCCGATAAACTTCTTCGGCAAATGCTAAGTGATAAATAATACCTGGCATAGTTCTCCTCCTTTAACATTAATTAATGATAAATAGTAATAGAACAAAATTGTTATGAAGAGATTATACATAAACCTTCAAATTATGTCAATATCTCTTGAAAAATTTAAAAATATATATTATACTTAGGAAGTAACTTGGTATTATATTTTTATTAGACTCAATGAAAATAATAGGAGGAAAAAGAGATGGCAAATGGAATATTTGCGGGAAGTTTTGACCCATTTACAGTAGGACATCTATACATTGTTCAAGTAGCAAGTGAATTATTTGAAAAACTGATTATCTGCATTGCAACAAATCCGTATAAGAAAGAAAGAGCCTTTGAAAAAGAGGGAATGAAACAGGCAATTGAAGAAGCCTTAAAGGCAGAGAATATTACTAATTGTGAAGTTATTTGCTATGAAGGAGAAATCATAGATTTAGCAAAAGAAGTAAATGCCAAATATGTCGTAAGAGGAATGCGAAGTGAGGGAGATTTTGTATATGAACAAAAACTGGCAGGGGAATACTACAAAGGAGGCTTAGAGACGATTTATGCTTCTTCTGGTAGTTATGTAAAAACAATCGATTTAAGTCAAGTTAGTTCTAGCTTAGTTCGAGATAAAATACAAAAAAATGAGCCTATTAGCCAGTATGTTCCTAAAGCAGTAGAGGAATTCATCTTAAGACAAAGAAAGATAAAAAGAAAGTAAAAAACAAAAAGTACAGCCAAAACAAAGGTTGTACTTTTGTTTTGAAGAAAAATGGAACTAGTAACAAAACGATTCTACCAAGATACAAAAATTTCAGAATTAAGTTAGTAGGGCATTTCATAAAATATCACAATGATCCAATATTTTATGAAATAACATAGAAATACAGCCCAAAGAGGTTGACAAATTATGTAAAATAATATAAAATAACACAGATTTAAGTAGTAGTTTTTTTATTGAATTCAATAAAAAGAAAGGAGAGCTAGAATGAAAAAAGTAGCAGTTATTACAGGGTGCAACAGAGGGGTAGGAGAAGGGATTAAAAAACGGTTATTAAAAGCAGGCTATCATGTATATGGACTTAATCGAACCACTACAGAGAACCTAAAAGAAGCAGAAGCTTATCAGGAATATCAATGTGATGTTTCCAATCCGAAGCAGGTAGAAGAAGCATGCAAAAACATCCCTGAGAAAATTGACTTATTAGTGTTAAATGCAGGAATTCGAAAATTTGGTAAAATTTCAGAGTTAACCGTAGAAGACTTTTCGTATTCGATTGATGTGAACTTAAAAGGTCCTTTCTATGTATTGACTTTTTTATTAGAGCGGGTAAAACTTGCTAAAGGCACGATTATTTTTATCGGTTCTCATGCTGGGCGTTATCCTTTTGGATTAGGTTCTGCCTATTGTAGTAGCAAAAGAGCAGTAGAGGCACTATCCGAATGCTTGATGGAAGAGGTAAGAAGAGAAGGCGTAAAAGTCATTCACTTATCCTTAGGTGCTATTAAAAATCGAGAACATGGCTATGAAGAAGAATGGAAAATCAAACCAGAAGAAATTGGGGAAAGTATTTTAAAGTTAGTAGACATGCCAGACAATTTATTGTTTAGTGATATTAATCTAAGACCACAATCACCCAAAATGCTTCCCATGGAAGGCATTGAATTAATGCAGTACAAATAGGAGGAGAGACATGAAGAAAATAGAATGCAATGCAAGTACCGTCATTGAAAAAAAGGATTGCTTTATTGAAAGAATTCAGCAAGAAGAGGAAGTTTTGGTAAAGACTATCAATGCTTTTGGAGCTAAGTTTGAAGACCTTTCACAGTTAGAACATCTAATGAGTATGAAAAATCCGCCACATCACCATCCGTTAACAGGACCAATTTATGTCGAAGGAGCAAAGCCAGGAGATTTCTTAAAAGTACACATTGAAGAAATCAAATTAAAAGAAATGGCACAAATGCTTTCGAAATCGGCAGGAATTGCTCCATTAAGCAAAGCGAAAGATTTTGATTTTAGTAGTCGCTATCCAGTCATTGCAGAGGTAATCGATGAGGAAAGAAACCTTCGGTATTTCAAAAATCAGTTAAACTTAAAAGCAAGTCCTTGTATTGGAATGATTGCAACGATGCCAAAAGAAGGTGTTATAAAGACAGGACATATGGGAGAAACGGGAGGTAATTTTGATAATCCATTTCTTACCGAAGGAGTCGATATCTATTTACCAGTAGAAGTAGAAGGTGCAGGCTTATACTTAGGAGATGTTCATGCCAAACAGGCTTATGGGGAATTAAGTGGAATTGCATTAGAGGCTAGTAGCGAAATAAAGTTAAAAGTTAGCATCGTAAAGCCTTGGATTCCCTTTGAAAAACCTCCTATTCTTATCATGGGTAAGGAGCCTCTTACGAAACAGAACTCTCTTGCTATCATTGGAATAGGGAAAAACTTCAAAAATGGAGATGAAGCCGTACGAGATGCGTTCTTTAAGAGCATAGAAGTTGTAAAAAGGCTGAAACCAACCATGTCAGAAAGAATGATACGTTCGTTGTTATCCTTAATTGGTAATTCTATGGCAGGGCAGGCATATTCTAATACTTCAGAATCAACAAGCCAAATTTTGTTAACAGAAGAAGGGCTAAGGTCTATTTATTACACAGAAAACCCATCCATTTTGCAAGATTTAGAAATGTGTTTGTTTCAGGAAGTAGGGAGTAGTACGAAAACTAAAACGTTAATTACCATAGGAGCGGTTAAGGGAAGACTTCAAAAAGTACTTCATCAATATTTAGTTTCCTTGGGAATTGACATTCCTAAGATTAATTCAAGGCAATTGGTTTATGATATCGAAACAGAAAAATATGTGTTAAGGATTCATCTATTGAAATGGAAAGATATTACAAAGAATTACAACAAATTCGATTTGGTTATCTATGGAGCAGATAAATGGCTGGAAAATTCAAACAAAGCGTTTATTGCCTTGAAACATTTTGAGCAAAAAGATTGCCGAATGAGCATTTTAGTACCAGAAGAAAAAAGGGACTATCCCATTTCCTATTTCTTAGAAAGAAACATAGCAACTACTTATCCTAATGTATTAAAGCAACATTATGCTATTCGAGATAGCCACATTGTAGAAATGGAAGGAAGCGTAGAAGCAAGCATTAAGCTTGGTTGGGCAGATTCTATCTTTGATGTGGTAGAAACAGGAGAAACAGCAAAAGTAAATGGCTTAGTAGAACACACCGAAGTAGTAAAATTTGGAGCAGTGTTAGCAACTGCTAGAATTGATAAATTACCATTATTTATCAATTTAGGGATAATCGAGGAAATTCCAGAAAAAAGATGTATTGCCTTTGATGGAATTGATGGTTCTGGAAAATCTACTTTAGCTAAAAAACTAATACAAAGTGGTTGCTTCAAAAATTCACCAGTCGTATTAGTAGAGCCATTTTCAGGAAAAGTAGGACGAGATGCCTTTGCACTTTGGAAAGATGCGAAATACCTTTTATGGGCTGAAATTGTAGGAAAACAGCATTGGTCAGCAAGAAATGTAGTAAATACTGTGTATGACCGTTCCATTCTTACTGCATTAGTAGATAACTTAGAAGAAGGAGGAAAAGAACAAGCACTCAAAGTAATAAAGGCTTGGAAACCACTTCCAGACCTATTATTCTACTGTAAATTGGATGCTAAAATTGCATTTGAAAGAAATCAGGCAAGAAAGGAACACGATGAATTCGAAGAATGGGAGTCATTAAAGCATTATGAAGAGAAGTATGAAGAAGCGGTAAACTTTTTAACAGAAAACAGTCATGTTCAAGTAATTACGATTGATGCAAGCAAATCGACACAAGAAAACATCGAAAGAATAAAGGAGGTCTTAACACTTGAAAAATTTATCTAAAACCTACCAATACTTAAAAAATGTTGATTTTTCAAAGTTAGAAATCATTGCAGATGGGAAATCAAAAACCATTTATGCCTTAGATGAAAACCTTGCGATTATGTTTTATAAACCGCATTTAAGAAGTGTTACCAACCAAAGGGAAGGAATCATTGAAGGAACCGATATTTACCGGATGTATGCCACGATGTTTTTCTTAAACTTAATGGAAGAAAACGGAATTCCTACCGAAAGAGTCGAAAACAAGATTTTAGACATTAATGGGAGAATGGGAATTCTAATTAAACGGTGTAAACCAGTTCCAATCGAATGGATTCGAAGGTATTATGCAGCAGGTTCGATTGTCAAACTCTTTCCAATCTTTGTGAAAGAAGGCGATCAATTTGACCCACCTTTAAACAAATACGACGCTAAGATTGATGTAAGTTTGACTGGTGGAATTGATGACCCAACAATGAACGAAAGCTATATTACAGGTCTTCATCTTTTAAGCAAAGAGCAGTTTGATGAAGCAGATAAAATGCTTTCTCGTATTGGAGATATCTTAAATGAGGTATATACCAAAGCAGGAATTAAGTTAGTAGATGTAAAAATGGAATTTGGCATCTTAGATGGAAAAATGATTTTAATTGATGAACTGAGTCAAGACTGCATGAGAGCAAATGATATGGTAACAGGAGAAACCCTTACCAAAGACGCTTATCGACAGTGGAAATCACCAGAGGAAGTTTTAGCAACTTATGAGAAGTTTTTAAACCGGATGTGCCCAGATTATCGAAATCTGGTAGTAACCATATAACAATAAACAAGAGCAAAATGCGGGTATCGAAAAGATACCCGTATAGAAAGGAAGGCAAGATGAAAGTAGACGTAATTGTAGGCGGTTTATATGGAGATGAAGGAAAAGGTAAAGTAGTAAGTTGTTTAGGAAGTAAGAACCAATATGACTATGTATTTCGGGTAAATGCTTCTACTAATGCCAGCCATTCAGTGCAGTTAGAAGGTTCTGATAAAGTTATTATCACCAAACAGTTACCTTCCGTTTTCTTTCAGGAAGAAGTAAAATTTGTAGTTGGACCAGGAGCAGTACTGAATTTAACGGCATTAAGAGAGGAAGTATATGAAAGGCCAGATGACATTAGAGATAGAGTGAATATTGCCTCTACCATTGCTTTGCTGATTGAACCCTACATTGAAAAAACAGTAGGTTCTACTATTTCAAAGTCCTTAGGAAGTACCAATCAAGGAACAGGAGTGGCAGTAGTAGCAAGAACAAGAAGGCATTGTTTAAGACTATATGATGTACAAAATTGTGTCGAAGGAAGAATGAGAAAAGAAGAATTAATTGAAAAAATCATTTTTACTTCCATTGAAACAGATGAAGGCTACTTTTCTAAGAAACCCAAAAGTTATTTTGTTCAAATTGCAGAAGAATTATTGGAAGATTATAAAGCCATTGTTCGAAAAGTTGGTGAATTTTGCATTGATTATACAAAATTCTTAAATGAAATACCAGAAGAAAGCAAGGTATTAATAGAAGGTTGTAATGGCATTATGTTAGACAATCTTCACGGTCTGAATCCTTATACAACAAGTGCTTCTACGGCTATCAATGCATTAATGAATGGAGCCAATATTTCGCCCTATGAATTAAACGATTCCTACATCATTTGCACAGGCTATTTCTGTTGTTTAAATCGGAGGCCATTTCTTACGGAAATGTCAGAAGAAGAGGCAGAAAAGATTTATGTTAACAATGATGAAGTAGATAACGCAGAAGGAATGCGAAGAAGAGTGGGATGGTTTGACCTTCCTACCTTAAGAAAAGCACTTACTGGGCATAAACATGCTAAACTAATCATGAATAAGCTTGACATTATGAAAGACTTAGAAACCATAAAAGTATGTACGAAATACCTCTTAGCAGATGGAACAGAAGTATCTTACATGCCGGATAATCTTTTAGAAGTAGAAGAAGCAATGCCGGTCTATGAAGAATTAGAAGGCTGGGGGGATATCTCGCAGGTAAATAGCAAAGAGGAATTACCAATAGCATTAAGGAAATTTTTAGAATTTATCGAAAAAGAAACCAACTTTGAAGTTGCTTATATTGGCAATGGAAGAGGACAGGAAGCTCTTATTAAAATGAAATAGTGATACAAAACCGCAGGTTCTAACTAGAAACTGCGGTTTACCTATATAATTTTATGTAAAATCATATTATAATAGAGAGCATAAAAATAGTAAAAAAGTATCCAAACATAATGAAAAAGGAGAAAAGTATGGAAAATAAAAACAGAGAAGCAAAATTATGGACAGAAAGAAGAAAGTAAAACTTTTATGAAGATGTTAGGTTTAAGAGGATAAAAAACAAGTCCAATAAGGATTACCATCTTTTTTATTGCAACATTGTAAGATCGCTGTACATTTTACGTCTTGTTTCATAAGAAGACTCATAAAATGTTCTACCTGTGCAGGCTTTTTCCATGATATTCTCTCCTGTTCTGAACCATAACGCTTAAGTTCCATTGTGACGCCTTTCATACAATAAAAATTATGTGTTACTGTTTTCATAAAATTCTCCTTCTAGGCAATTGCCAAAGCATAATGGTGTATGGTATCAAATGTAGAGAAGTAAAACGTTTATCGGAATTTAGTATAACATACAATTTGCATAAAGTTAATAAAGTTGAAAAATAGGTAACAAAAAACTCGAAAGTATAAAATCGACTTTCGAGTTTTGAATTTTTATCTCTTAGAGAATTGTGGTGCTTTACGAGCTTTTTTAAGACCGTATTTTTTTCTTTCTTTCATACGTGGATCTCTTGTTAAGTATCCATTTGATTTTAAAGTTGGTCTGTATTCTGAATTTGCTTCATTTAATGCTCTTGCAATACCATGACGGATAGCTCCAGCTTGACCTGTAAATCCTCCACCAACAACTTTAGCAATAACATCATATTTTGCAGTTGTATTAGTTGCAGTTAATGGTTGTCTTACGATAACTTTTAATACTTCTGTTCCGAAATATTCATCAATATTTTTTCCGTTAATTGTAACTACGCCAGTACCTTCTACTAATCTAACTCTAGCGATAGATTTTTTTCTTCTTCCAGTACCATAAAAAGCGGTTTTCACTGATTTTGCTTTAGCCATATTATTTTACCTCCCAAACTTCTGGTTTTTGAGCGATGTTTTCATGTTCGCTACCAGCATATACTCTTAATTTTTTAACCATTTGTCTTCCTAAGCTATTGTGAGGAAGCATTCCTTTTACTGCAAGCATCATGGCTTGTTCTGGTTTGTTTTCCATCATTACTCTTGCAGATGTTTCTTTCATTCCACCAATGTATCCAGAATGATGTCTGTATACTTTTTGGTCTAATTTCTTTCCTGTTAGAACAGCATCTTTACAATTAATGATAATAACATGATCTCCAACATCCATATGAGGTGTGTAAGTTGGTTTATGTTTTCCTCTTAAAATTTTAGCAGCTTCTGTTGCAACTCTTCCTAAAGGAATATTTGTTGCATCAATAACATACCATTTTCTTTCAATTTCACTTTTTTTAACGCTATGTGTTGTATTATTCATGGTAATAAATACCCTCCATTCATTTAATAATATTTTATCTATGAAACCATGGATAATGATGAACTACCGGGGAGAAGTTCAAGGCTATCTTGGTTACATTCTACATAATGCGATACTATTCTAATACAAAAAAGAGAAAAAGTCAAGAAAATTCTAAGAAAAAATTAGAAAAGTATTGACAAATGAAAAAGAATGTATTAAGATAGTACTATCGAAAAAGAAGAAGTTATCCACTTCTCACCTTATCTATGTGGAAAAAGGTTAGCAATATTTACTTTCTTAAGTATTAGCTTAAGAGAATATTTATGTGAGATTGGTGGATTAACTTGTAAAAGTTAATTCTTTTTTATATTGTAGGAATTTTCAGTCCGAAGGAAAGAAAAGTTCTGTACAAGATAATTATAGGAATTTTTAGAAATTGTTTAAGCAAAGCGAAGTACAATTTCTTGAATTCGTTTTATTAAAATTTTGGAGGTGTTTTTTATCAAACAAGATTTACCAATCAATGAACAAATTAGAGCAAAGGAAGTTCAAATTATTGACAATGAAGGAAACAAAATTGGACCAATTTCCCTTCATGAAGCCTTAGATATGGCATATGAAAAAAAATTAGACTTGGTACTAGTAGCACCAAATGCTCAATTACCAGTTTGTAAGTTAATGAATTATGGCAAATACAAATTTGAACAAGCAAAAAGAGAAAAAGAAGCAAAAAAGAAACAAAAAACCTTTGAACTAAAAGAAATTAGAATTACACCTAATATTGAAGAACACGACTTTGGTTTCAAATGCAAAAACACAAGAAAATTTATTGAAGAAGGAAACAAAGTAAAAATTACCGTTAGGTTCCGTGGAAGAGAGTTAAACTATGTAAAACAAGGAGAAACAGCCTTAAATCGCTTTATAGAAGAACTATCCGACATAGCTACTCCAGAAAAAAGACCAATATTAGAAGGTAAGAATATGTTTATTATATTAGCGAAAAAAATAGAAAAATAACAAATAAGCTAATAAATAATAGAAAAAGGAAAAACAAAGAGGAGGAAAGAATTATGCCAAAGCTAAAAACAAATAAAGCTGCAAAGAAAAGATATTCTTATACAGCAACAGGAAAAGTAAAAAGAACAAAATCAAATAGAAGACATCTTTTAGCAAATAAAACATCAAGAGCAAAATCAAGAGGAAAAGTACAAGATGCTTATGCAGACAAAACATGTGAAGCAGGAATCAAAAAAATGTTACCATATGGAAACTAGGAAAAAGAAAATAAGGAAGGTGAAAAAGAAATGGCAAGAGTAAAAACAGCAAGAATAACTCGTAAAAAACATAAAAAAATATTAAAAAGAGCAAAAGGTTACTATGGAGCAAAACATTACCGTTTTAGAATGGCAAAACAAGCCGTTATGAAATCAGGAATGTATGCATACGTAGGAAGAAAAGATAAAAAAAGTAATTTTAGAAAACTATGGATTGCAAGAATTAATGCAGGAGCAAGAATGAATGGAACAACTTACAGCAAACTAATTGCTGGTATGAAAAAAGCCAATATTGTAGTAAACAGAAAAATGCTTGCAGAATTAGCAGTAAGCGATCCAAAAGCATTTACTGAAATTGTAGAAGCTAGTAAAAAAGCATAATAAAGAAGAAAAAGTACAATCTTTTTTAGATTGTACTTTTTTGGTGTCCAATGGGGACGTTTCCTTTTGAGTAATCTGTCACTAATGGACAATCAAAATAAAATAAAAAAGTACCAAAAGTGACAGATTACCTAAAAGGAAACGTCCCCATTGGACACCATAGGCCGATATGAAAAATCCCCCAGTTATACTGGGGGATAATTATGAATAATCATATCTAACAATCAATTACGATTACCGTTGTATTATTCTTTTACTTTTTTCAATATACATACCAGATTCCATGAAATACTCACGGGCAGTTACTATAAAAGCATAAATAAGTGCAAAAATTAGAGCTTCAGGAAATAAAAATATAGCGAAAAAGGGGTCTTTGGAAAGTAGATACAAATCCAGTAGGAATACTCCAGCAAACAGGGTGAATGAAGCAGTAGAATGAATAAAACCATAAGTTTTTCGCAATTTTGCAGAATCCTGTAAAGTAGCGAAATCCCTTATTTCTTCTGTTTCTTCTTCGTTTTCCTCGGTTTCATTTTTTTCTTCCTCATTCTCTTCTTTTGACGCTCTTCTTTGCTGTTTCATTCTTTCTTCTTTTTCCATATATTTCCCAGCTTCGAGAAAATGATTATAAAATGACATACAAGAATTAACAAAAACGGCAGTAAAAATTAAAAAAGGTATGAGTAAAAGAGGAAAAGAATTAGAAAAATGAAACAATCCCCAAAGACTGAATACACATATTCCTAAAGAAAGAAAAGCTAAAATTACATGAACATTACCATAGGTTTTCCGTAAAGTTACTGAATCTGACATAGTTATGTCTCCTTTCATTAATAAAACAATATTAACGTTACATAAAATGTATTATAATAGATGAAAGTAAATATGTCAAGGAAAATATAGTAAAAAGTATTGGGATAGAAAAAAAGAAGATAAAAAATAAAGAAGAAAGTATTGACGAAACAGATATTTAAAGATAAGATAAAAATAAAAAAGAGAGGGAAAAAACAAATGAGAATAGGAATTGATATTGATGGAGTACTAACAGATTATGAAAGATTTGTTGCAGATTATGGAGCAAAATTTTGTACAGAGCACAACATACCATATAGTATAAAGCCAGAACATTATGACGAAGGAAAAGTATTTGGATGGACAGAAGAGCAAACAGAAGCATTTTGGAATGAATATTTAGTTTATTATGCAAGCAATTATCCTACTAGAGAATTTGCTTCTGAAATGATTCAAAAACTAAAAGAAGAAGGCCATGAAATTTATATTGTAACATCCAGAAACGAATATGGACTTCCAAAAGAATATCAAGGAAAAATGAAAGAACTAGTAGAAGCATGGCTAAACAAAAATGCGATTTGCTATGATAAAATTATCTATACAGAGGGAAGTAAATTAAAATACTGTGTAGGAAACTATGTCGAATTAATGATAGAAGACTACTCAAAACAAGTAAAAGAAATTGCAACACAGATACCAGTATTATGTTTTGATAGCAAATATAATCAAGAAGCGAAAGGAAAAAATATAACAAGAGTATATAGTTGGTATGACATATACAATAAAATGGGAGATTTTAGGGACGTACCCTAAAATCTTCTTCTATATTTATTGTTTTTTCATTTTAGGTTTTGAAATTAGAGAAGCTAAATAGCCAAAGAAGACAGCAGCAGCAATACCACCGCTAGATGCCTTAACACCACCAATAAAAGCACCAAGCAAACCATTATCTTTTACCGCTTCCATCGCACCTTTGGCAAGGTTAGCACCAAAACCAGTAAGAGGAACAGTAGCTCCACAACCAGCAAAATCAATCACATATTGGTAAATACCAAGACCACCTAAAATGGCACCTAATGTAACAAATACCACCAAGATTCTAGCAGGTGTGAGCTTTGTTTTATCAATTAAAATTTGACCAATGATGCAAATCATTCCACCAACTACAAAACAACGAAGTAATTGCATCCAGTCAATACTCTGTAAAAATTCCATATCAATCTCCTTTTGTCCAATGGGGACGTTTCCTTTTGGGGAATCTGTCCCTAATGGACACTTTATTTTTCGTTTTCGATTGCGACGGCGTGGGCAATGCCAGGGATACTTTCGCCTTGTTGGTTTGTTGTGGCATTTGTTAGGGCACCAGTTGCCATTAGCAATATTTTATTTATTTTTTTCTCACGTAATTGTTTGAAGAAATAGCCAGAGAATACGGTTCCGTATGCAAGCACAACCACTTCCGCCACTGTGGGTGTCTTGTTTTGATTTGTCAAAGATGAGTACACCGCAGTCATCATAGTTGGCGTTTATGTTGTAACCTTTTGTTTTACATAGGTCTTGGAGAATGTCTTTTCCTATGTGCCCTAAGTCTCCTGTAATGATAGCATCATAATAACTTGGCTTTCTTCCTGTGTCTTGAAAGTGGGTGATGAGAGTGTCAAAGGCAGCTGGTGCCATTGCTGCTCCCATGTTATTAGCATCTTTGATCCCCATATCTACAATTTTTCCAGGAGTGATATGGGTAATGAATGGACCATTTCCTTCTGTGGATAATACTGCAGCACCAGAACCAGTTACTGTCCATTGGGCAGTAGGAGGTCTTTGATTTCCAAGTTCTAGTGGAAATCGAAATTGTTTTTCCGCACTACAAAAGTGACTAGAGGTAGAGCATAATACATGATTAGCAGCACCAGATTCTAGAAAGACACTTCCTAAGCACATGCCTTCTACAAAGGTGGAACAAGCTCCAAAGATACCAAAAAATGGAATATTAAGTTCTCTCAGTCCAAAACTAGAAGAGATACATTGATTTAGTAAGTCTCCTGCGAAACAATAGTCAATGCTACTAGCGGGGATAGCAGATTTAGTAATAGCCATATTTACGGTTTCTTTTATAATTTTACTCTCTGCTTTTTCCCACGTTTTTTCACCCCAGAATTCGTCTTCTAAGCATTGATCGAAGTATCCTGCCATAGGACCTTCTGCTTCTTTGGGTCCTACAATAGAAGCCGTTTCTACAATGGTTGGTGGGGTATCAAATTGAATGGTTTGTTTTCCTAATCGTTTCAATATTTATCATCCTTTCTATCTAACTTCCAAATAATGTAGCAATAATCCCAATTAACACAGAAACTGAAATACCATAGACTAAGACAGGTCCTGCTACGGTAAACATTTTAGCACCAACTCCCATAATGTATCCTTCTGATTTGTATTCAATAGCAGGAGAGACAATAGAATTGGCGAATCCTGTGATAGGAATTAAGGAACCAGCACCTGCAAATTTTCCTATTTTATTGAATAGATTAAGTCCTGTTAAGAATGCAGAAATTCCAATTAATATAATAGATACAATCGTATTGGAAGTAGTTACATCCATTCCTTTAAATTTACAAAAATTAAAAATAAGTTGGCCAATAGAACAGATAAGACCACCTACCCAAAAGGCATTGAAACAATTTTTTAAGATAGGAGAGTTTGGCGATTTTTGGTCAACATAGTCGCTGTATTGTTTTTGTGTTTCTAAAGGATTCATTTTTATCACATTCCTTTCTTTTTAATCTCTATCTCGATCAATGGTAAAGGCTAAGTCTAATTCTACAAAGTATTCTGCGATTTTCTTTCCATTAATTTTGGCTCTTTGGTCTATAATTTTGACTTCTGTTAGGTAGTCAATCGTTTTAGAAGCTTCTGAAATGGTTTGCAAAATAGCATCTTTCCAAGAGACAGAAGAACTTCCTGTTACATGAATATGTTTTTCCATGAATATCAATCCTTTCCGTTTTTTACATTTCTAGTTATATCGTTTCCGAAAAAAATAAAATTATACAAAATTAATAGTTAAAAATGAATTACATATTTAATGAAAAAAAACTTGACATAATTTCAAAAAATGGTAAAATAAAAAATAGTTAGGGATGAATACATCTCTAAGAGGGTGGTTCAACCCATACTTTTATTCGAGTTTGTAAATGCAAGAGGATAGAAGTATGGGGCCCGTACTTCGCAGATAGCAACAACTCAAAAAGAAAGGTAGTTATCGAATAGAAGTATGTGGAAAAAAAGGGAATCCCTCGTAAATGAACCATATTTAATGGAGAAGTGCTTGAACGGTTCTTAACTCGTAAAATGGTTATAGAGTCTGCTAAAAAAGAATAGGGTACGGGAGAAGAAAATCCTAAGAGTAAGGAAACATCTGGACCGTATCAAAAAGTGCAGAATAGCCAAAAATGAATGATCTAGCTAGAGTAAAGAAGAAAAACGGCAGAAAGAATGGGTGTGAAAGGAAAAGTACCTTTTTATCTTTAATAAGAGTCAAAGGGAAATGAAGCATAGCCTAAAATTGCAGAAAAATGAAGTAGCCGAAAAAAGAACTAGGTAGTATCAGATGAAAAAGAAAAATGGGCAGCTAAATGGGAAAAAGTTTTTGTGTTAAGAGAATACAAGAAGGTATTAGGATAACGCAAAATGAGAAAAAAGTGGATGTAAAGCAGCCCCAAAAAAGAAAAGGAACAAGGTTCGCATTCTCCAGATTGCAAAAACGTAACCACGTAAGAGTTGGTTGCGTTTTTTGCATATAGCATAGAAAAATGAAAAAAACTATTGAAAAGAAACTCAAGATAAGGTAAGATAGGAACAAGAGAAAATGAAGTAAAAAAGGAGCTAATATGAGAGCAAAAAGAAGTAAAAAAGAAAAATCAAATAAGTTAGGAAAGATAATAGTGGTAGCTGTTTTCATTGCCGTAATAGCAATGGTAATTAATATAGCACCAAATTATATTAGAAAAAAAGTAACCAATAAAGTAAATGTTATCATTAATAACCATGATGTAACAGAAAGTATGAAATTGGATGGTTATATAGATGAGAATGAAGTAGTTTATATCGCAACAAAAGACATTGCAAACTTCTTTGATGAAGATATTTTTTATGATAATCAGTATGATCAAATTATTACCTCATCAGATACAAAACTAGCAGTATTACCATTAGAAAAGAAAGAAATGTATGTGAACAGTAGCAAAGTAAAAATTTATGGAATGGCAACGGAAAAGGAAGGCGAATTTTATTTACCTTTTTCTGAAATGAAAGATGTTTACCATGTGGAAGTAAATTATATAAAAGAAACGAATACTGTGACAATCGATTCAATTTCAAGAGAACAAAAAAAGGCGAATGCTTCTAAAAATATTGCAATTAAATATAAACCAACTATTTTTTCAAAAACAGTAGATAAAGTAAAAAAAGGAGACAGTGTTATTGTAATTGAAGAAGCAGAAAATGGTTGGAATAAAGTAAGGACAGGCCTAGGAATAATAGGTTATACAAAAGATATTACCAATGGATATCAAGTACGTGAAAAAATGGAAACAAAAAAGCAAATAGAAGGAAAAGTAAGTTTGGCTTGGGATTATTATACAAGTAAAGTACCAAATCGAATGGGAACTAAGATAGAGGGCATTAATGTCATTTCTCCATCTTTTGCAGAATTGAAAAGTGATGCAGAAGGAAATCTAAAAGTAAAAATAGGAGAAGCGGGAAAAGAGTATATTAACTGGGCACATAGCAACAATTATAAAGTATGGGCGATGGTTTCCAACAGTGAGGCAGGAAAAAATAATACAAGTTTAGTACTAAATGATTATAAACGAAGAGAAAACTTAATTCATAACATTGTTAATATGGTATTAGAAAATGAACTAGATGGTATTAATATTGACTTTGAATATATGAATGTAGAAGATAAAGAAATGTTTTCAAGATTTATCATAGAACTTGCTCCTCGTTTAAAAGAATATGGAAAAGTACTTTCTGTGGATGTAACAGCACCAGATGGTAGTGAAAATTGGTCTTTATGTTATGACCGCCATCAACTTGGCAAAGTAGCAGATTACTTGATTTTCATGGCATATGATCAATATGGAAATTCTTCTGCTAAAGCAGGAACCACAGCAGGAGCAGATTGGGTAGAAGTGAATGTTAAAAAATTCTTAGGACAAGAAGGGGTAGAAAAGGAAAAACTAATTTTAGCAATGCCATTCTATACAAGGCTATGGAAAGAAACAGGAGGAAAGCCAGAAAGCACAGTAGTATGGATGAAAAATATTGATTCAAAACTTCCAAGTAATGTAGAAAAAACATGGAATGAAGAATTAAAGCAGTATTACGTAGAATATACACAAAATGGTGCTACTTATAAAATGTGGTTAGAAGAAGAACAATCAATCAAAGCAAAATTCACTTTAATAAAAGAATACGATTTAGCAGGAGGAGCTTACTGGCAAAAAGATTTTGAAAAAGATGGCATTTGGAATATGGTTGCAGAACAATTAAATAAATAGGAATAGAAAGAAATCACCCACATATAATGTAAAAATTATAGGTGGGTGATTTTGGATGTATATTTATATAAAAGAGTTAGAAAACGAAGAAGAAATACAACAATTAAAAAAAGCACCAAAGTGGATTCGAAAATGGATAGGAAAGATAATATATAAAATGAATTGGATTATGGAAAACAGAATAGAGGAAAACAGAAAAGTATATTTAATTCCGAATTTGGGAAATAAAAATAGAGAGAAACGAATAAGAAAAAAACTAGAGAGAGAGCCAATACAAAAATTGCAAATCATATTATCTCATAAAATGAAACCATATCAAGAGCAGATAAAAGGATATAAAATAATAGAAGGAAGAAGAATTTTTGAAGAGGCATTAGAGGAGATATTAAGGCAAATTTTACAAGAAAATTTATTGGTAATGCAAGATATCTATGTGCTAGCAAATCGTTATCAAGAAAAGAATACAAAAATAATACGAAGACTAGCGTCAAAAGTAAAAAGTATTAATATTGTAACAAAAGAAATTGAGAAATATAAAATATTAGAAGAAATGATACAAGAAGATGGAATTGCTATTTCGGTAGCAAATAATAAAAGAAAAAGCTTAAAAAAAGCAAAAGTTATTATTAATCTAGATTTTTCCAAAGAAGAGTTAACGCAATATAGTATTTTTCGAAATGCTATAATTATAAATAGCATGCAAGAGAAGATAAGTAATTTAAAAGCATTTGAAGGAATTATTATTCAAGATATCGAAGTAGAGCTAGGAGAAGAAAGAAAAAACTGGCTAAGAAAAAATAGATTAGAAAATAAATTTTCTTCTTTAGAACTCTTTGAAAGTTTTGTAGGATTAGAGAAACAAGAGGGAAAAATACAAGTTACAAATTTATATGGAAATAATGGAGAGATTGATAAAAAAGAGTTACGAAATTGGCAAAAAATATTGACAAATGAAAAAAACTAGATTAATATAAGAAAGCAATAAAAATAAAGGAAGCAGAAAGATTGAGGAGGAATGACAATGGAAGAAAATAAAGAAGTGTTATTAACACAAGAAGGATATGACAAACTAGAGCAAGAATTAGATTATTTAAGAACTACAAAAAGAGCAGAAGTAGCAGAACGTATTAAAGTAGCATTAGGATTTGGAGATTTATCAGAAAATTCAGAATATGACGAAGCAAAAACAGCACAAGCAGAAAACGAAGCGAAAATTGCAGATTTAGAAAATAAAGTACGTTATGCTAAAATTATAGATGAATCTGAAATTGATACAAAAACAGTACAAGTTGGTAATATTGTAAAAGTATTTGATATGGAATTTGAAGAAGAAGAGACATATACTATCGTAGGTTCTACCGAAGTTGACTTATCACAAAATAAAATATCAAATGAATCACCAATTGGAGTTGCTTTAATGGGAGCTAAGAAAAATCAAATTGTAGAAGTAAATGCACCAGCAGGAATCATAAAATATAAAGTATTGTCAATTACAAAATAATAAAAAAACCGAGTTTTCTTCAAAGAAATCTCGGTCTTTTTATTTTAAATGTTACAATAAAATGCTAAGGAAAAATTAAAAAAGGGATAAATTATTAGATGGATAAAGTACTTTCCAAAGCTAATGTAATCATAGTATTTAAAGAAGTTTGTCTTTCTTCGGCAGAAATGGAGCGCTTTTCAAACATAGAATCCACAACAGTAAGAAGACAACCAGCTTTTTTCTTCAATGCTTTAGCCGTATAGAAAAGAGCAAAGGATTCCATTTCTGAACCTAAAATGTGCTCTTCTTTTGGAAGGCGATCAAACAGTTTTTGAATTTCTTCCATATAAGGGTCAAAATATTCATTGCAAAGAATAGTACCTTCCACCAATGGGATGGCATTTTTATTTGCTGTTTCTTTTAGAATAGTAGAAATTTCTGAATTTCCGTCAATACTATGGCAAACTTGATTATTCATTGCAAATGCAAAGTTCCCTTCGGTATAGCTTTTGGTGACCAAAATGGTATCAAATAATTTTACTTCTGGTGCAAAAGTACCACAAGAACCAATACGAATAATAGTATCTACATCATAAAATTTGAATAATTCATAAGCATAAATTCCCATACTTGGCATTCCCATACCAGAAGCCATAACAGTAATTCTTTTTCCTTTATAATTACCGGTGTAAGCATACATATTTCGAACGGAATTAACAAGCTTAGCATCTTCTAAAAAGTTTTCGGCGATATATTTAGCACGTAAAGGATCTCCAGGCATAATAACAATCTTGGCAATATCCTCTTTTTTTGCTTCATTATGTAGTGTCATATTTTTTCCTCCTTTGTTTTTTTTCTTAGTATATCAAACAAAAGAAAAAAATACTACAAATTTAATAAAAAAACTTGCATTCTATAATTAATAATGGTAAGATGAAAAAAGAAAAGATAAGACAAAAATAGATTAAAAAAAAACCGCATTTGCAGGAATTTTTTTTAATCTTTTTTATATTGTAGGGAGTTTTACAAAAACGTTAAGAAAAGCATAAGGTTGTTATTTGAATACCGTTTTAGTTTGGAGGGAAAAATGAAAGTAGCGTTTGATCATGAAAAGTATTTAACAATACAAAAAGAAAAAATAGAAGAAAGAATTAACATGTTTGATAACAAACTATATCTTGAATTTGGTGGAAAACTATTTGATGATTTACATGCCAGTAGAGTTTTGCCAGGTTTTAAACCAGATGCTAAAATTCAAATGTTAAGAAAATTTAAAGATGATTTAGAAGTTATCTTTTGTATTAATGCTAATGATATAGAGAAAAATAAAATAAGAGCAGATTACGGAATTAGTTATGAACAGGATTTATTAAGATTAATTGAAAAGATGCAAGAAATGGACATATTGGTAAATGGAGTTACCATTAATATGTATGCAGGGCAAAAGGGAGTCGATAAGTTAATTAAAGAATTGAATAAAAAGCAAATAAAATCTTATTTATTTGAACCGATTGAAGGATATCCCAATGATACTAACACTATTTTTAGTGAAAATGGTTTTGGAAGGAATCCATATATTCCAACCACTAAAAAACTGGTTGTAGTAACAGCACCAGGGCCAAATAGTGGGAAATTAGCTACTTGCTTATCACAGTTATATCATGAACACAAAAATGGGACAAAAGCAGGATATGCTAAGTATGAAACATTTCCAGTATGGGATATTGGATTATTGCACCCAGTTAACATTGCATATGAAGCGGCAACAGCAGATTTAGGAGATATTAATATGATAGATCCATTTCATTTGCAAAATTATAATATAGAAGCGGTAAACTATAATCGAGACATTTCTACATTTCCGATTTTAAAAAATATGTTAGAACAAATAATGGGTGAAGACATCTATCATTCTCCAACCGATATGGGAGTAAATATGATAAAACAGGGAATCATCGATGAGGAAGAAGTAAAAAAGGCAGGATGCCAAGAAGTTATTCGAAGATACTATTCCATTATGTGCCATAGAAAAAAAGGATTATATTCACCACAAATAGAAAATAGAATTGTCGAATTAATGACAAAATTAAATCTAAAGAAAGAAGATAGAGAAATAGTAGAGCCAACATTAGCAAAAGCAGAAAAAGAAAGGACAAATGTAGTAGCCATTCAATTAGAAAATGGAAAAATTATAACAGGAAAAGAATCAAAATTGTTAAGTGCTTCTAGTGCTATGCTAATTAATACCTTGAAAGAATTATCAAACATACCAGATGAAGAATACTTACTATCTCCTCATGTATTAGAAGATATCTTTAAAATGAAACAGAAAATATCTTATCGAAACAATTATTGCTTAAACCTTCAAGAAGTGCTAATTACACTTAGTATCTGTACATCTAATAATAAAAGTGTAGACAAAGCGATGGAACAATTAGGAAAATTGACCGGTTTAGAGGCACATTCTTCCTATATAATAACAAGTGAAGAAAACAATGTAATGAAAAACCTAGGAATTCGATTAACTTGTGAACCGAAATTTGATAATTAATATTTAGATAAAAGTTTGTCACAAAAAAATTGATAATTTGTATAAATCCACCAAATTTGGAGAAAATAACACCAAATGAGGTGGATTTTTATGAAAAAAGCAAAGAAACAAATAAAACCAATGCTAATCATTAGCATTTTGTTTATTCTTTTTATTAGTTATCACATTTTTATTCGTAATGAAGAAGTACAAGCACTTTCGAAATATGGGTCAAGAGGACAAGAAGTTATTACCATACAAACCAAATTAAAACGATGGGGCTACTATAATGGAAATATTGATGGAATTTATGGAAGTCAAACATTGGCAGCAGTTAAATATTTTCAAAGAAAAAATGGACTAGCAGTAGATGGAATAGCAGGGACTAGAACACTAAGAGCAATGGGAATTTACACTTCTTCTAGCTCTTCTAGTTCTTCTAGCAATTCGAATAATTTGAATTTATTAGCAAGAGTGGTATATGGGGAAGCAAGAGGGGAGCCATATACAGGGCAAGTTGCTGTGGCATCTGTTGTACTTAATCGTGTGAAAAGTTCAAGTTTCCCTAATTCTATTTCTGGTGTTGTTTATCAATCAGGTGCATTTGATGCAGTAAGAGATGGACAGATTAATTTAACACCCAATAGTACTGCGATAAAAGCAGCACAGGATGCCTTAAATGGATGGGATCCTTCTTATGGTGCAATTTACTATTTTAACCCTAGTACTGCTACGAACAAATGGATTTGGTCAAGACCAATGACAGTAACGATTGGAAGACATCGTTTTTGCAAATAAAATGTTTTTAAGAATTGTTAGGCAAGATTGAAAAATGTTCACAATAATATGTGGAGTATATTATGCTAAAAATCTAATTTAAAAATCGAAGTAGAAATAAGAAAGCAAATGGTATCTTCAGAGGATAGGCTATGAGATACCATTGAAATAAGATGGTGACGAAGTAAAAAAGTTAATAAACCGATGGAAAATTTCCATCGGTTTATTGTGTCTTTCTCTTGCTTCTGCATTTTTGCTTGACAAATGGCATACAAATTGGTAAGATAAATTTGAAAAAAGTAGGGAGGAACGTTTCATGTTTTTATACCCAAAAGCATATTTAAAAAGTGTCAAAGAAATTACTTATTCTTTCTTAGAAGAAAATAATATAAAAGCCTTAATATTAGATGTTGATAATACGATTTTAGACTTTAATAAGAAGATACCAGAAGGGGTAAATAAATGGTGTGAAGATTTAAAAAAACAAGGAATTAAATTTTGCATTTTATCCAATAGTAATCAACATGAAAAAGTAAAGATGGTAGCACAAAAATTACAAATGCCATACTTTTATTTTGGAACAAAACCATTAAAAAGAGGATTTCATAAAGCAATCAAAGAATTACAAGAAAAAGAAGAAAATATTGGAGCAGTAGGAGATCAAATATTTACGGATGTAATAGGTGCCAATCGATGTCATCTATTTCCTATTTTAGTAGAACCAATTGGAGAAAAAGATATATTAATTACCAAAATAAAAAGACCATTAGAACAGTATATTATTAAAAAATATCAACAAAGAATAGCAAAAAAAGCAGAAGAAAAGGGGAAATAAAATGTATATCCAAGATATAAATATCATATACTATGTAGTAATTGGGATAGTAGGACTTGTTGTAGGGCAATTCGTAGATTGGTGCAATAAACGCCTTCCCGAATATAAGAAAATAATTTCAAAAGAATTTTTTACAGTATATCTAAAACACATAAAACCAAATTATTTATTAATGTTTAGCATGGCAATAATCTATATTGCAATTCTATATTTTCTAGGATGGCAACCAAACATAATAAAACAGATGGATGTTATGAAATATCTTATATTAGCACCAATGTTAGTATCGGCTATGATGATAGATTGGAAATTGCAAATTATACCAAATCGACTAAATTTAACGATATTTGAAGTAGGACTAGTATTTACTTTTGCACAAGGAATTTTCAATATACAAGTAGGAATAGATATGCTACTTGGTGCTGTTGTGGGAGCAGGTATCTTTTTACTAATTACCTTAATTGGAGGAGCCATTGCAGGAAAAGAGGCAATGGGCTTTGGAGACGTAAAATTAATGGGAGCATTAGGATTATTTTTTGGATGGATGAATATGATTGTAATATCTTTAATTGCATTCTTACTTGCTGCAATCATTAGTATTCTATTATTAGCTACCAAAAAGAAGAAAACAGATGAATATATTCCATTTGGACCATTTATTGTATTAGCTACCTTTGTGGTAATGCTAGTTCCATTTGATATTGTATTATTTTGTCTATTAAAAATATTTACCTTAGGAATGTACCAACCAATTGTATAAAAGAAGCAAAAAACGTAGAAAATAGAAAAAGAAAGTGGGATGTCCTATGAATACGAAATTAAAATGGTTAAGAGAAAAAATAAAAATGTTAGATATGCAAGGAATGATGGTAACCAATCCGGTGAATATTCGTTATTTAACGGGAATTGTAGCAGAAGGAATATTATTAATTACTAGAAAAGAGAATATTTATCTAACAGATAGTAGGTATATAGAAGAAGTCAATTCCATTTTAACCATTGATGATGGCATTATTGTACATGAATTTAAAGATTTTAGTAAAGATGAGTATGAAAATTTCTTTCTATTCTGTGAAAATGTAGGATTTGAGGAAGAATATGTGACATATGCAAAATACAAACAATATATGCATCAATACAAAATAAATAATTTACAAGAAACAGAAAAAATAATCGAAAAACAAAGAATGATAAAAGACGAAGAAGAAATTGAAAAAATAACAAAAGCTTGTGAAATTACAGACCAGTGTTTTAATCATCTACTAGAATTTATTAAAGTAGGACAAACAGAAAAAGAAATAGCGTTAGAGATAGAACGATTTTTTAAAACGCATGGAGCAGAAGGAAACTCTTTTGAGCCTATTGTAGCATCTGGAAAAAATTCTTCTAAGCCACATGCTGTACCAACAGATAAAAAAGTTGATTTGGGAGATCCTATTACCATTGATATGGGATGCATCTACCAAGGGTATTGCTCTGATATGACAAGAACTATTTTTGTAGGATATGTACCAGAACAAATAAAGGAAATTTATGATTTGGTATTAAAAAATCAATGTCAAACAGAAAAAGAATTGAAAGAAGGAATGAGTATTAAAATTCTTTCTCGAATGGTGGAAAATGACTTTCAATTACATGGTTACGATTTAGTGCATAGTTTGGGTCATGGAGTAGGACTAGATATTCATGAATATCCTTTCTTAAGTGGTAAAAATGATAATCTTTTAAAAGCGAACATGGTAGTTACAAACGAACCACGGTATTTATCTTCCTGGAAAATTTGGTGTACGTATTGAAGATACGGTATTAATTACAAAAGCAGGTGCTACGAACTTAACAAAATCAGAAAAAGGATATGTAATTGTAGATAAACCATAAGAAAAAGGAGAAAATATGGAGACAATAAAAGAAATATTTAAACAAGCATGGGAAAAAGTACAGGATTTAATAAAAGCTTTAACAAACAACCAACCCCAAAAGGCATTACCAAAAGGAGATAGATATACCTATAAAACAGAAAATTATGAAATTGTACCACAGATAGAAGAAAGTGCTACACAATATTTAGGAGAAATTCAAAATGGAACATTTGAAGTAGGGGGACTAAAACTTCCGATTGGTTCTTTTGAAATGGATGGGAATAAGATTAATGTAAAAGAAAGAGTAACGATTACTCCAGATGGTAAAATGTATATGAGAGGGCAAGAGATTTGCACAAATGAAAGCATACAAGAAGAAATTGCCAGACAAATTAAACAAAATGGAAAACCATCAGAAGTAACCGTAGATGGAAAAGGCAATGTTGTAAAAACAGAGTCAGAAAAATATAGAAATGACATGTATGATGATGAAGCAAGAAAGAAAACAGAAGAAGTAAGTGCAAATTGGGAAGAAAAACAGGAAGAAAAGATACAAGAAAGAAATACTGTAAAAAATGTGGAAAGTGTAGAAAGATAAAAGAATCATAGTATAACTATTGATTTTACCAATAAAATATGGTAAACTAGAAAAAGTTTAAAAATGTAATAATAAATCTGAAAGGGGAAATTGAATATGGCAGAAGTATATATGGCAGGAGATTTTAGAAATGGAACAACTTTTGAAATGGATGGAAACGTATTCAAAGTAGTTGAATTCCAACACGTAAAACCAGGAAAAGGAGCAGCTTTCGTAAGAACAAAATTAAAAAATGTAATTACAGGAGCCGTTTTAGAAAAAACATTTAATCCATCTGAAAAATATCCAGGAGCAGAAATTGAAAAAAGAGATATGCAATATCTATATGTAGATGGAGAATTATACTATTTTATGGATAATGAAACTTATGAGCAAATGCCTTTAAATAAAGAACAAATAGGAGATGCTTTAAAATACATAAAAGAAAATATGTCAGTAAAAATACTTTCTTATAAAGGAAATGTATTTGCTGTAGAACCACCTATGTTTGTGGAACTAGAAGTAACCTATACAGAACCAGGATTTAGTGGAAACACAACAACAACATCTGGAAAACCAGCAACATTAGAAAATGGATATGAAATCTCTGTACCATTATTTGTTAATATTGGAGATGTCATTCGTATTGATACAAGAACTGGCGAGTATATGGAAAGAGTATAAAGGAAAGAGGAACGAAAAACATGTCAGTATTAAGTGATAACTACAAAAGAATTATATCCGAAATAGAAGGAAAATTATCTAACCCAGAAGAATTAGAATTCGTAAAGGAAAAAATATCAGAATTATCCATGTTATTTATGGATATGATGGATAGCTTTGCTGAAAAAGCAGACGAAAAAATAAAACAGATTGAAGAAAAACAAAAACAAATAGAAGCCAAAATGGATGAAGTAGAAAGTGCAGTAAATGAAATTGAAAGCGATATCTACACAGAAGAAGAGGGAAGTTTCGACTTTGAAATTGTTTGTCCATACTGCAATTACGAATTTGTAGCAGAAATTAATGGGAAAAACGAAATTGCATGTCCAGAATGTAACAATATGATTGAATTAGATTGGAATGACGAAGAGGAAGAAGGATGTTCAGGACATTGTAGTAGTTGTCATGGATGCGAAGAAGATGACTTCGAAGAAGAAAAAGAAGACGAAGAGGAAGATGATATGTAAAAACAACTCACAACGAGAATAATCGTTGTGAGTTGTTTTTTGTGTAGAAATTTAAGATTAGATTAATAGTTAAAAGATAAATATATTTCCAATACTTTGGTGGAGATGAGGAGAGTCGAACTCCTGTCCAATACCTTTTCCAACGTAACTTCTACGAGTGTAGTTTGTTATTAAAATTCCCTTTATAGTTCCTTAACAAACAAAGGAATTACAAAGGTAGCCATTTAAATACCCATCATTCTTATGGCGAAGAATAACTTTGTTTCCTACTAAATCGGCGCCTTATCCAAAGCAGTAGGCGCTAAGGTAAGACGTAGCTACAACTTAGGCAGCTAATGCTAATTCTCTATTATCAGCGTTTATTTTAAATTTCCGCTTTTTAAAGTGGCCAGCGGAGTCCACTACTCGCGATTACGATTTCTAAAATACTGTCGAAACCAATTACATCCCCATGTTATGAAATGTTACGATACTACTATTATATAATAGAAACTTCACAAATACAACTGTTTTTTAGAAACAAATATTGGATAATTTTGCTAATTTATGCCAAATATAGTATTTACTATGCTTGTGAAACATAAAAATGAGGGCATTGCTTTTTAAGACAAGTAAGTATCGTATTTGTTTTTAGGAAAGTAAAGAAAATTAGTATGGGATAATAATAGGAATCGTGGTAGAAAAATGAAAAAAATTAAGTTAACATATTGCAAAAAGTCAAAGAATAGGATATAATACCTATGATTATTACACAAATGTTAACGTGTTACAAATGTATTAAATGTATATTACAATTTTATGAATATTATTGACATATCAGTCAAAACAGATAAAATAAAGATATAACAAAGGAGATAACAATGCGAGTAATCAGTGGAACAGCAAAAGGTTGTAGATTAAATTCAATTGAGGATAAAACAACAAGACCAACATTAGATCGAGTAAAAGAGCCTTTGTTTAGTATCATTCAAGCCTATCTTCCAGAAGCAAATGTACTAGATTTATTTGCAGGAAGTGGAGCATTAGGAATAGAAAGCTTAAGTAGAGGTTCTAAACATTGTACATTTTGTGATAAATCACCAAAATCCATTCAGATGTTAAAAGAAAATGTAAAAAAAACAAAAATGGAAGCAAAAAGTACAATAATAAATAAAGATTATAAAAAATGTTTACTAAAATTAGAGAATCCATATGATATTATCTTTATAGATCCACCTTACAAAAAAGATATTGCAGTAGAAGCAATTAAAAAAATTATGGAATTGAAACTACTAGCAAAGGATGGAATTATTATATTAGAAACCGATGAAGAAGAAAGAGAATTAAAAGAATTAGAAAAAATAGAAATAGAAGTATATGATAGAAGAAAATATGGAAGAGTAAAACTTCTATTCATACGCGAAAGGGGCTAAACCATGGAAATATTTACATTATTAGAAACATTAGAGGAAATGTTAGAAAGTAGTAAAACAATTCCTTTTTCTAACAAAGGCGTTGTAGATAAAGAAGAAATGTTAGAAATTATCAAAGAAATACGTTTAAAATTACCAGAAGAGCTAAAACAAGCAAAATGGGTAAAAGAAGAAAGACAACGTATCTTAGTAGAAGCACAAAAAGAAGCAGATGACATTGTAAAAGAAGCAGAAAATAGAATCATTTCAATGATAGATGAACATGAAATTACAAGAAAAGCATATGAGCAAAAAGCAGAAATTATAGAAACAGCAAATGAAATGTCAAGAGAGATTTCAAAGGGAACAAAAGACTATGCAGACAACATCTTACAAAATATAGAAGTAGCACTACAAAATGCACTTGAAACCATTCAAAATAATCGAAGAGAATTACAATAAAATTATGGCTAAATGTGAGCGTCATCATCTGAATTTTTAATACTTTTAGGATAACCCCTTTTAAATTTAACCAATTTTTGATACCAATACTTAGCACTTATCAATACCTCCTTTAAATGTTTTCTGAACAATTACATTTTAT